>CAZMBE010000018.1:0-64863 GCA_964564625.1 uncultured Syntrophaceae bacterium | reverse complement strand
GGTTTGTGGTGATCTTTCCGTTCTTCTTTGTGCACCTGTATCTGGGGACCATTGGGTCGCCGGGATCATTGCAGGCGATGACGACGGGCTGGGTGACGAGGGCCTGGCTGAAGAAGCAGCATCCCAAGTGGTTGAAGGAGATGGAGCACGAAGGAACGCTGGTAGTTTCCGGTGAGGAAAAGAAGTCTCACTGAGTTCATCTGAGATGGATTACTGGAACGGGGACAGATTTGAAATCTGTCCCCGCTTTTGTTTTGAGCAGCCATCTTTTTGTCGTCATTGGGAATAGATTTGAAATCTGTATTTTTGCCTTTTCAAAAACCTATACATACTAAAATGATGGTTGACAGTGTATTTTCTCTTTATGTAAAATGCGACCGGCTTTCTGTAATGTTGATTTTCTTATTGTACTAGGCCATGTAACATTTCATTGGTAATAATCAAAAAATGCAGAATTCTTACTTTGAATATGGTACATGTCTTGGGGTAGATCACTAAGGGGGACCGGACTTAATCCTGTGATCATCAGGCATAGTATAAACGCACACGAGGGCGTATATGGGTAAAAAGCAAAGTAGGCGAGGTGAGCATTTTTACTTTTTCTTTGCCTGCATCATAATAACATTAATGCTAATATGCGGGTGCAGTCATCTTTATGAGGGATTTCTGGCCAAGCCGTCATTCAAAGAAGCGAATGATTTTTTCAGCAAGGGAAGATACAAGGACTCTCTGAGCAAGTATGAGCAGATTTTTGTAGAATATCCCACGGCGGGTGACAGGGTTCTTTTCGAGATGGGTGTTATTTATGCGTATCCTATGAATGTGCAAAAAGATTATCAGAAATCTCTGGAATGTTTTCAGAAACTCATAAAGGATTACCCGGGGAGTGGGTACAGACAGGACAGCGAAGTGATGATATCTTTTGTCAATGATGTCAATAGTAAGGATAAGAGGATTATTGCACAGCAAAAACAGATTGAGGTATTCGAACAAGAAGTTACAAGAAAGGTTAATAAGATTCTTGAACAGCAAAAACAGATTGATGCCCTCGAACAAGACGTTAAAAGCAGGGCTTTTGCTATCCAGAATGGATCGGCAGATAAGATTCTGATAGAAAAGAAAGCACGACGATTGACGTTGATCTCAAAGGACAAGGTGCTCAAGACGTACAAGATAGCCTTGGGGGGAAACCCCAATGGTCCAAAAGAAAGAGAAGGTGATAACAAAACCCCGGAGGGAGCCTACGTCATCGATTCACGCAACAACAACAGCCGTTATCATTTATCTCTTCATATTTCCTATCCAAACGAGAAAGACAAAAAGCGAGCAAAAGAACTTGGTGTTTCTCCTGGCGGTGATATCATGATTCATGGCATCAAGAATGGGTTCTGGTGGATCGACCGTTTTCATACATGGCATGACTGGACGAAAGGCTGTATTGCCGTGACAGATAGTGAGATAGAGGAAATTGACAAGCTGGTGCCAATCGGTACGATTGTTGAGATAAGGCCATAGAAGACCGTATAATTTATCGTTCTGCCGGATCAATATTGGCAGGTGGATACAGCGTGTGCTCCCTCTTTTACTCCAAAAATCGGCAACCTCGACGAAATGCAGGACTTCAACTCATAATCGTTGATGACATTTATCAGTATTCATGATATGCACATTCCGCAGTTGATTGTGGTTCCGTCCGGAATGTATTTTACGGCACACACGAGAAGGTAATGACGGTGAGTTGTGAAGATTGCTACGATCCATTGTTGTATAAAAAACAGTTCCTAAATTTTCTTTATTAAACAAGGCACCTTATTTGACCTATGTACCGAATCATTGACCTGTCACTCTTATCTAACGGGCTTCGCCTTATAGTTCTCTGTATATTCATCTTTATGGTACCTCTCAATGGATGTGCTGTCAGGAAAACTGTTCAGGTGGAAGCCCCATCCATTCCAAGCCCTCCGGAAGAAAAGATCGAGCGAAATGACTTTTCGGGTGCGAAAGATGATGACGTCATTGGCCGGCTTGCAGTTGTCAGGCTTCAAAAGGGGGATACGCTGCCGGATATTGCGAGACACTTCGGTTTGGGAATTACTGAAATCAGTGCAGCGAATCCAGGGGTAGATGTATGGGTGCCTGAGGCTGGAGTGAATATTGTGTTGCCCCTGAGTTTTATCCTGCCGGACGTCATTAGAGAAGGCATTGTGATCAACTTAGCCGCGATGAGACTCTTCCAGTTTAAAGGAGATAGTAAATCACTGGCGGTATCGACCTACCCGGTCGGTATCGGTTTTGCAGAGCGACCAACGCCTATGGGCCAAATGTATGTGGAGCGCAAGAAGATCCGACCGACGTGGTATGTGCCTGCCTCAATTCTTAAGGATCATCGCAAAAAAGGAGATCCTCTGCCCGCTTCAGTTCCGCCGGGACCTCAAAATCCCCTGGGGGAATATGCGCTGTATTTAAATAAGCCGAGTTATCTGATCCACGGTACTAACAAGCCAGCCAGCATTGGTCTTAGGGCAACGAATGGCTGCATAAGACTCTATCCGGAAGACGTGAAGAAGCTCTATGAGGACACTCCGGTTAATACACCTGTATGCATCGTAAACCAGCCATATCTCATAGGTCAACGGAATGGAGTAGTTTACATGGAAGTTCACGCGCCCTTGGAAGACTTAGGTCCTGTTGAGGTAGAGAATATATATGCAAAATTGAGAAATATTGAAAAGAAATCGGCGCGCACGCTTGACTGGAGGAAAGTTGGGCAAGTACTGACCGAGGCCCGGGGGATTCCTGTTCCCGTATTCGAGATTCATCAAGGTAATGTAAATGGAGCTGCGAAAATCGTAGAAGTGAAGCACCCGGGAGAACTTTATGGCAGACCACGAATACCAGAACATAAATTGGAGGCGTGGTATGTGTTAGCCGCTGTTGAACGCAACGAGATTGATGCGGCGAGGATTGCCGCCATGATCAACCATCAGGGTCCACCAATCCCAGCAAGGGTGTTAACAAAGAGCGATAGCTACCGCGTTATCGCTGGCCCTTTCAATGATAAAGGTGAGGCAAAGAATGCCGTTAAGCGCTTGAAAATTGATTTGGAAATAGACAGCATATTGATAAAACCCGCAAGGAAGAGATAGAAGCGCCGCTACCCATCGGGAATATGATAAAGTATAGGGATAATCAGGAGCGGTGAATTTTAACAGTCACTGTATAATAACGTAAATTGAATAAAAAGGAGGTGATTAGATGAAGAAGAGTCTTTTGGTGCTTTCAATCATGCTTGCTCTCACAGTTAGTTTGATGGGTTGTGCAACGACGGGTGACCTCGAGAAAGTGCAGACACAGCTAAACCAGATTAATGCGAAGGCTGATCAGGCACTGCAGGCGGCACAGGATGCCAAGACGGCAGCCAGTGCAGCAAAGGCGGACGTTGCTACGCAGGTGAACCAGGCGAATGCAGCCGCGATGAAGGCAGACGCTGCCGCACTCCGCGCGGAAAATGCCGCAAAGATGGCAGAGGGCAGTGTGGCGATGCAAGAGGACAGGGCGAAGAAGGCCGAAGCCATTTTCAAGAAATCAATGAAGAAGTAAGTCAATGCTATGGGGAGCCATTACCGTTACCGATAGGGTTCCGGAAAAAGGAGTGGCAGGGTTTTGAGGCCCTGCCACCTCTTTTGTCTCCACCATTCAAGTCTATCTGGACGATGCAAGCATTTAACCTGTTAAAAAGAGGTCGAAATCATGAAAATGTTATTTGTTGTGTATGGTGATTACTTAGATGAGCGCATCACCAATGCCATTAAGCAAGCTGGTTATAAGTCATATATGAAATTTCATGATGCAACAGGTGAAATCTACCCAATTGAGACGAGGCTGGGCACCCATAGCGCACCGGGCAGGATCAAAACCATTTTAATGGCTGTGCCTGATGAGGAGATTTCTCGCCTTCTTGATATTGTGCGGGGACTGAGAGCAGAGTTTCCTACTGTCGCTTTGCGGGCAGTTACTTTTCCGCTGGAAGAATGTGTGTATTAGGAGAATAAGCAGTGCATTTTAGGCTGGTGAGGGCGACGATGCTGGCTTTCAGGGAGTAATTCTCACACCAATGCAAAACTGAAAATCATTGATAAAGTAGGTGGCGTCAATAACCGGCAAAATTCATTTTTTTTGATCACGATTGCGCACTTCCAAAAGAAAGCTGTTACACAAGCCTATTAACCCCAAATCACGACTTCAATAAACGCTCAGTAACTACTCGTTATTATCAGTATAATCGATGATCGGGTGTTGCCAATTTCCATGCTACGTTGTATTGTAGGATCATATTCATATTTTGCAATACTTTTATTTGCTGGTTGTTTTCTCGGGGAACCAGGATGCCCCGTGTAGCATCACGAAGGCATGAAAATATAATGTCTTTCCCTCGATATTGGGACTCCCGAAATAGAATCAATGGATACCGGATGACGTCCGGAATGGCGGCACAATTCTATTTTGGAGGACAAGATGTGAGGGATATGGTATACGCAGCGCAATGACAAAATCGGGGAGGAATGGATTATATGAAAAACTTATTGGAAGGTGTGGAAGAGATACTGCTCATGGGACCGGGACCCTCCTCAGTCCCTCCGGATGTGTATACATCCTTGAGTCGAAAGACTATCGGGCATCTTGACCCCTATTTCCTTGAGATAATGGAAGACTTAAAGGGGATGCTCCGGAAAATCCTGAATACCGGCAATGCCATCACCATTCCCATGTCGGGCACCGGATCGGCGGGGATGGAGGCCTGCTTCGTAAACCTTGTAGAGCCGGGAGACCAGGTGTTGATTGTTATCAATGGCGTATTTGGTCAGAGAATGCGGGAAGTGGCAACACGGTTGGGCGCGGCTGTGGATTTCCTGGAATTCCCTTGGGGGATGCCCGTGATTCCTGAAGAGGTGGCAAAAAAGCTTCGAGAAACATCATACCGGATTGTAGCCGTGGTCCATGCCGAAACGTCCACGGGTGTGCAGAATCCAGTGGCCGAGATTGGCACACTGATGAAGGGAAAAGATATGATTTATCTGGTGGATACCGTTACCAGCCTCGGTGGAACGGAAGTCCGCATGGATGATTGGAACATTGACGCCCTTTATAGCGGAACACAGAAATGCCTGTCCTGCCCTCCGGGGCTGGCGCCACTTTCCTTCTCGGAGAAAGCCATGGCCAAGCTTAAAAGCCGAAAGACAAAAGTCCCCAACTGGTATCTTGATCTCACCTTAATCTGCGAGTATTGGGGGGAAAACCGGATCTATCACCACACAGCCCCGGTCAACATGCTCTATGGCCTTTACCAGTCATTGTATCTCATCCTGCAGGAAGGACCGGACAAGGTATTTACGCGTCACCGGGAGAGTCATGAGGCGCTCGTTGCAGGGCTGGAAGGGATGGGCCTCACAATGCTGGTAGAGAAGCCATTTCGCCTGCCCATGCTGAATACAGTGTGCAGTCCGGAGGGAGTTGACGAATTGTCCGTCCGGAAAAGGTTGCGCAGTGAGTTCAAAATTGAGATAGGCGGTGGCCTCGGTCCCCTGGCAGGTAAAATCTGGCGCATTGGCTTGATGGGCCATACGGCAAGGAAGGAAAACGTTACCCGTTTCCTTGCTGCGTTGAAGACCACGCTTGGCAAATAAATAGAGAATCTTAACCCCTTTATGAAAGGGCGATTTATCAAGGCCTGATCTTTCCTGCCATTCTGGCCCAGCGATACAGGGCGCTAAGAACCACCACGGCCTTCTCCGAAGAGTATGGGAACGCGGGAACGCCATGAGATTCTAAGAGAGAGGCGGCACGCTCCACCTCGACGTCGCCCGAAAGGGATGCGACAATAGGCTTCGGCGCTTTCAATGCCTCGGCGGCCTTCTTCGCTCTAATCACCGTTTCGGCGAAGACCAGCGGTGGCGTGACCAGGGTATGCCAGTAGCCGAGGATCAGAGCGTCAATGCGGTCGTCTTCGAGGGCAAGCCGGATCGTGGCTTCATAGGTTTCCGGCGGCTCACCTCCGGTGATATCCACGGGATTTCCCGTCGCGCCGAAGGGAGGTATAAATTTTTTGAAAGCCTCGTCCAGGTCTTTCTCCAGCGTCATGAGCTGTATCTGATGCCTGCTGCAGGCGTCTGCCAAAAGGACGCCCAAACCCCCGGCACCAGTAATAATCAATACATCCTCCCCTTTCGGGACCGGCAATTTACTGATGCTTCGGGCGCAATCAAGAAGTTCTTCCAGATTGGATACCCTGACGATACCCGCCTTGGCGAAGGCGGCGCTGTAGATTCTGTCGTCTCCGGCGAGCGCTCCCGTATGGGAAAAAGCCGCCCTTTCTCCCAGAGAGGTGGCACCGGCCTTAAGCGCGACAATAGGCTTTTCTCTGCTCACCTTCTGCGCAGCCTTAACGAAGGCAGCGCCGTCCTTGATGTCTTCCACATGCATGGCAATCACTTTTGTATTTGGGTCCTGCCCGAAGAACTCGATCAGGTCATCCTCGTCCACATCGCACTTGTTTCCCACGCCGACAATGGACGAAACGCCCATATTATGGGAACGGCTATAGCCGATAATGGCCATGCCCACACCTCCGCTCTGGCATGACAGGGCCGTGGGTCCCTTTTCCGTATAAGGTGTGCAGAAGGTCGCGCAGAGGTCCGCCGGGGTGTAATATATCCCGAAAATATTCGGACCAAGGATACGGACTTTACTTTCAATGGCTTTCGCGACAAGTTCCCTCTGAAGCTCGTTATTGCCGATCTCGGCGAATCCGGAGGAGATTACAATGGCCCCGGCGACTCCCTTCTCACCGAGAGCTTGAACGGCATCGGCTACATTCTTCGCCGGAATCACAATGACCGCGACATCAACCTGATCGGGAATGGCTTGAATGCTCTTGTAGCATTTCCGGCCGAGTATCTCCTCAGCCTTGGGATTGATGGGATAAATTTTCCCTTTGTAGCCTCCATCGATGATGTTCTTGACTGTGGAGTACCCCAATTTCGACGGGTCACTGGACGCCCCGATGACAGCGATTCCCGCGGGTGAAAAAATTCTCTTCATACCGGTGATAATTTCTTCAGAAGAGTATAGTGTCTCGGAGATTCTCTTTGGTTCGCCAAGAGCCATCCGGGCATCCACAACGACAGCGCCCGCTGCGGTTGCGATTACTGGATTCAGATCAACTTCCAGAATTTCCGGATGATTGATTAACAGCTGAGACAGCTTTTGCATGATATCCGCGATAGTGTTCACATTAACCGCCGGTTTCCCGCGGAAATTACCGAGGATTTTTCTTCCCCTGATTTCCTGAATCATGCCGAGAGAATCCTCTCTTGTCAGGGGCACTAGTCTGAACGCCACATCACCTGCGACTTCAATAAAAATTCCCCCCAGGCCGAACATCACAGCATGCCCGAACTGACGGCTGAAAGTTGCACCGATGACCAGTTCCACTCCCTCAGGCGCCATTTGATCAACAAGAATACCTTGTATATTGGCACCCGGTTTATGAATGTTCACATTCTCAGTAATTTCGGAAAATGCCTTCCGCACAGCCTCCGGGGAATCTATATTTACCCTGACCCCCCCCACATCGGACTTGTGGGAGATATCCGGAGATAGTATCTTCATCACCACCGGGTAACCTAACCAGCTGGCTACAGTGGCTGCCGTGTCTTGATCCGTTGCTACATAGCCGGTACTGACTTTAATGCCATAAGCCTTCAGGACCTCCTTGCTTTCCACCTCTGTAAGGTGCACTCTTCCCTGTTTTTTTACTTCAGAAAGAAGATTCGTCACTACGCTTTCCATCGGTACCTCCTTTTGCCCCCATCGTTGCTTTTCCAGATTAAGACCGCTCCCGGGACGATCGCTGAAGCTCATCCATAGTACGGACGAAAGTGAGAAAAGTCAACATGATAAGACGAACAAGTAAAGATATGTCAGCGCTTTGTGATTACTTTACGCTTGACAGGATACACGAATTCATATAGAAAATCCTCCCACACAATGAGACACGTAAAAAGGAGGATAAATCTTTGGCTACACACAAATCCGCAGAAAAGAGAAGCAGGCAGAATGTAGTGAAGCGTCTGAGAAATGCATCGGTAAAATCGAGCGTAAAAACACGTATGAAATCGGTGCTGAATGCTGTGGAAGAGAAGGATACAGCAGCGTCAGTGAGCGCTCTTGCCGTTGCCATACCTGCGATCAGTAAGGCTGCTTCCAAAGGCGTATTGCATAAAAAGACAGCATCGCGAAGGATATCGAGGTTGACGAAGAAGGTGAATTCTCTTAAAGGATAATTCCTTGTCTTAAGTATTTCGCATCTACAGAAATGCGTTCCGTAACCCTATTAAAAGCCTGACATCATTAATCTGTATGCCCTCTCGGCTGTATCACTTGACAGCTTGATGAGGGCATTTTTTCGGTTTACTTCTTTAGAATTCAGATCGGGCGTGGCATAGTCCTGGTAACCGGAAAAAGTTTTATTGGACCAGATACTCTTTTTGGTGACCTGCTCTTCGAAGGCAAGTTCCATGATAACCGTTGTCCGTTCCTCCGCGGCCAGGTTGCTTTTCTGGTAAGACAGGGGCGCGGTGGTGAGGCTATCAATACTTCCCCTGAATACCGCATCTGCTTTTTCTCTGCTGTCCACAATCGTGAACCTGCCCCCTGTAGTAAACTGATTGATGAAGGCGTTTCTGAAGGTGTTTTCAATATAGGCCTCACTAGTTCTGTTGGCAAAATTGTCTACGAACACCGTTCGGATTTTTTTGTCGATATATTCACCGCCGGCACTGAAGCGGTAACCGCAACCCGAGATGAGAAGGGAAGTCATAAGAAGCATGATGAGTGTTACTATGTGTATGTGAATGGATGAGCGGCGTATGCAGTAAGCACGTCCATCGTTCGCTCTCCCGATGAGAGGGAGGGTTGCAGGGAGGGGGCTGTTATCGCGGGAAATTGCGCTCCCGCGTGTGTTACTGAACCACGATATTGACAAGCTTCTTGGGGACATAAATCTCTCTTAAAACCTTTTTCCCGGAAATATGGCTCATGATTTTCTCATCATTGAGGGCGAGGTCCTTGATTTTTTTCTCTTCCTCATCGGCAGAGACAACGATTCTGCTTCTCACCTTGCCATTTACCTGAATGACGATGGTGATTTCCTCTTCGGCGGCAACTTCATGATCGTATGCGGGCCAGGGGACGTCGGCCAAATCGCTATGGTGTCCTAATGCCGTCCAGAGCTCTTCGGTGATGTGCGGAACAATCGGCGCCAGCAGCATAATAATGGTTTCTATGGTTTCCCTGACGACGGACAGGGCCGTTATGTTATCCCTGACCGGTCGCTCCAACAGGTACAGGGCATTCACCAGTTCCATGACTGCGCTTATGGCTGTGTTGAAATGGAACCTGTCCTCAATATCGCGCGTTACTTTTTTTATCGTCTGGTGGGTTTTTCGCCTCAGAGTTTTCAGATCCCCTTCAATATCAAGGCTGCCATCGAATGGTTTGACATCCTTGATATCCTCAAGATAGTCAATCACTATTCTCCACGCCCTGTTGAGGAAGCGGAATGATCCCTCTACCCCCTGATCAGACCATTCCAGATCCTTTTCCGGGGGGGCTGCGAAAAGACAGAACATCCTGACTGTATCGGCGCCATAATTTTTTATCAGGTAATCAGGGTCAACGACATTTTTCAGGGATTTGGACATTTTTTCCGATTTTCCGATTGTTATGTCATTCTGGCAGCGGGTGCATTTTCCTTCTTTCACTTCATCGGGAAAGAGATAACCGTGCTCTTTGCAACGCGTCGTCTCTTTGCAGACCATTCCCTGGGTCAGGAGATTCGTAAATGGTTCATCGAAATCCAGAACACCATAATCTCTGAGCATCTTTGTGAAGAAACGCGAGTAGAGAAGATGGAGAATCGCGTGTTCAATACCGCCGATGTACTGATCCACCGGCATCCAGTAATGGACCTTTTGCGTATCAAGACCAGGCTTTTCTGCACAATGGGGGGAGCAGAAGCGGTCATAATACCAGGAAGATTCCACGAACGTATCCATGGTGTCCGTTTCCCGTTTTGCATCGTTGCCGCACTTGGGACAGATGGTTTTTGAAAATGCGTCATACTTCGCCAGAGGAGATCCTCCCGCTCCCGTTAACTCCACTTCGCGGGGCAGTATGACGGGCAGTTCGGATTCCGGAACCGGCACTGTACCGCAGGTATCACAGTAAATGATGGGAATCGGAGCCCCCCAGTAGCGCTGCCGGGAAATGCCCCAGTCTCGCAAGCGATACTGGATGGTTTTTTTGCCTCGACCGACAGATTCCAGATATTCGGCAATGGCGTCAAGGGCTTTCAAATTTTCCATACCGTTGAATTGTCCCGAGTTGACGAGCATGCCTTCGCCCACATAGGCTTCCGTCATGGTGTTGACATTGAGCGGTTTATTGTGCGGCTGAATAACAACTATTAAAGGCAGATTGAATTTTTTTGCGAATTCAAAGTCCCGCTGATCGTGGGTGGGTACGGCCATGACACAGCCGGTTCCGTACTCGGCAACAACGAAATTTGCAGCGAAAATGGGCATCTTCTTCTTTGTGAGAGGATTGAGGCAGTACGCATCTAAAAATATACCCTCTTTTTCGTAATATTCCGATGTCCGCATGAGCTTATCTTGCTTTTTAACCTTTTCCACAAATTCCCTGACCTCATGTTCAATCGGTTTCCCTTTTACCAGGTCCATTACGAGTGGAAGTTCTGCGGCGATCAACATAAACGTCGCTCCATATACCGTGTCCTGTCGTGTCGTAAAGACTTGAATCATTCCGTTGCCGTCTGCCATGGGAAACAGGATGTCGCATCCGAAACTTTTACCGATCCAGTTTTTCTGCATGGTAATGACCCGTTCCGGCCATCCCGGAAGCTTGTCGCAATAATCGAGAAGCTCTTCTACATAGTCCGTGATACGGAAAAACCACTGGTCGAGATATTTTTCCTCGACCTCCGTGGAGCATCTCCAGCACTGGCCAGCTTCCACCTGCTCGTTTGCAAGAACAGTCTGACAGTTTGTACACCAGTTTACAATAGAGCTTTTTTTGTAGGCGAGGCCTTTTTCGTACATCCAGAGGAAAAACAGTTGTTCCCAGCGGTAATATTCCGGCTCGCATGTGGAAAGTTCTCTGTCCCAGTCATAACTGAATCCCATCTCCCTGAGCTGTTTTTTCATATAGGAGATGTTTTCGTTCGTCCATGTTGCCGGATGAATTCCGTGGGCGATAGCCGCATTTTCCGCGGGCATACCGAAAGAATCCCAGCCCATAGGGTGGAGGACATTGTACCCGTTCATCCGTTTGTAGCGAGCCACGACGTCACCGATAGTATAGTTTCGTACATGACCGATATGAATTTTTCCGGATGGATAAGGGAACATCTCCAAAAGGTAGTACTTTTTTTTACCGGTGTCTTCTGTGACTTTGAAAATGCCCTTATCTTCCCATATCTTCTGCCATTTCTTTTCCAGTTTCTGGGGTTTATACTTGTCTTCCATGATTCATTCAGCCTCCACATATTGAAGCTCTCCACAGAAAACTGCGGAGAAACTTCCATCCATAAGGAATAATAATGTTCCCCCTTTGTTCACCGCAGAATTAAGGGTCCCCCTGTGATGGAGATGATTGTCTCGAAAAGAATACGTAATCAAATCCTCATGAATTGTTGCTTCCATCGACATCCTGTTTTATACTTTCTTTAGATAATTTGAGATACACGGCATCAAGAATACCGTTTATAAAAGAACCGGAGTTTTCCGAGCCATACATTTTACCTATATCAATAGCTTCATTCAGAGTCACTTTTGGGGGTATGGTGGGGCAGTAAAGAAGCTCATAGACGGCCATGCGGAGTATGTTTCTGTCTACTCTCGACATACGTTCCAGCGACCAGTTTTCGGAGCAACTGCGTATAAGATCATCTATTTGATCTCTATTGTCCCAGGCACCTTCGATCAAAAGTGTTGAGAATTTTCTGGAGTCTTCCGTCGCTTGAAAGTTATTCCAGAAGAGCGTGATAGCCTCTTTGGCATCGATATGTAAAACATCTATCGCGTAAAGAACCTGTAAGGCAATCTCTCTTGCCTTTCTTCTTTGATGCATTCGTTCCTCTGGTGATATTACATCAGATGTCGTATATGATGGAGCTGCGTATGCCAATTACGAAAAAAGATACCTGCAATGCAATACATTAAAGACATTGAAAACAGGGAAGGTATGTGCCGGTATTGAATAGCCTTATGAGAATTATACCCTGCCGCCTGCAGAAAAGCGGCGATAGTATGGCTATATTTTTTTGAAGAGATCTACCATTTCGATAGCGGACATAGCGGCATCCCATCCCTTATTCCCTGCCTTTGTTCCTGCTCTTTCAATAGCCTGTTCAATGGTGTCTGTGGTCAGTACGCCGAAGGCTACGGGTAGCTCCATTTCCAGACCGACGCTCGCGATCCCCTTGGTGACTTCGGCACTTATGTATTCAAAGTGGGGTGTGGCCCCTCTGATCACGGCACCAAGACAGATGACTGCATCAAAGCGTTCGCTCTTTGCAAGCTTTTTCGCCATTACGGGCAGTTCAAATGCACCGGGGACTTTATAAATCTGGATGTCTTTTTCATCCGCCCCTGCCCTTGTCAAAGCATCAACAGCGCCATCAATCAACCGTCCACAAATAAAATCGTTGAAGCGACTGGCAACAATACCAAATTTCATACCCTTGGCGACGAGCTTCCCTTCGATTGTTTTCGGCATGATTCATTCTCCTATATTTCTAACAAATGCCCCATCTTTTTCTTTTTTGTTGTCAAATACTTAATATTGTTTTCGGTTGGCTTTATTTCGATAGGAACTCGCTCGGTGATGGTTATGCCATACCCTTCGAGACCGACAATTTTCTTGGGATTATTGGTCATGAGCCTCATCTTCCTGACACCCAAATCGGCAAGTATCTGGGCGCCAATTCCATAGTCCCGTAAATCTGCCTTAAATCCCAGAGTGAGATTGGCCTCGACCGTATCTTTGCCGCGTTCCTGCAATTCATAGGCCTTTATTTTGTTTACCAGTCCAATACCTCTTCCTTCCTGGTGCATATACACAATAACACCTTTTCCTGAGTCTTCCACCATCTTCATGGAAGCGTGGAGCTGATACCCGCAGTCACACCTTTCTGATCCGAAGACGTCCCCGGTCAGGCATTCTGAGTGAACCCTCACCAGAATCTCATCTTCCGATTCAATGTCTCCCTTGACCAGTGCAACATGTTTCATGTCGTCAACGTCATTTTCATACACAATGACCTTAAATTGACCGCCATACTGGGTTGGTATGGTTGCCGCTGCCGCCCTTCTAATCAGGGATTCGTGCTGCATCCTGAACTGGATAAGATCGGCGATGGTCACTATCTTCAATCCATGTTTCTTGGCGAAGATTTCCAGATCAGGCATCCGCGCCATGGTACCGTCATCCTTCATTATTTCACAGATTACGCCGGCAGGTTTCAACCCGGCCAATCGTGCAAGATCTACTGAACCTTCCGTTTGACCTGTTCTTACCAATACACCGCCTTTTTTCGCCCGTATGGGAAAGACATGCCCGGGGCTCACGATATCGTCAGGAGTAACATCGTCAGCGACGGCTGTTTGCACCGTTGTTGCCCTGTCAGCAGCCGAAATACCTGTGGTTACACCTCGCTTTGCTTCTATGGATACGGTAAAGGCAGTACCAAAACGGGAACGGTTATCCGATACCATCGGGGAAAGATTCAGTTTGTCAGCAAGTTCTTCATTGAGGGAAAGGCAAATGAGACCTCTGCCATATTTAGCCATGAAATTAATAGCATCCGGCGTGACATATGACGCTGCCATGCAGAGATCACCTTCGTTTTCCCTGTCTTCATCATCTACCAGAATAACCATTTTGCCACTTTTTATATCGACTATGGCTTCTTTTATTGTACTTACACTCATTTTAACACCTATCTATTCATTAAATTGAAAACACGAAAATCTTCACCTTGCGTCATTATGAGGAGCGAAGCGACGTGACAATCTTATAATGTATAAGGCCTTATAAGATTTTTCCCTTCGGGCTAAATGACGAAATGAGAATTTGTGTAAAAGTCTCCTCATTAAGTGTTACATTCCCCGCCCCCCTTTAGTATAAGGACGAGGAAGGATTTTTTATTTTAAAAATCCGTGCTCGGCAAGAAAATCCATATCGATCCCTTTGCGCGGATTAAGGAGTTTTTCCAGGTATTTTGCAATAATATCCGTTTCAATGTTCACCGGATCGGCAACTTTTTTAAATTCTAATGTTGTATTCCGGGCTGTGTGGGGGATGATATTAACATAAAATCTATTTTTTTCACATCTATTTACCGTGAGACTTATCCCGTCCACGGCAACCGATCCCTTTTCTACGACGTAACGACAGAGTTCGTTATCGATTTCCACGCCGAACTGAATAGAGTTGGCTTTCTTTACCTTTTCCTGAATCCTTCCCAACCCATCCACATGGCCGAGGACAAGATGGCCTCCTAAAAAACTGTTCAGCCGCAAGGATTTTTCAAGGTTTACCATTTCACCGGATTTCAGCGATTTTATAGTTGTCCTGGCCAGGGTTTCTGCCGATACATCTGCAGAGAAAATGCTGCCTGTTTTATCAGTTACGGTGAGACAGACACCGTTTATGGCGATGCTGTCACCGATTTTTACATCATCTAAATTCATGGTCGTGTCGACGAAAAGCTGGGCATCCTCACCTTTCCTGGTGATGCGTCTCACTGCGCCCATGCTTTCAATGATTCCTGTGAACATAACCGTTCGATTTCCTGCTGATTGTGGAGTTGAGTGGTTATTTTCCGTTGTCTTTTTTGACACCCAGAAAGGCCTTGAGTTCATCCATAAAATCGCCAACATCGCGAAACTCTCTGTATACTGATGCAAACCTGACGTACGCAACACCATCAAGGTTCTGGAGTTCCTTCATTACCTGTTCCCCGACTACAGATGCGGGGATTTCCTTATCCGGGTACTCTTGGCATCTGCGTTCTATTCTGTCAACGATATCTTCAATCACATCGGTGCTGATGGGACGTTTTTCACAGGCCTTTTTGATGCCGGAACGTATTTTTGTCCTGTCGAATGGTTCCCGGCGGCCATCCTTTTTCACTACTGTAGGGAGCACTTCTTCTACAACTTCATATGTTGTGAATCGTTTGCCACAGGATACGCACTCGCGCCGTCTCCGGATGGCATCGCCGTCTTTGCTTATGCGGGAGTCAATAACCTTGTTTTCAACATTTGCACAAAAAGGACATTTCATAATTGTACCACCTTTATGCTGGCTTCTTTCAGTATATCCTCCGAGAGCTTATCCATATAATGTGACTTGATCACTACTGTTATTATCCCTGCGTTGATAATCATCTTGGCACATATGATACAGGGGTGATTGGTACAGTAGAGGGTTGATCCGTTTACGCTGACTCCATGGAGAGCCGCCTGAATAATGGCATTTTGTTCCGCGTGGAGTCCACGGCAGAGTTCGTGACGCTCTCCTGAAGGGACGCCTAACTGTTCACGCAGGCAGCCCATATCCAGACAATGGTGAAGACCTGAAGGGGCTCCATTGTATCCTGTAGCTAATACCCTGCGGTCTTTTACAAGAACGGCACCCACGGCTCGTCTCAGGCACGTGGCACGTTTCGAGACGAGATCGGCAATATCCATGAAATATTGATCCCAGCCTGGCCTCTGATTCTTTTCCCCGGTTTGGGGCTGATGTGATGCTGTCTTTGCCATGTGTCGTTTACTTAAAAAGCCGCTTTTCCAACTCCCCGATTTTATCAAGCCTTCGCTGGTGGCGGCCTCCTTCAAATTCTGTATTCAGCCATACCCGGGTGATTGATTGTGCCAAGGCCTGATCTGTGCGTCTGCCGGCAAGGACGAGGATGTTTGTATTATTGTGTTGCCTGCTCAGGCGGACTGTCACTTCATCAAGGCCTATGACTGCTCTTATGTGGGGGAATTTGTTCGCAACGATATCCATACCCACACCGGAACCACATACGAGGATCCCCCGGTCAAACTCTCCGGAAGAGACCCTCGAAGCAACCCTGATGCCGAAGTCCGGATAATCAACGCTATCTGTGCAGTCGGTACCTACATCCGTAATTGTGTATCCCATGCCGGCAAGATACTGCTTGATAGTTTCTTTTAATGGAAACCCTGCATGGTCGGAACCTAAAATTATCTTGGCCATAGTGTCACTGCTCTTCGAATTTCTTTAGTATGAGTACGGCATTTACCCCGCCGAAACCGAATGTATTGGACATGACTGTTGTAATATCTTTTTTTCGTAATGTGTGCGGGACGTAATCTAGATCGCATTCAGGATCGGGATTATCCAGGTTGGTTGTAGGTGGAATGATGCCCTCATGAAGTGACATGGCGGAAATAATCGCCTCCACGCCCCCTGTGGCGCCGAGGAGATGACCGGTCATGGATTTTGTTGAACTGACAGGAATTTTTTTGGCATGATCACCAAAGACTGTTTTAATGGCCTGCGTTTCGTAGAGGTCATTCGGCGGTGTTGAAGTACCATGGGCGTTTATGTAGTCGATATCACAAGGACTCATTCCTGAATCGTGGAGGGCCGCGGTCATGCACCTGGCCGCTCCCTCGTGTCCGGGAGGGGGCAGTGCCAGATGGTAGGCGTCGCTGGTCGATCCGTAGCCTACCATTTCCGCGTATATTTTGGCGCCCCTGCGCAGAGCTGAAGTAAGTTCCTCCAAAATCACGAGGCCGCACCCTTCTCCCACTACAAAACCATCCCGGGTTCTGTCAAAGGGACGGCTTGCTTTTTCGGGCTGATCATTTCTCACGGATATGGCCCTCATGGCGTTAAACCCGGCGATGCCGAGGGGCGTGATTGCCGCATCAGCTCCTCCGGCAATCATTATATCTGCATAATTACCGGCGATGATGCGCAGGGCATCCCCGACAGCGTTTGTTCCGGAAGAGCAGGCTGTGACGGGGCAATGTATGGGTCCCTTCGCTCCGAACCTGATGGAAACATTGCCGGCGCCGAGATTTGCAAGGACGGCAGGAATGGCAAAGGGGGATATTTTTCCGGGCCCCCCACGGAGTATTGTATCTTCTGTTTTTTCCATAGTTGCAAGGCCGCCGATTGCCGAACCTATGATGACGCCGACGCGCTCCGCATTTTCCTTGTTGATGACAAGCGCTGAATCTGCTACGGCCATTTCCGCGGCTGCCAGGGCAAAGATA
Source organism: uncultured Syntrophaceae bacterium (assembly GCA_964564625.1). Lineage (GTDB taxonomy): Bacteria > Desulfobacterota > Syntrophia > Syntrophales > UBA2185 > UBA2185. The sequence goes on along the minus strand of CAZMBE010000018.1, from coordinate 47,470 downwards.
ATAAAGTCGTCAAACTTGCGAAGCTCTTTTTTGCTGACAAAACAGAGGGCATCAAAATTCTTCAATTCCCCGGCAATTTTTGTTGCGTGACGGGTACAGTCGAATTTCGTAATTCTTCCTATTCCTGATGTTCCCTTGCAGATTTCCTTCCAGGTATCTTTTACAGAGTTACCGAGGGGCGTAACCGCACCAACTCCCGTTATGACGACCCTTCTTTTGAGAGGTGCGCATTCTCCTTGTAGTGTGTCCAAATTATTGTATACCTTTGCTCCTGAGAAAATTGATCACGTCTTGTACGGTGCGGATTTTTTCCAGCTCTTCATCTGCGATCTGCAATTCGAAATTTTCCTCCATTTCCATGATCAGTTCCACCAGATCGAGCGAATCGGCTCCCAAATCATCGATGAAGGATGCTTCCGGTACACATTCTTCTCGCGTGACATCCAGATGTTCCATGATTATTTCTATGACTCTGTCTTCGAGTTTCATCAACACTCCCTCCCGAGGCGTATACACTGTTTATGATACCGTCATTATGAGAACTTTGAAATTCACCCTTATTGATTACAATAGCCGTTCCCGTCTAGACGGGAGTCCGGTACTTTCAGATTCTTCTATAAGCCGTAACACTTCCGTAGTTGCTCTTTACAGCCAACTTGAAATTTTTAGGAGATCTTTTCCACAGGAATTACCTGCCGCCCCTTATAAGTCCCGCAATTTTGACATACATGATGAGGCAGCTTCGGTTCACTGCACTGTGGACATGCAGAAGCCATAGCAGGCTTGAGAAAATCATGTGATCTCCTTTTCTTTCTCCTTGTTTTTGAATGTCGTTTTACTGGATTTGGCATAATATTTTTTCCTTTATAAAAATTTATTTATTATCCGATACCTTAAAGTTTTTCAGAACAGCCAGCTTTTCATTGACCCTGTCCGCATGACAACCACAACTTGCCACATTGAGATTATTACCGCAATACGGACACAAACCTTTGCATGTGTCTGTACAAAGAACTTTCATGGGTATTTGCAGCATAATTTGCTCAAATATAATCGTATCCAGATCGATCACATCATCATGATAATATCCGTATTCGAGGTCTTCCGGTGCAAGTTCCTCTTCTTCCGTGTCCCCGTCTTTCGCCGGGGCGAAAGTGTATCTGAAGGTGCTTTTTACCGGGAGTTGTGTGATTTCCAGACACCGGCAGCAATTCGAATCCACAATAGTTTCCAGATTTCCCTCAATGAGCACATTCTCACGTATTCTTTTGGCAGTACAGCTCACATCAACATCCCGAAGGGAAAAATCATGTTTCTCCCTCTTGGGCAAAAGGTTCCGGAACCAATCGCCATCTCTATGAAAATGAAGGTTCAGTCCCTCTTCCGGGATATTGTTAAGAATAATTTTCACTGTGTGTCCCTAATTATTTACCTGAGAATATATTTTTAATGAATCCCGGACATGTGACGAGTCATGTTATGTAAGGTGCTGAGTAGATTATAAAATGGTGTGGTTGTCAAGTATAATTTTACTGTTCTAAATCCGGCTTGACAAATGGAGGATTGCAGCCATATAAGGATAATCATCAAACTCACGGACATGGTTAAATAAATGACTGAAAGAGAGAAAGTAAGGACACGTTTTGCCCCATCTCCTACAGGATTTCTGCATATTGGAGGTGCGAGAACAGCCCTTTTTGCCTGGCTTTATGCCCGGCACTGCAAGGGTCAATTTATTCTCAGAATAGAGGATACTGATCAGCAACGCTCGACGGAAGAGTCGACAAACGCGATCCTCGATGCCATGACGTGGCTGGGGCTTGACTGGGACGAGGGGCCTTTTTTCCAGGCGCAGCGAGTGGATATGCACAGAGCAATGGTAAAGAAGCTCCTCGACGAAGGCAAGGCCTATTACTGTGTGTGTACTCCGGACGAACTGGATGAAAAAAGGAAGCGGGCCCTTGCTGAGGGGAGAAAGCCGAAGTATGACGGTACATGCCGTGACAAAAACCTTCCTAAAACCACACAAGCGGCTGTGCGTTTCCGGTGTCCTCCCTCGGGTGTAACCATAGTGAACGATCTGATTAAGGGTATCATTACATTTAATAACGAGGAACTCGATGATTTGATCATAGAGAGACGGGACGGCTATCCGACGTACAACTTTGCCGTAGTGGTGGATGATGCGGAGATGGAGATAACCCATGTGATCAGGGGAGATGACCACGTGAACAACACGCCACGGCAGATCCTCCTTTATGAAGCATTAGGGTATAAGGTTCCCCACTTCGGACACGTTTCCATGATCATGGGGTCAGATAAAACGAGGCTGAGTAAACGGCATGGGGCTACATCAGTAATGGCCTACAAAGATATGGGGTATCTGCCCGAGGCTATGGTCAATTACCTGGTAAGGCTCGGCTGGTCTTACGGAGACCAGGAAATATTTACTTTAGATGAACTCATAGCGTTTTTTACTCTTGAAACCGTGGGGAAATCTGCCGCCATATTCAATCCGGAAAAACTTCTCTGGTTGAATCAGTACTACATCAAAGAATCTTCTTCGCAGAGACTCGTGCAGGAGATGATACCATTCTGGCAGCAATCAGGAGTCACTACCGAGGATCAGGATTTTCTCATACATATATGTGATGATGTAAAATCAAGGGCGAAGACCCTTGTGGAGCTTGCTGAATCAAGCCTCTTTTACTTCATGGATGATGTTGCCTATGAAAGCGACGCGGCGGAATCATTCCTGAAAGCGGAGATAGTGGAGCACCTGGCAACGGTCGCGGAAAGGATCCTCTCTTTGCAGGATTATACGAAAAAAGGAATAGAGACCTTTCTGCGTTCCATAGCTGAAGAGAAGGGCTTCAAGCTGAAAGTGATTGCCCAGCCGCTCCGGGTTGCCCTTACAGGAAAAACTGTGAGTCCCGGCATTGATGAAATTATGGTTACCCTTGGGAAGGAGAGGGTGATACAAAGGATCAATAGGGCTATTGAGTATATTAATAAAAGAGCTTGATTTTTTTAATCTTGACTTTTCTGTCCTGATTGACTAAAAAACACCTTCCATTTTACGCACACCATGGTCCCATCGTCTAGTGGTTAGGACGCTGGCCTCTCACGCCGGAAACAGGGGTTCAACTCCCCTTGGGACTACCAGCAATGTACAAGGGGTGAGCCGATTAAGGCGATCCCCTTTTTCTATGATCGTGAATCCGGCAGCGAGCGAATGGGTAACAATAGTATCCCCTATGGATCGAAGATGCTCCGCAGTTTACGACGGATAGCTTCAATCACGCGATACAACAAGTACTATGCTATTTCTCATTCGTTCTTGATGAACCTTCCCTTGCATGTTCTTGTGGGGAGAGAGAATGATGTGCATGGAGGGTTGTATTTGTACAAAAAAATGTGGTAAAGATGTGCGTCCGGCTCATTGAGGACAACAACTACGTAGATCGGGAGAACGAAATGACTTTCATAGAGGAAACGACAAGGAAAAAAGTTAAATTCAATCAGGCCAATCTTTACCAGGATGAAAATTTTACGGATTTGCAGACCGGCAGCATCCGTAAACTCACGCCGGTGAAGGCAAATGGGGAAATAGACAAAAGCCGTAAATTAATTTTCTTTGGACAGACACAGTTGATCTCGCAGCATGGGCCACTACCAATCCAATTTCCCATCGACGCGAAAAACCTTCAGGGCGCAATGGAAAGGTTTCCTCAGGCCATGGAAGAGTATGTAGAAGGCATGGTTGAGGAAGCGAAAAAGATGCAGCGCGATGAGCAATCCCGAATAATCGTTCCTGGGCCGCTTTCCACAGACAGCAAGATCGTCTTGAAGTAACGTCTATGTGCGGAAATCTGCAACAATCATTTCATGGATATCAATGAAGGTTTTCAGATACTATGTTCCTTCGAAAGAACATGATTCACTTCCTATTAGGTAATCAACGGGAGACCTGAGAAACTATGGAAACGGGGAAACGAAAGCTTATTTTTGACTGGTGTGATGCGCACGGAGATCTGAGGCAGCTGATCGATAATGACACGATAGATACGGGAATAGAAATCGGTAATGAAAGGGGCTGGACATATGTAACATTCTTTCCCAAGGGAACCGACATCAAAGACATGTTGTACGACGTCGGCCATATCGACAAATTGGCGAGGGAAAATGGTTACTACCTTCCCCGCGAAGTGGTGATACAACACAATAAAGTAGTACTGACGGCATATCCTGAAAAAGAGGCTCCCGGTTCTCCCCTAACCGGCCTCTATTTCATGTTGATGTGTTTTACAAACCGCTTTGATGATGCGAAGCGGTACCCCTCTCATGGATTCTACGGAAAGTTTGGAGGAATCTATGAACGGCCGGAAAAAGGGAGGGTGTTGGCCATCTATTCCAGAAATGATGATGCGTTGCTTGATATTTACGAATCCCTGGAGAAGATTATTTCCGAGATTGACGTGAAAGGGCTCCGATTCAACCTGCGCTTTTCCAACGGTCTTAGCGCCATACCACGGATGCTGCACGGATTTGACGATTCCGAATACCGCCGTTCAGGAGCGAGGCACTGCCGAATTTTAGATCCCGCGCAGTTCGCGGTTCTACTGGAACAGGCGAAGCAAGACTATGATAGGTATCGGCTTATTGAAATGGTCGCGCCCAAAAAAAACAAGTAAGTTTCCTGGTCGTATACGAATAGGGCTTATGTGGGGGCTTGATGGTGCGGTGTATCTATTGTGTGAGAAATATTCGTTATGAACGTTTCTTTGAAGGTGAGAGGTTATTGGTACCATACCTGATATAGTGATAGTAATCTCTCAGCCACAAGTCAATGATCTCTTTGAGTTCATGTAAAGTTTTTCTATATTCGCCCGTTTCATCTTCTTCTATCATGTTATTTACTATGGCGGAGATATCCAGGATAAATTCCTTTGATCTGTCTCGATATAAGTAGTTTCTGATTTCCGATAGTTCAAATTCTATTTCGGTTAATCTCTCCTTTATCTGCTGAAATCGCTCCCCTAATTCTTTGTACTCATTATTCAAGATTGAAAATCTCTTGATCAATTCAATTGCTTTGTCGATATCCTGTGACATTTTACCTATCCTCTTGCTTTGTTGTATGTTTTTTAAAATATCACCATGTGTTGGGTGTCCTTATGGGACTGTGATTGTGATAAGGTTATACCTTAGGTTTTCTATCAATGGAGAAAGGATATTGATGTAATCATCAGTCCAGGGTGCGGACCCACTCAGGCCATCATCCTTCCCCAGTCTTATCCAACCCTTATTTACCAACGGCTGAAGTCGTTCAGGGTTCCTCGCGAGGACGACACACCATGTGGCATTCTGGTAATATGTCAGTTTGTCACTCGTTGCCGGTACATTTATGGCGCCAAACAGATTGAGCCCGGCAGAAGTGGATTTAATAACCGGTCGCAGCTCATAGTAGCGGTTGGAAACGTGAAATATGATTACGCCGTTTTCTGCGAGCCGGCTCAGGTATATCTCCATAGCCTCCCTCGTCAGGAGATGGGTCGGGATACCGTCACCGGTAAAGGCATCCATGTGGATAATGTCGTAACCGTCGTTTTCGTGAACCGCTTTTTGCAGAGACAGGCGGCCATCACCGACAACCACACGGATTTTCCCCATAGAGTCATCAAGATACGTGAACCATTGGCGGGCAATCTTTTCATTATCGGGATCTATTTCGTAATAGGTGACAGCATCACCCTGTTGCGCGTATGCGGCGACAGCACCCGCGCCAAGTCCAAGGACGGCGATTTTCCGTGGTGCGGGGGTTGTTTCATAGGCCATGGCAATTCCTCCCCCGGGATAAAAGTAGGAAACAGGAGTTTTTCGCAATTCCGGATCCAGAAGCTGCGATCCATGGAGAGTCCTCCCGTGCAGCAGCTTTCTCAGCCCTCCCGACATCCCTTCAATCAAGGGTTCGTCTTTAATGCGGTAAGTTCCATAAAAGTTACGGTGACGAAACATGATCGGCTCCCGCCATGATGCCCAGCTCTCCATGCCAATGAATACGAGCATAACGATGATAATCAGAACACGACCACCCATAGCCAGACGTGAAGTATCGGGCCGGTAAAGGGCGAAAGACTTGTCACCGCACCACCAGAAAGCAAAGCTAAATAGTATGATAAGTATTGGATATTCAAAGAGACCTTTGAACAGAAAAGGGGCGAGAAGGCTGATGGCGGCACCACCGATCCATCCTCCCAACGCGATTATGAGATAGAAATTCGTGAGAAGACCTGCAGGCGGACGGCGTTCGTAGAGGGTGCCGTGGGCAACAAGGCAGATCAAAAAGAACACAGCAAGATGACCGATAATGGCCAGCCAGTGTGAAGGGCCCCAGAGATAGAGGGCAAAGTCAATGAGCAGGATTTCCGGCCACAGGATCTTTAAATAACGGGGAACTCCGCCGCCGGTGCGGAAAGTTACAATAAAGCTTCCTAAATAGAGGGCAAGAGGCGCGACCCATGTCAGCGGGAAGGATCCCACTTCTAACGCAATAAAGTTGGTAACAGCAAGGAGGAACGCGGAAGGGAGACTGCTTAGCAGCAGCCATCGCGCATATGTATCTGTGGCGATGGTTTCATTAGTAATTACAACACGGTTCTCGTGTTTCAGCGCTTCTTGTTCTCTTTCGGGCCGGAGCAGAAACCAGGCTGCTGCCACAAGCATTCCGTACACGACGTATGTTCCGGTCCAGATGAGACTCTGTATTCGCAATCCAATCAGTGGTTCAGCGATGAACGTATATCCCACAAGTGCAATGAGGGAACCTGCGTTAGACGCTGCATAGAGAGGGTACGGCTCGTAGTATTTCCCAACGGAAGAACGGTAGAGCCACAGCTGGGCAACCACGGCTGTTGTCGAAAGGACAATAAACGGCAGCGCCACATGTACCAAAAGGATTGATAGGATATTGAGAAGCGGGGCGTGCTGATCAGGCTCCGCATGGATATTCAGTGGTAAGTTGATCAGGGGAATGGCCAGAAGAAGCAAGTGCCAGCCCCCTATTTTTTTTGCAAAAAGATGGGCGTATAAGTAACCGATAAGAAGCATAGCCTGGTAAAACATGAGGCAGGTGAGCCAGACATGGGCTGCCCCGCCAAAATAAGGGGTCAGCAGTCGTCCTACGAGGGGTTCCATCCCAAAAAGAAGAAGGGCACCGGAAAAAACCATACTTGTAAGCACCACTATAGCGAATCTATGGCTGATGGTGGCGGTTGTTGAAATAACTTTATCCATGAGTATAATCTGAAATAAGCCCTTTCAATGTGTAGAGAGGAATGTTTAAGGCGACCTATTAGCACATAAGGCAGGGAACAGCTATAAAAAATGATTTTACAAAGGGAACAAATCTTTTCAAAACGTCCCCTTGTGATAATCAACGCTATAATGTATAGTGACCGCACTTTTTGAAGAGATTTGAGGAGGACGAATTCATGGATTTCCCACAGTTGCAGAAACAAGATCCTGAAGTGTATGAACTGGTCAAACAGGAAGAGCGAAAGCAGCAATACAAACTGTCGATGATCCCATCTGAGAATTTTTCCAGTCCCGCCGTGCGGGAGGCTTTGGCATCTGTATTTGTGCATAAGTATGCGGAGGGATATCCCCGTAAGAGATATTATGAAGGAAATCAGTTCGCAGACAGTCTTGAGGAGCTCTGTCAGCAGAGAGCGAGGCAGGCATTTTCTCTTCCCGATGATTGGCATGTAAATGTACAGCCGCTGGCAGGTGCCAATTCAAACTTGGCTGTCTATAATGCTCTTTTAGAGCCGGGTGATACTATTTTAAGCATGTATTTGCCGGATGGCGGTCACCTCTCTCATGGCTGGTCGTTTCCCGAACAGGATGAGCAGGGACTGGAAGGGCAGATAGAACAATCCATTTATCTGGGAGGAAAGAGAAAGGTCAGCATCGTGTCAAAATTCTTTAAGGTGGTGCAGTACAAAGTAGAGCGTGATACGAGGCTTTTTGATTATGAAAAAATCAGGGCTTTTGCCAGAGAGTATCGTCCAAAAATAATTATCTCCGGGGGTACGGCGTATCCGCGCGAGATTCATTATGAGGCCCTCGCATCTGTAGCGAAAGAAGTGGATGCCTATTATCTTGCTGATATAGCCCATGAAGCTGGTCTCATTGCGGCTGGTGCGAATAAATCACCCATCGGGAAAGCCGATGTTGTCACGTTTACCACGCATAAAACTATCCGCGGGCCCCGTGGTGCCGTGATTTTGTGCAGAGGTGATCTGGCGGATAAAATTGATTTCGGCGTGTTCCCGGGCCTGCAGGGAGGGCCGTTCGAACACACCATTGCGGCCCTCGCGGTGTGTTTTAAAGAGGCATGTACGCCCGCATTTAAGGACTATGCATTCCAAGTAGTGAAAAATGCACAGAGGCTGGCGCAGAGGTTCATGGAAAAAGGGTATGACGTTGTCACCGGTGGAACGGACAAACATCTCGTACTGATTGATTTGAGAAGCAGGAATCTCTCCGGTCGTAATCCCGCGAAAGCGCTGGATCAGGCGGGCATCATCATGAATCGCAATTCTGTTCCCAATGAAACGGGATCGCCCATGAATCCTTCAGGATTGCGTATGGGTACACCGACTATCACAACCCGTGGTATGAAGGAACAGGAGATGGATCAGATCGCCTTGTGGGTTGACCGCGTCATTCAACTCGTTGCGCCTTACTGTGAGCTGAAACCCGCTGCATTTGAAGAGAAAATTAAAAGTATACCTGAACTTCAGATGATTGCAGAAGAAGTAAAAACCCTCTGTCAGAGGTATCCGCTGAATGTTTGACCGTAAGTGCATCCTGAAAACCGCCTGCAAAGCAGGACTGTAGGAGGCACTCATGGTCATTGCCTCTGCACTTGAAGGATTATGTAAAAACCCTTATAGAAGTGAATTCGAGATATTGGGTTTTTCACTCCCGGCTGTGGACAAGGCCCATCATAGCAAGCAGAAGGATAGCGAGACCGATTCCCAGATAGGGAAAGGTGGCGCTGTCGAACTTTAATGCACCGTCATTCAAGAGTAGCGAGTTCGAGAAGTAGCAGCAGTAAATTAAAAAGCAGTAGTTAAGAACCAGGGCCAGTCTTGGGTAACCGAAAACCAATGCGAAGGTTGTCAGTGATATTAGAGTAAGTACCTGAGCGATTGATACTGCGATTTCTGTTGATAATATTGTTTCCATTTTTTTCTCCCCCTTATTGTAAGAGCTTTTGTGTTACTCTGTGTTTGAAACGCCCTTTTGGTGGAAATTTACTTCAAAAGTGGGCAAAAAACTGTGATGGAGATCACTCAATATTGATTTTACGGGGGAGTATGGATTTCTCTTTGGATGCTTTAATCAGGAGTGGTAAATATTTTATTAAAGACAGGCTCCGGGATATTTCTTTTAAAATTACAAAGTGTTGTTTTTCTCAACGCTCTCAGTATCTGCATGAAAGGGCAAGAAAAAAAGATATAAGGATGATTGCCGTCTGTACGTGTACAGCAGGTATAATTTACTACCTTTTGCCGCGACCGCCTCTAAAACCTCCACCGGAGTTTGAAGGGTAGGGTCGTGTTCTTCCTCTGTCTCTATCCTTTTTCGGTCTGGCTTCACTCACAACAATTGTTTTTTCATCAAGCTGGCCACCATTAAATTTTTGAATTGCTTCTTTTGCTTCATCTTCGGAGGCCATCTCCACAAAACCGAATCCTTTGGAGAGACCGGTCAACCTGTCTTTTATAATATTTACGGAGAGAACTTTGCCTGCGGCGGAAAAATTCGCCCTTAAATCATCTTCGGTAACATTGCCAGAAAGATTGCCGATGTATAATTTTTTGTTCATTGTTTTGTCTCCTTTCGGTAGTTTGCGCAAAGATGCCGGCAAATGGAAAAAGGCACCCCCGCGCAGGTGTTTACAGGAGTGCCTCTTGTTTTGCAGAATATTCTCTTAGGCTGTCCTCACGTTCACAGCAGACGGCCCTTTAGGACTTTGCTGAACGTCAAATTTGACGCGCTGGCCCTCAGCTAGTGTCTTAAAACCACTGTCTTGTATGGCGCTGAAGTGGACAAATACATCGCCACCTTCATCGTTGGCAATAAATCCGAAGCCTTTTTTCTCATTAAACCACTTAACGATTCCTTCTGACATTGTGTGCATCCTCCTTTCTTAGATTTTTCAAAAGTTGGATTATCACGATGACAGAAAGAACAATCCATCATAATTCCGGAAACCATGATGGTTTAACTTATACTTCAAATGCTTCTACCCAACTTTTATATTCCCCTGAACTGCAAATAACCAAAAAATAATGCCTTAGCTTAGGGGTGTGTATATTTATAATGGCCCATTTTTAAAGTCAAGTATTTTCTATACTATCAACTTTGTTACCCTATGACCTTCTATAGTCTCTTTTTTGCTTTCCTCGATCAGGGAGAGCCTCGTTGATCTTCAATGACCTCCCCTTGAAGTCAGAGCCGTTTAATGCTTTTTTTGCCTTTTCAGCTTCTGATTGATTGGACATTTCTACGAACCCGAATCCTCTCCCCTCGACGATATTCACGTGCTGGACAGTTCCATAGGTGGAAAAGAGTTCTTGAAGTTGATCAACCGTCACACCATATCCAAGGTTCCCGACGTAAAGCTTGCATCCTTGCATTCTGCACCCACCCTTTCTTTTTCCCCTTCTGCATTTACTGACCCGGCTATATCATCTCCGCATCACACGGCAAGAATTATTGCAAAAAGTAGATTAATTAATTTCCACGAGTTGGATCTCAAAAATCAGATCTTTCCCTGCCAGGGGATGGTTTCCATCAAATGTAACGTTTGTTTCAGACATATCGACTATCGTCACCTCGATAATGTGACCGTCATTACGACGGAATCGCAGCACCTGGCCGATACTCGGCTCAAGATCGGCAGGAAGCTGATCCCGGCCAAAAACTACGACCATTTCTTCATTGTGTGGGCCATATGCCATGTCGGAAGTGATTCTCACGGTTTTTGTTTCTCCCGTTCTCATTCCCATAACAGCCTCTTCAAACCCGGGAATGACCTGACAGCCACCGATTGTAAATTCCAAAGGATCACAATCCAGGGAGGAATCGAATACGGTACCATCATCAAACGTTCCCTTGTAATGCACCTTCACATTATCGCCTGTACTTACCTGTTTCATTCATTAACTCCTTTCCATTTGTATGGTATGTCCCTTGGACAGACAAAAAAGCGGATTTCCTGTTGCGGGCATTCCTCGCCATGAATGGTTATTGTATTCAAATTCATATCTACCATTAAATTTCAGGGTGCCTCGATTGTGGCTTCTTCAGGAACCATCACATCCGTGGAACCTTCCAATTTTTGCTGTTCCATGACAATGATAGGTAGGCGGGTTATATGGACCAGGTTTCTTTGGAAAAGATGTATTCAGACAGGCTGATCAGTAATGGGTTTTATGTGTATACATTGCTTACTACACTTGCATGAATGAATTGAATGGTCAAGTTTTTTTATTGTGTCCTCTAACGCATACCGCGAAAATAACGATTTACCGAATCCTGCCTGCCTGCCTGAGGCTTGTAATGATTTGATTGATCCTGGGGAGTGCTTCCATGGCTGCTTTCTCCCCCTCCAGGATGGCTTCATGCCTTTTGGAAAAATCGGCTGATCCTATATGTCCCACATTTGGTTTGATCACTACGTCCGCCCTGCCGATTTGTACCTGAGTCATTCTTCCGTACATAATATTTACTGATTGCAGTATGGTTTCAACAGTGCTCTTGGGTGATGAATTATCAATGCACGATGAAATATCAACGGCGATAACAACATCGGCGCCGTATCTTCGTGCCGCGTCAACGGCCAGTGGACTCACCACACCCCCGTCCGCATAGGTATTATCGGAAATTTGTACCGGCCTGAATATACCAGGGATGGAGCAGCTTGCCCGTACCGCAGTTCCTGTGTTGCCTGTACCGAAGACGACCTCTTCCCCTGTTCTTATATTGGTAGCGACGGCATGAAAAGGAATCTGCAGTTTTTCAATGACAGTATCCTTCAATGCCCAGTTTACATAACTTTCCAGTTTTTCTCCCTTGACGAAGCCGTTGTCAGGAATTGTCAGGTCAATAAGATCATCTCTTTGCAATGAGAAAGACATGGTCTGCAATTGATATGCATCATATCCATAGGCATAAAGGCACCCTACAAAACTCCCGACGCTTGTGCCTACAATCATATGGATCGGTATGTTATGGGACTCAAGGATTTTCAGGACGCCAACATGGGCAAAACCCTTGGATGCACCTGCCCCAAGGACCAGCGCTATTTTGGCTGGTTTTGGCGGCGGTGTAATTACAGGCTTTGGCGTGCATGAAACAATAATAAGAATGATTGCGAAGAAAACGGTGCAAACGACATCACAATTCATTTTTTTCATAAAGTTTGGATATTGCATATTCTGCTTTGTCTGGAATAGTTTTTGATAGGAAGTTTTTTTTGTTAAGATCAGTATAGCAAAAGGTGTCTTTTGTCAAAAGAAATCCCCCAATACATTAAAGAGGGGAGAGAGTGGTTGGTCAATGATTCGCATAGTAAAGATTTTTCATTTCTTGACACAGAGAGAGTGTTTTCTTAAAGTGTGATAATCTTGGCCGGGATTGAAGGATATGAGAGAAATCCATTCGCCATAGTGTCCCTGAACGCCTGTTGTGGAAATGCAATCTCTATTTTTGTCGCTCCACATATGGAAAACGGAATCAGGCAAGTTATCCGCGTCATTGATCGGGATCATTGAAGACAACCTCTGCAAAGGACATATACCATTATGGAAAATGATAAGGCATGCGGGATATGCGGGAACCCGATTGTCTTTGCCACATGCTCACTGTGCGGGATTCAGACTTGTGAAAACTGCACGCGTTATGAATTGATGCACTCCGGGTGTTGCTTTATCTGGACTGCATACTACTGTTTGAATTGTGTCCATAATACTATAAGTGATCAAAACGATACACAGAGAGGATCGGGGAAGTGACAACAGTATTGTCCGATGAGGGCTTGGGAGAAAACTCTTGCCCATAGGCGAAGACTTTACTGTGATTTTTTGCGCTCCAAGGGATCGAGGATTCGAGAGTGTTTAGGAAAATGTTCTTTCTTATCGCTTGACCCCTTGAATCCTTGAACCCTGAAGCCACCGGCAATAGCCGGTGGTAGTTCACTTAACCGTCAAGCCGATTACCCGATAATTAAATTCATAACTCAAGGCGCCGCTCCAGTCATCTTGGAAAACATTTTTATAGCGCGTGCCGTCTACCGGTCCGACCGGCTTTCCATAAGTATAAAACCAGTTGACGATGGGGCCCCCTGTAAAACCCAGGGCTATCCAATAGGAACCGGGCATCAGAATAGGATTGTCACGGCTGAAATCAAAATCCGCCCATCTGTATCCCGGTTTAAGAGAGAGCTGATCCAGGTTGATGAAGTCACTGGTGCTTAAAGGTTTTCCCGGTTTCCCCTGGTTATCTTCAAAGACATCCACCCAGAGCGAGCCATCGCCACCAAAGTTATGCAGTGCCAGTCCGATTTTCTGGAGCTTAACCGGTTTTTTCAAAACAACAACCTGGGCATACTGGGTAAGGTTGGTTGTCACATATTCAGCGGTTTCCACGAGAAAGTTCCTGGACATCTCATATTGATTTATCCCCGAGGCCTTTGTCGCCCTCGGAAATGCAAAATCTATATTTTCAGGAAATTCCAGGTTACCAAAGAGAAAGGGTACTTCGTAACGAAACTCCTTTTTCTGCTCTTCAGATATTACCGGAGGCGGAGGAGGCGGTGGAAGCACTGCAATCTGCTTGAACTCTGCTTTTACTAAGGGGGAAAGGAGAAGGTTTTTAGGGCCGTATGTCTGTCGGTCTCCCTTCACGTTAATCTGGTCGCTATTGTAATTGCCGGCGATTGTCTCCTGAAGTTTTGGCTTTTGGGCCTCTCTGAGTTGTGCCCACTTTAAGAGCCCATCGTTTTTTGTTTCATTGTTATCGACACCAACTTCTATACGCAGATAGCGGGTGGAAACGAACAGCATGGTATTCTGGGGATCAAAAGGTATCCAGCCAAGCTCTGGAAACCATACCTCAATCCATGAATGACGGCCCTGCCCCATTTTAAAGGTCAGGGTTCCTTTTTGCCAGGCTATATCAAAAGGCTGGTTGAATGTAACTCCGTTGACGATACGGACAGGTATGCCGGAAGACCGGAGCAGGGCTGCGCTGAGATGAGAAAAGTTCTGGCAATTACCTTTACCCGATTCCAATGCGTAGAGGGCATCATACCTGACAGGAGGCGTTACATAGCGGACGTGATCAACTACCCAGGAAATGATGCGTTGCACTGCATCGAACTCGGTTTTGACGCCAGATGTAAGTTCTTTTGCCAGCTTGCGTATTTTGGCGTTATCGGATTGCACCTGCTCTGTTGGCCTCAGATAATCCTTCAAATCCGGATCTACCTTTGCGAGAGGAAATGGTTCCTGTGTCGTGAGGGCCGGGAGATTCGTTTCACTGAGAGCATTGCAGGAAAGGCGCACGTCTATCACATGCGGAGGTTTTGTCCATGTGCCGACAATGATTTGGTTACCCCGACCGTCTGTGTGGATTTTTCTGTCCTCAGGTTCGGGGAAAAAAGTCAGGGTGAAATCTTTGATTTCCTGACGTGTAGTGGGGGATTGGAAGCTCTGAGGAACCACAAAACTGAGGACCATCTTTTGAATTCCTTCACCTGCGGTAACCTGCTCCTGAAGCTCATAGCGGATATTCGCCCCCATGTCGCCTGTGACAGTATAGTTTTCAGCCATAGATACTACAGGACACGACCAGATTGAGATAAGGATTATTGTGAGTAATTTTTTCATGAATCCTCTCCTTTTACATTAAAAAGCTCCAGGTTTACAGATTATTTCCTTTACCTTAAGATCAAAGAAACGCGAACTGTTGGCTGGCTGGAGCACAATGGCCGCATCGGCGCCTTTCGCACTTCCTCCCACGGATATAACATTCTCATCAGTTCTTACAACGCCGGCATCTGCAGCCATCAAGGCCAGTTCGATGGCAACCTTTGTCCCCTGACCGAATATCCGGAGTGTATACGCCATGATCTCATCAACTTGGTATGTAGAAAGCTTGTTCCTCACGGCACGGCCAACCCCGCCGAAGGCATGCTGACAGGTCAGAACGGTGACACCCTGTGCTTCCAGTTCCCGGCGATCCTTCTCTTCCAGCTCTTGACAATTGGGTTTCTCGTAACCGGTAACATGAGTTACTGCGATAATCCTGATGTCTTTGTGAAAAATCTTTAATGCTTCAAATGCGGTACGCCCGCTACACGTGGCGATAAGAACTTTTCCAATGGAAAGCTCCCTTGCCCTCCTGGAGACGGCTTCCAGGACTGCTTTCGTATTTTTACCCCCCGGTTTATAGAAATAACGGCAGGATATGTCATAGTAAGGAGATGTTTCAGACATGATGTGTGACCTCCGTAGAAAGAGATGTGTAGTTTAGAATGTTTCTGTACCTGAGATTCTCTGTATCATATTGCGTTCCTTAGGGCTCCCCCGTGTGCCGGGATACACTCCGGCCAATACAGATATAAAAACAACGGGATGCCCTTGAATCCAGTAAAGGCTATGTCTATCAGGCATGGTATGGGTTGATAATATATAGGCAAGCATTCGCTGTGTGTCAATGAAAAGTTATGATACCTGTGTTGAATATGACTATCTATGGGAAGAGGGGTATAATTTAAAAATGATTTGACAAAATATTTTTAATGTATACGTTAGGTAAAGTCATTTATGAATGAACACAGAAGCAGGTAAAAGGAGTCAACAATGTTTAAGGTAACGGAAAAAGCAATAGAGATGATTAAAGAGTTTCTTAAGGACAAAGGTGAAGAG
The DNA here is from genome assembly GCA_964564625.1 of uncultured Syntrophaceae bacterium. GTDB lineage: Bacteria > Desulfobacterota > Syntrophia > Syntrophales > UBA2185 > UBA2185. The sequence goes on along the minus strand of CAZMBE010000018.1, from coordinate 31,463 downwards.
CATACCATCAGGCTCATGATGAATGAGGGTGGTTGATCAGGTCCCTCTCTGGGAATGGCTCTGGATGAGTCAAGAGAAGGCGATGAAGTGTTTAAAGAAGATGGAATCACTTTCATGATCAACAAAGAACTGCTTGAGCTCGTTAAACCGATTACTGTAGATTTTATTATTACCCCGAGAGGATCGGGATTCAAAGTGTCATCCAGTTTGGAAACCGGCAGTTCATGTGGAAAATCGTGCAGTAGCTGTTAAGATTACCGAGTGTGTATGAGAGAAGAAGGGAATACAGAATATTTTCTTTGCCTTGCAGAAGATCTCGTGAAAGCAAAGCGGTATGAGGATGCAATAGTTCTTTATAAAAAATTAGTGGACATGCATCCGGGTGAAGATTCCTTTCTTCTCTCACTGGCGTGGGCCTATCATGACGGCGGGAGAATAGATGATGCCATCGGGTGTTTTGAGCGTCTTCTGACGGCTGAACTGGAGAAAAAGGTTTTTACCGGATTTGCCTTCGATGAGCTGGTCAGGATTTATAAGGAAAAAGGAGACTATGGGCGCCTTGTTGATATTTGTGAGAAGGTAGTGACCGCCCAACCGGATGATACAGCATTTCTTAATGATCTTGGCGATGCCTATCTGAAGGCGGACAGGGCAGAGAAGGCGATAGAAGTATATATGAAAATGACTGAGATGGAACCAGATGCATCAGCTGCCTATTGTAATCTCGGGAATGCGCGTATCGCGAATGGAGACTTCGATGGCGCCGAAGAAGCTTACAAAAAGGCTGTTGAGATTGATCCTACTGAGGCGGGCTCCTTTTATAACAGGCTGGCGAATGTATATTTAGATGCGAGACATTATGAAAGGGCCGAGAATGCTTACAAAAAATGTCTTGAAAACCGGTTTGATGAGCCCATGTACCATTGCGGTCTTGGCGATATCCTGGTAAAGATGGGCAAGATTGATGAAGCGCTGGACGCATATGAAAAGGCTGTTCAACTTGACAATATTTTCAGAGGTGCTTATTACAATAGGTTGGGAAACACCCTTACCCGGGAAAATTACCATCTGCAAGCGATAGATGCCTTTCAAAAAGCCATTGCAACGGACAGTAACAATCCCTTTTATTATATCCACATCGCAAAATCTTATGCTGAGCTTGGCCTTTTTGATCTATCTGAAAAGGCGTATCAGAAGGCTAACGCTCTGAAATGAGAAATCAGCCCCGCTCCTTCTTTCTCATGGTCTCTTTAAAAACGTGATAAAATTCCTCAGCATCGGCTATGGCACTCATGATTATCTGGCCTCCATCATCGATATTTTTAATATTGATGACATAGTCGACGTTGTGATGTAAGGCTGCCATATTATCTCCGGTGCGAAATCTGTTGCTGATCATCGCGACAAACGTCTGTCTGCGCGTGCTCATATTAAGGTTGGCCAGGTAATTGAGCACTTCATTATTGACAGGATTATCGGTGCTGAAATTTTCATTCACAATTATAATATTATATACGTGATATCGCAAATTTTTAAGCGCATCTTTCACCGATCCCGGCGCGGTGATCTGATACCCCAGTGAATTTACTGCAGCATCAATCTTTTCACGGAGATCAGCATTTGGTTCGCATATTAATGCAGTGTCAACATCTGCTCCCACAAAATCAAAAGACCTGTCCGCTGCGTCGTATGTTTCAAATGCGGGTTCGCTTTTAGTGATTTTTTCTTCTTCCATGGCATTCTCCTTATACCACTTTTGCTACCACGGTTTTTTTGGTTTACCGTAACCTTTGTCTACTTCCAATTTGCCCACGAGATCTGTCGTAGTCTCTCCTCTTTCACTTTTCACTGCATCGATACCGCGGCCTACTATTCCTCTGTTGGATGCATAGGCTTTGGCAGTATCTTCCGTGATGAATCCCTGTCTGTATAAATCAACGATATAATCGTCGAATGTAATCATGCCGAACGCTTTAGCGGCCTGAATAATCTCGTAAAAAGTTTTGCCTTCTGATTCACCATGCAGGATGGCATCTCGTACCCTGATGTTGGCGCCCATTATTTCAAAGGCTGCAACACGACCTCCACCCTCCTTGGGCAACAGCCTCTGGCAGACGATCCATCGTACCGTGTCGGCAAAGCGAATGCGAATCTGGTTTTCTTCTTCCGTATTGAACATACCCAGAATTCTGTTCACGGTATGTCCGGCATCCATCGTATGGAGTGTGCTCATCACGAGGTGCCCTGTTTCTGCGGCATTAAGCGCGATTTCCACGGTTTCCCTGTCCCTCATTTCACCAACGAGGATAACCTTGGGCGCCTGCCTGAGGGCTGCACGGAGACCAATAGAAAAAGATTCAAAATCTTTACCCAACTCTCGCTGGTTGAATGTCGATTTCTTGTGGGAATGGGAAAATTCCACCGGGTCTTCGAGCGTAATGATATGAACCGCTTTGTGTTCATTAATATCATTCAATATTGCCGCCAGTGAGGTTGACTTACCGCTTCCTGTTGCGCCGGTGATGAGGATAATCCCGTTCAGCTCCTGGCTCATTTTAAAAAAAGAGTCCGGTAAGTTCAACTCCTGGATGGTGGGAATTTTGGATTCCAGTTTCCTGATGGCGATAGAGTACGTATCGCGCTGTGAAAAGATGTTCACCCTGAAGCGGGCTTTCCCTGGAAGTTCGTAGGAGGTATCACAGGACCCCTCTGCCAGAAGGATATTCATCAGGCGGCGGTCGTTATTAATAAGGTTCAAGGCAAATATTTCTGTCTGAAAAGGAGTTAACTTGTTAAAAGGCGGCTCAATCTCAACCGTTTTCAGTACCCCTGAACTTATGACCTGTAGTGGCCTTCCTACAGTAAAATTCAGGTCAGAAATATCCTTGTGAGAATCCAGCATTTTGTTCAGTATATAATCGATTTCCTGTTTTCTCATAGTCTTTTCCTCAATATGGTGTAGTGAGATGTCATGTGGAAGCGGTAACCGCAACCATACCCTTAGGCCTCTGTAAAATCGGACGGTGGGGCTTTTAACATCGGCCTGAACCTCCCCTTGTCGTTCGCTTTCAAATACGCGTCCTCTGAACCGATCCATCCCCTGTTGTAAAGTTCGTGGATGCTATCATCCAGCAGCTGCATGCCGTATTTCTTTCCTGTTTGTATCATTGAAGGAATCTGGAAGGTCTTGGATTCCCTGATGAGGTTACGGACCGCTGCGTTGGCTATCATAATCTCCAGGGCTGCGCATCGCCCCTTCCTGTCAATTCGCTTAAAAAGAACCTGGGATATCACCGCCCGTATTCCGTCTGCAAGCGTGGATCTGATCTGCATCTGCTCCTCGGCGGGGAACACCTCGATGATCCGGTCGACAGTCCTGGCAGCACTTGAGGTGTGCAGGGTGGAAAAAACCAAATGGCCTGTATTCGCTGCTTCCACAGCAAGGGATATGGTTTCCATATCCCGCATTTCACCGACGAGGATTATGTCCGGATCCTCACGAAGGGCGCCGCGAAGTGCATTGGAAAAGGTTTTGGTATGAAATCCTACTTCCCTGTGATTCACGATACAGCCTTGGCTTTGATGAACGAATTCGATAGGGTCTTCAATGGTGATGATGTGATCTTTCCGAACGCGGTTTGCTTCATCTATAATAGCGGCAAGAGTCGTCGACTTTCCACTCCCGGTTGGTCCGGTAACCAGTACAAGTCCCCTAGGCAACATTGCCAGCTTTGAGAGCACAGGGGGAAGTCCTAACTCTTGAACCGTCATAATTTTACTCGGGATTTCTCTGAAAACCGCCGCCACACCATATTTTTGCTGAAAGAAATTGGCCCTGTACCTGGCAAGATTAGGTATTTCGTACGCAAAATCCATATCTCCCGTTTCTTCAAACTGTTTGATCTTGTGTTCGGGTGCTATCTCATACAGCATGGCTTTCAGTTCGTCATTGTCCAGTATATTGAACTTTATCCGTTCCATCTCCCCCCTTATTCTGAGGGCAGGCTGTTGACCCGACACGAGGTGGAGATCTGACGCACCCTGTTCATGCATCAACTGGAAAAAGGCGTCGATTTTTGCCATAAAAGGCCTCCTTGGTGATTACTCAATATGAACACGTGAGTGATCTGTTATGGAATCTATAAATGCTTCGGAAGAAGTCGGCTTCAACTTTAGATATTTTACCAATCTCCCCATTCTGCCGGGCGAAGTATAGGAAATGGAGGTGTGTTTGTCAAGATGAAAAGCCTTTTGTTAACTATTGCTTGACAGGCATCGCGGTGATCGTATATATGTTGTTGAACAATCTATGAATTTCCGATGAGACGGGATTTCAAGAACGGGGATGTAGCTCAACTGGGAGAGCGCGGCGTTCGCAATGCCGAGGTCAGGGGTTCGATCCCCCTCATCTCCACCAGAATTCAAAAGGGGACAGGCAATTTTATGCAAGAAAAAATAGCCTGCCCCCTTTTTTCTTAGAACATCTTCGCAAACAGCCTCTTCTTTCGTTTCTTCCAGTTCCCCTTGTGGTAGGCGTAACTGGCAAGGAGCGGCAATACAGTGGTTGCTTCAGCAAAGACCATCTGCTCAAAGGCCATGTCCACCTTTCCCCATGACGTCGCCTCTTTGAGTGTGGAGCTGGAACAGGCCCCGTCCCGCACGTCAGCCACGGTGATCTGGACGGCGTACTTGTGCATGGGGGCATCGAATCCCAGAATCTCGGCGCAAATTACCGTATCCTGGGCGAAGTTTTTAGGGACCCCTCCCCCGATAATGAGAAGCCCCGTCGTCTTCGCCTTGACCTTGATCATGGTCAACTCACGAAAATCCTTTACGGAATCTATGGATACGTGCTTTTCCGGGCGGCGGTACTGGTGGAGCACGAGACCGAATCCGGCGCTGCTGTCGGAAAAGGCGGGACAAAAAATCGGGACGTCATGTTCATACGCGACCTGAACCAGGGAATTCTTTTTCACGGCGTTTGTTGTCAGGAATTTTCCCATCTCGTGGATAAACTCCCGGGAAGAGTAAGGTCCCGGCGGCAGTGAGTCCGCAATCTTCGCAGTCGTTTTGTCGCAGGCCTGGAGCTCTTCCTCATCAATATATGTATCGTATATCCTGTCTATGTATAATCTTCTCAGTTCACGGTCATCACCATGCGGTGTACCCTGGTAGTGCTTGAATCCCAATGCTTCAAAAAAGTCCATGTCGACAATCGTGGCGCCCGTGGCGACGATTACGTCCACCATGTTGTGTTTCACGAGGTCAGCGTAGATCTGCATGCAACCCGCGGCGCTTGTGCTGCCCGCTATCGTTAGAATGACGGAGCATTCTTCATCTCTGAGCATCCTGTCATAAATATCAGCAGCCACGGCCAAATCTCTGGCCGAAAAAGACATACCCCGCATAGCCTCTATGATATCTATTGCGTTGAACGATTTTATATCGATATGCTCAACCGGTGTCTTCAGGTAACCTTTCTTTTTCATACGCTCCTCTGTATACGTTCTTATAAATTTCATCCATGGATAATTAAACCAAGGCAGAACAAATGTCAATTGAGACTTTCAAAAACCCAATAACGATGCGCGGGTCCCGCGTCCATGAAAATCACTCTTGTCAGCGGTTCTAATATCTGGTAGTTGCACATCATATGAAGGAAATACTTACCGTTACGCAGTTGAATGAGAATATCAAAAGCCTCCTGGAGATGAGTTTCGACAGCCTCTGGGTGGCAGGGGAGGTTTCCAACCTGCGCAGGCCCGCATCGGGCCATGTGTACTTTACCCTCAAGGATGAGAAAAGCCAGATCAGGGCCGTCATGTTCAAATCTTATCCGGGACAAAGACCATTCTCCCGGGCCAGAACTCCAAAGTTCGATCTGGAAGAGGGGATGAGCATCATCTGTGGGGGAAGACTGAGTGTCTATCATCCGCGGGGTGAATACCAGGTGATTGTAGATGTGGTGGAGCCGAAGGGACTGGGCGCCCTCCAGAAGGCATTTGAGCAGTTGAAAGCCCGTCTCCAGGACGAGGGTCTTTTTGATCCCTCTCGAAAAAAGCCGATCCCTTTTCTTCCCCGACGGATCGGAGTGATCACGTCTCCCACGGGAGCGGTAATCAGGGATATCCTCAATATCACCAGGCGGCGTTTTCCTTCTGTGGATATTCTCGTTGCCCCCGTGAGGGTTCAGGGCATCGAAGCCCCCCCTGAAATAATCAGGGCTATTGCCGATATGCAGGTCGTGGGGGATATCGACGTGATCATCATCGCCAGGGGAGGGGGATCGCTGGAAGACCTTGCCCCTTTCAATGATGAGGGTGTAGCCAGAGCGATTTTTCGTTGCCTTATTCCCATAATATCGGCAGTCGGTCATGAGATCGATTTTACCATCGCCGATTTTGTTGCAGATCTCCGGGCGCCGACCCCGTCGGCGGCGGCAGAGTTGGCTGTGCCGGTAAGAAGAGAGCTTATCGCATCATTGGAAACCCTTGTAATACGATTGATCAATCTTCAGCGACGGATGCTGGCAGCGCTTCGTGAGCAGGTAACGCTGTCAGGAGGGCGGGTGAAAGACCCGAAAAGGAGGATAGCAGACCTGAGGTTACTCATTGATGACCGTCTGGAAAGATTGAAAGTCAACCTTGACTATAAAAAAGCTGTCCAGAGGCCAAAGCTTAACAATCTGGAAGTCCGCCTGCACCATGCCAATCCCCTTGTGAAGATCCGCGATCATCGGTTTGCCCTTGAAAATGCTATGAAGAATATGATAGCCGGATGGTATGATATGGCAAAACGATTCAGGGTAAGGGCGGAAAAAAACATTGCCGTCCTTGACACATTGAGTCCCCTGGCAGTGCTGAAAAGAGGATACAGCATCGTAAAAAAGCTTCCGGAGGGTTTTATTATAAAAGAGGCGGCATCGGTGACCGTGGGCAGCAATGTGGATGTCACAGTTTCGTCAGGCAGTTTTCGAGCGAGAGTAACGGATATCAATCAGGAGAAGTGAACCATGGCAAAGGATAAATTTGAAGACGCCTTCGGGAGATTAGAGGACATAGTGAGAAAAATGGAAGCGGGAGATATGAGCCTGGAAGAATCCCTCAAGGCATTTGAAGAGGGAATAAAGCTCGCCCGCGTATGTTCCCGGAAGCTTGACGAGGCGGAACGAAGGGTGGAAATGCTCCTCAAGCAGGAAGAGGGATTGGTGATCAAATCGTTTCAGGTGGAAGAAAATGAGTCCGAATCATAGTATATCGTTGAGCGCGTATTTAGAGGAGAGAAAAAAAATTACCGATGATGCTCTGGAGAGATATCTCCCTCCCGAAGAAAACTATCCGCCGGTGATCTTTAAAGCGGTCCGGTACAGCGTGTTTGCGGGAGGGAAAAGAATCAGGCCGATTTTATGCATGGCATCTGTCGAGGCGGCGGGGGGAAAGGTGGAATCGGTTCTTCCCGTGGCCTGCGCACTGGAGCTTATCCATACCTATTCCCTCATCCACGACGACCTGCCCGCCATTGATGACGACGATTACCGGAGGGGAAGACTTACAAGCCACAAGGTGTTCGGAGAAGATATCGCCATCCTGGCCGGTGACGCCCTTCTCACGGAGGCCTTCCGTCTTATGTCCGAGATCAAGCTGATGGAAAAAATTGCGCCGGAAAAGCTGCTTGCCGTAATTCGTGATATTGCTGAAGCGGCAGGCTACTTCGGTATGGTAGGAGGTCAGGTGGTTGATGTCCAATCGGAGGGGAAAACAGTAGAAAGTGAAGTTTTGCACTACATTCACACGCGTAAAACAGGGGCGATGATTACGGCTGCGGTGAAAGCAGGGGCGATATTGGCAAACGCAGGCGAGGTTGAACTCAACGCACTTGTATCGTATGGGAGGAATGTGGGTCTCGCGTTTCAGATAGCTGATGATATCCTCAATGTGGAAGGAGATCCGACACTCCTCGGGAAGGGTACGGGAAGCGACGCCAAGCGTGGCAAGGTTACGTATCCCGCCCTCATGGGTCTTGAGGCGTCCCGGAAAAAGGCCGGCGAACTTGTGGAGAGTGCGCTCTTTGCGATAACACGCTTTGATCACAGAGCGGATCCGCTGAGGATGATTGCCAAGTATATCGTGGAGAGGAAGTTCTAAAGGAAGCGATGATGAGTAACGTAGACAAAGAAAACAGTATCCTCACGACAATCAATTTCCCTGAAGACATCAGGAAGCTCGATATTACCAAGTTGAACAGACTTGCCGGAGAGATCCGAAAAAAGATTATTGAGACAGTTTCCAAAAACGGCGGCCACCTGGCATCGTCTCTGGGAACGGTCGAATTGACGCTGGCAATTCATTTTGTGTTTGACACTCCCAGGGATAAGCTCATCTGGGATGTGGGACATCAGTCCTATGCGCATAAGATCATCACGGGTCGCAAAGATATGTTCCATACTCTCAGGAAAAAGGGAGGGATCAGCGGCTTTCCCAGGAGGGAGGAGAGTCCCTACGATGCCTTTAACGCCGGGCACAGCAGTACTTCCATTTCCGCGGCGACAGGTATCACCGAAGCGAGGTGTCTCACCGGGGGCGATTTTAAAACTATCGCGGTCATCGGTGACGGTTCCATTGCGGCGGGCATGGCTTTTGAGGCTTTGAACTGGGCGGGGGACCGCCAGAAGGACATGATCATCATACTGAATGATAATGAGATGTGCATTTCACCAAATGTGGGAGCCATGTCTTCATATCTGAACCGTGTGATGACCGGTAATACTGTTACAAAGTTCAGGACGGAGGCAAAACAATTCCTGAAATCCATACCCTCCATCGGAGAACAGATGCTGAAATTTACAAAGCAGGTGGAGGAGTCTCTGAAAGCGCTGGTCATTCCAGGCGCGCTTTTTGAAGAGCTGGGTTTTACCTATGTAGGCCCTTTGGAAGGACACCGCATGGATAATCTCATTAAGAACCTGCAGAATGTGAAAAAATTGAAAGGCCCTGTTCTGGTGCATGTCATAACGAAAAAGGGGATGGGCTACAAATTTGCCGAGGACGATCCTGCAAAGTTCCATGGCATCGCGCCCTTTAAGGTGGAAACGGGAGAGCCTATAGACAGCAACGCTATACCGTTGTCTTACACAAGAATGTTCGGGCAGACGATTGTAAAACTGGCCCACGATGATCCCAAGATTGTCACGGTTACCGCAGCCATGAGCGAGGGTACAGGGCTCGATGAATTTGCCAGGAAGTACCCCGGTCGTTTCTATGATGTGGGTATGGCCGAACAGCATGGCGTTACTTTTGCCGCCGGGTTAGCCGCAGGAGGATTGATTCCGGTAGTGGCCATATATTCTACATTTTTGCAGAGGGCCTATGACCAGATCATCCATGATGTCTGTTTGCAGAATCTGCCTGTTGTCTTTACCCTTGATCGGGGGGGCTTTGTGGGATCAGACGGCCCCACTCATCACGGACTCTTTGATTATTCATATCTCCGTTCAATTCCGAATATTACAGTGATGGCTCCCAAGGATGAAAATGAACTCCAGCATATGCTGAAAACAGCGGTGGAGTGCGGCAGACCCGCATCCATCCGATATCCCCGAGGTCGGGGAATAGGTGTTGCCATTGATGAGTTTCCCGTTTCTCTGGAAATAGGAAAAGGAGAAATTGTAGTTAACGGAGAAAATGCGGAGATGGCCATTGTAGCGGTCGGCTCTACAGTCTATCCTGCCATTGCTGCTGCTGAAAGATTGAAAGAACAGGGAATCAACGTCCGGGTCATCAATGCCCGTTTTGTCAAACCCCTTGACGAAAAACTACTGTGCGATACGGCAAAGTCTCTCAAGCGGATCATCACTGTGGAAGAAAATGTACTGATAGGGGGGTTCGGGAGCGCCATGCTGGAATTGCTCGCAGAAAAGGGTATTGGTGATGCTATCGTAAAGAGACTTGGCATCAAGGATGAATTTGTTGAGCATGCCTCACAGGGTGAATTGAGAAAGATACATGGCATTGACAAAGAGGGTATCATGGAAGCCGCCCGGCGTATGACGGACAAAGGGGAGCATTCATAATCTTTGATTCGCCCTTCACGAAGCAATTTTTCAATCTCGTAAAGTTCTTCTCATGGGTAATAAAATCAAGAAAGTCAGATTAGACAGGTTGCTGGTGGACAAGGATATCTGCCCGACCCGGGAAAGAGCCCGGGCACTCATTATGTCGGCGGCGGTATTTGTAGGGGAAACCAGGATGGATAAGGCAGGGGCTCTTGTGTTCCCGGACGCGGATATCAGGATCAAGGGAGAGGACAATCCCTATGTGAGCAGGGGGGGATTGAAGCTTCAAGGGGCTCTGCGGGAATTTGGTATTGATGTCACTGGCAGAGTAGTGCTTGATGTAGGGGCATCCACCGGCGGGTTTACCGACTGTCTCCTTCAGGAAGGGGCGACAAAGGTCTATGCCCTCGATGTCGGTTACGGTCAGTTAGCATGGAAACTCAGGATAGATAAACGTGTAGTATGTATTGAGCGGACAAACATCCGGTACTTTGAGGGCGCAGGAATTGAGGACGCCATCGATATGGCCACAGTAGATGCTGCATTTATTTCACTCAAACTTGTGATTCCCGCCGTGCTGAAGCTTATCAAAAAAAATAACGCCGTCATCCTTGCCCTGATTAAACCTCAGTTCGAGGCGGGACGTGGGGAGGTTGAAAAACGAGGTGTGATAAAGAATCCTGAAGTTCATAAGAAGGTAATAGAGGAGATAAAGGAGTTTTCTGTGGGATTGAAACTTACCGTTGTCGGGGTAATCGAATCCCCCCTTATGGGGCCTAAAGGCAACAAGGAGTTCTTTATTTATTTAAAAACATAATTGGAATGATCATAACCTCCTGAACAGTAATGGTATGAAAAGGTAACACTCCTGTCGCACGTAATGTATTGATCAAGTGATGAGAGGGTAACGGTAACACAAAACAAATGGGTGTGAAGCTAGCCAAAACAGCGGGATTTTGCATGGGCGTGAGAAGGGCGGTGGATATGGTTCTCGATATTGCCCAACGCAAGGGGAAAGAAAATATTTATACGTATGGTCCCCTGATTCACAATCCCCAAACGATCGAAGTCCTGAGGACAAGGGGAGTTATTCCCATTACTGATATCGATGAAATTGATGCATCTAGTAAAGCTTCCACGATTATCATCAGGGCTCACGGCATATCACCGGGAGAAAGAAATAAAATCAAGCAGAAAGGAATCAGGATCATTGATGCCACCTGCCCGAAGGTGGCCCACGTCCAGGCTATTATTAAAAAACATGTATCCATGAATTATACCGTTCTTATCATCGGAGACAAGGAACATCCGGAGGTGAATGGTCTCTTGGGTTATGCCTACGGGAGAGGTATTGTTATAGGAAGTATTCATGAAGTTGAGAATCTTCCTCGCTTGGGTAATGTGTGTGTGGTTGCTCAGACGACGCAGAACATGGACGAATTCATAGAAATTGTACACAGGATCAAAGAGAGATTTCCTGATACTGTGGTCTTTGATACTATATGCGATTCCACAGAAAAAAGACAGGCAGAGGTGAAAAGTCTTACTGCAGAGACGGAGGCCATGTTTATTGTGGGTGGCAGGAATAGTGCAAATACGAAACGGCTGGCCAAGATTTCAGAGCGTCAGGGTAAACCGACATTTCATATAGAAACGGCAGACGAATTAAATGAGATCCCTGTAAACCAGTATCATGAAATCGGTGTCTCTGCCGGTGCATCAACGCCGAACTGGATTATAGACCGCGTGGTAGACGGTATCGCTATCCGCCAGAGTGAAAAAAGTAAAAATGTCAAGAAGCTTTTTAAAGTATGGGTATTTACTGTCAAAACAGATATCTATTCTGCACTTGGAGCCGGTTGCCTGTCTCTCGCCTGCATGCTCTTGCAGAGACTTCATGTGAATGCAATCAATATTTTGATCACATCCCTTTTCGTGTATTCCATGCATACCCTTAATCGTATTATTGACAGAAAAACCAGCACTGTTATCGGTTCATTCAGGGAAGAGTCGTATCGAAAGCACGAGAAGGCGTATGTCGCGGCGGCGGTTATCTCTATGATTCTGGTCCTCATCAGTTCTTTCAGTGCCGGTATAAATGCATTTGTGTTAATATTTTGCATTTCGACGTTTGGTGTGCTTTACAATACAAGAATATTGCCCGGTAATTGGCGTTTTAACAGTTTGAAAGATCTGCCCGGTTCGAAAAATATCTCTACAGCCACTGCCTGGGCTGTGGTCGCCGCGGCATTGCCCCAGTTTGAAATCAGTCTTGCGATTACACCTGGTGTCATAGTCTCGTTTCTATTCACTTTTGGGATTGTATTTGTTCGTTCGGCCATGTCTGATGTCCTGGATATTCAGAGCGACAGGCTCATCGGGAGAGAAACTATACCCGTCCTCATCGGGAAAGAGCGTACCCAGGTTCTATTGCAGGGGATACTCATTTTGCTGATCCTCCTCCTCTTTATTTCCAGTTACTTAGGATGGACTTCGTCCGTTGGTTTTGCCCTGTTGCCGTGCATATTTTTTGTATGGATTTATTTTAAACTTTATGATAGAAGGTCGGCGTTTTCCGGGGTGGTTCAGGAAGGAATTCTGGAAACTACTTATATTATAGCTGGCTTAAGTTCCCTGCTGTGGTTTTCTCTTACATAGATATCGGGCTTTGAATAGAAAGGGGGTTGCCGTGATACCAAAAAAAACGTGCGTAGTATCCTTAGTGGCACTGCTGGTTTTTACATTTTTTGGTTGTAGTGGTATTCGCTATTCCCAAGTTGCTCCCGAAGCAAGTGATTTCCATCCGAAAAGAATAGGAGTATTGCCCGTTGATGTGGGGACATACGAAGACGCAAGAGGTGTTGTTGATCAGGTCATCGCAGGGGTACTCGTTGAGAAACAGTGGTTCGAGGATGTTGTAGCTGCGGATATAATCAATAAACAGCTTCAAGCCAATGGGGGTTTTCGTACGGCTTACCTCGATTATATTGCCAAACTTAAAACGGTTAACTTCTCCGATCCTGAATTAAGTAAAATAATTGGTGAAATAACTAAAGTTGATGCTTTTCTTTTAGTAAATGTTGACTACTGGCTTTACACGAGGGAAAACGATAACAAGGTAGCCAAGGTAGGCTTCGGGATGAAAATGATCGATGCCTCATCCGGTAAAATTCTCTGGAAAGCAGGTCATCACGAAGCAGAGGATTACATTCTAATAAAGCCAAAGCTTCCTGATGTGGCAAAAGATGTCGCCAGCAAAATGATAAAGGAGATGCCTCATTAAGTCGCGGGAGGCAATATTAGAGACTAACAGAATTCTTGATCTTGTGCCGTTAGCCTTTGATATCTAGAATAACGGAGGGTGTAGTATGAAGGAAAAAGTGCGCAGCGCCATAGAGCGTGTCCGGCCAAATCTTCAGGCTGACGGGGGGGATGTAGAGCTGGTGGAAGTGACTGATGAGGGAATTGTCAAAGTAAAACTGCTGGGCGCCTGTCATGGTTGTCCCATGTCTCAGATGACACTGAAAATGGGGATACAGAAATATCTTCAAAAGGAAGTTCCGGGTGTGAAAGAAGTCGTTTCCGTAGGGTAGATTTTAGAAAATAAAATTCTTTACGAGTAATTGAACAGCAGGGCTTATTGGAAAGCCAGTAAAAATAAAAAATATAAGGAGAAGATGAAATGGCGTACGTAATTACAGATGAATGCATTGCCTGTGGCGCTTGCGAAAGTGAATGTCCCGCTGAAGCAATCAGTGAAGGAGAAGAAAAATATGTTATTGATCCCAAGCTTTGTACTGATTGCGGGACTTGTGCCGAGCAGTGTCCTGTGGAAGCGATCGTGTCGGGAGAAGAGAAATAGACTCTCAGCAGAGAGATAGCGATCAAAAGGGGGAAGTCATCCACCTTGATAAAGGAGGGATGTTTTCCCCTCTTCTGTTTTTGTTAATCGAAGGTCATGGGCTCCTTGTTTAGGGTGTAATAATGGGACAATTTATTACCTTTGAGGGTATCGAAGGATGTGGAAAAACCACCCAGATTAAGCGTGCCGGAGAGTATCTGAAACAAAGCCGTGTCCCTTTCATAATTACGGAAGAACCGGGAGGAACTCCCCTTGGCAAAAAAATCAGAGAGATTCTTTTAAATAAAGGGTCGTTGGGGGAAATTAACAGCGAAGCAGAGCTTCTCCTTTTCTTGGCAGCCAGGTCCCAGCATGTGAGAGATGTGATCATTCCGGCACTTAAAGAAGGCACGGTGGTGTTATGCGACCGGTTTTATCATGCAACGCTTGCCTATCAAGGCTTCGGCAGGGGATTAGATGTTGATATTATCAGGGTTATTAATGACTTTTCCTCGGCGAATCTAAAACCGGGATTAACCATCCTTCTCGATCTGCCGGTGGAGGTCGGTTTGAAAAGAGCCATGAATAGAATATCCCGAATAAAGGAGGGTTCAGCGGAGGATCGATTTGAAAGAGAGGATTTGGAATTTCACAGGAGAGTGAGAGCGGGGTATCTTTTCCTCGCAGAACAGGATACAAAACAATTCAGGGTCATCAATAGCACTAGAGATATCGAAACAGTTCATCAAGAAATCTGTAGCCATCTTTCGTTATTCATTAATAAGAAATTATAAACGCGGAGGACTTCAATTATTCACATCACGCAGGGAACCCTTTGAAAATTCCCTGTTGCAAAACCCCAGTCCGTGTTGTATGGCAACAGCAACCAAGGAAAGTTGTTACAACGCATGATTAAGACGCGCAAAACGGTTTTTCCCCTCATTGTGCGCCCGTTGGAGAATGGCACCCTATCACGGAATTGATAATTTTTGAGTTCATCAATTATATATATGTCCTTCAAAGATATTTATGGTCATGAAAAACAGATAAATGTCCTTCAGACCGCAGTGTCAAGAAATAGGATCCCTCATGCCTATCTTTTTTACGGAATGGAGGGTGTTGGAAAAAGGACCGTAGCAGAGGTTTTTGCCAAAGTCCTGAATTGCAGAAGCAACAGTAGTGATGCCTGCAATGAATGCCTTTCCTGCGTAAAGATACATCGCGGAAATCATCCCGATGTTGTTACGATAAAAGCGGAAGGTCAATTTATAAAAGTTAAGGAAATCAGAGAGCTTCAGGAGCAGATGAAATTCAGACCCCTTGAAGGAAGAAAGCGGATTTTCATCATTGACGATGCCGATAGAATGAATATTGTTTCAGCGAACGCCCTTTTGAAGACACTGGAAGAACCATCTGCATCTAATATATTGATATTGATTACGGCGCGTCCACATCAGCTTCCTATGACTGTTCTCTCGCGATGCCAGCATTTGCGGTTTAATCCTCTGCAGCGAGAAACCATTTCATCATATTTGCGCGATAAATTATCACTGGATGCCCAGACATCCTTTCTCATTTCTTTGATATCCGGCGGGAGTATTGGGAAAGCGATGACGTTACATGATGATTCCTATCTGGAGATGAGAGACGCTGTCCTTGATGTAATGTCAAAAATAAGGATGAAAGATCCCCTTGGATTGTTATCTATTGCCCATGATTTCGGACACGAAAGAAAAGAAATTACGGAAAAGCTCGGCATCTTAATGACCGGTTATCGGGATGCGCTGGTCTACAAAGAAACTGGCGAGATGGATCGGGTTATCAATCAGGATCACATCGACATTGTAAAATCCGTTGCGGAAAATGTATCCGGCCGGGATATTCTTAAAAGCATACTAGCGGTGGAACAAGCATTCTATGCGATAAACCAGAACGCCAATAAACAATTGACAATAGAGGCCATGATGTTTAAACTCAGCCGCTATGGCGAATGATTTGATTTCATCGTGATACAGTAATAATTAATGGGAAAAGGAGTAAAGCACTCTGAAAAATATTGTTGGGATACGATTCAGAAAAGATGGGAAAATATACAGCTTCGACGCCTCTGATCAGAAGTTGGAAAAGAATGATCACGTGATCGTCAATACGGAAAATGGCACGTCATTAGGCACAGTGATCACGGAGGTAAAGTCTGTGCCAATCTATAAACTGCCGATCGGTCTGAAAAGCGTTGTTCGTAAGGCTACAGATGATGACTTAAAAATCAGAAAAGAAAATGAAGCAATGGAACAGGAGGCCCGTCAGTTTTGTCTGGACAAGATTAGGGAGCGAGAACTTCCCATGAAGCTGATAGACGTGGAATGCCTGTTTGATAAAAGCCAGATAATATTTTATTTCACCGCGGAAAGCCGCGTAGATTTCAGAGAGCTTGTAAAGGACCTGGTTCAGCGGTTCAAGATAAGGATCGAGTTAAGGCAGATTGGTGCCAGGCACGAGGCCCGTATGGTGAAGGGCTTGGGGATTTGCGGGCGGGAGGTATGCTGCGCAAATCTTATACCCAATCTGGACCGTGTTTCTGTGAAGATGGCCAAAGAACAGAGTGTGTCATTGAACCCGGAGAAAATATCAGGATTGTGCGGCAGATTAATGTGTTGCCTGGCATTTGAATACGACGTATACCAGAACATGAAAAAGGACATACCAAAGTGTGGCAAGGTAATAAACACTGCGGAAGGTCGCGGTAAAATCATAAGGCAAAACATCTTTAAAGGGGAGATAGTTGTAGAACTGGAGAACGGCAAGGAAATTACCGTGAATATTGAAGATCTTTAGCGGTAAGGGGCTTCTCATACCAAGGATTTTTGAAAAGAGGGTTATTCGTGGGAAAAACGTACTTTATCACCACACCGATATATTATGTCAATGCCTCACCTCATATCGGCCATGCGTACACCACTATTGTGGCTGATGTTCTGGCCAGATTTCATCGCCTCTCCGGGGACAGGACTTTTTTTGTGACCGGAACAGATGAACATGGCGACAAGATCGTGGAGGCTGCCCGGTTGGCAGGTACGACACCGAAAGAGTATGCAGATGGCATTAGCGGTCAGTTCAGGAATTTGTGGCCCGAACTTGCCATCAGCAATGACTATTTCATAAGAACGACCGATACCAACCATATTGAGACGGTCAGGCTTATTCTGCAAAAGGTCTATGACGACGGTGATATCTATTTTGGGAAATACGAGGGATACTACTGTGTCGGCTGCGAACGATTTTACATGGAGAAGGAACTGGAAAACGGGCTTTGCCCCGATCATAAGGCAGCTCCAGAGTACCGGAAAGAGAACAATTACTTTTTCAGAATGAGCAAATATCAGGAATGGCTCAAAGAGTATATTAAGGAACATCCTGATTTCATCAGGCCGGAGCGTTATAAAAATGAGGTTCTTGCCTTTTTAAGGGAGCCTTTAGAGGATTTATGTATTTCGAGACCGAAGAGCAGGTTGGAGTGGGGGATTACGCTTCCCTTTGATGATAATTACGTTACCTACGTCTGGTTTGACGCCCTCATCAACTATATTACCGCCCTCGGGTATCCGGAAGGGGATAATTTCCGTAAATTCTGGCCCCGCGCCGAACACCTTATCGCCAAAGACATTCTCAAACCGCATGGCATCTACTGGCCCACAATGCTCAAGGCAGCGGGTATTGAACCTTACCGGCATCTGAACGTCCACGGGTATTGGGTTGTGGATCAGAGCAAAATGTCCAAAAGTCTTGGCAATGTGGTCAGGCCCCTGGAGCTGAAAGATAAATACGGGCTTGACCCCTTCCGCTATTTTCTCCTGAGGGAGATGGTGTTCGGCCTCGATTCCAGCTTCAGTGAAGAAAGTTTCGTCCAGCGGATAAACTCTGATCTGGCCAATGATCTGGGCAATCTGGTAAGCAGAACCATGACCATGGCGATGAAATACTGCGCCGGAAAGGTGCCGGAGGCCCGCCCGCTATCTGAAGAAGACAGGCTGCTCATGGAAGCGGCAGGCAAAACCGTATCCGAGGTAGAGGGCAGCTTCAGGGAACTCGCGCTCCATAAAGCCCTGATTGCCACCTGGGATTTTATCAACATGACGAATAAGTATATTGTCGAACAGGAGCCGTGGAAACTTGCCCAGGATGCCGCAAGTAAAGACAGACTGGAAGCGGTTGTCTATAATCTCCTGGAATCGCTCCGGATCATTGCGATCTTGATTTTGCCGTTCATGCCAGGTTCAGCACAGAAGATTGCGGATCAACTTGGTATCACTGACGTGGCTTCGCAGGATTTTTCCAGTATTCGCCTCTGGGGAGGCATCACTTCCGGCAATAGTCTCAAGAGATCCGAGGCGCTCTTCCCGAGGGTCGCCTATGAAAAAGAAAGGGAGAAACCGAAAGTGAAAGAAGATACGCTTCAAGCGCTAAAGCCACAAATTGATTATGCGGATTTCGAAAGAATAGATCTGCGCGTGGCAAAGGTCATCGAGGCGGAGGCCGTTCCCAAATCCGGCAAGCTCCTGAAGTTAAAGATTGACATGGGTGAAGAAAGGACTCTTGTCGCCGGTATCGCAAAGGATTACAAGCCCGAGGAACTCATCGGCAAAAAGATTGTGATTGTGGCAAATCTGAAACCGACGAAGCTCATGGGTATCGAATCCCAGGGAATGCTTCTGGCGGCTGAAACGGATGATGGCCTGACACTCCTTTCTTTTGAAAAAGATCCCAAAATTGGTGTGGGGATCCGTTAACCATTAGGTATTGCTCATGTAGATAAATTATGTTTACAAATTCAGATATATTATTTATAGTAAAAAGCGAATTACTATAAGATGCTTGTCGCGTATCAGTTTACCATCATAGATGGTGCCCAAGCTCAGGAAAATTAATCACAAAGAAGAAAGGAGACGTTAATATGGGAAATAGGTATTCAAAATGGTTGTTGTGTATGATGTTAGCACTTTTACTCACCGGATTTACCAACGTTTTCACAGCCGAGGCGGCATCTCACGACCTGCGGGCGAAGGTGGCAGCGGGCGAGCTTGTCCAGAAGGTCGATGCCTTCGCGGTCATCTATGATTCCACCTTATCGATGAATGATATGTACAAGGGCAAAAGCAAGTTGAGCCAGGAGCAATCTCTCGTCAAACTCTTTAACGAGACAATTCCCGACCTGAAACTTACTTCGGCCTCACGTGCCTTCGGCCAGTTCAAACCATTCGCTGGTACGACGACGCAGGCGCTTTTGGGACCAGGCGACTATTCAAAGTCGGCCCTGCCGGATGCCATCGCGCCTTTAAAAGTAGGGAGTGGCTTCAGCCCCCTGGATGCAGCCCTTGATGGTGTAACAGCTGACCTCAAGTCCCAGACCGGTCAGTTGGCCGTTATCGCCTTCAGCGACGGTGAGGATATGGAGATGTACAATCCCGTCGCAGCGGCACAGAGAATGAAGAGCGCCTATGGTGACAGGGTGTGTATCTATACCGTCCATATCGGGGAGAGCGCCGCCGGCAGAAAGGTAATGCAGGCGGTTGCCGATGCCGGTAAGTGTGGTTCTATGGTAACGGGAGACAGCATTTCTTCACCTGATGCCATGTCGAATTTCGTGGAAACGGTTTTCCTGAAGAAGGGTGAACCGAAGCCGATCGTGAAGGAAGAACCAAAGCCAGTAGTGCAAGAAGTTAAAGCGCCGGCAGAAGCAGCACCGGTAGTCGTCGCAGCGGAACCCGTTACCATGACTCTCAACATACTATTCGCAACGGGAAAATCCAACATCCAGCCCAAGTACCACAATGAGATCAAGAAGGTTGCTGACTTTATGAAAGAACACCCCGACGCGAAGATGGAGATTCAAGGTCATACGGATAACGTAGGGAAGGCAGCGTTTAATAAGAAATTGTCACAGGCTCGGGCCAATAGTGTGATGAAATATCTTACCACCAAATTCGGTATTGAGAAGGATCGCCTTACGGCCGTCGGTTATGGTTTGGAGAAACCCATTGCCTCCAATAAGACAAAGGAGGGCAGAGCAAAGAACCGGAGAGTACAAGCTGTTGCTCAGGGAACTGTGGTAAAATAGTGCATTCGTGTGTCTCTTGAAATGATTATGTAACAGCCTGAAAAAATGAAGGCCCCTCAACCAATAAAGGTTGTGGGGCCTTCATAACAAAAGGAAAGGTGAATAAGGCCATGCTGAAAGAATTTAAAGAGTTTGCCATGCGCGGCAATGTTGTTGATATGGCAGTTGGTATTATCATCGGGGCAGCATTCGGCACCATCGTAAAGTCCCTGGTTGATGATGTCCTTATGCCCCCCATCGGCCTGCTTCTTGGCAATGTGGACTTTTCCAACTTATTCCTGGTAATCAAGGAAGGGACCGCGGCGGGCCCATATGCCAGCCTCGCCGCAGCCAAGGCTGCTGGAGCTGTTTCAATCAACGTAGGCATCTTCATTAATACAATCATAAGTTTCTTGATTGTCGCATTTTCGGTCTTTCTGGTCATTAAGAACATAAACAAATTGAAAAAAGAAGCACCTCCTCCTGATCCTGCTACAAAGGAGTGTTCGTTCTGTCTTTCAGTCATCCCTATTAAAGCCACCAGGTGTCCGCATTGCACGTCAGAAATGAAGAATTAATTACTACTGGTGTAGAGTTAGGGAATTTATGATGGCCGTTTCTGATCGCATCCTTTGCGAAGAGGTGAAATCGTAAGCGCCAGGAGAGGGAATGATTACGAAAACAACGAATGGAAAGCCTCGTCCGGAAGACATCGCCGGCGGACAGGCAATAATCGAAGGCGTCATGATGCGGCACGGAAATAAGATCGCTTCTGCCGTCAGAAAACCTGACAAGGAGATCGCCATTCAGGAACGGTATTATATTCCGCTCACCAAGAGGTATAAGATCCTGGGATTTGCGTTTGTCCGTGGATTCGTCACTTTGATGGAAATGATGGTGATCGGTATGAAAAGCCTCTTATTTTCTGCTGAACTGGCGCTCATGGAAAATGAAAAGAAGCCGCAAAAATGGGAAATGACGGTTTCGGTAATGATCAGTTTCGCGGCATCGATAGTATTTTTCGTTGTTATACCCGCGTACTGTTTTACTTTATTGAAAAGTGCTATATCCAGCACGCTTCTCTTGAACATAGTGGAAGGATGTATTCGCCTGGGGATTTTTTTGTGTTTTTTAGGCTCTACCCTGCTGATGGAAGATATGCGGCGTGTGTTTATGTATCATGGGGCAGAACATAAAACCGTATTCGCCTGGGAAAACGGCCAGGAATTAACCGTGGATAATGTCAGGAAGTTCTCAACACGGCATCCGCGTTGCGGAACGAGTTTTTTGCTTGTCGTCATGGTAACCGCCATTTTGGTGTTTTCGTTACTGGGACGGCCTGATTTTGTGCACAGGGTTTTGTATAAACTAATGCTTCTTCCCGTTATTGCCGGCATTTCCTATGAAGTTATCCGGTTTACCGGGAAGCATAGAAACGTGAAATGGGTACACTTCCTGAGCTGGCCCGGCTTAATGCTGCAAAAGATTACTACCAGAGAACCGACGGACGATCAGATTGAAATTGCGATTGCGGCAATGAAAAAAGTTATTTAACGTACACCTGCATACGTGTGTGGTATCCCCCTTTACCCCCTTCGTATTCGTCCAGGCTAAAGTGCGGGAGAAATAATCATCCCGACTGTAATGGGACATCATATAGCTTCCCCTTTCCTTTCCTCGTTCAATGTTTCGGCTGACCCTCGCAATGACCCGAGATATAGTATTCAAAGGTTGCACAATGAATATTGAAGATGTAAAATGCGCGTATGAGTATGTCTGAAGATATGAAAATAAGGAAAGCAAATATCCGCCTGACGGATGGCTCTCATGTCAAGGGCAATGTGAATATCAAGGATCAGGATAGACTTTCTGACTTGCTCAACACGGGTGCAGATCCTTTCATCGTATTATTTAATGCGACAATCCCCGGTGGACTCAGCGGCAAGGTAGTATTCGTGAGTAAAAGTCAAATCCTGTGGATTTGTCCTGAAGAGTAGGCGTATGCTGCCAATCACTCCGAAAGACGCGGTATGGTATTGTGCGTCTTTTGATAGATGCAGGCGCATTTTTTACATTGGGAAAGCATGCGGCTTTCGGAAGGCAGTTTCTCATGACAGCCGACGATGAGAAAGCCCCCGTCATCCAGGCTATCGACAATCTTTAGGATGACCGGAATTCTGCTTTCCTCACGATAATAGGTAAGCAGGTTGTTTCGTAAGAATATAATTTGAAACATCCCCGCAGGGGGCGGCTGTTTCATCAAGTTATGTAATTGCCATGTAATGTCCTTCTTTAAATAATCAGCAAAAAGGTAATTCGATCCGTCTCCCGATACACGCAAATAACTTTTCCTTATCTCTCCCAATAATCCTTTCAGGCTGCTGCTCCGGTAAGCCCCTTCCCCGGCCTTTTCCAGGTACCCGGGATTACTGTCGGTAGCGTGGATAAGAAGTCGGGGAAGCCGGTCAAATCTGCTTTTCAGCGTATCCCATAGTATGGCAAAACTGTACACCTCTTGTCCCAGGGCACACCCTGCCGACCACACGTTAATTCTTTCGTGATGCCTTCTGATGATATCAGGGAGAATTTCTTCTGCCAAAATCTTCCATAAATATTGATCACGGAAAAAATGGCTGATGGAAACACAGAGCAGGTGTTCAACTTCTTTCAGAATCTCAGGATTATCCAGGGCGCGCAAATAGTCATCCATGGTTTGATAACCACACTTCTGCATGTGACGGCAAATGCGTTTTTTGACGCTTTTTCTCACCTTGGCATAGCCTTGCCAGGAAAGGCTGAGACGATCAAGAAGCTGTCTGAATTCGTGGTCATCCATGGTGTGTATCCATACTGGAAATGCGATTATTTTTTGTACCATGAAAATATGAGGGAAATCAAAATATACTGGCTTGACAAGAAACATTCATTTATCCATAATGTCACAAAATTGAGTATATCAAAGCAGGAGGTGAGGTATGAACGAACCCGTTGAAAGCTTCTGGCGGATTAGGCTCGATGATATAAAAAAATCATTGGAAGCGAATAATTTTGAGGTATTTATCGCGGAAAATGCTGTTGCTGCGAAAAAAATCGTTCTTGAAGAAATTATTCCCAAAACGGGGGCAAAGAGTGTTGCCTGGGGTGGTTCCATGACGTTCGTGGCTACCGGCCTTTATGATGCGCTCAAGAGCAACAAAAAAATGAAGGTTCTCGATACCTTTGACAAAACCATCACACGCGAAGAATCCTGGGAACGCCGGAGGCAATCGCTTCTGGTTGATCTGTTGATTACGGGAACCAACGCGCTCACCGAAGCGGGAATGTTAGTGAACCTGGATATGATCGGCAATCGTGTCGCGGCGCTTACCTTTGGACCAAAGGACGTCATCGTCTTGATCGGGCGAAATAAAATAGTCGCTGATTTGGAAGACGCCATGATGCGGATCAAGAATTTTGCCGCGCCGATGAATGCCATACGGCTGGGCTTGAAAACACCCTGCGCCAAGACCTCGTACTGCGAAGAATGCAAGAGCAAGGACCGCATCTGTAATACATGGACGATCACGGAGAAATCCTTTCCGAAAGGAAGGGTGAAGGTCGTTCTGATTAATGAAGATTTGGGATTGTAGATAAAAAAAGGATCGTTGATTTATGCAGATTCAGGATGTCTTCCTTTACTACGGTGAGGATTTAAAGAGTGTGGAAGAACACATGGAGATGTACCTCCGTTCCGAGGTGCATCTCATCCCTGAAATCATCCATCACCTCATCGGGAGCGGCGGGAAAAGGTTCAGGCCCCTCATGCTTTTGGCATCATCAGCGCTCTGCGGCTACAGGGGAGAGAGCCGCTACCCCTTATCTGCCGTGATTGAATTTATCCATACGGCCACGCTCCTTCACGATGACGTCATTGATGCGGCGGAAACGCGCCGGGGTAAAATTTCGGCAAACAACGTTTGGGGAAACGCCGCGAGTGTCCTCGTGGGTGATTTTCTCTATTCCAAGTCTTTTAAGCTTATGACGGAACACGGCAATCTTGCCATTATCAAACTCCTTTCCGCAACGACAAACACCATGTCCGAAGGGGAGGTTTTTCAGCTGGTCAAGTGCGGTGATATCAATTTAACCGAGAGAGAATATCTTACCATCATCGAGAAAAAAACCGCCGTTCTCATCTCTGCTGCATGTGCCGTGGGGGGCATTCTGGGAAATGCCTCAGAAGCGCAGATAGAATCTTTGACACGGTTCGGCATGCGGCTCGGCTCCGCCTTTCAGATCACCGACGACACCCTTGATTATGTGGCAAAGGAAGAAGAATTCGGTAAGGCCATCGGCAAGGATCTGGACGAGGGGAAAATAACCCTCCCTCTTATCCGTGCCATGAAAAAATGCACTCCGGACGAGAAGAGCGTAATCAAAAAAGTTATTGAGAACAAAGAGAAGAGCGAACAGGCCATCGCGTGCGTTGTCGATCTGATCCACCGTTACGACGGCGTCAATTACTCCCTCAACAAGGCAAAGGCGTATATCGACGAAGGGAAAGGCTTCCTGGAGTCTTTTCCCGATTCTGAACCAAAAGCATCGCTGCGTGCGATCTCAGACTACATTATTGAAAGAAGGTTGTAACCTTACCCGTCCTTTCCCCCTATATTACACAAGGGCCCTCATATAAATCTCTGAAAGCATCAGGAGGATCTTCTCTGTCATATTTCATGGCCAGGGGCAGGTACTCAAGAATGTCCTGGGCGGTAATGCCGTCTTCTCCTTTTTCAGCCGCTGCCAGATCACCTGCAAATCCGTGAATGAACACACCTTTCCTTACCGCATCCTCCAGTGAAAGGCCCAGCCCGAACATGGCGGCGATGGTTCCTGTGAGGACATCGCCTGACCCGGCTGTCGCCATTCCCGGATTCCCGCTGAGGTTGATAAACACCCTCTCGTCAGGATAGCCAATCAGTGAATGGGCGCCTTTCAGGACAATAATGGCATGGAGCGACATGGCAGTGAGCTGCAATATATCTATTTTTTGTCTGGTGATTTCAGCGGCATCTTTCTTCGTGATGCGGGCCATCTCACCCAGATGAGGAGTGAGGATAGTATGCCCCTTCCTTTCTCTGATCATTTCCGGCTGATTCGCGATGGCCGTAATGCCGTCTCCATCGATGAGGATGGGTTTTTTAATAGCCTTCACGAGGTCCCTGACCAGTTGCTGCGTATCTGTGTCCAGCGATAAACCCGGTCCGATGACCACCATATCCATCTTTTCTGAGAGTTCCACCAGGCTATCTCTATTATCAAGCGAAATGCTGCCGGCCTTTGTTTCCTTCTGGGGAACAAAGACGATCTCGCTTCCTTTTGTAGCAAGGAATGATGTTATGGATACGGGTGCGGCTAAACGGGCGTACCCGCCGCCGGCCTTCAGAAAGGACAGGGCGGAAAAATATGGCGCGCCAAAATAGGATGCTGCGCCGGCAATGAAAAGCACTTCTCCCATGCTTCCTTTATAGACATCTTTCTCCCTGGGCGGGAGTTTCACATAATTGTTGATTTCGACTTTTATGGTATCGCTGTTATGGAGAGATGGTGGAAAAGAAATATGTGTCACATAGAGTTTCCCGCAGAGATAATATCCCGGGTAGAGTATATTCCCGACTTTGGGAAGACCGAACGTAACCGTATAATCGGCTTTTACCGCAACGCCCATAATCTCTCCCGTGTCTCCATGGACGCCGGAGGGAATATCCAGGCTGAGAATCAATTTGCCGCTCTCATTGATTAACTCAATCACCTCTTTATAGAGACCTGTTGCTTCCCGGTCAAAGCCGGTACCGAACAGTGCATCCACAATTGCATGACAGTGGAGTACTTCCGTTCTTACTTCCTCGACAGATTTGACTATCCTGACTTCGACGGGGATTTTCGAGATCACATTCCAGTTGGTTTTTGCCGCTCCTTTAAATTTCTCCGGATCTCCGACGATATATACCTTGACCAATCCGCCGTTGCTGTGAATTTTTCGCGCGACAACGAGCCCATCGCCTCCGTTGTTGCCGATGCCGCAGAACACAACAAATTTTTTATCCCGAATACCAATCTCTTGCTCCATGACAAATGTCGATGCCAGTCCGGCGTTTTCCATGAGAATTTCTTCCGGTATATCCAGCTTTTCGACCGCAAACCGGTCCATGTACCTCATATTGCCGACTCTACTGACTTTCATTTCGTACACCCCTTACGTGTCTTCGGGTTAAATATCCCGAAGCTTGCTGTATTCCAACGATTTTTAGTCAATCCATACGTGATACGCCTTCCCCGTATTCCAGCTTTCACGAGGACAGGCTATATACGGGGGAATCCGGGAAGATGTGTCTAAAAAAAGACCATTGTCCCCACGTATATTGAAGCAGCAACATACGAACCATGTTATTTCCGGTATGATATAATGTATTTATCGCCGATTATCAAGGGTGATCTTTCGGAAATTGAATACTGCAAAAAATCGGAAACTAAGCCCCCAGCGTCATCTTGCCACTCTGACCAGCCGCCTCGTTACGGCCCTGCAAAAAACGATCGACATTCAATGCGAAATCAATCAACTCTATGAGGAAATCGATCCTACAGGATAATGTCAGATGGGATGGAGTAACAAAATTTTCGAAGGTTGATTCTTAAAAGTCGAATGCTGGTGAAGAATTCTTTCACCTCTAAACAAACGAAAACAAATTTATTGAAATCGGTTTATTACCGATGGAAACATACACAGTCACTCCTCGAATTCCACGACCCGTTTCTGGTGGCAAGAGGGGTAGAAGTGCCGGTGCTTCCAAGAAAATGATAGGAGATATTGCCGTTCAAACCGCTCTTTATCGAGTTGGAGAAAGGCTTCAAAATGATCCTGTACGCACAGGTAATAATCGGAATTCTGCGGGTTCCGGGGACGATAGATGGCGTCTGGAGCGGCCATGAGTTCTCTAATATGAGAAAATAAGACCGCCATATAACCTATTTGCCGAAACGTCTTGCAGTATCCACCGCGCGATGGAAACTCGTCTTCTTGCATGACGCGCCATACTCGTCTGACAGTCAAGTACATTACAATGAGGATGATGGTGTAATGCCTGTCACTGCATCAGATACTCGGATCAAATTTGCAATGATATATCGGGCCAGTATGATAATTGACTTGAATACGATTAACGCTACATCGGCATATCTACCAATCCCTATAGATTAACATTTGGTCATGAGATCAAAATTCAATTGACACAAAAGATCATTCCACATATCACCCATCGCGGATAAGCAATGCCTCGTCTTTTCAATATAAATACTAGTACTTGCATAAATAAATGAATATGCTATAAACGGAACTAAAATGAATGAGTGAAGGGAATTCATGGCGGCGCCGATAAAAATTATTGTCAATGACGAACTACGAGCGACACTTGAAAGTTGGACTCGTAGAGGAAAGACAGAAAGACGCTTGGCCAAGCGAGCGCGCATCATCCTGCTTATCGACGCGGGTGAGGAACGGACTGCCATAGCAGAGAGTCTCGATATAACTCCCGGCATCGTATCGAAGTGGCGATGGCGTTTCATAGGGTACGGCACGGACGGGCTGTTTGACATGCCTCGTTCGGGAAAGCCTCGAGTATATGATGAGATTACGGAACGCCGGGTTTTGTCTGTACTTGATAAACAACCGCCGTCGGGTTTTTCCCGTTGGAATGGGCCGTTGATTGCTGCAGCGCTTGGCGATATAACGGGTCATCAGGTATGGCGCATTTTTCGAAAAACGGCATCGCCCTGGAGCGAAGGCGTTCCTAGTGTATTTCGACAGATCCTGAATTCAGCGCCAAAGCGGCTGATATTATCGGATTGTATATTTCTCCGCCGGAAGGGGCCCTGGTGATTTGCGTAGACAATATACCGGCTATTCAGGTGCTTGAGCGGGCACAAGGCTATTTGCGTCTGAGCAATGGTCGGGCGATAACAGGATTCGCTCACGAGTATAAACGACATGGGACCACCACCCTCTTTACGGCATTAGGTATCCTGAAAGGAAAAATTAGGACGTTCCACAAAAAAAGACGGTGCCGCCGCGAGTTCATCGATTTTATGAATGAAACTATACGGGACGTGCCTTCCCACCAGGAAGCGCATGTTATATTGGACAATCTGCGAACGCATAAACCCAAAAATGATAAATGGCTCACAAGATATAAAAACGTCCATTTTCATTATACACAGATCCATGCATCATGGCTCAACCAAGCTGAGATATGGTTCAGCATCCTTCAGAGAAAACCGCGCCATGGAGCAATTTTCGCGTCAGTTCGGCAGCTGCGCGAGCATGTCGATGCCTTAGTTGAAACCTATAATGAAAATGCCCAACCTTTCGAATGGCAAAAGATCAATGTAAAGAACAAATGCTTGAGAGTAAGTTCATGAACTTATGCAAGTAGATACTAAATAATCAATACCAGCAAACTGCTGTTGAGAGGGAGGTTGTGGATGGCGAATCCGCTGGTTGAGTTGAAGAAAGTGTCCCGCGAATATGATGGGGGCCGCGTTGTCGCTCTGCGTGATGTGTCGCTCGCGGTGATGCCGGGTGAGTTCCTGGCGGTCATAGGGCCTAGTGGTAGCGGAAAATCCACACTGCTCCACCTGATGAGTGGACTGGACGCACCTACGGGCGGGCATGTGCTCTTCGAAGGACGTACGCCGACGACGGGCTGGAGCCAGATTAGAGCGCAACGCATCGGCTTTATCTTCCAGGATTACAACCTACTAGGCACGCTCACTGCACTCGAGAACATCATGATCCCCATGCTCGGTGTGCTCACTGGTGCCGACCGACGGGAACAACGTGCGAGGGAACTGTTGGAACGGGTTGGCCTCAAGGACCGTCAGCATCACCGGCCAGCCAAGTTATCCGGCGGCGAGCGCCAGCGTGTGGCGATCGCACGCAGCCTTGCCAATGTGCCGGACTTGATCCTAGCAGATGAGCCAACAGGCAATCTTGATTCCGCCACTTCCGCGGAGATCCTGAACCTACTGGCCGGGATACGAGTTAAACAGGGCACGGCACTGGTCGTCGTCACCCACGACCGCGCACTGGCCGCTCAGGCCGGTCGGCGGGTCCACCTCTTGGACGGGGGTATCGTAGGAGAGGAGAAGGGGGAGGGAACCGCATGAACTTCCTGAGTCTCCCCCTGTCCGACCTGCGGCGAAGGCCGCTGCGTTCCATGCTTACAGTTTTCGGCATATGCTCCGCTATAGCATGTTTCTTCACACTGGTCTCCATGTCGCGCGGTTTAGAGCGGGGATGGGTAGGCAGCCTGAACGAGCGCGACATCCATCTGCTTGCCCTCTCGCGCGACGCTGTGGAAGTGATGTCCGCCAGCCTGCCGCAAGACATAGGCCGGCATCTCTCAATGGTCGATGGCGTAACCGCCGCGGTTGGTGAACTCGCAAACCTGATCCGTGTCGAGGGTGAAGCGGGTCATATCATGGTCCGCGGCTTGCCGCATGACAGCTTCCTCTGGCGCGGCCTGCGCCTACGTGCTGGTCGTACCCCCGGAAAGGATCAGCCGAATGGCGCGGTGGTTGGTAACACGCTGGCGGCATTGCTTGATCTGAAGGTGGGTGGTACCATTACCCTGCGGAATCGTGAATTCATGATCACGGGCATTAGCGCGCCGAGTGGCGCATGGAATGACGGCACTGTGTTCTTGCTCCTTCCCGCGCTACAAACCCTCCTGGACCGCGAGGGACACGTCATGGAGTTCTGCCTGCAGGTTCGTAGTCCCAACGACTCCGAGTTCCTGAGCGACCTCAAGCAGCGGCTGGGGCAGCAGTTTCCCCAGCTTGTGTTCCTGGAGTCGGGAGAGATCGGTGCGAACAACGATGTGCTGAAGATGTTCCGCGCGTTCACGTGGGCCGTATCAACCGTGGCCATGGTCATGGCACTCGTCATCATCATCAATACGCTACTGATGTCGATAACAGAACGTACACGCGAGATTGGGATACTGTCGGCCCTGGGTTGGAATCCGGTCCGGATTCTGTCTATGATCGTGCTGCAGAGCCTGATTCTCGCAGCGCTTGGGGCAGCATTGGGACTGGTGTTTGGCGTCGCGGCACTGAAGGCCTTTCTCACTGATCCCACGCTACGCGGTATCATTGAGCCGAGTATCAGCCCGCGCGTCGTAATCGAGGCGCTGGTAGCTGCTGTGCTGATAGGCGGTGTAGGCGGGTTGTACCCAGCTTGGCGTGCGGCCCGCGCGCATCCGGTAGATTCATTGCGGTATGGTTGATTTTGCAGCAAACCTGATAGTCGGAGCCTTCCGATCGCAACCTTATCAAGGTTTGGCGCTGTTGATGCTAGCTTTCGGGGCCTTTTGGATAATACTGTTTCCGTTCAACCGATGCGTCGCACTGTTGTCCGCTGCCCTGTCTACCCCATTTGGTCTACTCGATTTCACCTTTTATATCCCAGACTATTGGGTGCCGGTGCAGTGGCAATACCGTTTCATCGGTATGGGCGACATAATCTTTACCTTCGCTGCGGGCGGTGTTGCCTGGCTGCTTGCGACGAGCCCCTGGTACCCCAGGCTCGTCATATCGTGGCACGGGTACCGCTTCGCGCGGCGCTTCCTTGGCGGGACTGCGATTGGATTGTCGTTGGCTAGCATCCTTTGGTACGCGGGTGTCCAGATGCATCTTGCCTCGGTGCTGGTCATGCTCGTTGGCCTGTTGGGCCTTTCCTGGCGGTATCCGCGTCTCCGGTTGGTAAGTCTCATAGGATCACTTGGGTTCGGTGTCTTCTACCTGCTGATGTTACGCTTGTCTTACTGGATATCCCCTGCCTTCGCACAACAGTGGAACCTATCTGCGCTGTCGGGTATCCTATGGATCGGCGTCCCCGCGGAGGAGATGCTGTGGGCGCTAACATACGGCGCGGCTTGGCCGAGGTTCATCGCTTATGCCCTAGATGCGCGCAAACACCCGGACAGAAAAGATATAGACCGTCCCTAAAATCCCCATTTGTCCATTGATATTGAATTGATAAGAATTCCCTCTTTGACGGATCAAGTACTGGAATAAGTTTCTTATATGTCAAGACAATTGTCCATGTGAAACATTATTGTATCACTATTTGTTTTCCGCAGGTACGTTTGCGAGATTTTTCTGGGGGTCATTAAAAGGGTACTTTGAGGAGTTTTCACTTGTTTTACCAGGTAAGCGGTTATTTTTAGGTATAATCCGGGTGCACCATGTTACAGCATCCTGTTTTCTTTTCAGGGTTATGTCTGGATGTAGGCATCCCGTGAGTATTCGGGGTCTCGGCAGAGATGATCGTCATTGATTTCTGTTTCAAACAGTGTATGCCTCTCAAAATTTGCGGATGCTTGACTTCAGGAAGAATACGAGTGTTCTCGGTCACATCTACTTATCTAAAATTTAATGTTTCA
>CAZMBE010000017.1:21273-65401 GCA_964564625.1 uncultured Syntrophaceae bacterium | reverse complement strand
CTCACACAAAGGACATCTTTTAGCTATGCGGTGAACTCATGATAGTTGACTGAAAGCGTTAAAATTTGGTTTCTATAACAGACAGAAGATTTCAATCGTTAATCAGAAGTACGCATCGACCAGATGAAGCTTATTTTACGACAATTTTGTCGGCAGTTTTTTTTATTTTACGCATTAACCTCTTGTTTTATAAAGAATTATTTGCAGACTTCGACATTTCTTGCCGGGAAGGCACGTTCACTACCAGCTGTATTAATAAATAATATTCAATAGTTAGCGTTTTGGCACAGTTATAGCTTCGAAACAGGTAGAGAAGCTCTATTGGTATTAATTGTACTATAAAGGATTATGATGATTGAAAAATTACGGATTCATATTTCTAAAATATTTGTTGCTTTGTTAATTTTATTTATTTGTATATCCAGAAGTGCTTGGGAAGACAATTTCCACACTGTAACCGCAGGTTTATTTTTTTCAGGAGCTCTATTGGTGGGTATTGCTTCCATAGGACGTTTATGGTGCTCCGTTTTTATTGCTGGGTACAAGAAAAACCTCTTGGTAATGCAAGGACCGTATTCCATGTGCAGGAACCCACTCTACTTCTTTAGCCTTCTTGGTGCCGTTGGTGTCGGTCTCTGTACTGAAACCATTCTCATTCCGCTTGTTATTTTCATTGCCTTTGCTGGGTATTATCCATTTGTCATTAAGAGTGAAGAGGAAGAGTTGATAAGATTACACAAGAGAGAATTTGAAATGTATATGAAAGAAGTACCGAGATTTTTCCCCCAAATATCCCTTCTGAAGGAACCAGAGGAATATTTAGTAAAACCAAAAGTACTTAAGAGACACATGTTTGATGCCCTGTGGTTTATATGGCTGACAGGAGTTCTCGAAGTCGCTGAAGAGCTTCATGAACTGAAAGTTCTTCCTACGATATTCAACATATATTGATTTATTTAACCGGGTACTCACAACCGACAGCTGTTCGCTGCGACTGGATGGGCACCATTACTCTCTTTCGTTCAGTAACCTTTAGCCCGCGTAACTTGCCACCATTCAGCCTTTAGAGGTGAAAGGGATGTGGAAGGAATTGCTTTTAATTTAATTGGATAATAAATATCCAGAGATGCAGATTTTTATTGATTTAACACTTCATTCCCAATACCTGAAACTCCTTCGTCCCATCATAATCCTGAAAGAACAACCAGGTGGCGTATATAGAATTGCCTGGATTATGTCTTAAAATGACCGCAACCCTCTGGTAATATCGGTGAACAGCCATGGTGAAGCCCTTCATTAACTTTCAATACGCTCTCATGCGTATCACTGGAAACCGAACGGTGATACTATCCATAGTAAATAAGAAAATTTTCTTGACTTACAAGAATAACTACCCTTATATTTCTCTATAGAAAAGGCAGCACCATATCAACAAAACATTACGGTAACGTTACTTGTAACAGAGGAGTGTCGTATGGGAACGGAGAAAGAGCGGATTCGCAGATGGCGTGCGCGAAATAAAATGGAGGGCAGAAAATCTGTCACAATTGTCGTTTCTCAACAAGCATATCATATTCTAAGTAAAGAAAAAGAAAAGACAGGTGATAATTACGGTACTATAATAGAAAAGGCACTTCTGAACATGGGAAGGCATAAGTCTTTGGTGGGTAACGTAACAAGTAACGTTTCGGATAGCGACTCAAGTAGCCGAATTGTTCCGACAGTAGCGGTCACACCTAAAAAGCTCATTGATGAAGGCGATTACCCCTCTATAATAAATCATTCTCGAGCTATGAATGGAGGAATCATTTTCGACGGTGAAGAAACGCTGAATCAGGGTTTTCTCTCTCGTATATTAATAAGTTCCAGGAAAAAGCTCTTCAAACGTTGAGGCCCATCTAAATAATCCTCAGAATACAAATACTTAGAATATAAACGAAGCGGAAATGGTGACAAGGGGGATGCTGGAGAAAAAAATCAACAAGACACTTAAGCGGAACGGGAAGTATATTATCTTTTTAGGTCTTTTGCTCATACTTACCTATATTCTGCTCTACGTGACATATGAGAACGTCGAGCGGGAAATGATCGAAAACCTGAATGTCAAACAGACAATCCTGGCGAAGCAGGCGGTAAAGGGGATTGAGATGTTCTTCAACGACCACGTCGCCATGCTGCTGCATCTCGCGAAAAATGAACACATTGTCGCTCTCGATGGAACAGGGAAACAATTAATGCGGGATTATTATTCCTCCCACTCACAAGAGATCAGCATTATCACCAGGATTGATCCTCAAGGCCGCATTCTTTACCCCGTACCTCACGATCAAAAAGTGATCCGCGAGCCTGTAACAAAGATGGAAGATTTCCTGGAAACCAAACGCACCCATCAGGTGGTGGTCAGTGATGTCTTTACCAACCGGCGCGGTTTCAAAACGATCATCGTTCATATTCCAGTCTTCAAAGAGGACTCCTTCAACGGCACGTTGGCCGTCCTTTTCCCCTTCGATTTCATTGCGAGACGCTACGTAGAGGACATCAGGATCGGACAGGACGGCTACGCGTGGATGATCAGCAAGAGCGGCATTGAACTCTCCTGCCCGGTACCCGGTCACGTGGGAAACTCCGTCTTCGAAAATTGCCGTGAATTTCCCGATATCATTGCCATGGCGGAAAGGATGATAAAAGGTGAAGAGGGAATCACGACATATAAATTCGATCGCATCCGGGAAAACGTGGTAAAAAAATTAACCAAACATGCCGTCTTCATGCCAGTCCGCCTCGGAAACTCTTTCTGGTCCATCGTTGTCGCCACACCCGAGGAACAGGCAGTGGGCGCCCTTCAAGGTTTCAAAAACAGACTTATTTTGATCGCTCTTCTTTTCGTGATAGGCGTGGGACTTTTCTTCTTTGTTTTATTCAGGTCCAGTATTCTCGCTGAAGAGGTCGAAAGAAGAAAAAAAATAGAGGAGGCCCTGCGCGAGAGTGAAGAAAAATACCGCATGTTGGCGGAAAACGCCTCAGATATCATCTGGTCCATGGATATGAGCCTGCAATTTACCTACATCAGCCCCTCCATTGAAAAAGTGCAGGGCTGGACGGTGGAGGAAATGAAATCTCTTCGCCTGCAGGACATTATGCCCTCTGATTCGCTGGCAGTGATCATGAAGGTCTTTGAGGAAGAGAACGCCCTCGAAAAAATGCCCGGCGCCGATCCGAAAAGAACCAGGAGGTTCGAGATCAAGGAATACCATAAGGACGGATCGACCATCTGGATGGAATTGATCGCAGGGTTCGTACGCAATGAACATGGTGATCCCATAGGGATCACGGGGATTACGAGGGACATCATGGAGCAAAAACGGGCGGAAGAGGCTTTGCGGAGCTCCGAGGAACGTTTTTTCAAAGCGTTTCATATCAGTCCTGCTCCGACGATCATCAGCAGTCTTGAGAACGGCCGGTATCTCGATGTGAATGAGAGCTTTGCAAAAATGCTGGGATTTTCGCGGGAAGAAATGATCGGTCGCACCGCTTCCGAACTCAACGTGTGGGCAAATTATGACGACAGGAAATCAGTGGTTGAAACGTTGGCGGTGCACGGATCCCTGCGGGACGTACCGCTTCATTTGCAGACAAAGTCCGGGAATACGCGCCATGTCCTTGCGTCCGCCGAGGTTATTTCTCTGCTCAAAGGAAAATTCATGCTTTCGATCTTTCTTGATATCACCGATCGGAAAAAAATCGAAACCCAACTTCGCCAGACCCACAAAATGGAGGCCATCGGAACGCTGGCCGGGGGCATTGCCCACGATTTCAACAACATCCTCAGTTCTGTTATCGGCTATACGGAAATGGCGCTTGAAGAGGACGGCATTGGCGAAAGACCCCGGCGTTACCTTGAACAAATCCACAAAGCCGGCGAGCGGGCCAGAGATCTCGTGAAACAGATTCTCGCCTTCAGTCGCAAGCAGGAACTGGAACGAAAACCGGTACTCATTGCACCTATCATAAAGGAATGCATCAAGCTGCTCAGATCCTCCCTTCCTGCCACTGTTAAGATTGTTCAGACCCTCACAGAGGCGCCAACCATGATTCTTTCAGATCCCACGCAGATCCACCAGGTGTTGATGAACCTCTGTACCAATGCCGCCCATGCGATGCAGGAAAAAGGAGGAGTGCTGGATATTCGATTGGAACAGGAACACGTTGATGTGTCCAGAACGATCAATACCTTTACTCTCGGCGTGGGAGACTATGCGAGACTGACCATCAGCGATACCGGTTGCGGAATTGAGGCATCCATTATGGAGAAGATATTTGATCCCTTTTTTACCACAAAAGTTCCGGGGAAAGGAACCGGCCTCGGTCTTTCCGTTGTGTACGGAATTGTCAGGGATCACGGCGGTGCCATTGACATAGCAAGTGAACCGGGAAAAGGGACGGTTGTAACTGTGTATTTCCCCCTCGAAGAGACAAAAAAATCCCTCCCGGAACAGGCAACGGAACCTATACCCGGTGGATCTGAGCGCATACTCCTTGTTGATGACGAGGCAGCCCTGGCAGAACTGGGATGCCTCATGCTGACGTCCCTCGGATATCACGTCACTTCCAGAACAAGCAGCATCGAGGCGCTGGAGGCATTTCGCGCCCGTCCCGACAGTTTTGACCTCGTGATCACCGATATGACCATGCCGAATATGAGAGGAGATGATCTTGCAAGGGAATTGTTAAAAATACGGCCGGATATCCCCATCATTCTCTGCACGGGATTCAGCGAGATGATCTCCGAAGAGAAAGCGAAGAGTATCGGCATTCGCCGGTTTGTCATGAAACCCCTGTTCAAGAACCAACTTGCAAAGGCAATACGGGAAGTTTTATAAACGGAACAGAACTCTAAAGATTCAACCCCAGATAGTGAGCCTGTACCGGTGTCCTCCCCTGTTTCAAGATTGTCTTCGCAGTATTGATGCCAGAAGTCCATGCAGTTACGATCGGCTACATCGGCGACGAGGTCTCGTCCACGGACGGGGGGTCGGAAAATTCTAGAAATGTTGCCAGTGTTTCTTCCCATGCCCGGTTTTTCGCATTGTCGTAGCTCATCATCATCTCCGCATCGTGATCTTCCAGAAACTGCTGAAGTTTCCCCGACGCCTCCAGTTCCGAATACGTCAAGGGCGCCTTTTCCTTCAGCGCTTGCCGTATCATTTTGCGACGGGTCTGCGTCTCGCTTTCAGCTGTGAGATGTATCATGGTTTGCCTCCTTTGCTGAACTCAAATTTAGTATATCTTGTTCGGACAATTTGTCAAATAACTCTTGATCAGCGACCAATAATTCGCCGCGTGAATAAGTGTGGGCTACGAGCGCTACGAAAAGGTAAGATGTATCATCGATGCCTTGCACTGGGCACTTGCAAGTGGATACAGCATGTGCCTTTTCCTGTACTGTTGTTTTCTTATGACGTGTACGTATGCAACATTTCAAAAGGAGCAAACGCAAACAAGTGGCGGATACATTGGTGCTTGAATCCGGGATATTGCAATATCAATAATAAGTTAATGCGGCGCGAACAGCATTACCTGTTGACTTGAACAACTGAATTTTATAGATAGTAACTACACACAAGGATTAAAAATGTTCCATTCCATCTGTTCTCCCGGTTACAATCGGAATAGGTTTTTTCTTCAGGTACTGAAATTTGTTATAATATTTTAAAAAAGGCTATGCCAAAGGAAAACAAAGATGATCCAGAATAAGATCGTGGTTCGCTATCAGGACGGTAGTGTTAAAAAGGGTGTGACTAACGACTTTTTCCCCAACAAGGATGTATTCCATCTCATGCCCATGGATGCATTGCCAGGAACCCAGCCTATGAAAGTGTCCATCCAGGATCTCAAAGCCGTGTTCTTTGTCAAAACATTTGAAGGGAATCCCCAGTACAACGATAAAAAAGACTTTGATGCTGTTAAAACGGCCGTGGGGCGCAAGCTTAAGGTACTCTTTAAAGATGGGGAAGTGCTCGTAGGTACAACCCATGGTTATCAGCCTGGCCGCTCCGGTTTCTTCATAGTTCCAGCGGATCCTCAATCAAACATCGAGCGCTGTTTTGTAATCTCGGCAGCGACCAAGGATGTGTCGTTTATTTGAACAATGAAGGCAAAGCGTCAGTCACAGACCCTTCATAAGCGACTTTTCTATTGTCCATAAAATCCGAAGTCTTCCGTTATTACCGATGTATAGAGGACTATTTCGCGACCTTTGTCAGGATCTACAAAGAGCATTTCTTTCGTCACTGCAGATTCTGGCGGTCCTATGTCACGCAGGTGGTCTCCCGATATCACGATGCAGCCTGCCCTGTACTTGATACTGGAACGACCTGCATAATGGCTTTGCCCGCGTGAAACGCAAAAACTGCGCCCACGAGCAACTGCGTGCATTCTCCCGCCTGTATCTTTTACTATTACTGTTCATGATTAACATAAATGACACGCTGTCAGAAACCATATAGCCTGTCATGCGAACGCTCAAACACATGATGCGCATCTTTACGCCAATAGCCGAGCAGATGCGCTCATGGTGGCGGAATATGCAATACGCCATATCGAGCGTCATGCAGGGTGGGGAAAGTTGACTGGGAAGGAGTGACAGATACTACACTTTTTATTTCTATCTTCCTGCTATACGTACCAAGCTGATCTTTGAAGGATATCCGGCATTCCGAGTGGGAATCTGTAGCCATTATTGCATTGACATATAATGTCGCTTATCTTATACTTCATTGAAAGAAAAGGAAGTTTTTGTGAAACAAAACGAAGCCAGGAGACCGGTTATCTCTTGAAGAAGTGATGCGGATTCGAAAGGACGACACGTTCATCGTCACCACCACGGACGCCCGGACCGTCAATGCCCTTTGCCGGGTTTCGTAATCGTGAAAAGTCCCTGTAGATGCTGAAAAAAGTAAGCAACCCGACACGAAGAGATGGGATTGGGACCGTCGAAATAATGACCGTCGGTGTGGTAAAGCCTGCAATAATGACTTGAGGGACGGTAATGAGACGCTGGAACGGCTGGGGGGACGACACGGAAGACTACGTGCTGCCCAAATCAGCGGCGAAATTCCTGCACAAGGCAATTGGCCGGGGGAAGCCCCCGCGGGATGTGACACTGGATGAGGTAATCCGCCAGGTGCCGCCGTCCCGATTGCCGTCACATCCGCTGGTTTCGACGGACCCGGAAGACCGCCTGCGGCACGCCCGCGGCCAGAGCCTTCCAGACTGGATTGCCCTCCGGAGCGGCCGAATCGACGCCTTTCCCGATGGGGTCGCCCGTCCTTCCAACAACGAAGACGTCCACAACCTTTTCGACTTCGCCCGGCGCAACCAGGTTCGTCTGATTCCTTATGGCGGCGGCACCAGCGTGGTAGGGCACATCAATCCCCTCCCTGTTCCGGAACCCGTCCTGACGGTGGATCTCTCGCGGATGAACCGGCTGCTCAAGTTCGACGATCAGAGCCACCAGGCCGTCTTCGAAGCGGGTGTGACCGGCCCGGATTTAGAGGCGCAGCTCCGTGCCCGGGGGTTTACCCTCGGCCATTTTCCCCAGTCCTTTGAGTACTCCACCCTCGGCGGCTGGATCGCCACCCGCTCCAGCGGCCAGCAGTCCCTTGGCTACGGGAGGATCGAGCGGCTCTTTGCCGGTGGGCGGATGGAAACCCCCGCGGGAATACTAGACTTACCGCCGTTTCCTGCCTCTGCTGCAGGGCCGGACCTCAGGGAGGCTGTGCTGGGCTCGGAGGGCCGCTTCGGAATCCTGACTGAGGCGGTCGTCCGTGTAACACCCCTTCCCAGGACGGAGGAATTTCATTCTTTGTTCTTCCCCGACTTCGAGCACGCGGGAGAAGCGGCCCGGCGCATACTGTGGTCGGGCATCCCCCTCTCGATGCTTCGCCTCAGCACCGCCCAGGAAACGGAGACCACGATTGGTCTGGCGGGACATGAGTTTATCATCGGCGCACTGGAACGTTTCTTGTCCGTTCGTGGCGTGGCGAAACACAAGTGTATGCTTCTCTTTGTTGTTTCCGGCAATGAGCAGATCGTGAAGGCGGCAAGGAAAGCGGCTCTGGTGATCGCCTCCGGCTGCGGCGGCGTCTCGCTGGGAAAGACTTTCGGCCGGGAGTGGAGCCGAACCCGGTTCCGGACACCCTACCTGCGAAATACCCTTTGGGAGGCGGGCTACGCCGTGGATACCCTGGAGACGGCCATATCCTGGTCGGCAATTCCAGGGATGATCCGAAAGATCGAGACAGCCCTTGGCGAGGCCCTTGCCGAAGCGGGAGAAGAGGTTCATTTCTTCACTCACCTGTCCCACCTGTACCCCTGGGGGTCCAGCCTCTACACAACCTATCTGTTCCGGCTGGCCGAGGACCCGGAGGAAAATCTGCACCGCTGGAGGCTTCTCAAGGACGGGGCCAGCAGGGCGATCGTTGCCCAGGGGGGAACCATCAGCCACCAGCACGGCGTGGGGGTTGACCACGCCCCTTACCTGTCAGCGGAGAAAGGTCCCCTGGGTATGGCTTTCCTTGGCGACCTTTGTCGCCGGTTCGATCCCTCAGGGATGATGAACCCCGGGAAACTGGTCGTGTAACAAGAAGTCAAAGGCGCCCCGGTGGAGGGAACGCCCGGAAGATGGGATTATTGAAGCAGCCGGTCGGAAATGGAAGAAACGGTGATGATGGGGAAAAGCGAAAGAGACTGTACTTGGTCGAAACTGAGACAACAGTGGGACCTCCTGATTGTGGGTGGCGGTATCACCGGTGCCGGGCTTCTCCGAGAGGCAGTCCGGCTGGGCCTTAAGTCTCTGCTGGTTGAGCAGAGGGATTTCGCCTGGGGAACTTCGAGCCGCTCTTCTAAACTCATTCATGGCGGGCTCCGCTACCTGAAGGAGGGGAACCTTCTCCTAACCCGCAGCGCCGTCCAGGAACGGGATGAACTGCTGGCGGAAGGCCCAGGCCTTATCGATCCTCTCGGCTTCTTGCTTTCTGTATACAAGGGGGACTCACCCGGAAGGCTCCTGTACGGGCTCGGCCTTTCCATCTACGACCTCCTGGCCATGCGGTGGTCCCACACATACCATGCGCCGGAGGCTTTCCAGATGCTGGCGCCGCACATCTCCCGGGAGGGACTCCGAGGGGGATTCCGCTATGGCGATGCCCAGACGGACGACGCCCGCCTGGTTCTTAGAGTTCTTCTTGAGGCCATGGCAGCCGGCGGAGAGGCAATCAATTATGTTGCCGCCGAGGATCTTCTATTCCAAGAGGATCCCGCCTCAGGCCGGCGGATTGTCACCGGTGCGGTACTCCGGGACACGGTAGGAGACCGCCTGACTGAGGTGCGGGCCCGAATTGTTGTCAACGCTACGGGCGTCTGGGCGGACGTCCTTCGATCCCGGTTAAAGGCCCCGCCCCGGATGCGTCCCCTCCGGGGAAGCCACCTGATTTTCCCTGCCTGGAGGCTCCCGGTGGCCCAGGCCCTCTGCTTCATTCATCCCGCCGATTCGCGGCCGGTCTTCATTTTTCCCTGGATGGGAATCACCCTCGTTGGCACAACGGATGTAGATCACCTCGACAATCTCCAGGAAGAGCCGGCCATTTCCCCAGACGAGACAGCCTATCTCATGGCGGCCGTGGAGGCTCAGTTTCCCAGACTAAACCTGACATTGGAGGACGTCATTTCCTCCTTCGCCGGCGTCCGCCCAGTTATTGGTACGGGAGAGACCGATCCCTCTCAGGAATCCCGGGACCACGCCATCTGGGAGGAAGAGGGCCTCCTTACGGTTACGGGGGGCAAACTCACCACGTTCCGCCGGATCGCCCAAGACGTACTGCGGACGGTCCGCCACCGACTGCCGGAGGATACAATGCGTCGTCTGGCGGCAAACGAGGATACGCCGGTTCTGGATTCCGTTGCCATGGACCTGCTGGAGGGAACCGGGCTCGATCAGGAGATGCAGAGACGAATTATCGGCCGTTACGGGGCCGCAGCGGCGATGCTGGTCACCGAAACTCCATCGGAGGAGCGGGAATCCATCCCCGCAACGAACACGCTCTGGGCGGAACTTCGATGGGCATGCCGGGCAGAGAAGGTGGTCCACCTGAACGATCTCTTGCTCCGGCGCGTCCGCATCGGACTGCTTCTTCCCTATGGAGGGGTAGAGTTCCTCGAACGGATCCTGACGATCTGTCAGGAGGAACTGGGGTGGGACGACATCCGCTGCCGGGAGGAGGAACGGGCTTATCTGGACCTCTGGAAGCGTTGCTACAGCTTGCCGCCCCGGGAGGAGATTCCGGACTGGAAAAACCTCCTGAAAAAGGCCATCTGGGTCCGGGATGCAAGAAGGCGGAAAAAACGGCTAAAGCGAACACGTTGGGCCGTCGCCGCTGTGATCGTCGCCGGCTCTGTTGCGGGGATCACCGCCTGTTACCTCCGCCGAAGAAAAGGGCAGGACGAAGGAAGTACTCAGTAACCTCATGACGAGTGATACAGACGTAGATTTTATCCACGGATCCTAGCAGGATAAGGAGCGTTTCTTTATTGTATCCGGAAAAAACAGTTGTTATTGTGAATCCGTCTTCGGGGAACGGCTCCACTGGCCGGGAATGGCGTAGGATCGAGGCGAGAGTACGGGACCGTCTGGGAGCGTTTGAGACCTGTATGACTACCGGGCCGGGCGATGCGACCGGTCTGACCCGTCGGAAGCTGCTGGAGGGCTGCAACCGCGTTATCTGTGTGGGCGGCGATGGAACCCTCAACGAAGTCGTCAACGGCTTCATGGATGAATCGGGCCCCCTCCGGCCGGACGCCGTGCTGGGATTTTTGCCGAAGGGGACGGGCTGCGACTTCTGCCGGACCGTCTGTAAAAACACCGGCCTGGAAAATTCCTTGGACATGATCTGCACGGGCCATATCCGCCCAATTGATCTGGGACGGCTTCAATATCGGGATCACCAGGGTCGTATCTGCATCCGCTATTTCCACAATATCGCGAGCTTCGGCCTCGGCGGCGAAGTGGTCGACCGTGTCAACCACACGAGCAAGGCCTTCGGTCCCTTCCTTTCCTTCATCTGGGCAACAATCATCGGAATTTTCACTTACCGCAAAAAGCATGTCTCTTTCCGCGTGGACGACGGTGTACCTCAGGACGTCACCATCCTGAACATCGCTGTGGCAAACGGGCAATACCATGGCGGAGGTATGCAGGTCGCACCCGATGCGCGTGTGGACGACGGAATATTCCACATCACCGTCATCGGCAATCTGAGCCTGCCGGAGATTTTCTGGCACCTTCCCAAACTTTACAATGGAAAGATCAAGCAGATTAAAAAAGTGTCCACCCTGACGGGCCGCAAGGTGGTCGCCACCTCGGAGCAGACGGTCCTGCTTGATGTGGACGGCGAGCAGCCGGGCCGCCTTCCCGTACAGATCAAGATCGTCCCTCAAGCCATCCGTATGATTATGTCATAATAAATTTATTAAACCTATCAATAAGAACATCAGATTATAGCAAGCTGAAACAAAGCATGCGGTAATTTTGACAGTCACCTAATCTTTCAAGTAGTAAGATAGCATAGTACCTTCTGTATGTAACGGTGTCTTGAAGAGAGGCATCAGTTCTCGATTGTTTTATACAGCTTGACCGGTTTACGTTGCTGCTTTTTGCGCAGGCGCAGGTTGAGCATTTCCACAGCTACGGAAAACACCATGGCAAAGTAGATATATCCCTTCGGGACATGGACATCGAAGCCTTCAACGATTAAGGTTACCCCGACAAGGATGAGAAACGACAACGCCAGCATCTTAATGGTCGGGTGGGCGTCCACGAAATTGCTGATCGGTTTGGCGGAAAATAACATTACCCCGACAGCGACGATGATGGCGATAGCCATGATGGAAACATGCTGGGCCAGACCGACGGCGGTGATGACTGAATCCAGGGAGAAGACAACATCCAGAACGGCAATCTGAGACAGAACGATAGCCAAACTTGCTTTTCCATGTTTCGGAATGTTTTCCTGAACGCCCTCCAAACTGTTATGGATTTCATGGGTCGCCTTCGCCATTAGGAAAAGACCGCCACCGATCAGGATAATATCGCGTCCCGAAATATCGATGCTGAACACTGAAAACCAGGGTTCTGTCAAACCAACAATCCAGACAATGGAAAACAAAAGGGCCAGACGCGTCAACATCGCCACAAGAAGCCCCATATTTCTTGCGATGTTGCGCTTTGTCTCAGGCAGGCGCCCTGCAAGGATGGATATGAAAATAATATTATCGATGCCCAGGACAATTTCTAGGGCCGCTAAAGTGCCCAGGGCAATCCACCCCTCAGGACCGGTCATCCAGGCAAACATGTCTTTTCTCCTCCGTCTTTTTTTATGAATCATATGACAGCTTGATGGTTGGAAACAAGAGAATTTCGACCATCGTGTCATTTCTAAGTTATTACTGACAGTCAATAGGGATTAGCGTTTGACAAGGATTGATCTCCATCAGAATTACCGTTTGTTTTGTTACAGGAAGGAGCGGAGTGTTTTTGCCACCTATCAATACAATACTGGGAATTACAACCACAAATCAGCAAGGTCTATACTGTCTCATGTTATTTAGTTGTAGGCGTTCTCGCGTTCCTCCTTACCACAACAGCAGTTTCTTCACCATCACACACCGACACAACGTCTTGTGATAAAAAAAATTGACATACAAATGGGATTTTCCTATATTTATCCTGTAAAAAAGTAGCGTCTTATCAAACAAATAGCCGGTCACGGCATGAGGTCGAACCAGGAGAAGAATTCATGACTGAAACCGTACAATTTTTCCTTGCC
Organism: uncultured Syntrophaceae bacterium; assembly: GCA_964564625.1. GTDB lineage: Bacteria > Desulfobacterota > Syntrophia > Syntrophales > UBA2185 > UBA2185. The sequence continues at coordinate 52,520 of CAZMBE010000017.1, read as the reverse complement.
CTCGGACTCATGATCGGTTTTGCCAAAGCGATGGGCTACCTGACCTTTCGCCTGGGCCAACCTGCCGTATTGGGAGAACTGTTGGCAGGTCTGATTCTTGGCCCGACCATTATCAACTTACTTGGCGGGGCGGCTCTTTTCCCGCATGGTCACAGCGTAGAGCACACCCTCATCGAAATTGCCGAGGTCGGTGTTTTGCTGCTGATGTTCATGGCAGGCATGGAGGTTGACCTCGAAGAAATGTTCCAGGTGGGACGCCCGGCGCTGTTGGCCGGTCTTCTGGGTGTTTCCGTGCCACTGGCGCTGATCACACCCGGCGTTATGATGTTTGGATATCCGCTGGGGAACGCACTATTCGTTGGCATCCTTCTGGCGGCAACCAGCACCAGCATAAGTGCGCAGGTAATGCTCGAACTGGGAGTCCTGCGCCGCAAAGAAGGCTTAACCCTGCTGGGCGCGTCGATTGTCGATGACGCGGTGGTAATTCTGATGCTCTCGTTATTTCTCGCGATCAATCCCGGCGGGATCATCGCAGTTTCCGAAGGCCGCTCGATAATCGAAGTCTTAATCCGAATTGCCGCCTTCTCAATCATCGGTTTTGCACTAAGCTGGACACTGCTGCCACGCCTGGTAAACCTTATGAACCGACTGACCATAGCTCAGGGGCCGCTGATGCTCGCGATTGTTGCCGCCCTGCTGCTGAGCTGGGCGGCGGAGTATTTCGGCGGCATCGCAGGCATCACCGGCGCGTTTCTTGCCGGGTTATGCATTAAGCGGGCGAATCGGGGAGTAGTCGAAAAAATTGATCAGGGCATTCATGCCATCAACTACAGTTTCCTGGTACCGCTCTTCTTTGTGAGCATCGGCCTTCGCGTTAATTTACGGCTGCTCACGATAGAGATTCTGCCCTTCGCACTCGTGGTGCTGCTGCTGGCAATCATCACCAAGGTCGTTGGCGCGGGTGGCGGCAGTCGGCTGGGGGGCTTTGACAACAAAAGCGCCTTACGTGTCGGTTTCGGCATGACAAGCAGGGGTGAAGTAGGTCTGATTGTCGCCTCGATCGGGGTCGGGCTGGGTATCTTACAGGCAGAGATTTTTACCATCGTCGTGTTTGTAGTACTGGTTACGACCATCATTACACCACCGTTGGTGCGCTGGTCTTTCCGAGGCACCGCAAAAACACAAACTGAAACGCCCTCTAAAATGACTAAAAAAGGTTAATTCACTATGTTCATGATTATGTACGTCTCCAGAAATTTTGAACAGGCTTCGGAAATGCTGGATGTCTGGGTAAAAGCAGGCGTTAAAGGGGTCACCATTCTTGAAAGCGCTGGTATGCAGCAGGTCTCAGGCGGAATTCGAGCTGACCTGGGGATCCTGGTTTCACTCAAATCGCTGCTGCGTGCGCAGGAAATCCATCATCGAACCCTGCTCTCAGCAGTTCCCGATCAAGAAACGGTAGATCGCGTTGTCGCCGTCAGCACGAGCCATGTTGGTGATTGGTCCAGTCCGGAAGTCGGCGTCCTGTTTGTATGGCCTCTCACCGAGGCCTACGGATTGGACAAACAAAGCCGCGATTAGACAAACGTTGGTCTCAATCACTTGGATCAAGCAACGCCTGTGTGTTAAATCACTGCGTGGTCCTTTTGCGGTTTCGGAGGTCGAACAAGTTACAAATAATGGAATAGTTCAAAGTATATTCATTTATTGTTCAGATTAGCGCTCTCAATTAGTTGCAGGTGCTGTGAAGCATTGAGAACATACTTCTGTAAATACTGAAAAATATCAGTGAAGTGCTATTTTAGAATAAGATCCAGTTGTTCATGATAGAGGCTAAAGTCGCTCAAATTGTTATGCCCCCCACCAGGTATGGTTACTAGTTTTTTCTCCGTCTTGATCAGTGAAAAAAGCCGTTCACTTGAATTATAAGGAACAATTTCATCCTCTGTTCCGTGAAAGAGGTAAATCGGGCAGGAGACATCAGAAATCCAAAGGTCCGTGCGCATGGGATACCTGAGGACTAACGTGAGAAGCGTTTTGGGCATGTAGGGATGGTGATATTTCGCTGTGTCCAGAAGGCTGAAAAACGGCGTCTCTAAAATGATCGAACGAGGCTTTACCGATTTCGCAAGAAATACTGCAATACCGGTACCGATTGATCTGCCGTAGATGATGATCTGATTTTCAGGATAGCGTTCTTTCAGGTAATTATATGCGCTTGCCGCGTCGCGGTGCAGCATTTCCTCATTTTTTATCTTGCCCGTACTTTTTCCAAAACCCCTGTAATCAGGGATGAGTATGTCATAACCCCGGCTTGTGAACTCAGGGGCGATATCGCCCCAGCCCTCCAGGCTTCCCGCATTCCCATGAAAGTAGAGGATGACCCCTTGGGGATTATCTGCCTTGAAAAGAAGAGCGTTGATTGCGGCACCGTCAACAGGCAATGTAATCTCCTCGAAGGGGAAAGGAAAACCGTATTTTAAATCTTGCGGAAGGGCTTGCGGATAAAAAATGATATTCTCCTGTTTGATATAAAATAAACCGCAGCCAAGCGCGGCGCTTATGACAACGGCAAATGTAATTTTCAAAAGGATCATCATGTAACATCCCTGAATATTGGAGACGAATATTTTATCTGTGATATTTTCTAATCACGGCGGCAACAACTCCTCCAAGGCGCAACTCCGTCTTTGGTCTGATGGCCTGATATTTCGGATTGGCTGCTTCCAGGACAACATTTTTCCCCTGTTTCCGGAAGTATTTTATTGTCCATTCACCGTCTACCTCGGCGACAATAATATCGCCATTTTTAGGATCCCGCCCCTTTTCCACAATGACGAGATCGCCTTCCATGATGCCCTCCCCCTCCATGGAATCTCCGCTCACCTTCAGGAGAAAGGAAGATTCCGGACGGCTCACAAGGTACTCGTCAAAAGAAATAATATCACGGAGTTCTTCCTCCGCAGGAGAGGGAAATCCTGCAGCGACTTCTCCTACCATGGGCAGGGCAAGAGTTCGGCGCGACGGCTTTAAAAACCCACGGGCATCTTTTTCCAGCAACCCCTCGGCCAGAAGTTTTTTTACCCAGAAATGGACGACACTCTTAGACCGTACGCCCAGAAGATCGGTCATCTCCGCATAGGTCGGCATCCGCCTGTTCTCCCGGAAAAAGGCCGCAATCATTTTCTCTACAGTCCTGGCTGTTCGCCTCTTTGCTTTCATGGCGCCAGTATAATAGAACCAGCGTTCTATTGTCAAGAAAAATTTTATTACAATATCCGCATTGCTTCTGCAGTGATCATCGTGATAAGTACACCGTTACATCGACGATTAAAAAAAGGCGAACTGTAACAATCATGATCGAATTCCTGTTAAGCATCCCTGCGTGTATAAAAGTAGGAGTTTCCTTCGCCGGTATCCTCCTGATAAACCGGTTTGGCATGTCCCTGGGATTCGCCATAATCCTGTGTTCTCTCGCACTCTCCCTATGGTCGGGCACGGGAATCCAAGGGCTTGTTTTCCAGGCGAAGAGCTTCGGCAGGCCAGAAAATTACCTTCTCCCCGTGGTCATTTTCCTGCTTTTATTTTTTACCGAATCACTCAACAAAACAGGACGGATGGAACGCACCATAACCACACTCAAATCATGGCTTAAGAGCAAGAAGATGCTCCTCGCCGGCCTGCCTGCATTAGTCGGCCTCCTTCCCATGCCCGGTGGAGCCATCTTTTCCGCCCCCCTTGTCGCGTCTCTCGACAGTCCCGGTGAACTCGATGCCAGACAACGAGTTGCCGTCAATTATTGGTTCAGGCACATATGGGAGTACTGGTGGCCGTTGTACCCCGGTGTGATACTTGCCGTGCGCTATTCGGAGTTGCCTGCGGCCACATTCTTCCTGATCCAGATTCCTTTCACATTTGCCGCTTTGTTGGGAGGCTATGTATTTATCCTCAAAAAGACAAAAAGAGGAAATCTGGAAAATTCAGAGGACGGGAAGATAGAGTTTGCCACTGTCTTTTCTGCTCTTGGGCCGATAGGGATTCTCGTGATTGTATCCGTTCTGGGATCGGCGGTTTTGCCGAAAACAGGTTTCACCGGCACGCTGTCGAGTCTTCTGTCCATGCTCATTGGCTTGATCATCGCGATTGCTCTCGTTTTTTCGGGAAATTCATCTGCGTGGAAAGCTTCTCTCGGCATGCTGAAGCAGACGGGGACATGGCAGATGATACTGCTTGTGATAAGTATTCTGGCTTTCTCGGCGACGATTAAAGCCCCCCTGGATGCAGCGGGTACAACCCTCGTTACACTTATGCGGGATGAATTCATAAACGCCGGCATCCCCCTTGCCGCCGTGATTATGCTGATACCGTTCGTCTCGGGTATGGCTACCGGTGTAGCCTTCGGCTTTGTGGGCGCCAGTTTTCCCATCGTCTTTGCCCTCGTTGGACAAAATCCCTCTCTCGGTGTCACCGCTGCAACGACAGCATGCGCATACACCTTCGGTTATATGGGCATGATGCTCTCCCCTATCCATGTGTGCTTTGTGGTTACCTGTGAGTATTTTAAGACACCCCTGTTTGACAATTATCGGTATCTGATCGGGCCTGTTGTGACTATTTTGGCCATATCCATGGTTCTTTCAGGGCTTTACTATACGCTGATGTGAAGACTATGAAATACCTTGAGAAACGGGCGGCAGTGAGACCGATCCTGGGGAAGTTCGACCAGGGGCGTAACTTTCGTCAGGCCGTTGTCATTCCGGCACTGGCGGAGACACAGCACCTACCGCTCACACTGCAGTCGCTGTGGAGTAATGTGCCGGAGAGCATCCTCAACGACACTCTCATACTTGTCGTTGTAAATAATCGTCCCCCGGAATCCGGTACGACAGCAAATCAGACAGAACTCAGGAAATGCATAGAGGATAACGCATTAACCCTGAAGTGGCTGGAAAATAAAAGCAGGCATACGGCGTTTCCTCTTGCCTGGATCGATGCCTCTTCCTCCGGGAATGAACTCCCTCACTGGGGCGGCGTGGGACTTGCCAGAAAAATAGGGTGTGACAGTGTACTTGCATTGTTGACGGGGCTTGCGACACCAATGAACCTGCGAGATTTTGTCTTTTTCAGTCTTGACGCCGATACCCTCACATCCCAAAGCTACCTGGAAACCGCGGGAAATGATCTCCGAAGCAGCCGGCAAGCGGGTGGCGTTATCCCCTTCAAACACCAGCAGGCGGATTCGCCGGAGTCGCAGGCCGCCATAGACTCATACGAGGCATTTTTGCATTACTACGTCGCCGGTTTGCGGTGGGCCGGTTCACCCTATGCCTTTCATACTATCGGCTCCTGCCTGTGTTTCACTGCCGGCAGTTACATTCGCGCCAACGGCTTCCCCGCCCGCAGGCAGGCAGGAGAAGACTTCTACTTTTGCGTGGAACTCGTGAAGGCAGGGGGCATCTGCGAGATACACAATACCATGGTCTTCCCTTCGGCCCGTATTTCACATCGTGTGCCCTTCGGTACCGGAAGGCGCATGGCGGAAGCCGTGGTGAACGGTAATAACAATTTCCTGGTCTATGATTTCCGGGTGTTCGTCTGCCTGCGTGAGCTCCTTGCGGCAGTGTCCACATATCAAGGCGAAGGGGCAGAACAGATATACGCGTGCCTGAAAAATCCCGCTACCACGGAATTTCTGGAAAGGCGCGGGTTCCCCCTCGTGTGGAAACGATTTCGAAGCCAGTACAAAACAAGCCCGGCAATTCTTGCGGCTTTCCACCGCTGGTTCGATGGGTTTGTTACTCTTAAGTATATCCACTGGCTGACGGAAAAAAAATGGCCCCGGGTTTCTCTCAAAGACATTCCCGGGGCCCGTGTATTTCCTGGCTATAGATCGTAATATCAGTTTCGCTCTGCCTGACCGGCAGAGAAACGGATCATCAGCCCTGGTATATGCCGGGTATTATGCCGGTCAACTCAACATCAATGCCGTGCTCTGCAAGTATTTTCAGCATCTCCTGCAGGCCGCTTGTCCTGTCAGGCACGACCTCCACAGCGCCGAACGATTTTCTTACCATAAAGCCCTTCGCCACTAGCGTATCTGTTGCCGCTTCCAGATCACTTACGAGGAGCCTGAGAATACCGAGATCCGAGGTATATGCGAGAGGCAAAATCTTCGTGCTGATGCGTTCATCATATACCCACGCGCTGTGAGCATGCCCATTGTTCTTGTTCTCAAGAAATATGGGTAAATATTCTACCTCCATGATGCCACCTCCTTACGTTACTCACGAAATTTCCATCTGTATCGCCTCAGGTAATCTTTTTGAACATCTCTCCCTTGGCGCCACACACAGGACATATCCCGGGCGCTTCCTTTTCCTCAGTAAATCCGCACACGGGACAGACATAGTAAGGATTATTTGCCTGTGTTCCACCCAGATTATCCAGAAGCTTTTGATACAACCCGGCGTGGATCTTTTCCACCTCGTTCGCGAAAGCAAAAGACCTCTCTGCCACCTTGTTCCCTTCGGCTTTTGCTGCTTCAATCATTACGGGATACATACTTTTAAATTCATGGGTCTCGCCTTCAATGGCTTCCTGGAGGTTTTCTTTTGTACCCTTAATCCCCTTGAGCGCCCGCAGGTGGCTGTGTGCATGGACTGTCTCCGCTTCCGCCGCAGCCCGGAAGAGCCTCGCAACTTGGGGATAACCCTCCTGATCCGCCTTCGCCGCGAAGGCCAAGTATTTGCGGTTTGCCTGTGATTCTCCCGCAAATGCCTCTTTCAAATATTCCTCTGTTTTCGACATGGTTCGATCCCTCCTGTAAACCTTATTTAAGTCTCTCTTCAGATAAGTGTAAATGGTCTGTCTCAATCTCCACCAGTGCCCTGAAAATCTGCTTCAGTCTCGCATTATCGGATTCCTCGGCTGCCTTTTTATAGAACGCGATGGCTCTCTCTTCACGCGCGTGTGATTCTTTTAAGTTATCCGCATTCCCCCTGTGACATTCTTCATTTCCCGTCGGCACCTTGGAAAGTTTCAGTATTTTTCTCCATATGGCCGCATGCTCCGCTTCAATCTTCCCCAATGCTTTGAATAAAAGTTTTCCTTCATCATCGTCAGTTTTTTCGGCGGCACAGAAATAAAACGCGGCATTGCTTACCTCCACCTGTAAGGCCCTCTCTGCATTAGCTTTGTCTTTCTCGCCCAACGTAACATCAAAGCTTACAGTGAGCTGCTTTGCCTCCTTGATATAGGGCTGATGAGCGCCGCAAAAGGGACAATTCTGCGGCGGCGCACTCCCGACATAAGGATCTCCGCAAATTTCACATCTCCATAATTTTACCATTTTTTCACCTCCACATTATTGATTTTTTCCTTCTTGCAATTCGGGCAAATTCCATAAAAATCCACGTGAATTCCAATAATGTCAAAATCGTACTGTTCACCTTCCGGTAAATTCAGGGCAAATTTACGATGAATGTCGGTTATATTCTTGCATTGAACACATATCAAATGATGATGAGGTTTCGTGTTAGGGTCGAAGCGCATCTTGCCTCTATCGATGGTGAGTTCACGAAGCTGACCCTTTTCCCATAACGTTTCAAGCGTATTGTACACCGTCGCAAAAGACATTGTGGGATATTTTTTTGAAACCGCATTGAATATATCCGCCGCAGACGGATGAGACATGTTCCCCTCCAAGTATTCCATTATTGCAAGTCGCTGGGGGGTTAATTTTATGGATATTTCCTTTTTTTTGCCCATGTTAATTAATAATGATTCTTATTTTAGAATCATTATAACCTAAGAAATGTTATTGTCAAGCTTTTTTTTAAGATCTTTCGGATAATTATTCCGTGACAGTTCCGCATATTTCATCTCACGATAAATGTCACAGAATCAAGAACACGGTGGTCCTGGTCTGAGATAGAGAGAATATGGTCACCCCTTTCCGGTTTCCACAGGCATGAGTTATTCATTTCCATGGAAATCGATGTATTGTTCAAGAGCCACATAAATTTTCTTCCCTCAGGCTGAGCTTTAAAAGATATACGCTGGTTTTCCTCAGGTATGTCGGGATCAAGGTTTATGATGGTCCCGCCGGCAGGATAGGTAATGGAGGGCTTTTCATGCCGTGTATTCAGGGCGACGGAAATCTCAGGCTCCGAACCCTTGATAAACCATTCCCGCCTTTCAGGTTCGATAGCGTTTTTAAACTGGACCACTTTCGCCAGAACACCCGAGGGCGGCTTTGGCGCACGGGAACCGACGGTCCCGTGGAGGATGTTCATTATCTCCAGCCAGACAGGCGCGGCGCCGCTTATGCCGCTCACATTCCACATGGACTCACCCGAAAAATTTCCCACCCAGACGCCGACGGTGTATTTCTCCGAGTACCCGATGCACCAATTGTCCCTCATGTCCTTGCTGGTGCCGGTCTTCACCGCCGTCCAGAACCGAGTTGAGAGATAGTTTTCCAGGCCGAAGGTGGCGCTTCTCGATTCTCTGTCCGCGAGGATGCCGGAGATAATATACACGGCATCCCGGCTCATCACCTCCTTCGCCTTTCCTTTACGTGTGCCGGGTATCAGTTGCGGTTCACTCCATATTCCACCATTGGCCATAGTCCTATAGGCATTCACAAGTTCATAAAGACTGATATCGATAGAACCGAGGGCGGCGGAAAAACCGTAGTAGTCGGGCTCTTGGCGAATGCTTTCAAACCCGATCCGTTTCAGCCTTTCCACAAAAGGTTCCACGCCTACCAGGAGCAGGCTCCGCACAGCAGGTGTATTGAGCGATGACGAGAGCGCCGTTCTGGCGCTTACCGGTCCCAGGTAATCATTGCCGTAGTTCTCCGGTATATACAGACCGGTAGGTGTCGCAATTTGCAGCGGCGCATCCTCTATGATGGATGCAGCAGTGAGGAGACGTCTTTCAATCGCGATTTCATAGAGAAACGGTTTGAGGGTTGATCCAGCCTGCCGTACAGCCCTGACGCCATCCACATGGTGCGCGGAAGAAGACCGGCCGCTGTTTCCCACGTAGGCCAGGATATCACCTGTCGCATTTTCCACAACAATGACGGCCCCATCATGAACATTACGGGTCTTTAGATCTCCAAGACGGCGATTGAGGATATCGTACACGCGTTCCTGAAGTTTGCCGTCGAGGGTCGTTTTCACCCGCTGACCACTTTCTTTCAACAGCATTCTCGCCACATGGGGAGCGATCGCGATCTGAGGCCTTACCGCGTATGGACGTCCGATTCTTTCATAGACCAGGGCCTTGATTTCTTCGTAGGAAGGCTGTCCCCCAAGTGAGCTGCCGATGTAATACGCCCGCGCGGCAATCCGGTCGAGGGATGTGTGGGTTGATGGTATCAATGAGGCCAGAATTAGGGATTCATTCTCATTGAGCCCGCTTGGTTCTTTATCAAACAATCCTCTGGATGCGGCGGCGACTCCCTGAATCTCTCCCCGGAATGTGATAAGGTTGAGATAGCTCTCCAGGATTTCCTCCTTCGTCCACACCTTTTCCAAGTGCCTGGCGTAGCGCATCTGCCGCCACTTTTCCCGGATCGTTCTCCTGGAATCCCTTGGCCTCAGATTTTTTTGCAGCCCCGCAGCCAGCTGCATCGTGATGGTACTGGCGCCGCGAGCCTTACCCCCGGTGAGACGACTGACAACAGAAGCGCCAACGGCCTGCCAATCCACACCGTGGTGACGGTAGAACCGCCTGTCTTCCGCATGAATCACCGCGCTGATCAATGCCGGCGAAACATCAGAAAGGCTGGTCCATTCCAGACGTCTTCCCTTCGGATCAATTCTCATTTCATGGATAACCCTGCCATACCGGTCAAGCAGGAGGGCGTCGGATACATTGTAATCATCTTTGACCTTTTGAAACACCGGGGGAGGCGCCTCCGACCTGGTAAATAACAAGACCGCTGTATATGAAAGCAGGGCTGTGACCGCGAAGCATATCGAAAAGGCCCAGAGCAAAATTTTTTTCTTCATGACTGGAACGCCTGTGTTGTTTTCGTGATAGACAGCTCCCTGGAAACTTTATTTCGGGTGCCTATTTCGCGAATCCCGAATGTATCTCCACTTCTTTATTGGGAATTTCTCCGAACATCTCAGGAGCGTAAAGGGCTTCCACCCTTGTAGCCGGCAAATGGAATTTCCCTTCGTTGTTTAGCCTTAGGGTGTATTCCGTTGTCCATGTCCCTTTCGGGACATATTCATAGTAGTTCCGAAACGCCTCGAAAGAACGTTCCGTGAAGGCTACCCACGCCCAGCCCCCACTCTTTTCCCCGGCCGTCAGAAGGGATGATCCCCCCATGTCGACCCTCAGGATACTGGAGCCTCCCGGTATGGGGTCGCTGACAACTACCCATGTCATATCTGACTGCGCCTCCATTTCCAGTTTCACCCGAATGACGTCTCCCCTGCTCCACCTTCCCTTCACTTTCTGCTCAACAGGGGCAATGCTCTTTTTGATTGTATATCCACTCGAGAAGGGTTCTTTCAAACGAATTGCCGCCATGCTGCGAATGACGGCCCACGGCGCCCCCGATCCCTTCTGCGCTATAATGAGCGTCTCTTTTCCCCGGGGCCAGGTAAATTTGTGTTCCACGCCTTCTGGAGTTTTTGCCCAATCGACAGTCATGCTGTTCTTCTTGATTCTGGCGGCAATTGTTCCTGTCACCGGTGTGGATTCGAACGTATTCGAAAATTTTTCCATGGCAAGCACCCCCCAGGCATTGGCTGTCGTCGTATCCCAGTGCCCGCGCCTCATCCTCCCCAGCGCACCTGTTGCCATGCGCGGGATATCCTCACGCCATTCATCAAATGGCAGGAGAGCAAGGATTGCTTTTGCCGCAGTGCTGTCCAAAGATTCCATAAGCCACCAGAGGGAACTTATTGCCTCCGCCAAAAATCCCATGGTTGTTCCCTGGAGGTTTAGCCGCGAACGGACTATCTGCAGGGCCTCCTTCAGTCTGTTGTCCCGATCCTTGATGTCGTCCGCGCGCGTAAGGGTACTGATCCAGTTGATGACCGCCGATGTGGGCCATAGATTCGGCTCGATACGGATGGAACTTACCATGTTCGCGGGTATCTTTTCATAGCGGGCAAGGGCCTCCAAGGCGGCTATTTTCCTGATGGCCAGATCTGCCGTCGGAAGCGCGCTGTAGCGGATTACCCTCCCTTCAATAAAGCCCCGCAGCCCCGAGGTCATTCTGTTCTTCAGGTACTCAGGGATTTTAAAGTCCGCTTCATGCGCGACAGCGAGAACATAGGCCGTCAGGACATCGCTTCCCTGGCGCATAAGGGGAAAATATTTAAGGAGGCCCTCAGAATCAAGGTATGATGGGAGATATTTCATCAACGACTGCCACATGTCTCCGTTGCGGAGGGCAACAGCCTTCGATACATTCTGCTCCAGGCATGTATATGGATATGCTGCCATATACTCCCTGATCCCGGCAAGACTTTGCGATGCTACAGGCTTGACCTGCACGTATACGCCGCCTTTCCCGGCAACGGCATCCGGGGGCTTTTCAACATCGGTACGGAACACATTGTGGATCTGTGCGAGGGTCGCCTGGAAGGTTCGCGTGGGGACGGCCGGAATCACCTTCTGGGAAACCCTCAGCCGGTCGAACGCGTCCGCTCCTTTCTCTTTCGCGGTGACTTCATAGTGAAGCGTATCGACCTCGTAAGGAACAGTAATGGGCCAGCTGATCTCCTTCGCATTTCCGGCAGATAGCTTTTCATAGATGGTTTCCCGCTTCTTTTTTTCTTTTCCGCCAAACGACAAATCTACCTCCACGTCCATTGTTCTTTCCGAGGCGTTTCTCACTGTAAATCCGGCCCGGAATGTATCTCCCTCCCGAACAAGCTGGGGAATGCCTGAAAGAAGCATCAGGTCCTGCGTTGTTCTTACGGAGGCTTCGCCCGTGCCGAAAAGTCCCGTACCTCCATTGGCGATGGCGACAATCCGGAAACTCGTCAAAGAGTCGTTGAGGGGGATCTTCACGGTCGCCTCGCCGTTTTCATCCAGAAAGACCCGCCCCTTCCAGAGAAGGAGGGTATCAAATAATTCCCGTGTGATCTGTTTGCCGCCGCCGCCTCCATGGGGAAGAGCTTTCAGACCGAAATGCCGTTTCCCGACAACCATGGCCTGGGCCGTCGAAGTATTGAGTTCGTAGGCGCGTCTCTGCATCATGGCATTCAGGAGCTTCCAGCTTTCGTTGGGCATTAACAGAAGCAACCCCTCATCGACTGCGGCAATCGCCGCCTCACTCCTTTTCGGTGGAACCCCGCCGTCGGCTTTCCTCACCTTGACGCGAACCGCCATCTCTTCACGAATCTTGTAGACTTTCCTATCCGGAGTCACATCGACCTTCAATTCGTGGTCTCGCCATCCTACATTGATCTCACCGATACCGATCTTGTACGCGGGCTTCCCCGGGTCGAAGGTCGCTGTGGGTCTGGTGCCGCTGACGCGCCCTCTTACCGCGAGGACGGAAACAAAGACGTTAGGTGCATAGTTCTTCTTGACGGGAACCTCCACGACAGGCATCTTCCCGGACAGTTTCTGTATGGCGAGATCGACAATCCCCTCCCGTTCCACGGTCACGAGGGCTGTTGCCGCCCGGAAAGGCATCCTTACCTGGAAGCGCGCATTCTCACCGGGCTCGTAGCGTTTTCTTTCAGGGAGAACATCGATGCGATCGTCGTTCCGCGCTGCAAACCACCAGTCATCCTTCCCTGCCACCCAGATTGTGTAATTGGATGATGCAGTATTCCCCGCGACATCCTTCACCTCGGCATGGATAATGACACTGCCCGATACAGGGGATTTTCCCTCACAGACAAGAATTCCCCGCATATCTGTTTTTCCGGTTACATGCCTCCCAATCCGTTTGACTTCCGTGGTGTGCCTGTAGGCGTAGAATCCTCCCACGAGGCGGATCCGGTGGGAGATGGTCTTTTCCTGGAAGAGGTCGACCGTAACCTCCGCATCCTGCACGGGTTTACCCTTCAGATCGACGACGGCTACCTTGTACTTCAGCAGTTCTTTGGAAGCGACCCAGGAATCGGGCCTGATCCCTACCAGCCGGCTGGCCGGATAGAGGGCGATCCTCGTTGCGGCCGTCTGGATCTCGCCGTTGGGATCCCTGAATTCCAATTCGGCGTGAATGTCTTTGGGAGCTGTTATGTCCGGAAGCCTGGTAAATCTCGTCCTTGCCGCCCCTGCTTCATCCATCTTCAACTCCTGGGTAGGGAATCTTAAAGATTTACCATAGACGACAGGCTCGCCTGTTTCTGTATCGTCCATTATTCCCTCTTCTGACTCCTGCGGATCCGATGTACTGACTCCCTCTTTGAGACGGCCGCCGGCAAAGGAATAGTCGTCAAAATCAGGGAATGATACGTGCCTTTCCTGGATCTCCGCCCGAAGCCGTACAGGGAGAAAGGAAGCCCCTCCGCCGGAGAGGTAGGATACAAACACATCCACAGTTACCTCTTTGGGGTTGATATGGGGTCCCGGAGGGGCCTGGATGACCCCTTTCATCAGGGGCACGCGGAATTCCTCCACACGGAATGACCCGGACGTCCAGGAATTTTTTAAATGGCGGCGGTAGTGCGTGGTTTCCACACCCTCCTTTTTCTGTCCCAGGACAATCATGTACGTCCCCAGTTTCGCGTTTCCCGGTATCTTCCAGGTACTTTCCGCGATGCCGTTGTCCCGCCACGATAGGGGAAAACGATACTGCTCATCGCTTCCCTGGTGTTCGATCATGATCTCATCCGGCCTCTTATCCGCGGGAATCTGGGCAAACCCGGACGTGGTATGAACTCTCATGATGTGTTTCATATGAACTGATTCTCCCGCACGAAAAAGGCCCCTGTCCAGTATCGTATGGGCAATAATGCCGTCGTTTCCCGAATAATACGCCGAGGGCAACTGAAATCGCCACGGCTCTATCCCTTCATCCCAGCTTGAATGGGTAAAGGTCATATCATCGGCGGTCCTGGCAAACACAAAAAGCCCGCCGTACTCAGAGCAATGGGGAAGCGTATCGACAGAGGGGAGGGCCGTCTTGATAAAGGCAATGCCCCTCTCATCGGTCTTTCCCTGCCAGATTCTCTTCCCCTTGCAGTCCCTGAGAGAGACGTTGGCGCCTTTCACCGGCGATGCTTTGTCAAGGCTCGTCACCCAGACGAGGGATGATTCCCTGCCCCATTTGAAATGGGCGGAGAGATTCGTAACCAGGGCGGATGTATGCACATACATGGTGGGATATTTGTTCAGGCGCTGATCCTGTGTAACCTGGCTTTCAAGCAGTTCGAGAGAGCCTTTGCGTGTGCTTTTGACATCTGGTGATGCAAGAAGACGATTCCCAAGTATCTGGCTTTCCAGCTCCACAACGTAGAAGCCTGCCTTGGAAAGGGGAATTCCCATCACCTCAAATGCCTTACTGCCCCTCGGCTTTGGAATAGCGCGCGCTTTCACATCGCCGGCCTTAAAAAGAGAATGCTCACGTTTTGCTGCTGCGACTTTTGTGAGCCACTCGATCACCTGATCCTCACGGGCCATCGGGATGCGCCTGACTTTGCTTGCGATCCTCTGGCCAATCCTGCCGGGGTCCCCCTTTGCCGGCACATCGGCTTTCTCCTTGCTTACATCCCCCTCCCTGACCGTACCAATGGAGAGAGAGGATTCTGTCTCGTCGACATCGCCAACAACTTTTACCATGCGGGTTTTTATATCCGCTTCAATGTTTCGCACCGTCACGGGAAGCAGACCATCTCCCTTCAGTTCAATGATCCCAAACCGTGAAGAAAATTTCGCGAGGGGCGGATATGTATGGGTGCGCACTTCCAAGGGGAATTTGTCGATATTTGAGAGCGTTCTTCCCGCATCGTCCCTGATACTTTTGGGAATCACGATGGAAAATGATGTCTTTTCCGGGAATGGCCCCGCAAAAACCACGGAACGAAGGAATTGTGCATCCTCTTCATGTTCTGTTTCGAATTTCGGTCTCCATACCTTGCCGCTCTTTCCTTTAAGAACAATCTTTTTTGCCATCTTCAATGGCACCGGTGATGAAAAATAAAGCCTCATGGGAAGCACGGGGATGCATCCGACTCCCGGCTTTTCCCTCCCGCAGGAAAATTCCGCCTTAAAGGGCGCCCGTGTTTTGTAGGAGATACCCTGATCTTGAGCAGTCGCAACACCACTTACCGACGTAACGCCTGCGCCCCAGACCAGCTTTACCTCTGCAGAAGGGGGAAACCTCTGCTTTGCCTGCAGGAGCACGATATGCCTGTCTTCCGCCGGTTCAGAAACTATCCGATAACAAAGCTTCCTGAGCCATACTGTGACGCTGTCCTTCCCCCGCGGATGAATCGCCTGGAGGATTTCCTCTCGTTCTTTCCCCTTGATAAGCCGTACGCCGACCTGTTCTTTAATCCCTTGAACAGAAAAGAAGACATTCTTTAAAATCGATTCCTCCCGGGGTTCAGCATCGAGGACAAGAACAAATATCTGCTTTTCATCGATCCCTTCATTACCTTCCCAGGGCCTTGATCCCTTCACCGCCGGGCCTCCCGTGGAGAAACGGAACACATTCTTACCGGTGATCTCTTTCCCGGAGAGGGCTTTAATGCCCGGCTTCAGGCCGAATTCACAGATAATCCCCGCAGGAAGGTCCCTCGCAAAATCGAAGGACCAGTTTTTCCCGTCGATCCATCTTCCCTGTCCCTTTTCAGGACAGCGGATTTCAAAAGGATCCGCGAGGCGAGGATCGCCGAAGGATACCATCTGCTCGGAAAACCTTGCCGTTGCCTGGCGGACCCCCTTGACAACACCCTCAGGTGAAAAAAATTCTATGGTGGCCTGATTCTGGGCCATGGCTGGATTTAACAAAAGAAAAAAGAGACCGGCAACTGCAAGAAGACTTTTTTTCAGCATCATTACGCCTCACCTTGTTTAGAGTTGGCTGCCTGAAACAACTATGACCATATGTAATGCGGTTCTGGTATGCCGCCTCATGACGCGGCACATCTCAGCTGTTCGTTGCATGATCGCACATGGGAGGAGTATATAGAAAATTAAACTGTTTGTTAATGATAAAAGAATAAAATACATGACATCATGCAATCCGTGCGGAGACGGGAGTCAGTTTGAACACTGGATTATGTTTTCATGGCAATACGGGTAAAAAAGGAAATGTGATCACTCTGCAAGAAGGATTTGAATCGATGATGAGACACGATCTTCAAGCGTCTTCATGGCGTCTTCTCGCTGTGAAATAAACGCAAGGAGATCAGTTTCCGATATCTGCGGGAACATGAGTAGAAAGAGGGGGCATATGCCGAGAATCATTGCCATACCTGCCTTTTTGTCCCACAAATCACCGGGCGGTATGGGCGCGATCCCACCGCCAAACAGGGTATGAGCTTTCACGGGAACGTCTCCGGGCGGAGCATACGTTTCTGCGGGATCAAGACCGCTTTGCACGCAGTTCCGAAAAAACGGCAAGGCTTCTGTTCCAACTTTTCTGGCAAGAGCTATCCATCCTGTATGGTCGAGGAGGAGCATCCCTTCTTTAACTTTTGGACCTTCTCCCTGTGATGTGTCACGCCGGGTGAATTCAATGTGCGTCATGCATGGGAAGGGACAGTGGTAGCAGGCCATGTCCTTCATCCTCAGGTTTTTCAGATGCCTCCCCGCTTCCTTCCCCCCCTCCAGTTTTTTTAGAATGGAAACAAACCCTCTTCGCTTGAAATTCTTCTCCGAGGAAATCCTTGTTATTACTTCCTTTCCCTGCTCAGGGTTATCACTCCTGAATGAGAGCCCGCCAATCCCGTGAAACATGATCGCCTTGAGATTTTTTGCAGCCATGCGGGACGCCAGCCCCGCCTTGTCGAGACTGCCTCTTGCCCCGACTGATGCGGCCGCGTGGAGGATTCCTTTGTCTGCTGCGGGACCCGTTACAATAGCGGACTGGAAAGTGAGTAAATCCTTTTTTAATACTTTGGCTATATCCGGGACTGGAAGCTCCCGGAGATTCCCCGCCGGCGAAATCTGAACAGTACCGCGACTGGCATGGAGCACTGAGAGTTCCGATGCGGCTCCCTTTACAACCAGGAAATCAATGCCGGAAAATTTCATATCCGGCCCGGTTCTCATCATGAATGGAACGTGGCAGATTTTCTCGAAGCGGGGAGATTTGAATGTCGCGACCAGAAGTGATGAAGCGGGGGCAAAACTTCCTGTGAGGGGACCGACACCAAATACTATAGGTTCATTCTCATATTGCCGAAAAAGGAAGAGGTTCACCATTGCCCCACCTATGTAGTTCGAAACATGATCCGCTTCCAGAGGGATGGTTACGACAGACGATGTCGACAAATCGACCACGCAGATTCTCATATTGAAAAATTGCTGAAAGAGATTCATGTTCGATCCTCTCCCGGCACCGCCTTCTGCCATCGGAATCTGATCTTTGCCGCTTCATAAGGGCAGCGGTCAATGCACCTCATACACATGATGCACTCGGTCATGGGAATTTTCGGTGATATTCCCTCCCGCAACTGATCCGCTTCAATAATACCCACGGGACAGACCTCCGCGCACTGAATGCAGGAGAATTTCTTGCACCTCTTCGCCCCGATGACTATTTTGATCAGACGCAATGTCGCCGCGATCCCCAGGACTGCTCCCACGGGGCAGAAATAACGACACCATGATCTCCTCTGGGCGATCTCAAGGCTTGCCAGGGCCGGGACAATGGCCAGTTCCGCGCTCTTGAAGAAGGACTGTACCCCATAGGAACGGCAGAGGGTTCCGATAGGACATATGGTGCAGAAAGCCTGGAAACCCAGAGCATAACTCCCCCCGACTGCGCCCGCCAATACACCGTACTTCGTCATCCGGCTCTTGAGGAACGATGGCCAGCCGAGTTTCTTCGGCGTAATCTTGTCGACCAGATCGAGGACAAAGCCAAAGGGGCAGACCCACCCGCAGAATAGCCTCCCCGCAAGGATGGTAAGCACGAGGAGCGCTATTGCCGATGCAGCACCGACCAGCACGATGGCTCCCGACGATGCGATATTTTGAAGGGTTCCCGTTGGACAGGCGAAGCTGACGCTTCCCGCCCTGAAGTAACAGAACGTGCCGATAAAGACGATAACTAAAAGCAAAAAGGAAATCAATTGCACTGTCCACCGCAGCCCCTTAATCCACCGGAAGGCTTTGCCCCGCGTGAAGGTCAGGGCTTTTTCAGGACAATGTTTGACGCACAGGGGGTCGCCTTCGCAGAGATCGCATTTATGTATTTCCTGACTGCCCGGGTCTTTCAGAGGAGCGGCCGCGGGACATGCCATGGTACAGAGACCGCAGTCCGTGCAGAAAAGTTTACTGATGCGAACGATGCCGTCATTGCCCTTTTCAATTGCCCTTGTGGGGCAGGCGGGAACACAGAGCGGTTTCCGGCAATGCTGGCAGAGGATGGTGAAGTTTTTGCCCCGCTTTTCGTCGGTGACTACCTTCAGGCTGGCTGACGCGGGAGCCACTTTTTCTGTATTTCGCGTCGAACAGATCATTTCACAGGTGCCGCATCCGGTACATTTATCGGGATCAAAGAGGATAAAGGAATGGCGAGGCGGCATGAAATACCCGGAAAAAGTCTTCTTCTCTGCCGGGCATGGCCGCAGATCTTCAAAATTGACGGAAAAATCCTCTTGAACTATTTTTCCCTGTATGTTTGGTTGCTCTCTCATTTACGAGTTTCTCAGAAGGTACATTTCCCGCCGGCATGGCGGACATACATCAAGGACCTCGAACACATTCGGAGGTTCTTCCTTTAGCCTGCCGTAGACGAAGTTCTCCACGGGAATGGCCACAAATGATTTGCCGCAGCATTTACAGATCTTCGCGTTCTCCAGGAGATTCTCATTGATGGCTGTTTCCCGGAGCTTTCTGATCAAGTCCCGGCAGCTCACTCCCTGGGGGCATGTATCAGTGCCGGCATTGCATTCCGTGCAATACCAGATGTTTTTATCTTCAACGACAGGATCTCCGATCAGCGTCTTTTTTATAATGCCCCGCGGCGACATTTCGATGCAAAAATTCGTATACATCTCCGCCATGGGACATGCGGCGACACAGCGCCCGCACTCGACGCAGCCGTCGGCGCCGGACACGCGCTTCGCCTCGGCGATCCTATCTTTCCTGCTCTTCATAGGTCTCCTTTTCCATCTTCACCGCGCAAACCTTGAATTCCGGAATCTTGCAGACCGGGTCAAGCACGGGGTTTGTCAGGGTATTGGCCCTCGCTTCCGTAAAATGAAAAGGCGCGAAAATACATCCCCTGGCAACCCTTTCCGTGATCATGGCGGCAGTGACAATGCTTCCCCTCCTGCTGGTTATCCTGATCCTGTCGCCTTCTCTGATGTCTGCCTTGAAGGCGTCTTCAGGATGAATCTCCGCGTACGGTTCCTCCAGCTCCCTGTGGAGAAAGGGGGAGCGGCGCGTCATCGTACCGGTGTGGTAATGGGCAAACATCCTTCCCGTGTTCAGATAATAGGGAAACTCTTCATCCGGCTTTTCATAGGGTGGAGTGTAGTGCGGCACAATAAACAAACCCCGGCCCCGGGTAAATGCATGCTCATGGAGAAATCGCGTCCCCGGATGGCCAAGGTCCGGACACGGCCACTGAAGGCCTGCCAGTTCCAGCCTGTTAAAGCGAATTCCGCCATAGGCGGGCACGAGCCCTGCGATCTCCTCCATAACCTCTCCCGGATGATTATAGGAAAAATCGAGCCCCAGGGCTTTGGCCAAAAGACAGAGGATTTCGAAGTCGCCCTTTGCCTCACCCGGAGGATCGATCACCTTTCGCAAGAGCTGAAATCTTCGTTCCGTGTTCGTGTACGTCCCCGTCTTTTCGGCAAAACAGGCCGCCGGAAACACCAGATGGGCGAATTTTGCCGTCTCTGTGAGGAAGATATCCTGAACAACCAGGAAATCAAGTTTGCGAAGAGATTCCAGCACATGATTGACATCGGGATCGCTCACCGCGGGATTTTCGGCCATGACGTAGAGAGCCCGGATTCCTTTCCCGGCGGCGCCGATCATTTCGGTCACCGTCAATCCCGCCTTTGGGGAAAGCTCTGTCCCCCAGGCTTTCTCAAACTTTTCCTGAACGGCGGGATCACTGACACTCTGGTAACCCGGATAGACGTTCGGCAGTCCCCCCACGTCACAGGAGCCCTGCACATTGTTCTGGCCCCTGAGTGGATAGACGCCGGAATATACCTTGCCGATATGGCCGCAGAGCATGGCCAGATCGCAGATTGCATGGACGTTCGCCGTCCCGCAGGCGTGCTGGGTAATCCCCATACAGTAGACGATGGCGGCATTGTTCGCTTGTGCGTAGATCTCCGCGACTTTCTTGATCTCTCCTTCATCGATGCCGCATTCTCCGGCGGCCTTCTCCACCGGCCAGGAATTGAGAAATTGTTTGAGCTCTTCAAATCCATCCATCCTATCCTGAATAAATGCCGCGTTATGCAGCCCCGCATTGATGATGTGCCCCATCATTCCGCACAAGAGGGGAATATCCGTCCCCGGATTGATTCTCAGGTGAATGCCGGCATTCTCGGCTACCATCGTCTTTCGGGGATCAATAACGATTAACTGAGCGCCCCGATCCGCCGCCTTATAGATCTCCCCCATGATGATGGGGTGGCTCTCCGCCGCATTCGAGCCGATGATCAGGATGCACTCGGCCCCCGCCAGATCGGAGATGGAGTTCGTCATGGCCCCGCTTCCCGTGGTCTGGGCCATGCCGGCCGCCGTGGGGGCGTGACAGAGGCGCGCGCAGTGATCGACATTATTTGTCCTGAAGGCCATCCGCATCAGCTTCTGGAAGAGATAATTCTCCTCGTTGGTGCACTTGGCGGAACAGAGCCCGCCTACGGCATCCCCTCCGTACTGTTCGGCGACCGCCTTCAGTTTCTCCGCCGCCATTGATATGGCCTCGCTCCACGATATCTCTTCGAACCTGTCCCCTTTCCTTATGAGGGGTGTTTTCAACCGGTCCGGGTGATGAACGAATTCATGGGCTGACCAGCCCTTGATGCAGAGGGTGCCGCGGCTTACGGGGTGTTTGCCGTCCGGGTAAGTCCCGATAACTGTGCCGTCCTCGACCTTCAGGATCAGGCCGCAGCCGGTTCCGCAATATGGGCAGATGGTTCTGACGAACTCAGGGCTCATTATTTTTTTCCAGAGTGTTAATCCAGTCCGGCAGAATGTGTTGCTCTCCGGGCTCTTTGTATAAATCATAAAGGATGGGAGATCGCTTTTCAGGATCAAGCCCCGCCTCATAACTGTATGTCTGACGAAGGGTCTCCCGCATGGAGATCTGCAGCGCAAGAAGGGGGATGTTGACGGGACACGCCTCCTGGCATGCCTTGCAGGCGACGCAGGTGTCGGAAAGATGAAACGCCCGGATCAGATGATACGCGATCATCTCTGCCGGGATGACCCCCGTCTCGACCCATACTTCATCTTCCAGCTTGCAGGGTACACACACGCAGATGGGACAAGAATTACGGCATCCATAACATTTGATGCATCTCTTGAGAAGTTTCGCCCATTTTTCCATCCTCGCCGGTCCCTCGCCGACGAGCAATTCCCGTATGGTTTCATCCTGGAAAGGGTCGACTCCGGCAACGGGTTCACCGGCATGGAGCTTCTCCGGGTACGGCCGCCGGCAGAGGCAGACAGACGCCTGCTCAGCACTGCAGGCAATCCCGATGGTGAGGAGCCTGTCCTTTTCAATCTGGTTTCTTTTGACCAGTTCCATCAGGGCCCTCTCATCGCAACTTCTCGTTATGACCGCGAGCCTGTACCCTTCCCGGGATGAGCGCACAATGCTCATGGCCATTTTTGCCAGGAGCCACTTGGGTTCAGTTACCAGGGCCTCTACCTCCCGGAGCTCTTCGAAAATATGGGGCTGAATGATACCCCATTCGCCTTTTCTCAATCCGAGGACTCCATCCGCCTGTTTCTCTCTCAAGACGGATGTGACGATATCTTTCAGCGTATCCAGCATCTCAATTACATCCACAAGTCTGTGGAAGGCAGGGCCTTCAATTCTTCGAAAAATGATGTGACGACATCCGCATACTGGTGATCTTCATGGGCTGTCCCGAAGCTGATCAAGAGCCTCTGACCGCCGATACCGGTAGCATCCAGAAGTGTTTTCAGGAGTTCCAGGCGCTTGAGCGCCGCATGGTTCGCGTGATTGAATCTGCACCCCCCCAGATGGCAGCCCATCACGGCCACCCCTGTGATTCCGCTTGCGAGAGCCCGGATGACGGCATCGGGCTCAACGAGGGCCGCGCACTCCACCGGAATGACCCGGAACTGAGCAGGGAGCTGAATCCGCTTTTTCCCCGCGCCGTCCGCACCGATCATACCGCACCATTTGCACCCGAAAATCAATACCTTCATAGAGGAGCCTCTTCGCTGAACGCGTTTCTAATCATCGCTCCCACCGCACGGTAATCGTGCCCCGGCAACTGAACGGTCCCGTTGGGGCAGACGGACACGCAGTTGCCGCACGCTTTGCACCGCATCTTGTTGACTCTGCTGATGGACGTTCTTCCCATGTTCTGAAGACGGCACGCATCAAAGGGACAGACGGCTACACAATTCCCGCACCCCGTGCATGACTTCTCATTGACGGAAGCATGGCCGAATTTCTCCCCGGGAACGCGGCTTAAGGACAATGCCGAAACGGTTTCCCTCCCCAAAAGAGCCGCGGCTTTCACGGCAGCGCCTTCTCCCTGCATCATCGCGTGATCGGACGATACGGGCCACCTGGCAGAGCCGCAGATAAAAACGCCGTCATTCCGTGTTTCCAGAGGGTGAAGGGGATAGATTTCCGAGAAGAAGCCGTAACGGTCAAGTTGCACACCGAGCATATCGGCTAAATGCACGTTATCACTGTTCGGAACAAGAGGCGTGCTGAGAACAACCAGATCGGCCTCAAGCCTCCTTTTGATCCCATTGACGGCATCGTAAACCTCCACACCCTCGACGCGCTCATCCCCCAGGATTTCAGGAGGATTTGCTTCTTCAAACCTTATACACTGCACCCCTTTTGCGAGGGCCTTCCTGTAATAGGCTTCGAGGATACTCCCGGGTGTCATAATATCGCGATGAAGGATAAAAACCTGGGCGCCTGGTTTTTCATCTATTAGCCTCCCGGCATTTTTCAGACTCGTTGGACAGCACATAGTCGCGCAATAGGGCCGTTCGCGGTTTCTCGCGCCGACGCATTGAATAAACACAACGCGCTTGACCTGGAGAGAATCCCTGATGAATTGCCTTTCCAACTCCATCTGTGTGATTACATTCTTCACCTTTCCATATCGATAGAGACCATCGGGTAGCCAGATTCGGGCGCCGCTCGCGAGAATCACAACACCCACACGAATCCTCACATCCCCCAGGGACGAAGAGAAACGTATTGTAAAATCACCGGCAAATCCCGTTATCGAAGTTATTTTCGCCTTTGTATACAGAGTGATCAGATTATTCTCCCCTATCTCACTCGTGAGCAGATGCAGTTTGTCTGCCGCCTTTTCATCGGAAGGGTATACGTGCGAGATCAGATTGAGCATACCTCCGAGGCTCGACCCCCTTTCCAGGAGGTGCACCTTGAAGCCCATGCAGGCTAACGCTGAGGCAGCAGAAAGTCCGGCCGGACCCGCGCCGACAATCATCGCTTCCGGACAAACCCTGATGGTAACGTCCCGGGACTCCTGCCTGTGTCTGAGCGCCGCGACCTCCATCCGGATCAGATCCCGCGCCTTAATCGTCGCGTTACCCGGATCATTCGTGTGTATCCAGGCACAGGCCTCTCTCAGGTCAACGAGGCCAATATTCAACCGTATGATGCCTTCTTTGACCAATCCATCCATGATTGCCCCGCCTCTCCCGAGGAATGAACACGCCCCGATGACCACTTTGCCCGCACTTCCACCGAGGACCAGAGAGGCTATTTTTTTTATGTCCCCCTCCATACACAGAGAGTCGTGGATGGAAAAAGAATCGACAGAACTATTTCTCTCCGTGTTTCTTCGTAGCGCTTCGAAATCGATGGTGCCATCGATTTCTCCGAAACATCTGCAGAGGAAAACAGCAACTCTTGACATATTCTACCGTTTCCTGTTCGTTAAAAGCGTTTTCATCGCAGCGGAAGACGCCTGGATAACTGACTCCGCTACATCCGCGGGCTCCATACTGAAACCGCAGGTGAGACGGGAAATATCATCAGCCCCTGCATTGACAAATCCATCCCCGGTGAGTACGGGAGAGACGTGCTTTTCACGATCCGACCCTGACAGGGAAGATGTGAGGTTTCCATTGAGGATCACCATGTCGAATTTCCAGATTTCCCGCTTCTGGGTCATGGTATTTTCAAATTTTACCGCGATCCCCTCGCCGCCGGGAATTGGATACACCAGAGAGGGCCTCCCCCGTATGAGCCTTACACCGCTTCCGCTGAAATCACGCAGGGAATATTCATAATAGTCACGCCCCACGGTGCGCAGATCGGTATAAAAAACGACGCAATGAACCGCCAGGTTTCTTCTTTTCACCCACTGTGCCTGTTTGAGGGCGTGCATGCAGCAGACCGCCGAGCAATACGGAAGCATCCTCTGATCCCGCGCGCCCGCACATTGGATAAAGGCAATATTGCGGGGAATTGACCGATTTGATTTTTTTACAATGTCCCCCTTGTTGTTTCCTGCTTCCGCTGTCCATGCCTCGAATTCCAGAGACGTCATGATGTTCGGATGACTTCCGAACCCGAACTCCGGAAGAGGAGTCAAATCAACTTCCCTAAAACCGGACGCCCATATGACATGATCACATATGAGATCAAACGTCTCGTCTTTTCTTTGAAAATCGATGGCGGCAGTCGGGCATGTCTTCACACACCCGTCGCACCGGGTACAGATTTCCCGGTCAATGCGGTAAGACGGAGGATAGACATGTGCCCCAAGGGGCACACTGGCATTCTCCGGACATGCTTTCGCGCATTTTCCGCAAAAAACGCACCGGCCTTCATCTATGAAAGAAGCGTGTCTCACCATGAGGGCATGAACGCGGTTTTCACTCTTGTTCAGTTCTTTGACCTCGGTATCGCAATGAACAGTAATCGAGGGATGTTCCCTCAATCGTTTGATGTCCGTCCACAGGGGACAGAAGGCGCAGTGATCCGTAGGGTAGAGCTTATCGAGCTTCGCGACCTGACCTCCCAGGACAAAGCTTTTTTCCACCAGGTGAACTGCTTGGCCCGCATTGGCAATATCGAGGGCGGCGCTGATTCCCGCAACACCTCCTCCAATGACCAGCGCAGGAAACGTGTCTCTCCCTTTCATCTACTCCTCTTCTTCCTCTTCCTTCATGACACCATAGGATCTCCCCAGTTTTTTGATCCGTTCTACAAACCAGGACTTGAAATCCTCTTCACCATGCTTCTTTCCCATTTCATCTTCAAGGCGCATCGCAACCCTTTTATCAGGGGGCAAAAACCTTTTTACCTTTTCGTAATTCACGACGATGGATTTTGGATCCGTCGGGCATCTCCTCTCACAGACATTACAGCCCGTGCATAGATCATCCAGAACAACGGGATAAATTTCATTTTCAAGCGTGATGGCATCATACCTGCAGGCATCGTAACAGATATCGCATTTGCTCTGGCCGGACCAGGTGAGGCATGTAGCGCGGTTGATTACGGCGTTGCCGATTTTGATATCGTCTCGTGAAATCTTCTTGATAGCTCCCGTAGGGCACGTCCGGATGCATTCCATGCAGAAGATGCATTTTTTCCACTCAAGTATGGGCGTCCCGAAATTGGGAATGCCGCCGGTGATGCCTGCCGGAACGAGGGCATTCGTAGGGCAGACGTCTATGCACTGGTAGCACCTTGTGCAATACTTGAGAAATTCCGGCTCGATGAGGGCTCCAGGCGGACGTGGAACGGCCTTGGCACCGCTTACTTTGAAAAAAGTAAAGACAGCGGTGGAAAGAGCGCCGCTGACAAGTATGTGGAGCGCATCCCTTCTTGAAAAACTCATGAGAGATAATTCCTTTTATGATTCACGAAAGCAACTATTCAACCCAATGCGTTTCAAGGATAAGTCATACATAGATATAAAAGTGATGGTATATAAAACGGGGCAAAAAATCAAGGGCGGGTGAAGTTCACCCGCCCCGTTTCAATCCGTGAAACTATAATCTGTACTCTTTCCGGGCTGCCGCGACATCATCGACAAGATACTCAAGTCCGAGAGCCTTCAGCGTCGCTTCTGTGGGAACACCTTTCTCGTCCCAGCCAAGGAAGCTGTAAAATTCATCCTGAAACTTCTTCGTATCTTCTTCCGTAAACACGGCTCCCTTCTTCGGCCCCGCGGGAAGCTTTTCCGTCATCAGGCGCCTGGGAAGCCTGTCATCCTTGCGGCTGACGCCTTCCCTCACGTTGAAGACCCGTTCCATCGTCATGATCCGTTTGCCTGTCGTCCAGTAATCATCCTCTTTCATGCTCCAGCCGCAGAGAGGGTTCAGCATGCCGACGGTGATCTTCGCGTTCTCACCGCCCCAGACGAGGCCTGTCGCAAAGGAACAGAGAGACAGGGAGTTCAGCATCGCAAAAATCACGAGGCCCCTCGTGGAAGCCCCCTCATGGTGGTCTCCCCCGCAGGATCCAAGGACGTAGCTGTAAGCCCTGGCCTTGTCACCCCGCGGGTCGTGGGCCGCCAATTCCTTTCCCTTCACGATCGCGGCATAATAATCAGATCCCTTGCCGACCTCCGCGGCCATCTTCTTCACGCCCTTGGAGAGGAGTTTGCCTGCCTTCCCTTCCTTATAGGCAAGCTTTCGGATAAGCTCCATGTACGTGTCGCCGTCTCCCCACTTTGGCTTGAGTCCGTCGAGGTCGGCCGGTTTGAGTATCCCTTTCTCCACAAGTTCCGTCGTGAATCCGAGGATTCCACCCGTGGAAATATTATCCAATCCATAGGCATCACAGGCCTCGATGAGGGCTATCATGGAGTTGAAATCGTTCATTCCGAGATTGCTTCCCAGAAGTCCGCCTGATTCATATTCGGGCCCCTCACCGATCATCCCCCTGTATCTGCCTTCGCGGATTACACCCAGTTTCAGGCAGTGGACGGGGCAATGATTGCAGGCCACGTGCCGTTTCCAGAACCTCCGGTTTGCTTCCTCACCGCCGATCTTTATAATGTCGGGATACCAGGTTGTCTGGAAGTTTTTCGTAATAAGGGATCCGTCTTTGTAATGTTTCAGCTCCAATAATCCCGCGGTCCCCCACCGTTTTATCCCCTGCCAGGCTTCCTTTTCCACGGCAAGTTTCTTGGCATAGTTGGCCATTTCCATGAATTTTACATTGTCCACAACGGGCACGGCCTTGGTACCTCTTACGGCAAGACCTTTCAGTTTCTTGTTTCCCATAAGCATGCCCGTACCGCTCCTCGCGGCGGCGCGGAAACGCTCCACTATGACGCAGGCGATAGGAACCTGGTTCTCGCCCGCGGGACCGATAACAGCAGTTCTCGCGTAGGGGTCTTTCATTTCTTTCATAATCGCTTCATGCGTCTCTGCCGTATCCTTTCCCCACAGGTTTGTGGCGTCCTTGAATTCCACCTTGTCGTCAACGACAGAAATCCACACGGGGCTCTTTGCCCTTCCCTTGACATAAATTCCATCCCATCCTGCCCATTTGATTTCGTTGCCGAAGTGGGCGCCCGTTTCCGCGTGGGAGATAAGACCGGTGTATGGGCTCATGTTGGCAATGCTTGTGCGCGCGGCGATACAATAGGTTCCGTTGAGCGGTCCCGGTCCATAGAATATGAATGCATCCTCAGCGAGGGGGTCTTTATGGGCCTTGTACTCATTCGTCATAAAATACGCAGCGAGACCGTTGCCGCCAATGGCCTTCTGATAGACCTCATCGGGTACCTCACGGGTCTTGTAGGTCCGATTACTTAAATTAATCTCTAATATTTTTCCGAAGCATCCGCCTTTTGGTGCTGACATGGTTATCACCTCCTCGCCTTTCTGGACTTCGCAGTTTTCGCGGGGGTGACCCTTTTCCCCGTCACATTAGGATAGAATGTGAGGTCAAGCAAGTCAGCGCCCGCCTGTTCTGGTGTCACAGCCCGATATGCCATATTGACGCCGAATCCGAGCTTGTTCGCCATGAGACATGGTCCCTGGGGATTGCCGGACTGAGCGGCGCAGGCTTTCACACACTCCGGATCGCCGCCGCACATGTCACAAAACAGGGGCTTTCCCGTGTCGGGATTTGCCCGTATATAATGTGCCGGACATGCTTCCTGGCATTTCATGCACTTCGCGCCGAGGCAGATTTTTTCGTTCAGGATAATACCGTTATGCTTGGGATCCGCCTGGATCGCTTTTGGGGTAGTGGGGCAGGCTTCAATACAGGGATGATCGTCACAATGCCAGCAGATAACAGGAACGTCGATCACATCTTTATACTTCATTACGTGCACCCTCGCTACGGAGGGTCTCACGACGCCCGTATGAAAAACGGAACAGGCATACTCACAGGCGCGGCACCCGGTGCAATTCTGACGCTCGGCAAAAAGATATTTCATCAGATCCTTTTTCGGTGCCTCTGGTGGCTTCGCCTGAGCGTAGGCGCTTTTTCCCGCAAGGCTTCCGATCGTCGCCAGGGCTACGGCACTCCCCGTTGCCACGGCAGTACCCCTCAAAAAACCACGGCGGGTGGTCTCTTTCTGGAGCAGATCAGAAACTTTTTTTTCTTTATCTTCCATAGTAAAACCTCCAATCTGGTATGTCGCGTTTTAGGTTTTCACAAGAACCGCCTTCTTAGCTGCACCTCCTTTCAGTCATGTATCGGTCTATACATTTTATAGTCACTACTTTTACGTTGTTATGTGCATACCCTATTTCATCTTGCTCGTGTACACGTAGTCATTGCTTTTCTGGGCGGCATGACATTTTATACACTCGTCGATCTTACCTTCCGATATAATCCTTCCATCCGTTCTGAACTGAACCCAGAACCAGTCTCCACCTTGTGGGTTGTATCCTTTCATCTTATACATAACATCGATATTCTTCAGCTTTTTATTCTTGGAAAAATTATCCTGGGCGATGATGGCCCCGTTAGGGAATTTGCCTTTTTTCCCCGTGATGGCCTTGTAAGCCGCATCATTCACGTACGTGGTGAGAAATGCGCCGTGGGGTTCAGGGCCCGGATACATAGCCGTGGTCCCCGGCCACATTTTCCATTTTGTCGCATACCCTTCGCTCTTCAGGTGATCCCAGACAGCCGCACCGTTTGCCGCAATCGCCGTGCCGCCAGCCGCAGCTTTCCCCTTTTTACCCTGGGCAAAAATCATTCCGGAAAATACGAAACAAATAATTACACAGAGAAGAAATACGAAAACCTTTTTATTCATGAATTAACCTCCTAAGGATTTTTGTGTTCGAGATACAAGTGAGTGTAATGTTGTAACCAGATCATTCCTGTCGCGGTACTGATACGAAAAGGATGTTCCTGGATTGACATGCATGCTGAAGTCCCGGTGAAGAAGTCATCTTTTATGACAACCTATGCTTTTGTTAATATAATCCCTTCAATTCCCGATTGTCAATCTTTTTCTGGGTAAATATGTAATGATTCCTTCATGTTATGTCAAATTAGACATAAGGTGAAGCACCTTATAGCACCCCTTGACATACGGTCAATCAGCGCATTGAGCGCACGTATTTCCTTCCTTTTATTCGATATGGGTTAAATGTTATCATTCAAAGCCACGCATACCTGATATAGTGCTTGATCTTACTTATGTATGCGTGATACTTAAACAAACATTGTCTCTGCAAGAATAACGAATTATGTGGGTGGATTGTGATAATATGAAGGTATTTCCTAGGAGGAAGTGATTATGAAAAGAAAAATGCTTTTATCATTCATAGTTACACTGATGCTCGCTTCTCTCACCTTGTGCATAAGCATAGAAGCGGCGGAGAAAACCATTACAAGTCCGGTGATTGGAGCGCAGTTTGTGTTAATTTCGCCAGGGACGTTCATGATGGGTGATATTAATCATCAGCATGAGGTCGTAATCAGCAAACCCTTTTATGTGCAAACCACCGAGGTGACCCAGGGCCAGTGGCAAAAGGTCATGGGAGATAATCCTTCAATATTTAGATACTGCGGCAGTGACTGCCCGGTGGAAAATATCTCATGGAGCGACGCCTTACAGTTCATCAGGAAGCTTAATCAAATGGAAAAGACACACAAGTATCGCCTCCCCACGGAGGCGGAATGGGAGTACGCCTGCCGGGCGGGATCCACGGCAAAATACTCCTTTGACGGCAATGAAGCTGAACTCGGAGACTATGCCTGGTACGACAAAAATTCAGCCCGCCGCACGCATCCTGTGGCAAAGAAAAAGCCCAACGCGTGGGGTCTCTACGACATGCACGGCAACGTCTGGGAGTGGTGTCAGGATGGGTACGACGATTATCCTACAGGCAAAGTGACAGATCCGAAGGGGCTGCCTGCCGGACAACACCGTGTAGTGCGGGGAGGCTCATGGCTCAACTACGCAGGAATCCTGCGGTCTTCCTTCCGCGGCCAGGAATATCCTGTCATTCGTTCCCACGACATCGGATATCGTCTCACCAGGGATTTCTAATTACATGCTCCTTTGCGGATCTGCCTGTTTAAGCGCGACCTGACATTACAACCGGCAAAAGAATGATGATTCTGCGCCGATAGAAACAAACCCTCGCTGCATTTCAACTCACTTTTTTGAACATGGTCTTATCGACGCCGCAGTATGGACACCTCCAACTGTCGGGTAGTTCATTAAAAGACGTTCCCGCGGAGATACCTTCCGAAGGATCTCCCTTCGCGGGATCATAAATGTAACCGCAAATTTCGCAGATATATTTAGATTGATCCTTGACGTCCTTTTCCGATTGCGAGTGCACTTTCCGAGGATAGCCTAAAAGGATGAAAGAAAACATTCCCCCCAAAATGAACGTTGGGGTCTTTATGAATTGGCGGCGGTTCATTGCATCCCATATTTTTTTCATGGCATTACCTCCTCATAGTCTGA
>CAZMBE010000017.1:8630-21173 GCA_964564625.1 uncultured Syntrophaceae bacterium | reverse complement strand
CGGCGGTTCATTGCATCCCATATTTTTTTCATGGCATTACCTCCTCATAGTCTGAACAAAGCACCGAAATTTTATCGGGTCACATGGTTTATCTCCTGTATTGCCGGTACACGATGACCATCACGAAAATGGCACAGAGGAGCATAATGAGCGCCATCGCGCCATAAGAGGACATGCCTACGGAAATTACAAACGCAACCGCAAGGCTGCTTAGGGCAGAGCCCCCGCGCTGTGTAAATCCGAGCAATGCGGCAGCAGCTCCCGCCCTGTCGACATAACAGCCCAAAGCCTCTTTCGTGATTAAGGGGTAGATAACCCCAAAGCCGAACGCAAAAAGGAAGCTTGTCACTACAGCGGTGTGAACCATGACGAACGCCTTCGGCATGAAAAACATGACGAAGGCCCCTGCACACAGTGTGAACCCGCCTGTATAAAGCGTCCGATCCGCCCACCGACTGCGAATGAGTAACCCCACGGCGAGGTTACCCGCGCTAAAGCCTGCCACGATTATCAGGGTGATGAGCCCATAGAAAAAAGGACTCAGATAAAATTCATGGATAAAAACAAAGGGAGATGCGGTATAGAAAGCCCCTAATCCTCCGAAGCACGCTCCGAGAATGAGGAGATATCCCGTGTAAACCCGGTTCTTTAAAAATTCCCGATAGGTTTTGAGCATGGAAGGCAATTGAATAGCGCGAGACGGGGTGGAGGAGAGAGTTTCCGGGAGCACATAAAGGTTAACAAGCCACATCACCACATTGAAAATCAGGAGGGACCAAAAGATCCAGCGCCATTCAAAATATTGAACAATGATACCCCCTATGAAAGGAGCCACCGCGGGAGTGATGGACATGGCTGCTGCCAGCCAACCCATGAGAATCACTGTACGTGTATCCTCTGAGATGTCCTGGATAATAGCCTTCCCTACAACAGGGGCGCAACTGGCGCCAAGAGCCTGGAGGAGCCGTCCAAGCAGGAGCATGGTAATATCGCTCGCTACAGCGCACAAGAAGGTACCCGCGCTGTACACCTCAAGACCGCGAAGGATTGTAAAGCGTCTTCCCAGGGCATCTGAGAGTGGTCCCGTTACAAGGGTGAAGAAGGCGAACCCTGCGAAATACACGGCGAGAGTCATCGCCATCCATGAGGGGGAAACAGTGAGGTCGTCTCCTATTGCAGGCATTGCGGGCAGGTAAAGACTTACCCCCAGCTGGCCCGCAGCGATGGTGACTGCTATCAGAAAGACTATTCTACCGCTGCTGACGGGTACAGGCATGTTCTTACGGGACCTCTTGATCCGGACAATGTGTTCTGCAGTGTCGCATAGCGCATATGCCGTATTGCATAGTTTCCTTTACTGCATCCCCGATCAATTTTTCGATGCTCTTCGTTGGCTTACTTCTTCACTGCATACCACCGCACCCTGCCGGTCAACCAGCTGGGAATTCCGATCCTCTCTTTCTCCGCGTTGTAATAGTATGCGCTTCCTCTAAACGGATCAAATACCTGGATAATCGGAAATTCCACCACATTCGTACCTTCCAGTGCAATTCCGTGTATCACTGCCGTGTTTTTCACAATTTCCCAGCAGGCGGCGGCGTTCACCATGGAAACAAATATTTTACAGCTTCTGGGCGAGATTTCCCGGTTCCTGACTCTCTGCAGCGTTTCCGGGTAGAGTTTCTCCACCCTTCCCGGAAACATGTAAAGCTTCATGTACCTCGGCAAGAGCTGCGTGTAGTCGATATCCCGTGCATCCATATTCTCTGTCCCGAACCCTGCGACACTTTCCAGCGAGACGCTCCCTTCGTGGGTGAATGTGCTGACCACCCAGCAGTTCGCCGTACCCGGACCAACCACCATTCTTTTCCGCAGGCGATGACATACCCTGGAAATCAGAAAGTTAGCCTCAAAGTCCGTTGTCCCCAGCGCCACAATATCCACGCCGGCAATCACCTCCTTAAGCCAGTCCTCATCATTCCGGGTCACATTACTGCCGTAGATCGCGACCTTGCACCCTGGGTTGACCTTCCGGAGATACTCCTCCCATGCATCCGTTTTGTACTTTCCTATACAATCTGGGGTAAATGGAAGTCGGTTCAGATTTGTTGCCTCAACCGTGTCAAAATCGACGATGGTAAAGTGCCGGTATCCCACCCGGACCAGGAAATCGAGTACAGCTCCATTCCCCCCCGCGCCCACCACGAGAACGCGCATTTCCCCTATGGCATGAATCAACTCATCCGTGAAGTTAAGAATGCCTTGCTGCCGATTGACGATATACTCCCACATCGCGCCCTCCTGAGAAGTTTTTTACGGGAATCCTTTAAGTTTCATTTAATCCTGAAACGTGTCTTCAGCGTACCGGTAGTACTCCATGAGGATGGCAACAGTCTCCGGCTGGGTCTCCGTAAGGATACTAGACATAACAGCGCCGAAATAATGCAACTCGTTGGTGGTCATGGGGCGCCTTTGTTGCCGGATCCATTCAACCATTGCAGGTTCTTCGTCATTCTGAAAGAACCAGCTGTAGAGGTTTCTCTTCCCCTTTAGCCGACTGTACCGTTGGGCGTACCTGTCGGGCATTGTCTCCAGGTTAATGTGCGTAAAGCACACCTGCTCGTCTGTCTTCGGACTTTGTCTTGAATCGGGCGAAACTTCGTCAAATAAAAGGATGTCGGTGTAAAAGTTCGCATGATGGGCCATAATGGACGCAACAATATCGTTTTTATGCAACAGGCTGATGGCAGCAAGATGGACGCATCTGTACAGGTGCATTGTAACCTCGACAGAACCGCCGGCGGTTCCCGTGGCTGCTGCCAGCGAGAATACTTCACACAGACGCCTTTCCGCCTTTCGTAAAGATGACATTTTTTCGGGAAAGATAAGATCGGCAGGCAGTCCAAGCCGTGAATCAGGAACAATGCTCACGGTTCCGACTGGTTGCCCGTTCTTTTCAGCGAGGAAAGAAATCGTGGAGGGATGCAAATGATGTATGGTGCACCACAATCCGCTCCGGCGCCCCAATCGTAAATTGTATCCCTTGCTTGCGTAAGTGTCGTAGACAAGCCGAAATGTCTTTTCGCGCAGTGCCCGCGTATTTGCAACAACAACGCTCCAATCATTGTTCGGTCCGAACCGGTATTCATATTTATCAGAGGTTTTCTCACCCAACCTTATTCACCTTAACTTCGTAATTCGGATCTGTGTGCCTACTCCTCGCTCCGGGTCTCTCCATATTTTAGTCGAGCGCACTCTCTCCATGAATATCGGGAGACCAGGCTCCACTGAAAAAGGTATTTCTCATGGAATTCTTGTAGCTGCTGTAAAAATTTATATAAGAAAGGTGGTTATGTGTCAATAACAGTATGTCGCGGGACGTTGTTATGGTAATCTCACGTGGCAGAGGGGTTTGACAAGTGATGTATCCTGGTTTAGTATAGTTATATAATAATTGAAAAAAGGATGAGGTGGCATGAAGAGGGGCAGGAATAAATTATGGAGCGGTGTTATAGGTTTCTGTTGTATCATGGCACTTGCAGGCGCTCCCGCATACGCGGAAACCGTCAACTGTATGTCCATCACTTCTTTGCCGTACACCATCGAGAGCCAAGGGGTGTATTGTCTAACCGCGAACCTGGCGACACGCATGACTTCAGGCTCCGCCATCACCATCAACGCCCATAATGTGGTCCTTGACCTAAACGGCCACGAGATCGGTGGACTGGGAGCGGGTACAGGCACTCAGGCCAATGGCATTTATGGTTATCAGCTGAAGAACATCACCATCAAAAACGGAACTATACGCGGTTTTATGTGGGGGATATGGCTCGATGACGACTCCCCCTACACCACTTCCCATGGCAATATAGTCGAGAATATACGGTGCGACATCAATACCTATACAGGGATAAGGGTTGTTGGCAGTGGAAACATAATACGCAACAACAAGGTGGTTTCTACGGGCGGGAGTTCATATGGCGATGTTAATTCTGCCCGCGGCATCCTCATATCCGGTCCCGGGAACGAGGTGATCAACAACAATATACATAACACAAAAGTGCGAAGCTCAGGAAATGCCTTTGGAGTCCTGGTCTCCGGTTCCGATGGAGCCGTGGTGGAGGGAAACAGGATAAGGAACTCCGCAGTAGGTACCGGCGCATCGTATGGAGTTTATACCATTACATCAAATGACGTTCTCGTTAAAAACAACCGTATCTCAAACATGAATTTCGGAGTGTATTACGACAGCAGCACAGGCAAATACGGTGATAACATTACAAGCGGTGTTGCAACGCCATACACGGGCGGCACAGACATAGGAAATAACAATTGATGTTGTAACCTGCAGTCTTTCGCGGGCGCCTTGCGACGTCTTGTAGGGGAGGGGCTAATGTTCCCTCCGCTGATCATCAGGCAGGTAACCTTTCACCTTTTTTTCTCCTTTATCCTCCCCACCGCGCGGCTATCCATGAAGAAAAAGTCTGCGTACTGTTCATAGAATGCCGTGCCAGTCCAGATATACTGCAGCGTATACATGCATGGTGGGAGTCCGGGCTGAAACCTGGATTCCATGGTTAAGGGAAAGTAAAAAAATAATTCTTGCACTATATATTGTAGTATGATACAGAATAACCACAATATGTTGTGTTGAAATTGATTTGAGGAGGTTCGATTATGGAAATCAAAGCACTCAGAGTCAATGAAACAGAAATCGTAAGATTGAGATCGAGGGGCATCATATCAAAAACAAATCCTGTGAAGAAAATGAAGCTCTCCGCAAAAACTGCGGAGAATCTTCGATCCTTAAGAAATAGCAATGTTCTCCATTCGCTCGCTTACCCCGCAGCACGCTGCGGGAATGGGCTCGCTGCCGGATTCAGGCGTTTTATAGAGAACAGTAGCTGGGATGAAGATCTGCTGAAGTATGAAAAATGGATAGATGTAAGTTGCCTGGCCGTTATTGCGTTGTCTGTCTTGTTTTTCATCCCCGTTGCGCTCTCCGTGTTTCGGGGGTAGTGAGGCAGGCTGCGATTTGAGATGTTTCAGAAATTGTTATGCACAATAATCCTGCGACGAAAAAGGAGTTCACATGGGAAACAAACCATTTTCCAAAGGCCTTGAAGGGGTAGTTGCTGATGAAAGCCGCATTTGTAAAGTCGATGGCGCGAAGGGAAAGCTTTACTACCGGGGTTATTCTATAGAAGATCTCGCCGCCTACTCAAACTACGAGGAAGTGTGCTACATGCTTCTTTACGAGAAGCTTCCGACGGCTGCCGAAATGAAGGATTTTTCTAAAAGGATGCGGGAAAGCCGTCCCCTTGTTCAGCCGGTACTTGATATGATCCGGTCATTCCCGGCATCCGCCCATCCGATGGAACTATTGCAGTCATCTGTTTCCTACTTGAGCGGGTATGTGAAACACCGCATTCAGCATTCCGCCACCTGCAACTGCCGCGATACCCTGTATCAGGTATCGCAGCTTGCGAGCGTTACTGCAACCTACGGCCGCTACCGGGAAAACAAGGAATATGTGCCACCGCGCATGGACCTCTCGCACGGGGCGAATTTCCTGTACATGCTCCATGGAACCGAGCCGGACCCTCTCGAAGGGGAAATCATGGACAAGTGCCTTCTCCTCCACGCGGAACATGATTTTAACGCATCCACGTTTGCCGCGCGGGTTGTCGCGTCAACACTATCCACGTGTTACTGCAGTATCTCGAGTGCCATCGGGGCGCTGTATGGTTCGCTTCATGGAGGGGCAAACCAGCGCGTGATCGAAATGGCCGAGGAAATCGGAGACAAGAAGAATGTGGCCCCATGGATGGACAAAGCCCTTGCCCATAAGAGGAAGGTGATGGGCATGGGGCACCGTGAATATAAAGCAAAAGACCCGCGGGCGAACATCATACAAAAATATCTTGTCCAGCTCTCTGAAAAGAAACAGGACTTCCGATACTACGAAATTTTGCAGGAAGTTGAAAAAATATTCCGCGGTAAAATGGAAACTGCCGGAAAGCC
The DNA here is from genome assembly GCA_964564625.1 of uncultured Syntrophaceae bacterium. Taxonomy (GTDB): domain Bacteria; phylum Desulfobacterota; class Syntrophia; order Syntrophales; family UBA2185; genus UBA2185. Next base: position 15,149 of record CAZMBE010000017.1, on the reverse strand, counting down.
CATTTATCCGAATGTGGATTTTTACTCCGGCGCCGTCTATCGCCTGCTGGGTATTCCTGCCATTCTTTTTACCCCGATCTTCGCTGTGGGCAGGGTTTCGGGATGGCTTGCCCATATTCTTGAACAAAGGAACGATAACCGCATCTATCGCCCGGAAAGCCTGTGGGCCGGCCCTGAACCCCGGGCCTATATTCCCATAGAAAAACGATGAAGGGCCGGTGCGCCGTCTCGGCAGCTATCAGGTTCTCCTTTTCACAGTAGATTTCTCATGTAAATCATGATAATCGATAACGCATATGCTTCGCGGGTAATGTATAATCCCTGAACCATCAACCCTGCATGAGGGATCTATGGATTTGATGTCTGAAACCCTGTTTCTCAAAAGAGATCGGGGTTTCGTGCTTATATGGTGAACATATCACGAGGCTGATCCCTAAGCCTTTTTTTTATCACTATTGGGCGTGAACTATTATAATCGAGAGGAGACAAGGAATGAGTATCATAGAGTCCATTCAAGAATTTATCAAACCCCTATTCCCCGGATTAATGGGAATGGAACTGACCGAAGTCACACCTGAGCGCGTCGTTGCATCAATGGAGGTTCGCCCGGATCTGTGCACTGTCGGGGAAATTCTTCATGGCGGCGCACTTATGGCTTTTGCCGACACTCTTGGCGGTGTGGCTACGTTTGTCAACATCGCGCAGGGCTCACGCACAACGACCATCGAGTCCAAAACCAACTTTTTAGGCGCCGCGCCTCTCGGCACGCGTATCATCGGCGAGTGCACCCCGCTTCATCGCGGCAAGACCACCATGGTGTGGCAAACGCTCGTAAAGTCTGAGAACGGTAAGCTTTGCGCAATCGTCATTCAAACGCAAATGGTGCTTTCCGCCTGATAGTTTCCCCTGTTCCGCTGTCCGTCAATGTCATGGATAAAATGGTAGAGAAAAAATAGATTGGAGCTGAACATATGGAAAATAAAGATGATATCGTAATTGTCAGCGCCGTGAGAACCCCTTTCAGCCGCTTCGATTCGGCCATGGTGGACATTTCGAGCATTGACCTTGCGGTCATAGTCATGAATGAGGTTATCCGACGGGTGGGTGTCAAACCGGAGGATGTAGATGAGATCAACTACGGGAGCTGTGTCATGGCGGAGATGGCCCTGGAGACAGACATTCCCGTCCGCCAGGCTTCCCTCCTGGCCGGGTTTCCGCCGGAGATCCTGTCTGTCACCCTGGACCGCGCATGCTGCTCCTCTTTGACAGCACTTCGTATGGGCTATCGGGCCATCAAGGCGGGAGATGCTGAGGTTTGCATGGCCGTCGGTGCCGAGAATATGCCGCGGGCGCCCCACCTGGCTCCTGGCCTTCGGAAGGGCGTTCGGATCGGACACATACGCCTCATGGACAACCTGTTCGAACTTGGCTACACCGCCAAAGGCTTCGCCCCTGTATCCGTTGACGCGGGGGAAGTAGCTCTGGAACATGGCGTTTCGCGAAATATGCAGGATGAATGGGCGGTGAAATCCCAGGAACGCTATGCAAAAGCGTTCGCGGAAGGTAAATTTAAGATTGGTGAAGAAATCATACCGGTTGTCGTTCCGCAGAAAAAAGGTGACCCTGTTGTTATTGAAAAGGATGAAGCGCCCCGGAAAACAAGCATGGAAGCCCTGGCCAAACTGAAACCCGTGTATGGCAGCCCTACGGTTACCGCCGGCAATGCTCCGCCTATCAGTGCCGGTTCCAGTGCCCTTCTTTTCATGACGAGGAAGAAGGCGGAAGAAAAAAAATTGAAGCCCCTGGCAACCATCATCGCGTCTATCGGAACTGCCACAATTCCGCGGGAAATTGCGGTGATCCCCGCCCTGAGTATCAAGCAGGTCTTAAAAAAAGCAGGGATGACCATAGACGAGATGAGTCTGATTGAGATTAACGAGGCCTTCGCAGCCATGCCTCTCGTTTCGACAAAGATACTCGCCGATGGCAATGAAAAGAAGTGGCTGGAGCTCCAGGAGAAGACCAATGTAAACGGCGGCGCCATCGCCATCGGTCACCCCGTGGGTGCAAGCGCCGCGAGAATCACCATGACCCTGGCGTACGAGCTAAGAAGAAGGGGCGGCGGATATGGAGTGGCTTCCATCTGCGGAGGCCTTGCGCAGGGCGAGGCGATTATACTGAAGGTTGAGTAAAAAGGAGATGTTTCATGTCGAGGAAAATATTTAAGGAAGAGCACCAGATATTTCGTGAGAGCTTTAAAAAATTCCTGGAAAGAGAGGTTGTCCCGTTCATTGAGAAATGGGAACACGAAGGAATCATGCCCAGGGATGTCTGGAAGAAGATGGGTGAAAATGGATTTCTCTGCCCCTGGCTGGAAGAAAAATACGGGGGCTCGAATGCGGATTTTGCGTACTCGGTTGTTATAAATGAAGAGCTGTCATATATCGCGGCGAACGGCCTTACTGCGGGACTTCACAGCGATATCATCGTTCCCTATCTTCACAGTTTCGGCAATGATGAACAGAAGATGCGCTGGCTCCCCGGCTGTGCCACCGGCGATATTATTACGGCTATCGCCATGACGGAACCTGGTGCGGGTTCCGATCTTGCCGCCATCAGGGCAACCGCGGTGAAAGACGGCGATGAATACATTATAAACGGCCAGAAGACCTTCATATCCAATGGCATTAACTGTGATCTTGTCATCGTTGCAGTGAAGACGGATACAAAGGCAACCCCCCCTTACAAGGGCATAAGCCTTATATGTGTCGAGGACGGTGCCCCCGGCTTTGAAAAAGGCCGTAACCTTCAGAAGATGGGTCTTCATAGCCAGGATACTGCAGAGCTTAGTTTCGTGGACTGCAGGGTTCCCGCCTCGAATCTGCTGGGCAAGGAAGGTCAGGGATTCTATTTCCTTATGCAGAATTTACAGGGTGAAAGGCTTATCGCGTCAATTATGGCTCAATCCATGGCGGAAGCCATGCTCCGGATGACGATCAAGTACTCAAGAGAAAGAACGGTTTTCGGAAAGCCCGTCAGCTCGTTCCAGCACAATACCTTCAAGATCGTCGAGATGGCCACGGAAATTGAGCTGGGAAGGACTTTCCTTGATGCTCTTATCGAAGACTACATTGCCGGGGAAGATATCGTAATGAAAGTCTCCATGGCAAAGGCATGGATTCCCGAAATGGCCAACCGGGTGGCCTACCAATGCGTGCAGCTCCACGGAGGTTATGGATACATGGAGGAATACCCTATCTGCCGGTTTGCGAGGGACGTAAGGGTAATACCGATATTCGCGGGTACAACCGAGGTAATGAAAGTGATCGTAGGACGAATGATGGAACTATGAAAAGGGTTCAAGGGGTCCAGGGTACACGTGAAAAACAGAGAAGTCGGGTGATTGAAAATCAAACACTTGAATCCTTGAACCCTGGAATCCTCGGACCCTGTGATGAAGGGTTCAAGGGGCCAAGGATTCAAGAAGATGTTTAGAACCACATTTTTCAGAGACTGTTCAAAAATGTCGAGATGCGAGGCGCGCAAGGACCGAAGCGCGGAGCGTATATGGCAAATACGTGAGCACTGAGGGCCGTAGCGCAACAAAGCATATGGGCGTTTTTCAACAGTCCCTTTATGTAAAAGGAGAAGGATATGGCTAAATTAATGAATCTGAAACTGGAAGAGGACGGTATCGCCCACCTGATTTTTGACAACCCGGACGAACGAGTCAACACCCTGTCCGCCGTTTTCGTGGATGAATTTCTTGAGATCCTGGGACAGATAGAAAAAAACGGCCGAATAAAGGGCCTCATCCTGGAAAGCGCAAAGCCGGGCGTCTTTGTTGCAGGCGCCGATATAAAGTGGCTGAAGACATTGAAGACTCCTGAAGAGTGCAAAACTTTTGCGAAAAATGCGCATGTGCCTTTTAACCGCCTTGAAGATTTGAAGATGCATACAATCGCAGCAATTAATGGAGTGTGCCTTGGCGGGGGATTGGAGCTGGCCATGGCGTGCAAATGGCGGGTCGCCACGGACCACAAGTCGGTACAGATTGGCCTTCCCGAGGTCAAGTTAGGTGTGCTTCCCGGCGGTGGCGGGACCCAGAGGCTGCCGGCTCTTGTGGGCATACAGAACGCCCTTCAGCTTGCCTGTGCAGGGAAATCAGTGAAACCGGACGAAGCGTTCAATAAGGGAATGATAGATGCCGTCCTGCCCGCCCAGGGATTTGCAGACGAGGTCAAAAAATTTCTCATGGAAAAAATACGCTCCGGTGCAGATTACAGAAGACCCTGGTCTGCCGGCGACTACCGTTACGGAATTACTGATGATGAGAAAAATCCGGAAACCAGAAGGGAAATCTTTGACATGGTGCGTCAGATGACATTGAAGCAGACAAAGGGCCATGTACGCGCACCCATGAAAATTATCGATGCCGTGGAAAAGGGTGCGGAGAAAGGTTTCAGATCAGGACTGGAAACCGAGCAGGCTGTTTTTGCCGAAGTCCTCTGCAGCCCTGAAGCCAGGAGCCTTGTTGATCTCTTCCTGATGCGGAACGAGATGACCAAAGTCTATGGGTCTTCCGACCGGTCCATCAAACCGGCGCATGTGAAAAAAGTAGGCGTCCTTGGCGCGGGTCTCATGGGATCAGGGATCGCGCACAGCATCATCGCTTCCGGCAGGAGAGCTGTCATAAAAGACGTGAGCGATGACGCATTGAAACGGGGGATTCAGTTAATCCGGGGAATCCTGGCTCAGGATGTCCAGAAAGGGAGAATGACCGAATCGAAAATGGAGGAAACGATGTCACTTCTTACGCCTACTTTGGACTACGATGCATTCGGTGATGTCGACATGGTGATTGAAGCCGTTTTTGAGAACATGGATCTCAAGCACACTACAATTAAAGAAGTGGAAAAATATATACCGGAACAATGCGTCTTTGCATCCAACACATCGTCGCTGGCCATTACCGAGCTCGCGAAAGCCTCGGGAAGGCCGGAATATTTCCTCGGTATGCACTACTTTTCACCGGTCAACCGGATGCCTCTCCTCGAAATCATTAAGGGTGTGAAGACTTCAGAAAATACTGTCGTGACGGCAGTAGCCGTTGCACACGCGACAAAAAAACTTCCCATTGTAGTGAATGACTGTTACGGTTTCTACACGACAAGAGCTGTGGGTGCTTACCTCGTAGAGGCCCTCAGATGCTTGAATGACGGCGCCGATGTGAAAACGATCGATGAAGTAATCGTCGAATACGGGTTCCCTGTTGGCCCCATCACTCTCCTCGATGAGGTTGGTCACGACGTGGGCGCCCATGTGACGACAGTCATGGCGCAGGCCTATCCGGACAGATTCTCCGATGAACTCACGAAGGTAACCGTCGCAGACGGCAGGCTTGGAAGAAAGAACGGCAGGGGCTTTTATATATATGAGGAAGGCAAGAAGAAAGCGGTTGACGAGACCGTGTATCCATTATTCGCGTCGCGGGTTGACAGGAAATTAACAAAGGAAGACATAGAGGAAAGAATAATCATGTACCTGCTCAATGAAGTAGGATTCTGCATGGGCGAAAATATCGTAACAAATACAGTGGATGCAGAGATGGGCATGATCTTCGGCATCGGATTTCCCCCCTTCAGGGGCGGCCCCCTTCATGCCATCGATGAGATAGGTGCTGATCGAGTTGTGGACGCGATGGGAAAGCTTGAATCAAAATGGGGATCACGTTTCAGGGCTGCGCCCTATCTCGTTTCCGCGGCTAAGGAAAAGAGAAAATTGGTTGGTTGAAAACAAGGAGAGCCGCCTCACCGGAAGATGAGGCGGCTCGGACAGGTTCATGAAAACCACACCGTACACACCCTACCTGCTTGCCATGTAAATGTCCTTGTACTGCTCCCTGATGACCTTCTTGTCGATTTTTCCCACACTGGTTTTAGGAATAGTGTCGACAAACATCACTGCCTCGGGAAGCTGCCACTTGGCGAATTTCTTGCGCATGAGGCGCGCGAGAATATCTTTTTTCGATACTTCCCCTTTCTGCTCCGGTCTCAGCACCACCAGGGCAATGGGCCTCTCCTCCCATTTCGGATGGCTCACATCCATCACCGCCGCGTCGGCAACCGCCGGGTGGGAAACAATCTCGTTTTCCATGTCCACGGGAAAAATCCATTCGCCGCCGCTCTTGATGAGGTCTTTCACCCGGTCGGTAATCTTTACGTACCCTTCTTCATCTATCGTTCCCGCATCCCCGCTTTTCCAGTATCCGTCCGCGGTGAACTGCCCTTCCGTTCCGGGGGCATTGTAATATTTTGCCGTAATCCAGGGACCTCGAATAAGAATCTCACCCGAAGCTTTTCCGTCCCAGGGAAGCTCTTTTCCCATGTGATCCGCTATCTTCACATCGAGCCCCACGACGGCATAGCCCTGCTTACGCTTGATGCCCCAACGTTGCTCTTCCGAATATGTCTCTAACAGGCATGGCTTAAGGCGATTGATGGTAACCAGGGGATTGGT
>CAZMBE010000017.1:0-8530 GCA_964564625.1 uncultured Syntrophaceae bacterium | reverse complement strand
AATATGTCTCTAACAGGCATGGCTTAAGGCGATTGATGGTAACCAGGGGATTGGTCTCCATCGCGCCATAGGCATAAATAATCTCGGCATCGGTCCGGTCATACAAACCCTTCATCAATGCCACGCGAGGACCATGGCAAAAACTCATGTCGAAAGGGCGAAGAGTTTCTTCAGCGCTTATAGTACAAAAGTTCGCGGGCGTATGGTGCGACAAAGCCGATGAGACCGCCAATCTCCTTCTTTTTAAGCGGAACAAATGATTGGGCGAAACGCACATTCTCTTCAAGCTGTGCGATAGTATCGCAGCCGATGATCGCCGTTGTTACGGGATGGGAAAGGGCAAAACGGTAGAACGGTTCAACCGAATCGATACCGGGAATTTGCGTTACCATTCCCCTGAAATATACCTTCATGGCAATAATCCCCATATCTTTTTTCAGGGCATACGGCAGGAGATCGGTGATGAAACTGAGGTAATGCGGCTCTGAGGGATTGACCGGCATAAGCACCGTATCAAAATCTGCAAGCTCGATGCAGCGCCGCAGGATGGAGGGACTCTCATGGCCGGTGACTCCGATGAAGCGAACGAGGCCCTTTTCCTTCGCCTCCCGGAATGCCTCGAGGGCACCCCCCCGCGCGGTGACCTCCTCAATATCCGCTTCGGTTCTCATGTCATGCATCTGCCAGAGGTCGAGATGATCCGTCTTTATGGTTTTGAGGGTATCGGAAAGATGGGCAAGCGCACCTTTTTTATCGCGGGCGTGGGATTTGCCGGCAAGAAAAATGTCCCTCCTCCGTTCACCCAGCGCCATCCCGTGGTATGACTCACATCCCGCGTAAGCCTTGGCAGAATCGAAGTAATTAATGCCAAGATCAATAGCCAGGTTGATCAGCTCATACGCTTCCCGCTCATAGCCGTGAGTCCTGAGGACACCTTCACCACCAAGGCCAATGATTGTCACATCCACATGGGTTTTTCCGAGTCTTCTTTTCGGAATCATGGTGATACCGTTTTGTTACAAAGCTTTTTTCTTTGTTAGAGTATAAAAAAAAGAAATCACCGCGTCAAGAAGGCTTTAAGAAATTCCCGCATCGTCATTTCAGCAGAAACAGGGCATACGAATAACTTCCATATTGCATGATATTGCCCCTTTGAAATTGTTTGTCCTGAAATTGTTTGTCCTTGACACATACTGCCTCTTCTCCTATTGTTTCCCGACAGATAGTGATTCCATGTACCTAACAATGTAAAAGGAAACTCCCGTATTCATCAAAGGGACAATTCCGCATATAAAGGTTTGGGGAAACACCGTGTGTAAACGGTTTTGCTTATGGGAATAACCGCTGATATTGCAATTATTATTGTTGCCGCGTTGATGGGAGGGTTGATTGCCCAGCTGTTGAAGCAACCCCTTATTTTGGGGTATATTCTGGCCGGGGTAGCAGTTGGCCCCTATACCGGCGTAATCACGGCAACGGGTATCCATAACATAGAATTGTTGGCTGAAATCGGAGTGGCTCTGTTGCTTTTTGCCCTGGGGCTTGAGTTTTCATTCAAAGAACTGCAACCGGTCCGTAAAGTTGCCCTGATCGGCACACCTATACAAATGATCCTGACAATCGCGTACGGATTTGCGATCGGGCAATTGCTTGGCTTTGAAGAAATCGCTTCTCTTTGGATCGGGGCCTTGATCTCTCTGTCCAGTACGATGGTCATTTTGAAATCAATGATGAATCGTGGCCTGATGGGCACCCTCTCGAGCCGGGTCATGATCGGCATGTTGATTGTCCAGGATTTGGCTGTTATTCCCTTGATGATCATGCTCCCTCAATTGAGCCATCCGGAAGTGGGGTTGCCTGCCCTGGGATGGGCGGCGGCAAAAGCTGCGGGTTTTCTTACCCTGATGATTATCATAGGAACGAAAGTAATACCCCGCGCAATGGCATATGTTGTTACCTGGAACTCACGGGAGCTCTTTATATTGGCAGTTACCGCGACAGGTTTGGGAGTCGGGTACGCCACGTATCTTTTCGGCCTGTCATTCGCGTTTGGGGCTTTTGTGGCGGGCATGGTACTGGGAGAATCCGATTACAGCCATCAGGCATTATGCGATATAATCCCATTGAGGGATGTGTTCGCGTTACTTTTTTTCGTTTCAATAGGAATGCTGTTAGATCCCGCGTTTTTACTCGCCAACCTGAAAACAATCTCATTGCTGGTAGTGCTGCTTATCATCGGCAAGGGATTGATTTTTGCGGTTCTCGTCATGTTTTTCGGGTACAGGAATGTGATCCCTTTGGCCGTGGGACTAGGTCTTTTTCAAATCGGCGAATTTGCCTTTGTTCTCGGAAGAGTCGGGGTACATACGCAATCCATCAGCAACGAGCTGTTCTCACTCATACTTACGACGGCCGTGATCACCATGATACTGACTCCTTTTCTGTCAGGTCTCACGGCACCACTCTATGCAGTCCATAAACAGTGGTTCAAGCACGAACCCCTGCAAACACTGAATTTACCTAAGACCGGGTTGCATCAACATGTGATTATTGCCGGGGCAGGACGGGTAGGCTCATACGTAGCAAATATCCTCAAGAACCTAAACACACCATTTGTGGTGATCGAACTTGACTCACGCCAGGTCCGCCGATTGAAAGAAACGGGAATACCTTTGATATATGGAGACGCGGGCCAGCCTATTGTCCTCAATGCCGCCGGAATTGAACACGCGGAGCTGTTAATCATCACCACGCCATCCGCAATCGTCACAAAAACTATTGTCGAGAAATCCCGGCAAGTGAATCCGAAATTAAAAATTGTGGCGCGGGCGGAAAACATTGATCAGATACAGATATTGCACGATTTAGGAGTGAATGAAGTTATTCAGCCTGAATTCGAGGCCGGCCTGGAAGTGACCCGTCAGGCGTTGCTGTCATTGAATATTGACGCTACCGACATTAAACGGTTCACGGACCAAGTCAGGCAAGAATTATACGCCCCCCTCTATGGAGATGCATCCGAACAGCCTTTGGACTGATGCCATCCCTTCTTGCCATTCCTTGACAATCGTGCCCAGTATCTCCGTTACCGCCAAGATAGACTTGATACGGAGGAATCTATTCCAGTCTTTTTACCAATGCCAGAATAGCACAACGATGTGGGATAAGATTGGCAGATAAGAAGCTGATCAGCTATTTTTGCTTTTTCTTTTCCAGTTTTGCCAGCTTCTTCTCTTTCGCTGTTTTTTGCGGTTTTTTCTTCTCGGATTTTCTTACATCCTGAGATTTGGCCATGTCGATGTCCTCCCTTGATGGTCAGATATATGTTGTAATATACTTCCTTTTCGTCAACAGGAGCTTCATTTCATGAACACACATACGATACTGTCATTTCGGGCAAAGCGAGAAATATTGATTAGTACCGTTTGTTGTAAAGATATCTCCCTTCGATATGATGCCGAACTTAAGAACGAAGCAACAAGCACATTTATTTGAGAAGAATATGCTCTTTCGTGGGCCGAGTATATGAAGATGACTTTTATGTGTCAAGATAATTCAAGCACACTGTGAGGTTGAATCATCCCCTCCTTTTGATTTGCCACAAAAACGAGGGGCACATGAAAGCGGACAGATACCCTGATCAGGATATCTTTGATAACATTCGGAAATGCATCAGCATCGACGAGTATCTGCATTCAGTTCCTTTTGACAGTTAATTCCGACACAACGTCAGGCAATATTCAGGTCTCCAGGATCTCTTTAACCCGGCCGACTATGCCGCTTTGCAGGCGCACCTTGATGCCGTGAGGATGCGTGGCGGAGCGTGTAAGAATATCCCTCACGACTCCTTCGGTCAGTTTGCCGGAGCGCTGATCCTGTTTCTGGACGACCCGCACATGCGCTCCCTCTTTAATATCAGATCGGTTATTCCCATTCATACGTGATGGTAAACTGGTGGTAAGCTGCAACGGTTCTGTTTATTTGACGTCATAACTTGGCTTTGGTGAAGAAAGCATGTTGCATGAGGAAGTCAGGCTTTACCTTTGACCATTAAATATCAACTATCAAGCCTGACCCCATTATCCATTTAGCGGCCGATCTCTTCTAACGATTCCTTGGCAACAAGCACTAAATCCCTATTCCTCGATCGAAGCAATTTTTCCAGGGCGGGCCTTGCGGATTTTGCCGCGGGGCCCAGTTGCCCCAATGCCTTTGCGCACTTGTATTGGACACTGCCTCGTTCGTGATCGAGGCCTTTTATGAGATACGGAATGGCGGGCTTCCCGATTTCTACAAGGCTTTTGAGCGCCATTGTAGGCACCATGTATTCAAGGCTTCCCAGGTTCTGCACCAGCAACTCAATGGCCCTGGGGTCCTTTGATTTAATATTCCCCAGGATAATGACAGCGTGCTTATGCACTTCAGCTACTTCTCTTTCGTTTTCAGCGCTGCTCCTTTCCAGTGATTTAATGACTTCGCGCTCCGCGATCTTTGCACCGGCTCCCATCCTGGAAAGCAGCTTTATTCCCTGAACACGCTCCTTCCAATTCCTGGAAGACAGCTGTTTCACGCAGTCTTCCGCGGAAGGAACGACTTTCGGGCATGGGATATTATTGTCAATGCAGAAATTTATTCTCTCCTCTTTCTGACTTGGATATTTTGTAAAGACAATTGTTTTGCAAAAGAGAGGTTTGCATTTTTCAACAAACAGCGTTAAATGAGCCAATGGGACTTTCGCTTCTTCCTGGGGATCCATTTGCAGATATTCCTTTCGCACAAAACGGAACACAAATTCAAATAAATTGTCTGCAAGTTTTTCGTCCGGCTCCCTGTTGTTGAAGTGCTCGCTTAGAGAATGGAGCACCTTCAACTTCTCTTTCTCGTTTTCTTCATCGAGGTACACGTGGGTTAAGTAGCCGTATAAGACTTTTATCATCTCCTTATCATACACCAAATCGTCTTTGTACTTATTGTAACAATAGAAAGATACGGTATGGCCGGATGCGGGACGCTTATCCGCCGCGTTCAGCATTTTTTGAAATCCGCTGTTGAATGTAATAGGCTGCGGCAAACCGATTTCTTTGTTTTTCAAAAGCGAAAAATAATGGTCAACGCGCTTGTATATTGTCGGTAATTCTTCCGGCTGATACGCATAATTCACAAACGGCTGAAGCAGGCTTGGTATGTGGCGAGCTTCGCTTTTCTTAATTATCCGTACGCATAGTTCCCATCTGCGATCGTCCCTGTTTTTTCTCGTGATGAATCTCATTGTCTCACCCGCCCTGGAATCTCGGGAAGGAAACGGAATCGCGTCGATAGTCTTTATGAGAAAATCCTCATACTCCTGGTTGTCTATCTGGTATCGTGTGAACGTTCGCATTACGGCAAAATGAATACCGGCGCATTTGTCTTCAAACGGAATTTTAACGGCTTCTTTCACAAGGGCGCGGACTTTTTCCGGTGTGGAAACATCATTCAACAAATAGCTTATTCTCTTCTCGTGGAGCGCGCAGATGTCCTCTTCCTCCTGTTTTATGTGACGGTCGGCAAAAAGGCTTTTGAGATCATTTGTCAGAGTCACTTTCGCGGAATAGGTGAGCAATATTTCACCGGTCACCACGTCGACGACGCGGCTGTTTATTTCTATAAAGTTTGCCAATTTTGTGAACGTGCCTGAAAGCACGGCATCGAGAGGAGCAAGTTCTCCTATTTTCTTTGCCTGGTCCGCGTCAATCAGCCCGCTCAGGCTTAAGGAATGTTCACCCAGGATGAGATCCAGACGTTTCCTCTCAAAGAGTTTCACCTTTTTCGTTTCTTTGCTGAGAGCGCTTATGATGTTTTCAGACAGGTAGTCGCCAAACTCGGTGAATTTTTCATGTGTGCCGCTCTTTGTTGAGAGAAAGGCGAGTACGGCAAGACGCATGGGCTTTGCGCCAATCTGCGCCTGCAGATTGGTTTTCAGCTCCTGCACCGCCACGTGTAATTCCTTGTGATCATCCGCTCCGAAAGCGGTTTCCTCATGATATAAAAATGAGAAAGCCAAACCGACAGTTACGCAAAAGACCATAAAGGAAAAGGGAATAGCACGGAGTGCGTGTTTCGGAAATTTCATTTCATTACCCTTCAGTTCGTTTGAGCACATATAAAAAATATTCCGGGATTTTTTGTTCATAATCGCCACGTATTCCTGATCAACGGGTACAGCTTATTACTTTTTTATTCTGCTGTCTATTCTGATTTGGGGGAATTTTTTACACAAGCGGCACACCGCGCCTACCCCTCTCATCCTCCCATAATGACATTCGAGAACAGGCCCGATGACCTTGCCCTTTCTACCCTATACCCTAAACCCTATCCCCTGCCCCCTATACCCTTCCCTACCCCCTGTACTTCAGTTTTCCCTTGACAATCCTGGCATAAGGTGTATTTTCTCAATCAGTTCGAGGAGGTAGGACAGGGACCACAATAATTAATTTTCTCTATCCCGTCTTTGAAACAGGGAGGGAACGTCTTTTGAAACATATCCCCGCATCTCGCCGTGAGAGCGGGGTGTTTTTATTCAATGAAGATTTGACAAGGCGATAAAAAAGCAAGATAGAGCTCATCAAGCTATAAACTAAAACTTATCATATTCTTTGTTCTATTAAACAATGCTAAATACCTATCTGAAGAAGATAACTGATACTGCGACGCGCGGGGATGCAAGAGAAGAAAGCTATTATTCTATTCTGAAAGACTTGCTTGCTGAGTATTGTAATTCGATCGGCAAGAAAGACATTCATATTACCTCTCAACCCAAAAAGACGGAAGCGGGCAATCCCGATTTCAGGGTATGGGATGGGAAACAGCACATCACAGGATACATAGAGGCTAAAGACCCCGCCGTCGATAATCTCGACAAGATTGAGGACACCGATCAGCTAAAGCGATACCTGCATACTTTTCCTAATCTGATCCTTACCAATTTCCTTGAATTCAGGCTTTACCGCAATGGGATACTAACTGACAAAGTCGTCATCGGCAGACCATTCATACTTCACAAACTAAAAACCACACCACCTGTTGAAAAGGAGAATGAACTATTACAACTGTTTGAGAAGTTCTTTTCTTTTTCAATTCCTAAAGTCTATGATGCAAAGCACCTTGCCCTTGAACTTGCGAAAAGGACACGCTTCCTGAAGGATGAAGTTGTAGCACAGGAACTGAGGGAAGAGGAAAAGGCAGGCAAAGGATTGATCAGGGGATTTTACAAGGCATTCAAGGATTACCTCATAAGCAGTCTTACCGAAGATGAATTTTCAGACCTCTATGCACAGACCATAACCTACGGACTGTTTGCAGCCAGGACACGTGCAGAGAACGGATTTAACAGGAAACTTGCCTACGACAATATTCCGGCGACGATAGGCATCTTGAGAGATGTTTTCCAGTTTGTTTCTTTGGGTTCTCTCCCGCAGCAGATGGAATGGATCATAGATGATATTTCGGAAATCCTGTCTGTCACTGACATAAACAAGATACTGCATCAATACTTTCACGAGGGGAAAGGTAAAGATCCGATAGTCCACTTCTATGAGACATTCCTTTCTGCATATGATCCCAAAGTCAGAGAGATGAGAGGCGTGTATTACACCCCCGAACCTGTAGTGTCTTATATAGTCCGCTCCTTGCACAGTATTCTGAAAGAACAGTTCAAGAGACCTGACGGATTTGCAAGCAGTACTGTTACGGTCTTGGACCCTGCAGCAGGGACGCTTACTTTTTTGGCAGAGACGGCAAAACTTGCAGTTGATGAGTTTGTATCCAAATATGGCGAAGGCGGCAAAGAGAATTTCATAAAAGACCATATCCTGAAAAACTTTTATGCCTTTGAGTTGATGATGGCGCCGTATGCGGTCGGTCATTTGAAGATGTCTTTTTTGGTTGAAGAATTAGGTTACAGGTTGCGGAAGGATGACAGAGTAAAGTTGTACCTTACCAATACCCTTGAAATGGAGGAGCTTGCGCAGACGGAACTTCCTGGGATGGCTTCCCTGTCCGAAGAATCGCACCTTGCGGGAAAGATTAAGAAAGAACAGCCCATATTGGTAATATTGGGAAATCCCCCGTATTCAGTGAGTTCCGTCAATAAATCAGACTTTATTGAAAAGGAAATGAACCTCTACAAAGACGATGTCCGAACCGAAAGGAACATTCAACCTCTGTCAGATGACTATATAAAATTCATCCGGTTTGCCCATTGGAAAATAGACCAGGATGGTAAAGGTATTATTGGGATGATCACAAACAATTCTTATCTTTCAGGGTTAATCCATAGGGGCATGAGAAAGAAATTGTTTGAAAGCTTTAATGAGATTTATATAGTCAACTTACATGGTAGCAGTCGCATAGGTGAAAAAGCCCCCGATGGGAGCAAGGATGAAAATGTTTTTGACATTCAGCAGGGTGTTGCAATTGCCTTATTCATCAAGATGGGGAAAAGCAGGAAATCATGCAAAGTCTTTTATCAGGATCTGTATGGATTGAGAGA
>CAZMBE010000016.1:71542-75568 GCA_964564625.1 uncultured Syntrophaceae bacterium | reverse complement strand
AGGAAGAATACGAGTGTTCTCGGTCACATCTACTTATCTAAAATTTAATGTTTCACAGAAAATTGAAGATTGCTAAATACCAGTATTATCCTGGTATAATCCTAAGAATTAATTGATATTGCGTTTACGGATGAGCAAGTTTAATTTTTATATAATGTGGTTTCTGTTCTGAGCTTAACCGCTCTCCTCAGTCAAACAATATAAGGACGACAGGAGGATCATATGTTCAAGAAGATGCTCGTTCCATCGGATGGTTCGGAGTTAGCGGCGCAGATTTTACCGCAGGTAGAAGACCTCGCAAAAAGCGAGCAGGCAGAGATCGCACTGATAACGGTAGGTAACATTTCAGGCGTGGCGCATCTTTCGGAGAGTGATCCTTCGCTTATTGATGCAACAAACAATGCGCTACAGAGAGCCGCGATGAAGAATCTCACAGATGTGGCGAGTGTGAAAGATGAGTTGTTGTGTGTTTAAAAGGAGTCTTTCAACTCCTTATATATGGAAGATTGTCCAGTGAAGACGGTCTTTAAAAAATAAGAAGAAAATAATCAGCAAAAAGCAGCCCATATTTCAGAATGGAGGCAGCACTAAGTGGTATCGGCAAATCTCTTAAAACAATATGCTTTTTTCAAAGGGTTTACGGAGGCTGAGTTAAAGAAATTTGAGGAACTCAATAGTGAACAATCTTTTAAGGCAGGTTATCAAATATGGGAAAAGGGGGATTAGTCAAAAAGTCTCTGCCTGCTGGATGAGGGAAAGGTTGTCATGGTCAGGGAAAGCTATTTGGGTGCGCACAGACCGCCCATGCAGGTGACCGTGGATATCATTACTAAGGGAGATGTGATGGGATGGTCGGCTGTCGTTGAACCTTATTTGTATACCCTGGGGGCCAAATGCATTGATGATACGAAAGTCATTACCTTTGATGCTGAGAAATTGAGGGAAATATTAAATGCGGATAAGGCTTTGGGATTCAAATTCATGCATGCAATAGCAAAAGTAATAGCCGCTCGTCTCACCCACACTGAAATCATATTGGTTGGTGAACGAGTACTTTCTGTTTTGACTGAGCTTTGATTTTTACCTATTCACCTGATAGGACAAGTGAAAGGAGATAACGGGCATGTTTATTCAAGAGGTAGAGCTTTTTCAGGGGATTCCTTCGCATATCATTGATGAGATCGCTGAATTGATCACTCAGGAAAGTCGCCAAGCAGGGGATGTAATATTTCGAGAAGGCGATGTTGCGGATTTTTTGTATATCCTTGAAGATGGAGATATCAATCTTATTATTCAGGGAGAAAAGCGCCTCTCTTTTCCCGTTAACATGATAGGGGCAGTATTCGGTTGGTCTTCACTTATAGATCCGAATCGATACACAGCCACGGCGAAATGTGTGAAGGAAAGCAAGATACTCAAGATTGATGCAGAACGGCTGATGCGTGTATTCCAGAGGCATCATGCCGAAAGTCTAACGATTATGAAGCGGCTGGCAGGTGTAATATCTACCAGGCTCGTAAACAGTTACAAGGAGATTGTTTCCGGTGGAAAGAGATAGAGACTGCTAACCAAGTGCATGGTGTTGCAAAGATAAAAGTGGAAAAATCGTCGGCACATTGAAGATTTCTGGCAGGACACCAATAGTCATGCTTTTTTATTTCTTGATATTATTGATCAGTGATTGGAATGTTCTACTTATCGCCAAAATTTGATTTTGTTGTTCTATAATCTCCTTGAAAACGAGTACAAGGAGGAATGCAGTGGGTAATAAATTTAAAGACGCCATTGAAAATATACTCATATCGGCAGATATAAAGATTAACGGAAATAATCCCTGGGATATTAAAGTTTATAATGATGAATTTTATCAAAGAGTACTGGCTCATGGATCTCTTGGTCTTGGCGAATCTTACATGGATGGTTGGTGGAACTGCGAAGCATTGGATCAATTGATTGACAAAATATTTAGGGCCAAGTTGGATGAAAAGATTAAAAAAAATTGGGGCACCATATTTGAATCACTAAAAGCAAAACTCCTGAATCTACAATCAAAGTTGCGATTGCAAAAGGTCATTAAGCAAAGTTATAATCTTAGTGCTGAATTGTATATGGCATTTTTGGATCCTTACAATCAATATACTTGTGGATATTTTAAAAATACGGAAGATTTGAATTCGGCACAGGAAACGAAACTTGAACTTATTTGTAAGAAACTTAATATTTCGCCTGGTGACAAAGTTTTAGATATAGGGTGTGGATGGGGAGGTTTCGCAAAATTTGCAGCAGAACGCTTCGGCAGTCATGTCACAGGAATCACTATTTCTGATAAACAATTAATATATGCTCAAAATTATACCAGAACCTTACCTGTAAGAATTATAAAACAGGACTACAGGGATTTAGAAGGGAAATATGACAAAATTCTTGTGTGCGGAATGATCGAGCATGTCGGCTATAAGAACTATAGATCTTTCTTTACGGTCGTACATCGTTGTTTAAAGGATGAAGGCATATTTCTATTACACACGATTGGGGCGAACAAATCGACAACACATTCCAATCCCTGGATCGATAAGTATATTTTCCCCAATGTTGTAGTTCCTTCAATAGCTCAAATAGGAAAAGCCATTGAAGGATTATTTGTGATGGAGGATTGGCATAATTTTGCACCCGATTACGATAAAACGCTTATGTTATGGTATAAAAATTTTGAAAACGCCTGGTCAAAACTTAAAAATGATTATGATGAACGTTTCCATAGAATGTGGAAATTCTATCTTCTGACTGAAGCCGCAGCATTTAGATCTCGAGTAAACCAATTATGGCAGATTGTTATGACAAAACCTGGGGTGAAACAACCGAGCTGTAGAATTATTTAGCTTGAAGATTAAGCAAGGTTTTATGGTCAGAAATATCGGAGATATCATGATAGATTTGGATGATCACCATTGATAAGAACTTGCTTTTTTGTTGGGTAAGTAAGAAATTTTTCTTCTATTTCAAGGCAATTTACTTACAAAATATGGCAGGTATCGCTGTCAATTTCCACAAGTATTCCTGTGAGAGTTTCTCGCGGGTCATTTAAAGGGGTGCGTTGTGGTATTTTGCTGGTGTTACCAGGTGCAGTGGGGCATACTCTGGGCGCACCTATGCCCGCCATCCTGTTTTCCTTTCAGGATTAAGCCTGGATATAAGCGTCCCAGTAGTATTCGGGGTCTCGATAGAGGTAATAATTCGCATCGAAATTGTGTATACAGGCAAACAAGGTAGGTCCATTGATTTCAGGAAAAGAGTCTCGATCCAGCGACCTCAAATTTTCTCAGATGCACTTGTCATGAAAAAGTCAAGATAGTAACTACGAGTGTTACGTGGCAGGAAGATATGAATCGAACGACTATTGGCGGAAACATACGGCGTTATTCTACGTGTGAGGATGCATGGGTCTGGGATATGGATGTGGGAGAGTCGGCAAATTTAGAGCGTCCGAGCGGCTTCACGTTACCTGGTTCACGTAAGCCATATCGCCGAAATAGGGACAGCAAACAGATTTTCTCCAAATGGTACGATCTGATCTCCAGTATAGAGGGTTATACCGGCGACAAATCTATCTCCGGCATCTTTCTGGAGAGCCTTCAGGGTGTCAAAGTGTTTTGCGGCGGCTGTCGATGATTATTTTATTTCGATTCCACAAAGCTTCCCCGCGCTATCCTCTAATATAAGATCTACTTCCCGCCCGGTGCGTGTTCGAAAATGATAAAGCCTGATCCGTGATTCACACCAGGTGGCCTGTTTTCTTAACTCCGATCCAACAAAATTCTCAAATAAATTCCCGGCGAGCGTGTGATTTCTTTCTCAATGATCTGAGTTCAGTCCCGCAAGAAAACTCGCAAGCCCTGTATCCGTGAATAAAAGGCGAGGCGATTTGATTACACATTTGCTCAGGTCAGTGGTCCATGCAGGAAGCATCTGGATTAGAAAAATCATTTCAAGCATAGACATATGGCGCACGACAGAGCTGTTAGGGAT
>CAZMBE010000016.1:15265-71442 GCA_964564625.1 uncultured Syntrophaceae bacterium | reverse complement strand
TTAGAAAAATCATTTCAAGCATAGACATATGGCGCACGACAGAGCTGTTAGGGATGCCCGCACTTCGAGATATCTCAGACTGGTCCCGGATTGTGGATACCCGCGCTGCAAGGAACTTGAGGAGTCGAGGAATCACAGACATGTCATGAACATTCACCAGATCCTTTATATCCCTGTCGATTATCGTGGTCAAATATGAGTCGAACCAGGCAGTTCTTCTCTTTCCTTCTTTCCTCTTGATGGGTTCCGGGTACCCTCCGGTCGTGATCCTTTTCATAAGGTTTTTTATGTCGTTTGCCGTGTGCTGGAAGCACGGCTTGCCGCTGAAAAGAATATCAATGAATTTTTCTTTTCTTCCTTCGATTTCTCCCTGAGATAACGGCCATAAGGTAACGACCTCCATTCGCCCTGCCAGGGAGTCCGCTACTCGCGGGATAGTCAGGATGTTTGAGGAGCCTGTCAGTATGTATCTTTCCGGTTTCCGTTCACGATCAACATCTTGCTTGATTGCCAGCAGCAACTGAGGAACCCTTTGCACCTCATCTATAATGACGGGCTTATCAAGGCCTCGGATAAAGCCTTCTGGATCTGACCTTGCCATGGAAAGTGTGCCGGTGCTGTCAAGAGTGATATAGTTGGCAGGATGGCTGTCTCAAACCAAAACATCTTGACAGCAATTCCCTTTCACATCATAATTCACGCGAATCGTTACAACTATAATGAATATCAGATATAGTTTGTCGTACTGAACTCATATGGTGAGTTATTGTGTCATCATGATATTCCGCTCGTGGTGTGAAAAAATGGATAAAAGGAGGATATACATGATTGAGAAGACAGCCCGACGGAGCGGAGAGCTTTTCATGGCGGGGTATCGATGAGCAGAGGCGGTTGTGCTTTCCGTGGCAGAGAGCAAAAATATTCAATCGGATTTGATACCTAAAATCGCCACCGGCTTCTGCGGCGGTGTTGCCAGAACATGCGGGATGTGCGGCGCGGTGAGCGGTTCTGTTATGGCGATAAATATTTTTTATGGAAGAAACACGCCGGATGTGCCGTATGAGAAAAGTTATGCCCCCGTTCAAAAATTATTAAAAACCTTTGCGGAAAAATTTGGCTCAACAAAATGCAAAGAGCTTACAGGTGTCGATCTGGCGACTGAAGAAGGCCGAAAGCAATTTTACAACAAAAATATGATCGAGCAATGTAAGAACTACACGGAAGAAGCGACGAGGATGGTAATGTCGTTTATTGAGGAAGAATAGTTGCAAAGATAAAATGTAACCGAGGTAGAGATCATGCCGAAAGTAATGATACATCCGGCCACCTATGAGAATGTCCGGGAAGCGGTAGACCGGGCATTTGAAATTTTTCCGGTGGAACTGAGAGGGAAAAAAGTTCTGATAAAACCGAACGTCCTCCGGTCTTCGCGGGCGGAAGAGGGCATCGTGACCAACCCCGCGGTGCTCCGCTCCGTGGTGGAAAAGGTGGAAATAATGCAACCTGCCTCGATTATCGTGGGCGATAATCCGGGCCTTTTCAACTACGGGGCGAATGAGGAGAGCTTCCAGAGTGCCGGGTTGATAGAGGCGGCCAAGGGCTATTACCAGAACATCGGGAACGATTCCCGGAAGGTTGACTTCAATCCGGCGTTCCTTCCCACGGTCAATGTGTCTCGGGCCGTACTTGATGCCGATATCGTTATCAGCCTGCCGAAATTCAAAACCCATGGCCTCACCGTCATGACCGGGGCGATTAAAAATAGTTACGGAATCTTGCCCGGCGCCCAGAAAGCCTGGCTGCATAAGGAATCCGGTGGTCCGGTGCGTTTCCAGGAGATACTGGTTGATGTGTTCCGCCTCCGCGTTCCTGATTTGTTCATTATGGACGCCGTGGTTGGCATGGAGGGGAATGGTCCCGCGTCTCCTGACCTTAGAGACATCGGCTTGATCCTCGCCTCTGACAATGCCGTGGCAATGGATGCCGTCGTGGCAACTATGATGGGATGCGAGCCGGGACGTCTGAGGACCCTTCAAAAGGCCAGGGAGTTTGGTCTGGGCGACTATGACCTGAGTGAAATTGAAGTTATTGGAGAGTTAAAAACACTACCTGATTTCAAACTTCCTCCCTTCAGCGGCGAAGTACTGCTTCACAATGAAGCCATTCAAACGCTGATCCACAATCGTGCAATCATGCGTCCACATGCCGACCCCGGTTTGTGCACTGGCTGCGGCACCTGTATAGATCAGTGCGCGGTGTCGGCCCTTTCCATGGGAGACGATAATGTTCCCCGGGTGGATGCCGATACATGCATCAGTTGTTTCTGCTGCCAGGAACTCTGTCCCGAGAAGGCCATTACATTAAAATAAAAATACAAAGCTCAGGAAAGTCATCAAGGGCAAACACAGCCCGGAGCATTACACGTCATTCAAAGACTATCACATACATGGAGGATATTGCATGAGTAAGGAAATTACTGCGCGGGAGCTCAATACGGAACGCTTTATCAATGAAAAGGTCACGGAAATACGGGACACCGTCGGCGAAGGAACGGCAATCAACGCGCTTTCAGGGGGCGTCGATTCATCCACCGTTACCATGCTGGGACATCGGGCTCTCGGAAATCGCCTGAAGACCGTCTTTGTCGAAAACGGCCTCATGCGGGAGGGGGAGCCGGAACGGGTAGCGGCCCTTTTTCACAAGTTCGGCGTCAAGGTCGACATAGTCGATGCGCGGAAAGAATTTTTTGCCGCCCTCAAGGGAATTACAGATCCGGAAGAGAAACGCGAGGCCATAACCCAGACTTTTTATAAGAAGATATTTGGACGGATTGTCAAAGAGAGCGGGGCGAAACATCTCCTCCAGGGGACTATCCTGACCGATGTTGATGAAACCGTAGCGGGGATCAAGCGGCAGCACAATGTCTTTGAGCAGCTCGGGATCGACCCGCAGCAGGCATTCGGGTACCGCATTATTGAGCCCCTTGTTCAGCTTCGAAAGGATGGCGTCAGAAAGGTGGGAGAGGGGCTTGGGCTTCCGGCAGAACTCTTTGCGCGTATTCCTTTTCCCGGTCCGGCGCTCTCGGCGCGGGTAATCGGCGCGGTAACGCCGGAGCGAATCGATACCGTCCGCAAGGCAACCGTTGTCGTTGAGAGATTGCTCAAAGACACCGGTGCATTCCAGTACATGGCGATCCTGCATGAAGACCGCGTGACGGGCATGCGGGAGGGCAAGCGTGATTTCGGCCAGCAGATCGAGGTGCGCTGCTGGGAGAGCATTGATGCCCGTATTGCGACACCGACGCGGCTTTCGTTTGAAATTCTTGAGAAGCTCGCCCGGGATATTATCAGTGAAGTGCCCGGCATTGTCAGCGTCACGTACAACATAGCATCGAAACCACCCTCAACGATTGAGGCGGTCTGACTGTGATGCTGTGTTCAGGTGTTGAAATAGTGGTCTCGTAGGAAACTTGAAAAACCCCTCCTCCCACGACGGGGGAGGGGGCAATGGTGATTTTTGTGAAATTACCATATAGGATGCGTTATCGCGGGCATGCTCGGTGCCTTAGCCGATCGTTTTGATCCTCTCTAAGCCGAATTCGGTTTCTTTTTTTACAGCCTGATAAAACTTCAGGGGAATTTTCCTGCCTTTTGTCCACTCCCGGATCAATTGCCTGCTTTCATGCGGCATTTCACAGCCGAATATGATGCCTGCCAGCATCTCAGCCTGGTATACGCGTATCCCCGGACCGTTGTCGGGGTCAAGAACTCGCCACTCCTTTTCATGCTTCAAGAAATCTGCTTTGGTCAGAAGGACTTTTCTCGTCTGATCCTCACGGTCTCTCAAAATAGTTATCTGCGGGTATGTTGATGCGTATTCCACTTTAAACAGCAACTTTCCAAAAGGATACATTTCCGGTTTGATGCGAAATTGTATACAGAAACCTCTATGGCCGTCAGCGTAATGAGACCACATGAGGGTATCGTCGTACACCTCTGACAGGCAATATACACCGATTTTATTTACCGCTTCCTGAAGGTCATCTACTATTTTTTGCTGTGTGACGGGATTTTTCATCCATCCCTCTTTGATTAACTCTCTCACTATTATTTGGCGGTCGTCATAGTCCCAATCGGGATGTTTACCCTTCAACATGCCGTCCAGATACTCCTCCCAGTCATCATCAGAGGCATTGATAGATGCCTGAACCCGGCAGTCGAAAGGATTGTTGAACTGCGGTGGTGAAGAAAAATACAGCTCGTTGTGACTGAAAATCCGCTCAATCAATTCTCTGTTGTCTTCGTTCAGTCTGCAATACTTGTACAAGAACTCGGGAGTGGAGCGCTTTTCAACCGTAAAAGAAATTTCCTGATCACTTTTTATTGCCATGTCGTTTCACACCCATTTCGTTTCAACAACGAGATTTTTTTTCTTCGTTGATTTTTATTCACCATTCTGGTTGACGTGTATACTGCATTTATTTTATGTTAGCAAGCAATAGAACAGCGATAGAGAGAGTGATACATGCCCGCTGTGAAGCGACAATTAGAAGAGATTGCAGAGAGCTTTGCCCGCAGTTCTGCCCATGAGTTTCATGGATCTTCACCGCTGTATGAAACATTGGCCATGGGCGTGAGCACAGACCCGGAACTCCTCACCCTTGCGTCACGGGCCATTTCAAAACCCGTTCCCATGATTTTTCTGGCGGCGGTTCATTACCTGTTGCTTGATGGTGCAGACCACCCGCTGGCAGCGTTTTATCCCGACATACATTCTGAAGCGTGTAGTGCTGCCAATTTGTATTCTGTTTTCCGCGATTTTTGTTTTCACCATAGGGATGAAATTGAAAATCTCATCACCACGCATCACGTACAGACGAATGAGGTTCGAAGGTGCGCCTGTCTGCTCCCTGCGTTCGGCATCGTCTCCCGAAAGGCAAAAGGGCTGCCCCTTGCGCTTGTGGAAATAGGAGCCAGCGCGGGGCTTAACCTCTTCTGGGATCACTACGGGTACGATTACGGAAATGGACTCTTCTATGGAAACGAGGCATCATCACTCCGCTTGATATGCAGGTTGCGGGGAGATAAAAAGCCTCCCTTCCCGGATACATTTCCGCAGATAGCCTCACGTGTTGGAATCGACCTGAATCCCATAGATATACGGGATGCATCGGCAATCAACTGGCTCCGGTCTTTTATCTGGCCTGAACACTCAGGCCGTTTTGATATTCTTCATCGCGCCATTGAGATCACCAGGAACAGCCCGCCGGACTTGCGTAAAGGCGACGCCCTTGAGGTCTTGCCCGGGATTATGGAGATAGTACCGCCGGCTTCGCTTCTTTGCCTCTTTCATACCTTCGTAAGCAATCAGATGTTGCCGAAGACACGCGATGGCCTGGACAATCTCATCAGGGATTACGGATTCAAACGGGATGTCTGCTGTATTTCCATTGACTTATCGGAGAAATATAACCATCCGCGAATTGAACTGCTTTCGTACACCGATGGTGTGAAAACCCATCGGCATTTAGCGAATTGCAGCGGCCATTCACGCTGGCTGGAATGGTGTGAAACTGCGTGAAAAAAAATGGCAGTAACATAAGGAGGGACATAATGATGGATAAGATTACAATTGATAAAAATTCTTTTGTGTATCCCATGCCCATGGTTCTGGCAGGCGCCATTGTCGATGGACGGGTGAATTTCATGGCTCTAGGCTGGGTGTCAAGAGTGAACTTCAACCCTCCCATGATCGCCATAGCATTGGGGAAGATGCATTATACGAACAGGGGTATCCATGAAAATAACGCCTTCAGCGTGAACATTCCGGGGTTGGATCTTATAGAACACGTTGATTATTGCGGACTTGTCTCCGGTGAAAAAAGCGACAAATCGCAACTGTTCGATATTTTTTACGGTGAATACCCCAATGCCCCTATGATACGGCAGTGTCCACTTTGTATGGCGTGCAAGCTGGTCAACACGGTAGATTTGCCAACAAACACCCTCTTCATCGGTGAAATAATGGAATCATACTCAGAACAACGGTATTTGACTGATGGCAAACCTGACATCGGAAAAATTAACCCCTTTACCTTAACGATGCCTGATAACAATTATTGGACAATTGGTGAAAATGCAGGCAAGGCATGGAGCATAGGCAAGAACTTTAGGAAAAAAGATTAGCAAAAAATCTCCCCTCTTCCCATTTTTTCAGTCAGGGTAATATCTCCCCCGGGGCGGGGCAAGTTACCCCCTTGCCCGCAAAGAGGCAATCTCCGCACATAATAATACAAAATAATATCATACACTTATGTTTTTGGTATCAAAATTGCCTTACTGATATCAAAACGTATGTAAAAGGTCTTTATTGTGCTTCGGAATGTGTGCGCCAAGGGGAAGACTTTTTATATAGTGTTCAGCGATCTCAGATTACTATTTTTTTAACATTAGCCCTCGGGAAAAGGAGGCATAATCATGGGGGATCATCCCGATAACATCTACACGCTCAGGCCTGTATCAATTATCAGAACGCTTCCGCAGATCAAGGACCACAGGTTATTCCAATTAAAGCTCGAGGATGGAACGACGTGGGACAGTTTTGGCCATCAACCGGGGCAGTTTCTGGAAGTATCCATTTTCGGCAAGGGAGAGGCGCCTATCAGCATATCGTCGCCATCGACGCGGCTTGACAACCTGGAGATATGTGTCCGGCGTACCGGCAGGGTTACAGACGCCCTTTTTGAAATGGGCAAAGGCTCCACCTTCCACATCCGCGGGCCTTACGGCAGGGGGTTCCCCGTGGGGGAACTCAAGGGCAAGAAGCTCCTCCTCATCGCGGGCGGTCTCGGTCTCGCCCCGCTGCGCTCCCTTCTCCTTTACGCACTGGACAGGAGGGATGAATTCGATGACATCATTCTGATGTACGGAACGAACAACCCTGATAATGTCCTTTTCAAGTATGAGTTGCTGAGCTTTTATGACAGGGATGACATCAAGTACCTCTACAGCGTGGACCGGGATGATGAGGGCATCTGGAAACAGTACGTGGGTGTGGTAACGGGGCTCTTCGACCGGGCTGCCCTCTCCCCGGAAAAAACCTACGCCGTCATGTGTGGCCCCCCCATTATGTACCGCTTTGTTCTGCAGAAGCTCTTAAGTCTCGGCTTTTCTAAAGATCATATCTACATGTCGCTTGAGAGGATGATGAAGTGCGGTGTCGGCAAATGCGGCCACTGCGCCATCGGTGACAGGTACTGCTGCATGGATGGACCTGTCTTTCCTTTCACGGAAATTGAAAATATAAAGGAGGCAATTTAACCATGACCAGGACACCAACAGTATGTCCTTTCTGCGGGTGCGGATGCGGCTTCTCCCTCGTGTCTCAGGGAGACATGCTCGTGGGTATAGAACCGAGCCCAATGAACCCGGTGAATAAAGGGATGCTCTGCGCGAAAGGCTGGAATGCGTGCGAGTTCGTCCACTCTCCCGAGAGGCTCACGACGCCATTGGTAAGGAAGCAGGGAGCCCTTGTCGAGACTTCATGGGACGAGGCATTAAAGATCGTTTCTGAGAAGTTGCTGGAAATAAAATCCCGCTATGGCCCACGCTCCCTGGCCTTCCTCAGCTCCGCAAAAGTGACCAATGAGGAGAACTACCTTTTCATGAAGATGGCCCGCGCGGTATTCGGCACGAACAATGTCGATCACTGCGCCCGGCTCTGACACAGCGCCACGGTGGTCGGGCTGGCCGCCACTTTCGGTTCGGGGGCAATGACGAATTCCATCAATGAATTTGACGATGCCGATATGTTTCTTGTGACAGGTTCAAATACGACAGCGCAGCACCCGTTGATTGGATCCCGCATCATCAACGCGAAGGAAAGGGGGGCAAAACTCCTGCTGATTGATCCGCGGGAGATCCAGCTTGCCGGGTTTGCCGACCTGCACCTGAGGCAGAACATCGGCACCGATGTGGCCGTGTTGAACGGCTTAATGAATATCATTATCGAGGAAGATCTCTATGATAAGGAGTTTGTCGAATCACGCACGGAAGGATTCGATCAGTTGAAATCTGTAATCAGCCGCTATACCCCGCGTGTCGTGGAGAGGATATCCGGCATCGCCGCCCATGACCTGGAGGAGGCGGCGCGGATGTACGCGAGAGCGGACAAGGCCATGATCGTGTACTGCATGGGGATAACCCAGCATACGACAGGCACCGACAATGTGAAATCCTGCGCGAACCTTGCCATGCTGACGGGACACATAGGCAGGCCGTCCACGGGCGTCAATCCCCTGAGAGGGCAGAACAATGTCCAGGGCGCCTGCGATATGGGGGCGCTCCCCAATGTGTACAGCGGATATCAGCCGGTCGCTGATCCCAACAACAAAAAGAAGTTTGAAGATGCCTGGGGCGTCCAGGGGCTTGATGATAAAGTCGGTTTGACCATCACGGATATGATCACGGCTGCCAGCAAAGGTGATGTCAAAGCCCTCTATATAATGGGGGAAAATCCCATGATGAGCGACCCGGACACATCTCATATTGAGCATGCCTTTTCCAGTCTTGAATTTCTCGTCGTGCAGGATATTTTCCTCACGGAAACGGCGTCTCGGGCCGATGTGGTGCTTCCCGCCGCGTCATTTGCCGAAAAGGAAGGAACTTTTTCCAATACGGAAAGAAGGGTGCAGCTCCTGAAAAAAGCCGTATCGCCTCCTGGACTTGCCAGGGCTGACTGGGAGATCATTGCTGAGGTAAGCCGTCTTGCGGGCTATCCCATGAATTGCGGCTCTCCTCGCGATATCATGAAGGAAATCAATGCCCTCACGCCATCATATGCGGGTATCACCTACAAGAGGCTGGAAAAATGCCACGGCATTCAGTGGCCCTGCCCGAACGAGGAACACCCGGGTACTCCCTATCTCCACAGGGACAGATTCAGCAAGGGGCTGGGGACGTTTCTCCCCTGTGACTTCAAACCCCTCGCGGAAGTGCCGGATGAGGAGTACGACTTTGTGCTCACAACGGGACGCATTTACTACCAGTACCATACCGGTACCATGACCCGGCGCATCAGCGTTCTGGAAAGGGAAGCTCCGGCGCCGCTCGTGGAAATCAATCCCGATGACGCAAAGAGGCTGGGAGTAAGGAGCAATGACATGGTGGAACTCACGTCTCGCCGGGGCTCCATAAAAGCCAGGGCGGAAGTTACCGGAAGGGTGCCAAGAAAAGTTGTCTTTACCACCTTCCACTTCCACGAAGCGCCCGTAAACCTGCTTACCAACCCGGCATTCGACCCTGTCGCGAAGATACCGGAATACAAGGGATGTGCAGTCAAAGTCAGGAGATGCGTATGAAAACAATCGCGAAAGAAAACGTGAAGAAACTGCTCAGGTCTTGGGCGAGGGAGCATCACGTTCTTGCCCCAACGAAAACAACCCAGGGTGATTGCATATTCGATACCTTTCAAGAGGATTCATTTACCCTTGACCACAAGAAACCGCTCTGGCCGAAGTCGGTTTTTCTTCCACACAGCGAAGTGATTTTTCAGGTGGAAAACAATGAGTTCCGCGAGGTCGTAACGGCACAACAGGCAATCCTTTTCGGCATACGGTCATGCGACATGATGGGGCTCCTCCAGTGTGGGAGTTTTATGACCCGTGACCGGGAGGATATTTACTACCGCGCAAAAAAAGACGCAGCCTTGACGGTCGTCATGGCATGTCCCGGTCCCCAGAACGAGACGTGTTTCTGCACGACAACATTAAGCGGTCCCGTCGCGCACAAGGGCTTCGATTTGCAGTTCTACGACGCGGGAGACGTCTTTATTATAGAGACGGGCAGCCGGAAGGGGGAAAAATTGCTTTCATCAGACTTCCTGGTTGAGATGGATGACACGGCGGCAAAAGAAAAAATAAAAGCGTTCACGCAAAAAGCCGTCCAGAGCATACCTATAGTACAAGAGGTCAACGAAGCCATGAACCGGCTGAAGGACGGATCAGCCGACGAGGATGTCTGGGACTACTTCGGGAAAAAATGCATCATATGCGGAGGCTGTGCCTTTGTCTGCCCGACATGTACCTGTTTTAACGTGTATGATCATGAGTCGGCTCCGGGCAAAGGCGTCAGGGCCCGGACCTGGGATGCGTGCCTCTATGGCGGGTTTACCCGCGAGGCGTCAGGCCACAACCCGAGGGCTACCCAGGCGTTAAGGCTCAAAAGGCGGCATGAGCACAAGCTTCTTTATTTCAACGAGACCGACATCCAGGGGAGTCTCTGCGGTTGTGTCGGCTGCGGCCGCTGTTCCGATTATTGTCCTGTCCATATTGGGGCGCTGGAGGTTGTAAAGAAAATTGCTGCAAAATAGGATTTTGGAGGTTCCCATGTCTGAGAAAAAAAAGATACTCATCATTGACGATGATAAGGACTATGGTGAGGCGCTGAGGATCGTGCTGGAAAGTAACGGTTATGCCGTAAATCATGTACTGAACATAGATGATGGGCGTAAAACCGTAGAAAAAAACAGACCTGATCTCATCATTCTTGATGTAATGATGGATAAGCACACGGATGGTTTTGAATTCTGCTACAATCTTAAGCATGATGAACAGTGCAGCACAATACCTATCCTGATGGTGACGGCAGTTACTGAAAAAACAGGATTCAAATTTTCTCCGGAGACGGATGGAGAATATTTACAGGCGGATGATTATGTAGCAAAACCCATCCCCGTCGCGGAGCTTCTCTCCAGAGTTAACAAGCTTCTTGGCTGAAGATTCCGCGTGCATCTCCGATAACTTCACCTTAGCGGGAGAATCCCCTTCCGCAGGAGGAGAAGCTTCCATGTGTGGGTATAACGCAGTTTTTATACCCACACACCCCCGGTGTCGCCAAAGACCGATTGATTAAATCAATTCCATCGTGATATAGATTAAGTCATTAAGTATTTTTCAGAAATACACTGCTACGGAAATTCACCATGAAAATGATCAGCGGATTAGCGAATAAAATATTTAAGTTAAACCTGCAAAGCCGCCTTGTTGTCGGATTCCTGATAGCTACGTTTCTTACGGGTTTTGTCGCAACCCTTGTGGGGATATGGACGATCAACAAAAGCACCATAGACGAGGTGCAAAACAGAGTCCGCCAGGACATCAATACCGCAAAATTGATCTATAATCAAACCATGGAAAAAATAGCCTACCATATTCTCTTCACTGCAGAGAGATCGGATTTGCAGGCAATAATGGTCGACCGCGACTACTCCAAGATGAGTATGTTACGGAGCCTGATCCGGAATGAAAATGAGACGCAGATGCAGAGCGATGAGGTGAACCTTGATATGATTACGGTGATCGATGCGGGCGGGAATGTCCTGTACAGGGCGGCGAACCCGGATGCCAGGGGAGACAATTTACTCTGGTTGCCGGTCGTACAACAATGTCTGGAAAACAAAACGCTGCAATTATCTACCGAACTCATGTCCATACACAAAATTCTAAGGGAGAATCCTGGCCTTACCGATCGTGTCACAATGGAAATCACAAAAATACCCCTTTCTTATGAACCAGAAGCAAAACAGCTTTCCGACGGTATGGTTATGATGGCGGCGTATCCCCTCTTTGATAAACAAAAAAATCTCCTCGGGGCTATAGTGGGGGGTGTTCTTCTGAACAAGGACAACACCATCGTGGATAAGGTGAAAGAAACCGTATACCAGGGAGAAAAGTACAAAGGCAGCGATATGGGTGTGGCAACCATATTTCAGGGTGGTGTGAGGATATCGACCAACGTCATGACAAAAGACAATAAAAGGGCTATCGGCACCACGCTGTCCAGGGAAGTCTATGACAGGGTCATTGTAGAAGGCCGGGACTGGGTTGGCAGAGCCTTCGTTGTCGATGACTGGTACATAACCACCTACACGCCGATCTACAATATGAATAAAAACCTTATAGGAATTCTCTATGTAGGTCTGCTGGAGGCGAAGTACCGGGACATAAAGTGGAATAGTATATGGATAAACATGGGTATCACAGGGCTGGGCATGGTTATCGCTTTTATCATTTCCTTTTTCCTGGGCAACACAATCATAAAACGGATACGTATGTTGAAGGAAGCTGCGGAAGCCATCGCTGCGGGCAATTTGGACTACAAGCTGTCCCCGGATAAAATCTCCGGGTTTGACATGCTGGATGAAGCGTTTAATTATATGTCCAGGTCTTTGAAGGACCACGATGAAAAGCTGCACAAGGCGCACGAGCAGCTTGCAAGAACGGAAAAATTGACCGCCCTGGGGGAAATGGCGGCGGGTGTCGCCCACGAGGTAAACAACCCCCTGGGGGGGATCCTCCTTTACAGCAATCTCGTTCTCGAAGATATTCCGGCAGACTCCCCGGCCCGGGAAAACATGCAAAAAATTATTTACCAGACGAACAGATGTAAGGGTATCGTCCAAAACCTCCTTGATTTTGCCCGAACACCCACAGGCGACATGCTGCCTCTGAAGATAAACAATGTCATCAAAACGGCGCTTAATCTCGTAAAGGATCAGGCTATGTTCCACGGTATTGAAATAAAGACCAATCTCGCAGAGAATCTTCCCGACATAGTCGGCGACAGAGCCCGGTTGGAGGATGTTTTTCTCAATCTGTTCATCAATGCCGCCGATGCCATGAAAGGCAAGGGCAGCCTCACTATAACTACGGAGCTGGGCTCAAATAATTCGGCAAAGATTTCGGTATCGGATACAGGGAAAGGGATAGACAGGGAACACCTTCCGCACATATTCGAACCTTTCTTTACAACAAAGGAACCCGGCAAGGGAACAGGTCTTGGACTCTCCATCGTATATGGAATCATCAGGAAGCATAACGGCATCATCGATGCGGAGAGCGAACCCGGAAAAGGAACCACATTCATCATTTCCCTGCCTCCTTACATGGGTAAATACAGCGGTATGGATGAGGATGTTTTCTACAGCTGATTTTGTAATGTATGAAGAAGGAAGATACCATGACTGCGAAAAAGAAGATTCTCATCATTGATGATGAAGAATCCATACGGGATGGATGTGCGCAAGTCCTGTCCCGTAAAGGTTTCCAGGTTGAGAGTACCGGGGATGCACGACTGGGCCTGGAGATGGCGCTCAAAGATATGTATGATGTAATCCTCCTGGACATCCGGATGCCCAAACTGGATGGTTTGGAAATTCTCAAGAAGGTCAAGGTCGAGAAAAACATCTCCGCAAAAGTCATAATCATTACCGGTTACGGCAGCATACCCATAGCCGTCGAGGCGATGAGGCAAGGGGCCTTTAATTTTCTCACAAAGCCTTACTCTGCAGCCGATCTTAGGGGAGCCGTTGAAGAGGCGTTGAGAGAGAGTGATATGGGAGCCGGTGAAAGGGAGCTTTCCGTGTTGATCGGCAATAGCGACTACATGAAGGAACTCAAAGAATCCATCGGAAGGATTGCCCATACGGACAGCACCGTTCTCATTACCGGAGAGAGCGGTACGGGAAAGGAACTTGTCGCGCGCACCATCCACAACCTCAGCAAAAGGTCAGATAAACCGTTTATTCCCGTTGACTGTTCTTCCCTCGTGGAGACCCTCATGGAAAGCGAATTGTTCGGACATGTCAAAGGGGCGTTCAGCGGGGCCACTGAATCACGGGAAGGCCGCTTCCAGATGGCTGATAAGGGGACATTGTTCCTGGATGAGATTTCCAACATCAACCTCAACATTCAGGCGAAACTTTTGCGGGCGATCCAGGAGCAGGAAGTGCCGAAGGTAGGCAGATCATCGCCGGAAAAGATTGATGTCCGGCTCATCGCCGCGACGAATAGAGACATCAGGTCGGAAATCGATGCAGGCAGATTCAGAGAGGATCTGTTCTACAGGATTTCCGTCGTGCCGCTCCATATAAAGCCATTGAATGAACATAAAGCCGATATTCTGCCCATTGCCCAGCATTACCTCGATATATTCCTCGCAAAGTACGAAAGCAAGGTGAGATGCTTCTCGGAAGAGGCAAGGAAATCTCTCATATCCTACAGATGGCCGGGGAACGTCCGGGAACTGAGGAATACTATAGAGCGCCTCTGTGTGCTTTGCGACCACGAGGTCGTCGATCTTTCCGATATATTCTATTACGGGCAGAATGAGCAGACCAGAGCCCCAGTCGTGGATTCTTCCACAGGCAGGGTGACCCTGATAGATGTGGAGAAAGAACATATCGTAAAGGCGCTGCGTCACTTCCACTTCCAGATCAACAAAACCGCAAAATTCCTTGGCATCGACAGAAAGACCCTTCGGATAAAAATCCGCAATTACGGTATCAAGATCGAGAATCAGTAAAAACGCCGGCGCACCCGCAGTCGGGTCTATGGTCTGTCATCCGTTTTTCAAGAACACGAGCGGTTTTTGATGCGAGATTTTTAAGGATTGGCCAGGGGATGGAGTGTAATCACATTGCGGCCTGTGCAGGCATTATAGCGCACATGGCCGGTTTTCCCGACAATTTCCACACATTCGAGTTTTCTGAGATCGACAATCTGTGCGTCGACATCCGCCAACGCCCGATGGCCGTCCTGCAAAAGACCGATAACTGTGGCACGTTCCGGTTTCCCTTCCTTATCATAACGAATCATGAACGCCTCTATGGTAAGAGCGCCATCGGCCTGTTGAACAGGCTCAGGAAGGGCCTCCCCATCAATTGCCTTCTGGACAGCAGAATCATCGCGATCATCCCAGGGGCAATCGGGAGGTTCTGCGCCATAGATGCCGATGGCGTGTTTCGAATTGTACCAGCCATTCGCCGCTATCATGCCCTTCAGGCGACTGTCACGGCGAATGCGGTGAACAAGAGAAGCAACGGCATGCATGGAATAGTTATTCCCGGGACCGCCGAAAAAAGCAAGTCCGCCGGTGACAGTCAGATCTCTCGGATCGTCTTCAGGAATACCGATAGCCCGACGTGAAATCTCTAAGGCTGACGGGAAACAGCTGTAGAGGTCGAAAATATCGATGTCGGACAGGAGAAGTCCGGATTGCTTCAGGGCAAGCGTTGCCGCTTCCGTGATGGCAGGAGAATCATAGAGCCTCGGCCGCCGGGTCACGTGCCAGATGTTGTTAAATTCCGCTCCCCCCATGGGGTATACCCATTGAGAACGGTCAATGTTGAGTTTATCCGCGTCCTGATCGTTCATCATAATCAGTGCTGCCGCCTGGTCCACGTTGATGTTGGCCATCATGCGGACGGTGTATGGATATACGACATAGCGATTATGGGGAGTGGAGCGTGTAATATCTTCCGCGGAGAGTTGCCTCCGGCACCAGGCATGGGGATTCATTACGGCGATGCGTAAAAGGCGTTCATAACAGCGGCCCATGTACAGGCGATGCTCTTCGGGAGTGCGGCCGGAAATGCCCCGAAGCGCGGTTTCAAAGAATGGATACATCAGGTGGGGCATAAAGAGATCATAGGACTCTTCAATCCTGTTGTTCGGTTCATCATACGAGACGCCCCGCATCTCGAGGATCTTCTTTTCGTGATCACATCCAAGGTGAAGTAGAGTGTCGAAATTGACCGGGAGGTTCTTTTCCCTGAGTTGAAGGAAGGTTCTATTGTCCGGCCAGTTCAGGTCCGCTTTCCCTCTGGAGTAACGGTACAACGAATACACCGCTTCAGCGCCGGCAATCAGGACGGCTCTTCTCCTTCCGGATGCAATGTCACGGGAAAACCGGTTCACAAGTTTCTGCGGCGTGTTGCCGCCGATCGTTGAATAGACGGCATCCCGGGGCTTTATTCCCAGTGACTCTGCGAGCATGAGTGGTGTTTTTTCATCATCGCGGGAAAAGCTGTTGACTACACAAACGGTATCAATAATTGCAGGCAATACGTCCGAACCAGCGTCGGTAAAGGCATCTCGACCGGCCCTGATCATGAGTCCAAGCGGATCAAGGGCGGGAAAGGCATTTCTTGACTGGGTGAATTGTGAAACGCCGACAAGAATTGGTATAGGCTTCGATTTCATTACAGTGGAATATAAGCCAATAACGCATGGTTGTCAAATGGCGAGAACACTTGCCGGGCAATTACTAACCTTCAGGAGCCATTGCCATGGGGGTTATCCGCCTCGCGGGAGGGGAGTTTTACCCCTCATAATTGTTTTTCGCGCCCATCTTAAATATAATTCATAAATAAATCAACAGGTTATGATCTGGCATCATCATTGCTTATATATAATACAAAATCAAAAATGGAGGTGAAAGACCATGGCAGAAAAGAAAAAAATTCTCTTGATAGATGATGACAAAGATTTTCTCTATGCAACCAAACTGATTCTGGAGAAGGGCGGGTATGAAGTGTTTATGGCGGAAGACGGAAAAACCGGTGTGGAAATGTGGAAGTCGGTAGCTCCTGACCTTGCCATCATCGATATGATGATGGAGACATGGGGCGAAGGATTCTCGGTGTTATCAAAAATCCGCGCCACGGACACAGGGAAGGATACACCGCTGTTTATGCTGAGCGCCGTTGACCTGCAGGGCCCGTATCAATCATTCGACGCGCCGCCCGACTTTCCGAAGGTGAACAAGGTGCTGCATAAACCCGTGAAAGGTGAAGACCTGCTCGCATATATTGCGTCCGCCCTGGCTGGCAAGTAGATAGTATGATGAAAGCTCAAAAACCGCTGATTTTAATCATCGATGACGAGGAATCCCTACGGGATGGGTGCAGGCAGGCACTGGAGAAATCCGGGTACACCGTGTTAACCGCAGGGGAGGGACTCGAAGGCATCAAAATTGCGCGGGAGAGCAATCCGGAAATTGCGTTTATTGATCTCAAAATGCCAGGTATATCGGGAATGGAAATCATCGAAATCCTTTCACAAGATATACCTGACATTGTAATGATCATGATCACCGGGTATGCATCGATCGTTTCCGCAGTGGAGGCCATACAGAAAGGCGCCTACGACTACCTCCCCAAACCCTTCAGTCCCGACCAGCTGAGGACTGTCGCGAGGCGGGGTCTTGATCATCGTAACCTCAAGATTGAAGCAAGAAGATTGAGGGAAGAAAAGGAGCGGATGGAGAAAAGCTTCATCACCTTTGTAAGCCATGAAATGCGTTCCCCTCTCGTTGTCATCCGGCAATATATAGAATCTCTGAAAGCGATCGCCGGTGATCGCTTTGATAAAGAGGTCAAAGAGATTATTGAAAGGTGCAGCGTACGCATTCAGGGCCTTGAAGATCTCATTGAACACTGGCTTGATTTAAGCAGGATAGAAAACGGTACGTTTGTGCAGAAGAAAGAGCCTTTAAGCTTGTCTCATATCACTGCGAGAATTGAGGAGGAGATGACACCTGTGTGCAAGGGGAAAGGAATTAATCTGGAGATACATATTCCGGACACGCAGCTTGAGATAGTTGGCGATGAGGAAAGCCTGGTACGGGTTTTTACCAATATCATAGGGAACGCGACAAAATACACCCCGGAGGGTGGTAAAATTACAGTATCGGCCCAGAGAGAAGATTATTACATTACAGTCATGATATCAGACACGGGGAGCGGCATTCCCCAGGATAAACTCCCCTTCATTTTCGAGCCGTTTTTCAGAGTGAAGGGAAAGGAGGAGCGGCATAAAGGCTCCGGCCTCGGACTTACCTTCTGTAAAAAAATCATGGAGTCTCATGGAGGGGAGATCTCGGCTGCCTCAAAGGAAGGGGAAGGCACTACATTTATACTGAAGTTTCCCGCTCATTTATCCTCCACAGGGTCTTCTCAAACATCTTCTTAAGCCGGGGGCGATAGAGCCTTCACGCGGGATGATGGCGAACGTAGCCTCCTTGTTTCAATTACTTTGGACACACTATGAAGTACGATGACGAAAAATTTTACGAGTTTCACGAGAAAGATGCCCCTGACAGGTGTTTTATTTGCGGGGAAGATGTGCCGACCCTGATGATTTTTCGCCAAATCAAAAGCATGTTGCTCGTTCACCTCTGCCGGAATTGCGTATACGAAAATATCGCGGACTACCTCCTGGATAACACGAGGCCCTGGCTTGGCGACAAAAGATGAATGTAGCTCTTCCTCGCAAAGACCCATACACCGGGAGTGTGAACATTTCCCGTATAATTCAGTAAGTGAGATATGCTTCTCATCCGTACCGATAAATCAACTTGAAAAGCTCTCTCATTTCAGTTAAAATTGGCTTCAATTATTGCCGAAGAGACAATCCATGCCCATAATATACGACGACGAAAAAAGTTACCTGTTTCACGATAAAGACACCCCCGACAAGTGTTTCATGTGCAGTAAAAACACGGCAACGTTGCTGGTCTTCCGGCAAATCGCAAGCATGAAGCTCGTTCACCTCTGCCATAACTGCATATGTGACAATATGGGGGACTTCCTGCTGGATAACACAAGGCCCTGGCTAGGAGAGAAGGGGAAAATCGGTTAATCCAGCGGCACTTCATCCGGCACCCACTATCGTAAAAAACGACACCAGCCTTTTTACCTCCTTAGGCATACTATAGACATTACCAAATTTTATCATTCATGCGTGATCTCATACGCTTGTCCTTGGCATGATACGGGAGAGTCCGTTGTGTATGGTCCCCCTGTCAAGAATCATCTTTCCAATGATCTACGACTGCAACGAACATAGCCTCTCTCGTACTCGTGAAATGCATCGGGGAAAGGAGTTTCTCCAATGAACTGGTTTTCAAAATAGTAAAAGCCGTTATCATAAAACGATTTTTCCCAGATCTCCGAAAGAAGACGCTCCTTGTTTCCCTCCCATAAACGGCGGCGATGCGCCTCCGACTCAAAGGGGAAATCCGAGATGCCGTGCATTTTATAAAAAGGACAATGAAAGTCATTCATCATCGTCGTTCCATGAATGAGGTGTAAACGTTGTTCCTTGCTTAATAGCGAAACATTCATTTTTTCAATCCTGCAGCGAACACATCCCCCGTGGCTTGCCGCGGGGTAAGCGAACAAATGGGTAATATAATTATTCCTTACGAATCGAAGATTCTCCGCAGAGTGCTGCGGAGAGCTTCAATTCAATTGAGATAACACTCCATGCTCCAAAAATTTTTTCAAAGATGCACTGTGACCAGTTAGGGATTTCCATTACTTTGACGTCAATGATCTTTTCCTTCATGTCCAGGGCATTCAACGGTACTTGAACAAAACACGCGGGCTCTCCGTTGAAAGCAAACAGGGCAACCTTTTCCATATCCTTGAGCTCTTTTTCAGGGTTTATTCTTGCATAGTGACAATTCTATAGTTCCAGGAGAATCTCTTTATTTTAGGCCTAAGTTTTTGGGAAAAGATCGATAGTATATAAGTGTTACATCACTAGCGTTATTTACGCAACGTTGCGATGAGACGCTCTGGTTTAATGAGCAAATCCAGCGCGGCATTAATATCGGGTGTTACCAAGTCACAGTTGGCCATTGCCTCAGAAGACACGCCTTCAGGGCCGAGTACGCATATTCCCAGAATTGACTCCTTCAGCATGGACGCATCATTGGAGCCATTTCCTATTGAGACTGTAGAATTTCTCCCTAACTGCCGCACCAACTCGAGTTTCTGAGTTCGCTCATCGCCGGGGCCGATCTTATGTATTGTAACGCGAAGGCTCTGACCAACGTGCTGCGCACTACCCCTGGTATCCGCAGTGACAATTATAATATCAACCAGACTGCGCA
Organism: uncultured Syntrophaceae bacterium; assembly: GCA_964564625.1. GTDB lineage: Bacteria > Desulfobacterota > Syntrophia > Syntrophales > UBA2185 > UBA2185. The sequence goes on along the minus strand of CAZMBE010000016.1, from coordinate 51,706 downwards.
ATAATTCTATTCTTTCTGGAACACCTTCTAGAATGTTGCCGTCCAATGAAACGGTACCGTTAAGGTCCAAGACTAAATGCTTGAATCTGTAGGCAGGTCGGCCGGGTATATCAATCTCTATCAATTGCTCTTGACCTCACAATGATTTTTACCTTTCTCTCATCAAAATCTCACCTGCCAAGGCTGTTTTGTCAACGACTTCTTCACGGAGAGCTCTGATTAATGATAAGAATGTCTGGTAATCGGTGGCGGACCCCGATGTATCACATGCATGAAATTTTTTGTCCCCCTCGTGGGGTGGCGGAAAAATCAGGGAAGTATCTTCCCTTGATTCCTCGAGCCGTCGGCTCTAGTCGACAGCAGTTGACTTCTTCACAGGATTTTTCAAATACCTGTAGTAATGATCGCACTGATAGACGGCAGCCATGGGGTTGTGTGCGAGTAGGCGATCCTTCACAGCCAGCACCGTGATGGGAGCCTTGGCGTATTTTATGAACAGTGAATCGTGACCTACGCACAATCCGAGGAGGACGTTAAGCTCGACGTCATGGTGGTTTGCCACAAGTGCTTGCAGGATTGGGTTGCACATAGTCTCACGCTCTGCCATCCGGTCCACCTGCTGATTGCGGGTTATGCCGATTTCATCCTTGTAAACGCTGCCCGCCTTGCACACAATGGAAAGAACATCAAAACCCCTGTCTTCAAAGAGATTGTGGACCATGGCAGCCTCTTTGCGGAGCCCGACGCAAAAGATCAGACCGAGCCGTGTGTAGTTCATCCGTCCCGCAAATTCGATAACTTCCTCCAGACGCGGCTTGATTGGATGAAGGTAACGGTAGCCCTTGTCTCTGTTGCCGTATCCTTCCCCTTCCTGAATGGAGGACTGTCTGGCAATCTCGCAGATATCGGGGTTTCGCCTCAGCTCTTCCCTGGCCTGTTCGAGCAGTTTCGTATGGATGAGGGAAGGACAGTTTTTCCAGGCCTTACCACTGTGCGTGCGGCAGTAACGTTTTTCCCACTCTACGGGACAGATTGCACACTGCGGGTTTTTATCATTCATGGGTTTCTCCTCACGTTCATAATTACAGCCTGCTATGACGTATCTTTTACCCGTGATGCAGCGCAAAAAGCGCGATAGTGCCTATGCCTGCTAAAATCAAAGATAACTGAACAACGCTCTTCTTAAAGTCTATGGTCCTGTGCAAACCAGGGATAAGGTCAGCCAAGGCAATATAGATAAAACTGGCGGCGGAAATAGCAAGGACAAAAGGAACCACCACCTGCTCTGTCTTCAGATAATAATAGGCTATCACCGCCCCAGGGAGTGAACTGATGGCGGATATGAAATTATAGAGAAGGGCCTTTTGCCGTGTATAGCCGCTTTGCAGAAGAATTGCGAAATCTCCCATTTCTTGCGGAATTTCATGGGCGATTACCGCGATCGACGTTACTATGCCTAACCGGATGTCTGATAAAAAAGCTGTAGCAATAACTACACCGTCAACAAAGTTATGAAAGGCGTCGCCAATCAGGATAAGCGGCCCTGCCCGTGTATGCGTTTCACAGTCTTCTTTATGACAGTGTCTCCAGATAACAAGCTTTTCGAGAAGAAAAAAAAGAATGATGCCAACAAGAATCATTGCCGAGACGGATAAATATGATGCATGGTGCAGAGCCTTTGGGATCATGCCGAGAAATGCCGAACCGAGGAGCGTCCCCGTGGCATAACTGACAAAAGAAGGGATCAGTGCGTTTCGCCGTTTGTCCTTCATAACGAGTACAAAAGACGCTCCTATTATCGCCCCGATGCTCGCGAGAACAATAGACAAGAGAATCCATAGTATAAGTGGCATTCTTACATTTTTCTCTCAGTATCTATTTTTTCCACACCTCTGATTCTTCTGCGGGGTGGGGTGCTGCAATCTTATCAACCTGGTTGTTTCGATACTTTTCTATGACCTGGTGTACCGTTGACCCTTCTTCGGCTTTGTATATATTCACGAAGTTGTCTTTCAACATGTAAAAGGCTATTTCCCCGATCTTCGAGGTAAAAACAATATCCAGGTTATGCTTAATGACTGCCTTTATTACCTCTATTGCCAAATGAATACGATCTTTTTCTTTGATAAATTCATTGTAATAAAAATCTTCTATTTCCACATTATCACCGTCCAGCCTAAGGATGATGAAATATGGCGCTCTCCCGAAATGACCGTGTACCCTGGAATTAAGACCGTTAACCTCTTTAACGGGAATAATTGCAGAAAGCACATCCTTTTTTGAGGGTGCCACATGGACAAAGACGGAATCAATCTGTTTGTAACTGTCTTTTATCAAATTCTCAATTCTATCGGCAAGATCATGAGCTTGATACACAGGAATAGATGGGTGCGTGGCAATCTCGCATTCAACCAGTTTGAAGGGACCGGATTGACGAATCCTAATTTCATATACATCTTCAACCCCTTTTATTGTATGGACCATCTCCTCCATCTCTTTTTGTAACCCATGGTCAAGGCTTGCATCCATCAAAACCAGGACCGACAACCATATGTTCTTCGTGCCAAGCTTGATAATGAGGAGCGCTATCAATATTATGACAGAACCCTCTACATAGGGAACTCGTGCATATGTCAACAAAATTCCCATCATGACAGCGAGCGAGGTGCCTATGTCGAGAAAAGATTCAGTTGCATTGACTAAAAGGGCTTGGGAATTGATTGCCGTACCAACTTCTTTTTCCTTTCGGGCAATAAAATATGCTGCTACAAGGGACACAGCGCTCACCAATATCGGCAGCAAGGGGAAATTGTGAGGAGGGGCTACATGAAAAAACTTAACGTATCCTTCGATAAGGTTTTCTATCCCCGCCCATGTAATGAACACTCCAATAACAAGTGTTACAAACGTTTCTGCCCTGTATAAACCATACGGGAATCGATTGCTCTTTTTCCGGGAAGCAAGCCAGAGACCAAACCATGATGCAAAGATTGCCAGGACATCAACGCCGCTGTGAAACGCATCGACAATCAGAATCCGGGAATCAAACAGATAACCAGTGACAAGTTTGATCACTGCCAAGAAGAGTATAGCGAGGGTTGCGGCAAGGGCAACTTTGCGGCCTCGCATCAGCGCATCTGTATGGTTCTTTGCAGTATCCATAACACACCGCCCAAGACCCTCTACTCAGCCTTTAAAAATTGCCGCGTCATAAGGGATCCGCACGTGGGACAATTTCTCTGAAAGCAGGGAATCCCGGGCTCACGGGGAACAACAAGACCACACTGAGGGCAGATGCAGTTCGTCGGGGGTCCTCCGGGGCCGTAGGCACCCCTCCCTTTCATCCGGCCCGCTCTCCCCGGGTGATTGATCCTGTCGAAGCCTCTTTTCCTTCTAAAACCAAACGGCATTAAACCTCCCATGTGTGTGTGTTGGGTTTGTTACACCTCTATACTTTTCCCAACTTGCATGTCGATACAGTTAGCTTTGTATGACTCCTGAAATATCTCTATTGCTTTTTCGCCCGTGCAGTGCGTGGGTCCCACATTCTCTATGCCTAATTTTTTAAATGTAGTATTAATATCATTTAGTTCCCTTACAGATTTGTCTAACAGATGGAACCCTCCCATTACACTTTTCCCCTTCGTTTCAGTGTATCCGCGTCACTGACTGGCGCAACGTATTTCTTCCGGCTTTCATACACAGAAATTGCATTGAGACCTTTGAAATAGTGTTTAATATCAAAGAGTTGTTCATTTCCCAAAGGTTCAATGCCACACGGCCTCAAGGGGGTATTAATTTGTACTTCATCGGGATGAATATCATGTGCGATGCCTGCGATCTTTTCTGCCTCTTGTATGTTGTCTCGTATGAACATAATCTGCAGTGCGAGTTTTCCCGTAAAATGCTTCCTTAATTCTTTGAGTCCTGCGATGATTGCATCAAATTCAATACTCTTATAGGGGCGATTAATGCGTATAAAAGACTCCCGGGTGGATGCGTCCAGTTTGGCGATAACAAAATCGGCGTGCGATAATTCATTTTGCACATCTCGCCTGTCAATCAACGATGAATTGGTGATCACGGCAATTGGTTCTTTACGGATTGTTCTTACAGCCCTGATCAAACTTCCTAAATTCTCCGCCATGGTGGGTTCCCCCCTTCCGGAGAAAGTAATGTAATCAATGGGTATATCAGGAAGCGATGCTATCTCGTGGATAATCTCCTTATCAGGAACATATAACTTTCGGGCAGATTCAAGGGTTTTGGTTCTTCCCAGCTGGCAATAGACACAATCATAACTGCAGATTTTGTCTTGTTGTGAGAGCACATCAATGCCCAGGGACCTTCCTACCCTCCATGAGGGAACGGGACCGTAGATGTAGTGAAACTTTTTCCCCATTGTGCTTACCTTTTATAATTAAATAGGGATCAAGGATGCAAGGGGTCAAGTGAGCAAAAGGAATCTTATTTTGCAAATCTTCCGTCGTCTTTTGAACCGCCGAGTTTTTGAATATTGTTCTCCAGCCACCCGATCCTCTGAACTTCTTGTATGTCAAAATCCGGCACATGCGGCTTTATATCCAGAAGGGGCGTTCCATCTACAATATCAATATCCCGGATGTGAAGAATGGTTTTTTCAATTTTTATAAGTCGTACCACCGAAATACCGATGGCATTCGGTCGACGCGGGCTCCGTGTCGCAAATACTCCCCGTGGAGTTCTGTCCATGTATGGTGTCACCATGAGACTCGGCTTTCCGGATAAATGAAAATGGTATAACAGAATAATATGCGAGAACCCTTCCAGATCTTTTAATCCCTCGGCATATTCGGAAAACACCTCTACATTTCCGTCAATACCTTTCGCTCCTGCCGGTTGAATAGGTGTCCCTTTGACTTCTTTAAACGGTGAATGAATGATCCCTATCGGCGTGTAGTGAATTTCACTTTTCATAGCATTGTCATTGTTCAATGAACCGGCAGACAGATGATGTTCCCGTTCCGTCCGCCGGTTTGTTTATTTTTTTTTACAACAGTTTATCAATCACTTTCCATGCTGGTCTTCCAGACTTCCCAGACCTTGCCGACAAGATCCGGACCAGGCTTCAATGTAAGCTTGCCTGGTTTCCATCCCGAGGGCGTTGCTTCCGTTCCCTTGCTGTTCCGGACATGCTGGAAGGCCTGAATTTGACGGAAGGTCTCACTGACATTGCGTCCCACGGGAGGCGTGAGAACCTCGAAGCCCTGAATGATCCCGTCGGGGTCGATGATGAAGCGACCGCGAGCCTCGACACCCGCATCCTCCAGATAGACACCAAAAACAGATCCGACCTTTCCACCGCCATCGGAGAGCATGGGGAAGGGAACGCCCCCCTTCACCATCTTGGAGATTTCATGGTCATTCCACATCTTGTGGACAAAGACACTGTCCACGCTCATGGACAACACTTCCACGCCCAGCTTCTGGAATTCGGGATATTTTTCGGCGACCGCCGAAATCTCCGTCGCTCAGACAAAGGTAAAGTCTCCTGGGTAGAAGCACAGGACTACCCATTTCCCCAAATATTCGGAGAGCTTTACATCGATGAACTTTCCCTTGTGATACGCCGGCGCCGTAAAGTCGGGCGCCTTCTTTCCTACCGTGACCATGGCCTTGACCTCCTTGATGATGGGTTGTTTTTCTTCCCGGGTGTGAACGGTTTCCCCAACGGGACCGCCTGTCGGCCGGGCGCACCCGACCTTGATTTCTTCACCCATACGCAAAATCCTCCTTTCCTTTTAAAAAGATACCAAACCGCTTCGTTATTTTTCCCTTGGGTATGGCCACGCCGCCACGCCGCCTTCCATCACCTTTACGTTTTTCCATCCTTCATCCTCGAGAACGAGGGCCGCCTCATATGCCCGCAGTGAAATCTGGCAGTAACAAATAATCTCCCTCTCCCGGTCTTCAGGAAGTTCATTCAGCCGTTTTCGCAGAGCCCCCAGGGAGATGAGCGTTTCGCCGATGCCGAGACGCATTCTCTCGAATTCTATGGATTCTCTTACGTCAAGGATGAAGGGGGATTCGCCGCCCATAATCTTGCGTTTTACTTCCGTGGTGGAAATCCCCTTCATGCGGCCTTTCATCTTGTTCTGCATGATGTGCGCCGTGGCAATGAAATGATCGATGGCCAGGGAAAACGGCGGCGCGTAGGGAAGGTCGGCATTGACGATATCCTCCACTGTCAGGCTGCCCTGAATAGCCATGGCCCACTGAGCGATCTGTTTGCCCACATTTCCGGGGCCGACGCATTGGGCGCCAAGGATCTTGCCTGTCTTTCTGTCGGCAACAAGCTTTGTCACCAGGAGCTTCCCTTCCATGAAACGGGGTTTATCGAGACTGGAATTCATAACCGTGATGATATCTTCGTACCCCAGTCTCTTCGCCGCCGATTCTGACAGCCCCGTCGAGCCTGCCGCGTAATCAAAAACCTTGCAGATCCCCGTCTGGATCGTTCCTGGAAACGTTACACAATTCTCCGATGCGGCGTTTTCTCCCGCCACCCTTCCCTGGAGATTGGCGAGGTCGCCGTAGGGAGCATGCACCTTCCTGCCAGTAATGCGGTTCGTGGTCTCAACACAGTCTCCCACGGCATAGATTTCGGGATCGGACGTTTGCATGTATTCATTTACAAGGATTCCTCCCGTATTCCCGATCTTCAATCCTGCATCCTGGGCAAGTTTCACGTTCGGCCTCACCCCGACGGCCACAACCGCAAGTTGACAGGGCAATTCCGCTCCGTTCTGAAGCTTTACCGCCGTGAGCCTGCCGTCCTCGCCAATGAACCCGGCAATGCCGTTTTCCGTGATGACATTCGCCCCTTTGATCCTCACATGATTCTCCACAAGCTTCGCCAGCTCCCAGTCGAGGAATGTGAGGAGCTGGGGGAGCAATTCGATGACGGTGATCTCGATGCCCGCGAGCTGAAGGGCTTCGCAGGTTTCTATGCCGATCAGTCCCCCGCCGATCACAACGGCTTTTTTTATCTTCCCTTCGTCTTTCACTTTCCTGAGAAAATCAGCATCTCTCATGGATTGCAGGGTGGTAATACCGGAAAGACCAACGCCGGGAACGGGGGGCATCCGGGGTACGGAGCCCGTGGCAATGATCAATTTGTCGTATGTCATCTCACCCGTTTCACCGGTCACGGTATTTCTGAATGAAATGGCATGCCTGTTCCGGTCGATGGCGAGCACTTCCGTATTGACCCTCGCCTCGATATCCTTTGCGTTGAGGTAAAACAGGGGATTCCTGACCACACCGGTGGGGGTGCAGATGAGCATGTTTCTGTCGTTGAAAAACCCGCCGATGTAATAGGGGTACCCGCAGGAAGCCATGGAGAGATCAGCGTCCTTCTGGAGGATGATGACCTCGGCCCTGTTGTCGATTCTTCTCGCTTTTGCTGCTGCTTTGGGACCGGCAGCGGAACCTCCGACAACGACAATCTTTTTCTTTTGCACTGTAGCCTCCTTTCCATCGTGTAATTTTAGAACGCTTCTCATACAGTAACAAATAGATCAGTTATATTCTATGCGTATCCTTTCTTCCGAAAGGACATGATGTATAATTTCTTGCCAGAAAGGACTCTCCCATGTGCGAAGCCCCTGATGCATGAGATAGTGCTTCTGTGGGATTGGATGGGTGCCCGGGACAACACTGATGCCGATCTTCACGAGCGCTTTTTCGTCCATGATGGTCTCCTCGTTGTTTGAGGAAAATTTTTCAGAGCTTATCACGTCGTTCCTCACAGCAAAACAACACCAAAGTCAACATGGGTCTAAAAGATAAACACCGCCGCGGCCAAAACCGTGGTATATCCCTGATTCTTGACAATGCTTGACTGGGTTATGTTTCGTGTGCCGACAATCTTGCCACTGATCTTGAAGAGTTCTTTCTTTTCGTCCCAGCTTTCATCGACATTGAAGTCGATGCCGAGGGTTGAGGCGAGCATGGCAGCGGCGAGGTCTTCCGCATAGTCTCCCGATTGACGTTCCGTCTGGCCATACGAATGATGCTCACTGATGTAGCCATAGGTATTTTTTTCAGCCGGGACAGCACATCCGATCGATGCCGCAAGAAGCCGCCGCGGTTCGTTGCTGGAGCAGCGGCTCATGACACAGAACGTAATGGCCCCAGGCTTCAATACTTTCAGCCCTTCATTTCTGGAAACGATGCGACAACCCGGCGGCAATATGCTCGATACCTGAACCAGGTTACATTTTTCAATTGCGGCATCCCGGAGCGCAAGTTCAAAAGAATGCAGCTCTTCTTTATGGATGCCGACGCCCTTCGTTAAAAAAACGCCTCTCGGTACATTCATATTCAACAAGAAACACCCTCCTTACTGGTGGCTGAGTTTCTCCTCCAGCGCAACCATGATTTGTGAAGCCATGCCGAAACCGACAACACCATGAACCTTTTTCCCCTCGGCGAAATTTCTCAGTATCTTGTGCAACAAGGGGTCCGATAATCCCCACACCAATTCATTTTGATAAGCCTCATTATAATATAATATTTAAGATACCACCCGTAATAAGAACAGCAGCAATCATGATCCCGGACGATTTCATCGTATTTCTCACACCAAGCTCCTTTAATAACATCACGAAAACTGCAATGCACGGAAAAAACATTGCTAAAACTACGCTGCTTACCACAAGCTGTTTGGCACTCATAGATAGAGTCGACAGCATGCCAAGCGCTACGTCTTTGCGGAGGAGGCCGACAATCAGACCCGTGACCGCCTCTGAGGGCAACCCCAGGATGCCCGTTACCACGGGGGATGAAAAACTCGCCACAGCACTGAACACTCCCAGGACATGCATTACATTGATGACCAGGACAGCACCCAGAATAATAGGAACGGCTTCTATGAGAAAACCACGAACCCTCATCCACAGTTTCTGTAAAACGGCCCGCCCTGCGGGAAGACGGTAAGGCGGTATTTCAATCAACAGTTCAGGACTGAAACCTTTCACCATTCGGTTAAGAATTATTCCTACAAGAATCCAGACACTGAATAAAGTCCCATACACAACAGCGACGTACTGTCCTCCCTCTCTGCCGACCAGACCGAAGATCATAGCCTGCAGGGCGGCGCAAGGCACGGCAATGGAGATCAGTGTGGCGGCGATGAAGCGTTCTCTTGTGCTTTCTAGAATGCGTGTGGACAAAACAGCAGGGACTTTACAGCCAAAACCAAGCAATGTCGGAATGATAGCGTATCCATGGAGACCCAGTCGGTGCATAAAAGTATCCATCAATACCGCTAATCTTGGCAAATAGCCAGTGTCTTCAAGGAGGCCAAGCATCAGATAGAAAGAAAAAATGTAGGGCAGAACCATGGCAAGGGGGATATACAGACCGCTGGTCAAAAGTCCAAAGGATTCAATAAAATGTATCTCCCTACCCGATATATGGCCTACCACAATATCGTGCAGCACACCCGCTCCTCCTAAAGAGCTGCTGATACTCAATACGACGGGTGTCCAGAATGTCTTAAAAAAATGATTAAACACATGATCGATTAAGCTTTCTCCGATGAAACGGATGACCAGAAAGGCACATGTCAGAACAACCGCCGCAAGAACGGTGCCGGTGAATGGCTTGACACTGGCGTCAGCAAGCCGTTCAAGCACGGTGCGATGGCGATGGGAAATGCGCTGAACCAGTTTGATGATCCGCCCGATTTCAACCCAGCGCTCGTGGTGATTACGGGTGGAATTTGCAGGAGCTGCAGCCATGGGAATGTTTTCCACAAGCTCCTTTATTCCCTGACCGGTTAAGGCTACTGTGGGAATTACAGGTACTCCCAGCAATTCCCTGAGTTTTTCAAGATCTATGTGAATTCCCCGATACTGTGCGTCATCCCACATGTTAAGGGCAACGACGACCGGGATATTCTTTTCCAGTAGCTGCAGCGTCAGGTAGAGGTTCCTTTCCAGATTTGCCGCATTCACTACATTGATGATTTTATCTCCGGTGTCGTGAATCAATAAGGCTATCTTCTCAGCTTCAGAGGAGGCCTCAAGGCTGTAGATACCCGGCACATCGATAATGTGGACGCTCTCTTCCCCCATCTTCATGAGTCCCTGCGTGAATCCCACGGTGGTCCCCGGATAATTGGATGTGATGACTCGAACTCCGGTCAAACGGGAAAAGACGACACTTTTACCGACATTGGGGTTCCCCATTAACAATATCTTCATTTCATTCGTCTATCTTGACCATTATCCTTGAGGCCATGCCGAAACCGATGGCAACCTGGACCCTGTCTATCTCAATGGTTACCGGACCTCTCATGAACATTGAGCTGATTTTTGTGATTCTTTTATCGTGTCTGATACCGAGCGTACTGAGACGCTTTACAAGGCCGTATCCACCTTGAATACTATCTATTATTCCGCTCTGCCCGGACTGCATTCGATCTAGACTCAGCAGCTTTTCATTATCAGCCATTTTAAAACTCGCAATTGAGCCTGTTCATGTTTCATTGGTGACCAAACGTTATTCTATCCCGTTTCCCCCCGCACAATGCGGGGTACAACAAATGTGACTTGCCTGAAGATGGGCGAGGAATTGATCTGTTATTCAAGCATTACCCTGGGGCATTCGATTACACAAAAGAAATACATGATAACCTCCAAGGAACCAGTTTAGTATGGCCTCTTTCTCGTTCATCAATTCATCAATCAATGATTCGGCTTTGGTGTCCGAGATTTCTTCATCGAATCTGTGCAGTTCGGAAGCCATCGAGGTTTTTATCACATCCAGCATTTCAGCTATGAGTTTTTTGGGTTCGCCGGACAATTCCGACATCAATTGTATAAATACGTCACCCCGTGTCATAAAAACCCCCTTTCACGGTTATCCTCTTGTAAAAGATTTTCCCGGTTATTCCTCCACCTCTATTTTTGTTGAAGATCATCTTTTTTTTCCGATGGCGAAATTTCTCAGCGCCCTGTGCAGCGTCGTGGCGGCAAGGAGCGCGCAATGCTTTGCGTCATCCGGCAACCCGCCCAGATGCTCCAGGATGGAACTCTGGTTGATCCTGATACATTCCCTCGGTTCTTTTCCTTTCGCCATTACCGTGGCTGCCGAACCGGCAGCATGGGATGTTATACATCCGTCGGTCGTATATCGGATGTCTTCAATTCTGCCGTTTTTCACGCGGAGAAATATTTCCATCGTATCCCCGCAGGGCCCTGTTATTTTTGCGTAGCCTTCCGGCTTTCCTAACGTACCGCAATTCCTTGGGTTCGTCCCATAGTCGATGACTTTTTCTGAGTACATGCTCTTTGTTTTTTCAAAAAGCAAGTTCATCATTTCCTTTGTAATCTTGTCTTCTTCCTCTTCTTGACTCATCCTTTCAATTCCCCAACATCTCTATTTGCACACTCTCAACGATCCTGGTGGCAGAGAGTGTTATTTATGACATGCGGCTCCCTGCGCGCACGGCGGCGTGTCGCATCGCTCCGCTCTTCCGCAGCAGGTTTTCCCTCCTTGAGAACCCATTAACTTGCCCATTCTGGATTGGACGCCCCGCGACAATATTCTTCTTAAATCTTCGCTTCCGCAGGCGTTGCATTTCCTGGCGGATTTCTCCTGTGTCATTCCTTCAAAAAATTCAGAAATTCCGCTGCATTTGGCGCACTCATATTCATAAATCGGCATAATTGATAAAGTCCCTTTCTCCTAAGGATTCATTGTTAAAATAGGTTGGATGGCTTTGGAAAAAGCCTCTGCAGCCGGTGTTTTTCCGTAATGATAGATGAAAGGTTTCCCATTATCAGAAGCCTCCACGATCAGCGGTTCGATGGGAATGCGCCCAAGGAAGGGGACCCCCATCTCTCCGGCCATTTTTTCGCCGCCCCCCCGCTTGAAGATATCGATGACGTTTTCACAATGCGGGCAGACGAGACCGCTCATGTTTTCTATCACCCCCAAAACGGGGATATTCAATTGCTTGCAAAAATCAATGGATTTTCGCACATCGATGAGAGACAGATCTTGGGGGGTTGTGACGATAATAGCACCGTCGGCGTCAGGGATCAGTTGGGCCACGGAAAGGGGTTCGTCCCCCGTGCCCGGTGGAAAGTCAAGAACAAGGTAATCCAGGTACCCCCAATCAACCTCCGCCAGAAGCTGCTTTATGACGTTGATCTTCATGGGCCCCCTCCAGATCACGGCCCTGTCCTGTTCCTGCAGTAAAAATCCTATGGACATCACTTTGATCCCTTCCACAAAATCTACAGGCAAGATGCCGTCATCGCCCGACGTTATAGGTTTTCCGTTGAGCTTAAGCAGGGTAGGTATGCTGGGGCCATGAAAGTCAACATCGAGAATTCCCACTTGTTTCCCTTCCATGGCGAGAGCCACGGCAATGTTGACCGCTACGGTACTCTTACCGACACCGCCTTTTCCGGACAGGACCATGATCTTATGCTGAATCTGCGCCATCCGATTTACAAGGGCCATATCCTCGGTAAATTCTCTCAATTTTTTATCAGGGTCCTTACGTTTTCCCTGACAACTCTGTGTTTCACCACCATGTTTTCCACAATCCATTATTGTACTCCTTTAATTGTTTAATTTTTTCCCTGTAGTATTGACTCCATTGTATTCCATATGGAGATTATTTCCTCCGTCACGTCGTTTTTTGCGTATTCAACAAAGGGAACCGCTTGAATGAGAGATCTGGGCACCTCTGCCGAAAAGGGAATTCTTCCTACAATTTCAATATTTCTTGATTCACAAATATCGCTTATTTTTACTGAATTTTCAGGATTTAAATCAAATTTATTGATTACGACTTTGACAGGGATCTGAAAATGCCCCGTCGTGTCGATTATTCTCAACATGTCATGGATCCCGGATAACGTCGGCTCGGTGACTATCACCGCCAGATTGGTGTCCGTAATCGAAGCGATAACAGGACACCCGATTCCCGGGGGGCCGTCGATAAGGATATAAGATTTGTTTTCCTGTACTGCTATTTCTTTTGCTGCCTGTCTGATCCTTGATACCAGTTTTCCCGAATTGTCTTCCGCGATACCCAGCCTGGCATGCACGAAAGGGCCGAATCGCGTGTCTGAGATGAACCATTCACCCGATATGTTTTCTTCCATCACAATCGCTTCATATACGCAGATACGGCTGCACAGCCCGCATCCTTCGCAGGCGATCGGATCGATGATGAAGTCTTTTCTGATCGCATCGAACCGGCACATATCAATACATTTACCGCATTCAACGCAGAGCGCCTTATCTATCCTGGCCGTCTGACCGCTCCTGAATTCGAATCGCTCTTTCACGGCAGGATTCAACAAAAGATGCAAATCGGCGGCGTCAACGTCGCAATCCACCATGACCTTGTTGTTCGCCAGGGAGGCAAATGACGCCGTCAACACTGTTTTTCCCGTGCCGCCCTTCCCGCTGATGATCACAATTTGTTTCATGACAATCCACTATATCCCTAAAGGGTTACGATTCAATTTTATAAGCAGTTTTTTAAATTCACTATCATATTCACTGTTATAGCCGATAATCGGCAGACCTTTTGAGTATAACGACGCGATTTCCCGGTCGAAGGGAATCTTCATCAGGACAGGGATCCTGTTTTCCCGCGCGTAGACGTCCACACAGTCATCGCCGATATCGTACCGGTTAAGGATGATGCCGAAGGGAACTCCGATCGTTTTCAGCATTTCAACGGCCAGAACCAGGTCGTTAAGACCGAAAGGCGTCGGTTCCGTCACAAGGATGCAGTAGTCGCTCCCTTTCACCGATTCAATGACCGGGCATGTTGTCCCCGGCGGCGCGTCGATAATCACCGTTTTTGTGGGGTCAACGTGCTTCTTGACCTGCCGGATGAGAGGAGGGGACATGGCTTCACCGATGTTGAGTTTTCCGTGGACGAATTGAATGCCATTGGAAAAGCCTTTTTCCACGATCCCTATTTCCTTGTTTACTTCGCGTATGGCGTCCAGGGGACACAGTAAAGAGCAAGCGCCGCATCCATGACAGAGATGGGAGAAAATCAGGACACTCCCATGTTCCCGTACTTCACCCGGCAATACGGCGATGCTGTTAAAAGCGCAGACTTCCTGGCATCTGCCGCAACAGTCGCATTTTTCCTCGGCAACCTCCGGAATGGGGATGTATGCCGACATTCTCTCGGAAATCACGGGTTTCAGGAAGAGGTGCGCGTTCGGCTCTTCCACGTCACAGTCAAGAAACTGGACATTTTCCAGTGACAATGCCAGGCTGACGGCGATGGTCGTCTTCCCTGTCCCTCCTTTTCCACTTGCTATGGAAATGATCATAACTGACTACTCTCTAATCATTTTTGTCCCGCATTCCGGGCAGCTCTGCCTGCTGCATGGGAATCCGACCTGATGCGCACTTTTGAACCCGCAATCTGGACACACACAGTACCCTGTAGCGCATGCGGGTGATCGACCGCCGACGCCACTGGCTCTGCCCATTCCTCGTCCTTGTCCTCGTCCCTGACCTTGTCCCCGTCCTTTTCCTTGTCCTTGCCCTCTCGGGCCTGTTCCGTCTCTGTTTGGCATAGTATTCCCCTCCTTATTTTTTTTGTTAAGACATCCCTTTTTTTGCACTGACCGTCGGCCCCTGGGTTTTTTTGAATGCCCCTTCTTTATATTTTTCAATGGCTTCCCTGACCGTTCCGGAAACTCCCGTAAATATTTCTATCCCGCCGGCTTGAAGGGTCTGAAAGGCATTCGGCCCCACATTGCCCGTCAAAACCGCCCTGATCTTTTTTGATGCCATCAATTGGCCCGATTGAATTCCCGCGCCTCCGGAGGCCTGCATGCTGGCATTGTCTATGGCCTGGAAGTCCATGGTATCCGTGTCGACAATCATGAAATATCGACATCTGCCGAAACGGGGATCAATATTCGAATCCAGAGTAGTACCTTCCGATGTTATGCATATTTTCATTTCTTGGCTCTCCTATTCATGTTCGCATTTATCTTCATGGGGGTGGTCGCACACGGACTTTTCCACGCCATATCCTTTTCCCGCTCCGGGCTGACATAGGCTCTCTCCACTGACAAGGGAGCCTTTGATTAATTTGTCTATCGTTTCATTCACCTTACCCTCTATTCCTGCGATTGCTTCCATGTCCAACTCACGGAACAGTTCCACCGCCCGGGCCCCCATACCACCCGTTATGATGCACCGAACGCCTCTTTCATATAAAAAATGCGGAATAAACCCCGGCTGGTGTCCCGGGTTATCGATTACTTCACGTGCCGTGATGTTATTTCCGTCCAGGTCAACCAATGTGAAGGCGGGGCACCTTCCGAAATGGGCTGCTACATATTCCCCATCAGTTGCAATTGCTATCTTCATTCAAATCCTCCGAAATCTTTGAAGTATTCAGATTATACAGTTACTCACCGATACACTGTCGGTGATGATGGGGGCCGATGTACGATCGACCCCCACTCCCTCTACTTCCATGTTCATCGCTCCCTCAACTTTCCTCTTTTTCGAGTGTGGAAATGCGATTCTGAAGTTCGTTCAGCTGGCCTTTGAGAAACTCAACCTGATCCTTAAGAGCTTCTTTTTCCTCTTGAACTGTCCAGGCTGGACCATAAGATCCCGCTCCAAACTGAGCGCCTGTCCAGCCGAACGCGGGAAACCCGTAAACCGCCCTCTGCCATCCGGGGAGACCCGTGGCAAAAAACCGGTTCCTCCGTCCTCTGCCGCCGCCTCGACCGAAAAACCCGCGCCCGAAGGAAGGAGCCGCCACGCCTTGGCGGGATGACGCGCAGAAACCTCTGCCGCCGCCTGTCATTGGTCCCATTCCTGCAGGACCTGTTCCATCAAATCCCGGCATACTGTTCACCTCCTTTCTGATTGTTAATGATAATCATTTTAATCATTAGTAAAAAATATCTTCTTCGTCTTCTGCTTCATTTACTTCTTTCTCCGGACGTGAGCCGACTCCCCACCAGCCATAAACCGGATAACCGAGATAGAGCCAGTGTCTCCAGTGCTTGCGCGACGGTCTCGCACCCATGTAACAAAAGGTACAATAACCTTCGCTACGACCCGGTGTGGTATTCAGTCTCCAAATGTCCTTTCCTTGTACTCTCATCATGACATTCACCCCCCTTTTTTCTCATTGTTAATGACAATCATTTTCATCATGAGAGAAAAAAATAATTGTCCCTAAAAATTAAATGTATTGTTCAATCATATACGTCCTCATTTCCACCCTTGGGCTCAATCCGGGTTTTGCTATTCAGTGTTTCCTTTATACTCGCTCACCTTTAATTCCGGTTCACCTTCAAGTGTCGATATACGGCTTTCAATTTCTGCGAGCTGCTTCCTGAGGTGCGAAGACTTCATTGTACTCAAGTATCAGCCTGCTGCATTCGGGTACACAAAAGAAAACTACGATAACCTTCAAAGAACCAATTAAGTATGGCCTTTTTATCTTGCATCAATTCATCAAGCATTTGTTCGGCTTCGGTGTCCGAGATTTCTTCATCAAATCTTTGCAGTTCGGGGGGAATGGAGCCTTTTATAACGTTCAACATTTCAGCTATGCGTTCTTTGGGTTCACCGGATAATTCAGAGAATAGGTGTATAAAGACGTCCCCCCTCGTCGTAAAAATTTTCCTTGTCGAAGTGTCCAGTCCTTGTGCTCTCATCATGACATTCCCTCCTTTTTCTCATTGTTAATGACAATCATTTTCATCATGAGAGAAAAAAATAATTGTCCATGGAAATTAAATATATGGTTTAATCATATACGTCCTCATTTCCACCCTCGGGCTCAATCCGGGTTTTTCTATTCAGGATTTCCTTTACCTTCGCTCACCTTTAATTCGGTTTCACTTTCAAGTGTCGCTATACGGCTTTCAATTTCTGCGAGTTGTTTCCTGAGGTGTGAAGCCTTCATTTTCAGTGTTTCCTTTTCTTCGTCCAGAGAAAGCTCAGGTCTTGACGGTGTACCAAAAACAGTCCCGATCGCGCCCAGGATGATCAATCCTGCTCGGACCCATCTGACAAGGCTACTGGAACCGCCCACAGTGCCTCCTCTGGCTCGGCGGTTACCCTGACCGGAAATATGTAAAGATGGAAGCATACTGAAACCTCATTAACAAATTATATTCTGGCCCCTTTTCTCAGGACTTTTTCATTAAAATTTACAAAACTGCCAGAATATCCCGCCTGCAGGCGAGATGCTTCACTCTATTGATCTCTTTGAAAGTATGCGTAAATGGTAATCATTATCATTTCTTTTGAAAAAAATTTAGCTATTTTCTTTCATTACAGCTCTCGCATACACCGTAGAACTGGATGAGATGGTTTGTAATCGAAAATTTATATTTTTTGGATAAACCTTCTTCCGTTTTTTTCAATAATGCAACTTCTTCATCAACAAAATCTGTATAATCAATGATGCGACCACAGCCATTACATACCAGGTGGTGGTGGTGACGCTTACCACTGGCACTTTCTGCCAATTCGTACCTGGCCCTGTCGTGGCCAAAATCAAATTTATTCACCAGGCCTATGCTATCAAGTATGTCTAATGTCCTGTATATCGATGTCAATCCGATATTGGGATAAATTTTGTGTACTCTCATGTAAATATCTTCTGCACTTAAATGTTCGTCAGCCTTGGATAACACATCCAATATCGCTTCACGCCCCATTGTTATCCTATAGCCATGACCCTTGATTTTTCTGTGACACCACTGGTATCCTTTACCATATTCCTGTTTCATGAATGGCTCCCTAATAATGATAATGGCTTTCATTGTCATTAAATATCAAAACAATGCTTTTGTCAAGAATTATTTTCAATCCTGATAAGCAATGACATTCCGGATAGACGGATGTGCGTACCTGGATCTGTGAATAGGCACTTTCTTCTCAATGATCACAGCATCCCTGATGGCGACCACATATATACTTTAAAGTCAGCTCGGGAAGCATTTCGTCTTTCAGTAGATCCAGGTTTTCTTTTACTGTCTCTTTGATCAATTTATAGACTTTAATCCCGTCAGCATTGAGTTTCATCAGAGCCCCTGCTCCGATCCCACCGACAACCATCGCGTCAATCTTTATGTTCGCCCATGGTCATAAACAGTTCAATAAAAAAGACCTTGATCTTTGACAGAGTGAAGGATATTTAAACAACAGGAAACCAAATACACCTTTCATTGCTCGCGGGGAGCGGGTCTGACCTTGGAGAGATGCCATGAGAGAAGAAAACGATAATGTGTTTGCACAGGGTCACACTGAAATCAACGCCGTATCATCATCCATTCTGGATTCAATACCTCATGCCGTTGTCGGCTTGAAGAATCGCCGGATCATTTTTGCCAACCATGCGGTGGAATCGGTCTTTGGTTGGAAACCGGATGAATTGATAGGTGAAACGACGCGGATTTTGTACCGGAGTGATGAAGAATACGAAGAGATCGCGCGACATGCCTATCCAGCGCTTGAGAAGCAGCGGACATACAGCAGGGAATATTCCTGCCGTCATAGGGATGGACATGACATTATATGCCTTGTGAGCTCTTCGAGAATAGGAGAAAGCCTGCAGGATCGGATGATAGTGGTGACGTATTCTGATATGAGCGACCGGAAGAGGGCTGAGGAGGCTTTAAATGAGTATAAAGCACGGCTTGAGAAAATGGTGGTGGAACGTACAGTTGATCTGACAAAAACGACGATGTGTATGCAAAAGGAAGTTAAAGAGAGGGTATCTGCGGAGTTGCGGCTTCATGAAGCCCACGTGAAACTGCTCAACATACTCGAAGGGTTGAATGAGGCTGTATACGTCATTGACTTGAATACGCACGAGGTCCTTTATATCAATAAACGTATGAGGGATATATTTGGGAATATTGTTGGAATGAAGTGTTGGCAGAGTATCCAGAACCAACCGGGGCCCTGTCATTTTTGTACCAGTGCTGAATTAATGACGTCAAAGGGAGAGCCAACGGGTATTTATAATATAACCGAACAGTATCATGCAGCGCAGGATATTTGGTTTCTGACCCAGTACCGCGCAATTCAGTGGATAGACGGGCGGATTGTAAGGCTGGAGATCGCCATGGATATCACCAAGCGCAAATGGGCGGAGAAGGCGGCGCATGAAATTCACTTACAGCAGAAGGCCATTCTCGACAACATTCCCGATATGGCCTGGCTAAAGGACGCGGAGGGCAGATTTATCGCGGTGAATGAGGCCTTCGGCAAAGTGTGTGGTCTGATACCTGAAAAGGTTGTCGGCCTGACTGATCTCGATATCTGGCCGGAGGAATTGGCAGAAAAATACCGAGAAGATGATAGAAGAGTTATGGATTGCGGCAGCCGAAAACAAGTGGAAGAACCTCTGGTGGGTAAAAACGGCAAGGAGATGTGGATCGAGACAATAAAAACACCAATCAATGATGAAAAGGGGAATATTATCGGCACTGCGGGGATTGCCCGTGACATTACCAGGCGCAAACGCGCGGAGGACGAGTTAAAGAAACATGAGAATGAACTGGAGGCCAAGTCGCGGAATCTTGAAGAGCTTAATATCGCGTTGGAAGTTCTTCTGAGGAAAAGAGAGGGAGATAAACTGCAAATAGAACAAAAAATTGTATCAAACGTACGAGAGCTCATACTACCTTATATGGAGAAATTGAAAAATAGTCGGTTAAATGCGGATCAGAAGGCCTGCATAAATATCATCGAGACGCATCTTGATGATATCATCTCTCCCTTTTTAAATAATGTGACCTCGAAATACGCAAATCTCACACCTCGTGAGGTTCAGATAGCCAATCTCATCAGAGTGGGAAAAACGACGAAAGAAATAGCGCAGATATTAAATTCATCGACCGCAACAATCGATTTCCACAGGAATAATATTCGCAACAAACTTGGCTTGAAGGACAAAAATACAACTCTTATGGCCTACCTGATCTCATTGTCATGAGACTTTACAAAGTTCCCACTTTGTGGATATTGCCCCACAATTTCCGTAAAGTATTCAGTCAAAGTAATCAATCTTTTATAACTGCTGAAATATACGCATATTTTTTAATCATCTTAGTATTGGGATTTACCCCATATAAACCCAATATTATCCCAACATTGCATTCCTCAGGTACTTATCTTACTAAATAGCCTATCTATACGGAAGATGCCGGCACTTCCAAACAAGCGGTGAGTTAGCATCCTTATATCTTCAAAAATATCGTTACACTAAAAAAGGGTGTGAAGTAACCCCATTTAGACCGAACATCTTTGGATCTGGAAATAAATTGTAGGAATAGATTGACAGATATTACTACAACCAGAGGGAAGGTGTTTATGGTTCCTGTTGAAGTGATTACCAGTGTAAAAAAGAGGAGACGCCGTTGGTCTGCAGCGGAGAAGAAAGCAATGGTGCAGGAGGCGGAGCAGCAGGGGTTGAGTATTTCTGCTGCGGCACGGAAGTATGGGATCCATCCAAACCAGATTTTTCGCTGGCGCAAGCTCGCCCATGAAGGAGCCCTGTTGGCTGTTCGAACTGGGGAAGATTTTGTTCCCGTGTCGGAAGTCAAAGATCTGAAGAAGCAGATTCTGAAGCTGGAGCGTCTTTTGGGCAGGAAGACAATGGAAGTGGAGACTTTAAAGGAGACACTCCATCTTATCATGTGTGAAAAAACAACACCATGAGCATTACTGGCTAATCATCGTTACAAATCTTTGTGCGAAGAATGCCATAAGTTTTCGGGTACCACCAGTGGGGTGCTATCCTCACATGTTAGTAACGGGGTAAAAACCGGTCGGGTCAATGCCTCTGAGGATCTTGTCACGAAAGTGATACGATCTTAACATGGTTGTACACCACACAGGTTAACTCTACGCCTCTTATGGATGTGCCGGCAAGGCATTCACTCTGTAGGAAAGACAAGACCTGAAAGGCGGGGATGGCGCCCCTCTTGTGAGACCCGGGAGCAGAATCGCTCTTGTTAATGATAATCGGCAACTGGAAGGATTATAGGTGATTCTCGAAAAACAATAATAGTGAAAGGAGGTGGGAGTTTTTCCAGCAGAGAGGAAGCACTGTTAAGCGGTTTAATTTTCTATGCGTGTTAAAATCGTGCAAAAGGAGGCTAAGGTATGGATTTAGATAAAAGATTTAATGAAGTGGGTATACCATTGGGGAAAAAACCGGATGAAGACAAGCTGCCCTATGTTCATGTCGTGGCAGGACAGGTACCCTACAAGAGCAAGCACCGTATCGCGGGTGCCGAAACAACTGATCCGAAGCAGGCATTACATTCCGATATCTACAAGATATCCGAGGTAAAGTGCAAGGAGCGGCCTTACGAGTGGTGGGGACCCAGTCCCGATGAGGCGAGGGCACTGAAGACAAAGGAGAACAAGTTTCTCTATGATAAGAGAATGACGCAGAGTGAGGCGGTGAAGAAGTTCATCAGACCGGGGATCAACCTTGGCGTTGCGGGATTCGTGAACACGCGATGCCCCTTTTCCATTGTCTGGACAATCGTGAAAGAGGCCCTCTGCAACAAAACGATCAAGGCCACGGACTTGACGCTCTCGTTCCAGTCTCAGTCTCTCTGCGTCGAGTGGCTTCTCGGCGCCATGATGCTGGACGACTCCCGGGTGTCGGTGAAAAGGGTGGAACTTGCCTGGCAGGCGTTCGAAGTCATCGGGTCGGGCCCCATGTGGACCCACTGCGTCCAGAGCGGCATGATCGAAGTCGATGATTACACCAATTACGGTATGTCCGTGCGCTTCAAGGCCGCCTATATGGGAATTCCCTATATCCCGGTGAGAGACCATGGCGGAGCCGATTTTGAGGTGACCAACAGGGGCGTCATGCTGAAGTGCCCCTTCACGGGTAGAATGGTGTATAACCTTCCCGCCTGTCACCCCGATGTCGCCATCGCCCATGTGACGGCGGCAGACATGTACGGCAACTGCAGGATCTTCGGGCAGGTGCTTACGTGCGAGGAAATACTCGGAGCAGCCACCACCGGTATTGTTACCTGCGAGGAACTGATTTCGAATGATGCCATCAGGAATTATCCCAATCTCACCCTGATTCCATTCTTACACGTGCATGCCGTTTCTCCCCAGAAATATGGAGGGTATC
This sequence comes from uncultured Syntrophaceae bacterium, assembly GCA_964564625.1. GTDB lineage: Bacteria > Desulfobacterota > Syntrophia > Syntrophales > UBA2185 > UBA2185. The sequence goes on along the minus strand of CAZMBE010000016.1, from coordinate 29,508 downwards.
CCGGCGCCGTGTGGGGCTACCACTGGTTTGACATGGACTTCCTCCGTGAATGGAGAGCTACAGGCCTCTTATTGAGGAAGGAAGGGAACCTTGACGCACTGAAGAAATACTACGACAAGTATTTCTACAATTGCGACACGTGGGAGGATTTCCTGGCGGTGGTAGGCTATAAGAGGCTTGCGCAGGCAAGAGATCTCGAGAGGGGACAGAGAGTAATCCTGGATTAGACGAAAATAATACTCGGAGGGATGTAAAATGACAGAAAAAATAAAAGCTGGTCCATTTGAAGTGCTTTGCTTGACGGGAGCGAGATGCCTGGAGGATAAAACGGTCGTCTTCGTCGGAACCGGGTTGCCCATGCTCGCCTCGCTTTTTGCCCAGCGAACCTGGGCGCCGAACTTATCGCTTATCTTTGAGGGTGGTTCCCTCGGCCCAATCCTGTGGATGGGTTTGCCCCTCTCCGTGGGAGACGTCAGGGCGGGTACCCGCTCCTGTATGGTGAAGGGATTGTGCGCTGTGTTTGAGGGACAGCAGAGAGGCTGGTCCGATTATGCCTTCATCGGCGGGGCGGAGATAGATACATATGGGAATATAAACTCCACCTGCTTCGGTGAGTATGAGAAGCCGAAGGTCAGATTCCCCGGAAGCGGCGGCGCCGGCGCCATGGCGGCAAACAGCGACAGGATCATCGCCATTATGGCGTTGGAAAAACGCAGATTCCGGGAAAAGGTGTACTATATCACCAGTCTCGGCTTTGGTGACGGCTCGAAAGATTACCGGTGGAAGGCAGGGGTTCATGGCAGGGGCCCCTACAGGGTGGTGACGGATGTCGCGTTGTTCGGCTTCGATGTGGGCAATACGAACAAAATGGTACTTTTGGAATACCATCCCAGCCTATCCGTCGAGGGAATTCAGGAGAGATGTGAACTGAAACTGACTATTTCTCCAGATGTAAAGCCCATGGCACTGCCTACGCAGGAACAGTTGAAGCTGATGGTGACGGAAGTTGATCCGGAACGGTACTTCCTCGGAAAAACCGTTGAAGCGTAAGAGTTTTTTAGTCATTGTGGTGGCACGCTGTAAGGCGTGCCACTCATTTTTAGGTATTCTTGCATAAAAACTACTGCAAGTGAGCTCTTTCGATAGACTGGATTGAAACCTATTAAATGGTTGACACAAAGAGAGAGCCGCCTTATACTTTACAGGGTGGGGATGGAATAATTCCGGATTGATGAAATATAATACAAAGTGCGGAAGTTACTGGAATGAAAGAGTTGTATAAAGATTGGTGTGATGAATTAGAAGTTGATACATTACCTAATTGCCTTGTCTGTGGAAAGGTAGCCGGGTATAATGCGAGAACCGAGTTGGATCTCTGGTGTTATCTTTGTGAAGAATGCTTTTTAAAACATGGCTTTGGATTAGGACCGACAGACGGACAAATACTGGTTCTCAAAGTCAAGATCAAATCCATTTAACCGGATCGGTCAGCAACTATGGCGCAGTTTCGGTCCGGCAAAGCCTGCCTATTTTTACAACATATCACATACAACACAATCATCAGGAGGGATCAATCATGGTATGTGCCCAGTGTAAGGAGAAGAAGACGGTTTTCATCTGCAGCGGCTGCGGCGTTCCTCTCTGCAATGAATGCGTAAACTACAGCGTGTACGGGACGGGATGCGGGAATATCAATCCTCTTTATCTGTGTCCTGTCTGCTTTGATGACCCGGACGTCAATCAATGCAATCCCGGGTAAACAAGGTAAGGTTCAGGGAGACAAATTTATCCATAATATATCCACCGGGGGCTGACTCCGTGGATCAGAGATGGCGAATGTATGTGCCTGTCCCGGTGCCGAAGCACGGTGACAGTTCGCGGTTCAGGCCATGGAAGGAATAACGCCTTCCATGGAGTGTAAAAAACTATAGCGCTCTTCTATTTCCTTCAATGCGTAACCTGAGGAATAGAGCAGAACGTTGATGTTGCCTGCGCAGCGTTTATGGATCTCCATGAGAATAGTACCGGCAGCTGCGGCGAAGTTTTAACGGATACGTACTCCACATTGTTACAAAAGACAATCTGAAGTGTTTGCGCCGAGAATGGGCCTTCTTCCCTCGGCATGGGGAACGCACGCGGCTTGGCATGTCACTGCCTTTGCGGCGTCCTTCTGTCAGAGGCAGAATGCTTTGGGGCTTGAATCCGGGCGGTGTGCTCTTTCAGGTGCGGATAAAAAAATTAGACGGGGTTTTTTCTTGTGACAGACTTTGAAAAAATCGCACTCGCAGGTTCTGAACAGGTCGGCCGTAATAAGCTTGAGGAAAGATACCTGAAATACCGGCACTATTATGCCGGGCTGGACCTCTCAGGCTTTGGTGAGTATGGAAAAGCGGTATATGCCCCGCACCTTCCGCTGTTCGATAGGTGGTTTCAAAGGAAGGCTACGGATGATGTTTTCCTGATCACACCTCTGCTGGGGGAGAAACTCTCTCTTCCTGATCATCCCGAATTCAGGAAAGAAACGGGGGAAGTGATCGATTTTCACATAAAAGTGCTGGCCCTCAGTCTGGACGGGGTTATTCTGGATGAAAACAGGAATGCCGTTTCGAGGCAGTTTCTGGGGGATGTCATCTATAACGTGGGCAGGCATACCCGGTCATATGATTATTCCGACCGCTTGTGTTTTTCCATTACCGTAAGATTGTTTATAGAGATGCTAAAAGATACATATGCCCATTTCGGAAGCCTTGTCTCCGACCTCTCCTTGCGTGATTTTGCCAATGAGGACACGCTGAATCCGAAACCACGGGAAGTGATACATATTCCGTGGTAAATGGACTTGCCACACTTTTTTAAAAAATCAGACAAGCTGCGGGTTTGTGTTCATAGAAGATCATTGGACGTAAAGGTCTGTTGACACAGAGAGGCAAAATCGTTATAAGATACTATTAATAAAGCAATTTCCTTCATGCCTGTCTCGTACAGCAAGCGTTCTCATTTCAATGTACCGTGACTATATCTTCGTATGAACCACCTGTTCAGTGTCGATTCTGTCAAGGGAAATTGAGATTGATTTTACTGAGGAAATAAAAATATCCTCGACCCCCTTTAAATAAGGGGATGGGTGAATCTATTTATGTAACGTTCATGTGATCGACAAGGAGAGGTAAAAGATGCCGATTTATGAGTTTTTGTGTAGTGCTTGCGGTCAGAAGATCAGCATATATCAACAGGGCTTTACTGCCGTTTCTCATTCCTGTCCACATTGTGGGAGCGACAAACTTGAGCGAATATTTTCTCCGTTTGCAATAGGCAGTAAAACGGATAAACAGGTCTACGAAGAGATACGCTCCGACCGTCAATTTGAACGGGCATTAAAGCAAAATGATCCGAAAGCTATCGCTCAATGGGTTGAACGAACAAGCAGAGGTGGCGAGATACCCGAAGAGTGTAAAGAAACAGTGGGAAAGCTGGCCAAGGGGGAATGGCCGACGAAAGACGGCAAGCCTCCGGGAAAGTAAATGATTGAGTCCGGTAGACCCATGAGGAGGCAGCAAATCATAGAAATGAGAAAAGAGAGGGATGAAGAAGCAGGTGATGGTGTTGTAAGAAAGAATCAAAAAGCCCGCAAAGTAGTAAAGAAGGCTGCGCCGGCCGCCGGATTCACAAACAAGCGGGGTCTTTCAAAATACAATTCAAGAGATCGCATGTTTTGAAAAAGTTGTGTGGTAAGGGTGCACATCTCAAAGGATGTTGATACTAGGCGGTGGTTTTGGATGTAACGTGGCTTCATTGGCAAAATCGTGAAGAGACAACTCTTTCACGGGGTTGCCGAAATGAGAAAACTTTTCCTTTACCATATCGACAAACATTCTGACCGTGATCATAAAGCACAGATATTCGGAATAATCGTATGATTTGGTATGTTTGCTCACATCAAAGACTATGTCCCCCAGCTGTTGCCTCGAAACAGCATCCTTGTTCTGATCCAGTATAATTCCGTTCATGCTAAGGGCCAGGACCTTTATGTGAAAGTTGATCACATCCCCTCTTTCTTTTCTGAAATCGGGATGCTCATGAAGAAATGGTTTATCTTCAAGCAAAGGGATAATCTTGGGAATGTCATTCAGAGACTTCCTTTCAAACCAGCGGTCAAACACGGGGAGGAGCGGGGCATATACGGCCCTCCCATACCCATCGAAGCCAGAAATATCAAAGCCTGCGTAGTAATGCCGGTATTTCAAATATCTTTCCAGCAGTTTATTCCGGTTGTCATTTTCACAACCCGCTTCCATGTGTTTTTGTTGCATTGTGTTACCTATAACTTATCGTGTGTTTTTAAAGAATTCTCACTGTTCTAAAAACTTTTATTCCCTTCAATGATTTCCTCGGATCAAAATTCTCATTGCCGCGTCCTGGAAACGGACAGCTGCCTCCTTCGGTAATATCAGCGTAGCATCTGTGGAAGGGGTGTGTTCCGGGTCGCACCCCCTCTGGAACTGAAAAAAGAGGAGACAATATTTCAGTACAAGGTATATCGGATGCTTTTGGCAAAAGATTGAGGTGACACAGGAAATGATTGCCATGCTCTGGAAGTGGCGGCATTTCGTTGGAACGTGAGCTTGGCCACAGATGAGGCAAGTCAACGCCGGCAGAAGCGGTTACCTGAAGGACTTTCTCCTCCATCCCCCGCAGCACGCGGCACACGTGTCGATTACTATCTTTGTTGCAGCTCTCTATCGATACTATTCGTCAATCGTTATCCATGAGGACTGCGGGAATCACATATATGATCTGCTCCTTTCCAAAGTTTGCATAGTAGGGAAACTTTTATCTATCAGGGTTAATTCCCTGAAACCTTCTGTGTTTTAGGGCACCGCCGCTTTGTATGTACTATGTTTTACAATTGTATAGTATGCGCTTTACACCATTTTCCCGCAGATTTCAATAAAAAATCAATGGATTTTTTTCCTGACATCTCGGGGATTTCTTATCAAAAAAAACCCCCTTAGGTTCAGAAAATAGTTGACACAATGGATCATTTTTTGGTAGAAAGAAATCCTCCTTTACGAATAGGGGAATATCAAAGACCATATGAATCTGGCGCGCGAGATGCTGTATTTCTCGACCTTGGGCTGTTTACGCTATTGCCCGCCTGACCCTATTAAGATACCATCGGCTGTTGTAAGTGACAGCAAAAAATACATGGAATGAATAACCATGCCCATTTTCCCCCATGAATGCGATGATTGTGCCCAGCCTGAGGAAAGGTTCAGGTTTTGTGCGGACAGATGCATGTTGCAGAGTTGCCCTGAATGCACTTTTCTCTTACAGCTCTATGGCACTGGTTGCGGAAATGTCCGCGTATATTATCTATGTCGTCCTTGTTATGAGAGACGCATTGCGAGGGGCTTTGTTGAGGCCTAGGAAGGAGGTGTGAGCTACTTTCCAGAAAGTGATGGCATAATTTTAACTTTATCTTAAACTACAAGAAAAGGAGGATTACATGGCAGATATCGACAAAAGGATGACGCTCAAAGAAGCGGTATCAAAATTCATCCATGATGGCGATGTAGTATACTATGGGGGCTTCCAGATCCACGTCCCCATGGCCCTGACTCACGAAATCATCAGACAGAAGAAAAGGCACCTCACCACGATCGAATCTTCGACGGACGTGGGAGGTCTGGATATTATGGTGGGCGCCGGCTGTGTGACGGAAATTCACACCGCCTGGATCATGAACTGGTATGTGAAGGCCCCCTATGCCATTCGCCGGGCATTCAACAAAGGGCACTTAAAGAGATATGATATTTCCAACTTCGGTGCTACTACCGCCATGATGGCAGGTTTCATGGGCATTCCCTTCATGCCCATCCGGGGGAATATCGGCACGGATATGCAAAAGTATAACACCACCGACCTCAGGATAATTGAGGATCCTTTCACCGGCAAGAAGGTAAATGTTGTCCGCGCCTGGCGGGCCGATGTGGCCATTATCCATGCTCAGAAGGCCGACCGTCTCGGCAACGTGATCTCTTATGGAACACGAGGTGTCACGGATGAATTCGGCGCTAACGGATCAAAACGGGGTGTTATCGTTACCGCCGAAGAAATTATAGAACCAGAGGTAACCAGAACCGATCCGGACCGCGTGATTGTTCCTTACTTCAAAACCCTGGCCGTTGTCCACTGCCCGTATGGCGCTCATCCCTCGGCATGCCGCGGCTACTACGGTCTGGATATCCGCTTCAGCCAGTATCAGGGCAAATATGAGCGGCACGCAGAACTTCTCCCGCACTTCCTCGATGAATGGGTCTATGGCTGCAAAGACCAGGAAGCGTACATCGAGAAATATAAATCGAAATTCGGCCAGGCGGGTCTGGACCGTCTGAAACCCAAGCTTGGCTTTACGCCGAGCCCAAAACTGGGTGTCGATTACGGTTACCATGATCCGACATGCTGGAAGGGTGTGCCGCTGTATACGGATGATCGGCTGACGGCTTTTGAAGCAGCGCTCGCCGCGAAGAAAGGGGGAAATTAATTATGGCTAATTATAAACTGACAGAACTTATGACAATCCGCTGTGCCAGAGAAATTGCAGACGGAGAGACTGTCTTCGTGGGAGTGGGACTGCCAATTATGGTGGCCGCATATGCCTTTGCCACGCATGCCCCAAACATGATTATGTTAACTGAGGGTGGCGCCATCCGGGCGACAACTCCTCCGGCCCTTGCAATCACCGTGGATGACCCTGCTGCTTTTGTCGGGGGTGATGCAACGTTCGGCATGCTGGCCACTATGGCGGCATTGCAGCGCGGCGAGGTGGACGTTGCCTTCATCGGCGGCGCCCAGATCGACAAGTTCGGCAACATCAACTCGTCGGGTGCAGGGGACTGGTCCAAGAAGGAAAGCTTCACCTACTTTGCCGGAAGCGGCGGCGCCAACGACATGGCAACTTCGGGGAAAAGAGTCCTTGCCATTATGCCCCAGGATAAAAAGAAGTTCGTCGAAAAATGTGAATACATTACCACTCCCGGCTTCCTCGGTGGCCCCGGAGAACGCGAGGCCCTCGGCATGATCGGTGGGGGACCTAACTGTGTGGTGAGCACCATGGGCGTCTACCGGTTCGATGAGACCACCAAGGAGATGTACCTTGCAGAGTTCTTCCCCGGCCAGTCCGTGGAGAAGATAAAGGCCGCCTGCGCGTGGGATCTCAAGGTATCCCCCAATGTAGTAGAGACTACTCCACCAAATGAGGATGAGCTTAAGATCCTCAGAGGTCTTGACCCGACCGGTTTTTACCTCGGATAGTTGAAGAGTAAACTGAGTATCACAAAAGCTGAAAGAGCGGTGTTTTTCAAACACCGCTCTTTTTTTATGATCACAAGGATTTGCCTGTACGAGAGGGTTGATTAGCCCCGCACCTTGGCAGACAACTCCTATCCAAGGGGAATGACATCCATTCGCCCGCCCTCACCATCAAGGTAAAGAAGCTGATCAGCGTACGCGGAGTTTCTTCCCGAAAGAAGGCGGATCGCTTCAAACGCCGCAAGGCTTCCGATCACGGAAGGAGCCGGTCCGAGGGCACCCATCATCTCCAGTGCCGGATCCCGTTCTGTTTCCTGCCCGTACACATCGTGGAGGTCAAAGACAGATCCCGGAAGGAATGTGCTGATTTGCCCCCACCATCCGGTCGCGGTTGCATGAATGAAAGGAATCCCCATGTGCTTTGCCGCTTCCAACAGAAGAAAACTTCCCGTGGGGGTATCAAGTGTATCCATCACCAGTTCCATCCCCTCGATGAAAGATCCGGCATTATGCTCGTCCATGCAAGAGGACACCACCTCGATCTCTATGAGAGGGTTAATTGCCCGCACGTGCTCTGCGGCCACTTCCGCCTTGGGGCGCGAGAGGGCGTGTGTATCACAAAACCACTGGCGATTGAGGTTGGAGGGCGTAAAAACACCTCCATCCACCAGGCGCAGCGTACCCACTCCCGCTCGTGCGAGCAAGTTGACGAGCACCCCGCCGATGCCTCCGCAGCCGCATATAAGCGCCCGGCCTTCGCACAGGTTCCTTTGTTCGGCAAGAGTCAGGGCACGGAGGTTTTTCGCATAGCGGAGCGGAATTATTTTGCACTGGAGGGCCTCGAGCTGGGCATTTCTGGGAGATATCCCGATACTCTCCGCCCATCTGAGAAGATCGGCATCTTCTATTACAAGCTGCGAGCCTCCCAGGTAGTCAATCGGGTAGGCGTGATCCTCCAGGCAGACCCCGCCTGGAGGTACTCCCTGACCAGGATCACCGGCTTCTTTTCCCTGTAAGGTTTTTTTCATATGTTCCTCTGCGTTTGATAAGCATTTGCCTGTGTGGGGAGGAAGTATACGAATGCTGGTCTTGTGTGTCAATGAATTAATGGCCACACATTTGGGGTTAGGTGGTGGCGAGCGACTTTTTATGAGTCAGTCAGATTTTATTCTTGCAAAATAGTGTCTGCTAAAAGAAAATTACTATAAACATTCCCGCGAAAATAGAAAATGGAGGTTACCATGAAATACCCTGTTATGAAGACAGCGCTTCCGGGTCCTCTGGCTTCAGAATTGATCGGAATAGACAAGAGGTACGTGTCTCCTTCGTATACGCGTGTGTATCCTCTCGTGGCGGATAAGGCCAGGGGTCTCTGGATTGAGGATGTAGACGGCAATGTATTTCTGGACTTCACCGCGGGTATCGCTGTGTGTGCTACCGGGCATTGCCACCCCCGCGTGGTAGAGGCTATAAAAGATCAGGCTGAACGCCTTTTGCACATGTCAGGGACCGATTTTTACTATACGCCCCAGATCACTCTTGCGGAAAAACTGACCTCAGTGGTGCCGGGCGCGGGAGAAAAAAAGGTATTCTTCGGCAACTCAGGGGCCGAGGCTGTGGAAGCCGCGTTCAAACTGGCCCGCTTTCATACCCGGCGTGATTTAAATATCGCGTTTTTTGGGGCCTTCCACGGGCGTACCATGGGTGCCCTCTCGCTTACGGCCAGCAAAACGATCCAGAAAAAGCACTATCATCCTTTCGTGCCGGGAATTACCCATATCCCCTATGCCTATTGCTACCGCTGCAAATACGGCCTCAGCTACCCGGCCTGCGGAATCGAGTGTGTCCGCTGGATAGAGGAAACGCTTTTTAGAACGGTAATGCCGCCGGAAGAGGTGGCGGCGATCTTTGTGGAACCGATCCAGGGTGAAGGCGGCTATATTGTACCGCCGCTGGAATTTCACAGGGAACTCTCCAGGATAGCGCGGACATATGGCATCCTTTATGTAGCCGATGAAGTTCAGTCGGGAATGGGCCGGACGGGGAAAATGTTTGCCCTGGAACACTTCGGCGTGAGTCCTGACATTATCGCGTTGGCGAAAGGGATTGCGTCAGGTCTGCCCCTGGGGGCGATGATTGCGCGGGCGGACATAATGGATTGGGAAGCCGGCTCCCATGCTTCCACATTCGGCGGCAATCCCGTTTCCTGCCAGGCGGCTCTTGCAACCATTCAGCTCCTCGAAGAAGAACTCATGGCGAATGCAAAAGTACAGGGGGAACGCCTGATGGCAGGACTTAAGCGGCTGCAGGATTCATTTGAGTGCATCGGGGATGTGCGAGGCAAAGGGCTCATGGTGGGCGTTGAACTCGTGAAGGATCGCTTTACCAAGGAGAGGGCCGGAGACTGGCGAAATGGTATTATTCAGAAGGCATTTCAGAAAGGTCTTCTTCTCCTTGGTTGCGGTGAAAACACGCTTCGTTTCTGTCCTGCCCTCACCGTTAGCGCGGAGGAACTCGACGTGTGCCTTTCCATATTTGAGGAAGCTCTCCGGGAGGTTGTCCAATAGGGGAAAGCGATACTGAGAAAATTTGCTGTTTTTTAAGGTCAATGGCATATCGATCAAATGGAGGAATCTCACAAGTAATTGATAAATCTGAGATTTCTCTAGATTGAACCCTCTTGGTAACATTAAGGATATTCTTTAGATATCTCAATTGAAAGGAAGGTTTTGCAAAGATGCCTTTTGTGCTTCCCCCTTACAATCCGCCGGATTTTAATCAACCCCCGCTTGCCCATGCCCCTACGGTTGTCTTTGAAAAAGTGAGTAAGCGGGGAGTGGCGCCGGATAATTATCATGCGACATCCATATACCCTGAGTACTTTCATGTCCGAAAGAGAACATGGCATCTTCTGAGGGAGTCCCGGATGGATTGTGTCGTCGTGCGGGAAAAAGGTGAAGGCCTCTCCGTCAAAGAATTCCGGCATCTCAAGGTCGGGGACATGGTGGCCTTAGGAAGGCGGGAAAACGGAGAAGACGGTATTTTCGTGCATACGGGAGCCTTCGATTTTCCGGATCATTTCACGGATAAGTTCGCGTTTCGAACAAGGATCACACGGGAGACATCCTTTTCCATAGATTATGACGAACTCTATGATCTCCTCGATCATGAACGGAAAAACGGCTTTATTCTCTGGGTCCTGGGCCCGGCGACCGTATTTGACCGGGATGCGCGGGACGCGTTTTCCGCACTTATCGACCGCGGTTACGTCCATGGGATGCTCGCCGGAAATGCCCTCGCCGTCCATGATGTGGAAGGGGCGCTTTTTGGCACGGCCCTGGGTCAGGAAATCTATTCGAAAAGAATTACCATCCTCGGTCATTACAAGCATCTTGATGCCATCAACAAAATCAGGGCCCTCGGATCTATTGGTGCGGCTGTGAAAGGGGGGCTTGTAACAGATGGAATTATGCACTCCATCATCCGCAGAGAAATTCCCTATGTGTTGGCCGGTTCCATTCGCGATGACGGCCCCCTACCGGAGGTGATTGGCGACGCCTACACGGCACAGGATCTCATGCGCGTCCTCGCACGACGCGCCACTACCGTGATTGCCATGGCAACACAACTCCATGCGATCGCAACTGGAAACATGGTGCCTTCGTATATCGTGATGGAGAAAGACAGGGTACGTCCCGTGTATTTCTATAGCGTCGACATGTCCGAGTTTGCCGTGAGCAAGCTTGCCGACCGCGGTTCCCTCACGGCCCATTCCATCCTGACCAATGTCCAGGATTTCGTGGTCACCGTCGAACGGGGGCTCAGGAAAAGATCCGCATAGAGATCCATAACAAATAGGATGTTAGAGCATTTTTTGCATCCATACCGCGTCAAATATGTGACCGTTCTTTTTCCCAACCTTCTTAAAGCGTCCGCATTCAATAAAGCCATTATTCTTGTGAAAGTGTATGCTTCAGGAGCTATTGGATTGATTGCATACTCCATATTGTATCTCCTTGCTTGAAACCTGAATGTGACGAAAAGGAGCAGACTGGTTTTCTTGTTTTTGTATGAGGTATGTTATTCGACAAGCTTTATCGGTGTTGTAAATCCAGGGGGTTTGACGGCAAGCACCGAACATGATAGCTGATCGAGAATAGCCTCAGCTGTATTACCGATGATTAACCCTGAAATTCCTGTTCGGGCAACTGTTCCCATGACAACAAGGTCCGCCTGCAACTGTATCGCCAATGCTGCTATCATCTTTTTCGGAGCTCCCTTGGGCAGGTGGAACTGAGGGGAAAGGTAATTGTAGGTATCGTTGCCTATCCGCTCACGGAACGTCTCACCCAGCCCGTGTAGTCCTTTTTGGTGGAGCATACGCTCGTGTTCGACGTAGGCGGCGATGCCATTGTTTCTGCCGTCGCCCCTTGCCCTCATGGTTCCTTCGGCAAAGGCTTCCCATGCGTGAACCAGATGCAGTGATGCAAAGTCGGATAGCGCAAGGGAACTTGCCAGTTCAAGAATCTTCATGTTGAGGCCTTGCTCCGAGGCTTCGGGTTTCAATGGATCGAAATCGACCGCGGCCAGAATGCATTGATAATTGGGTTTTTCCGGTGGTTTCATAAGCCACACCGGGCACGGGCATTTGCGCAGCAAATGCATATCGTCGCTACCGAACAGCTTTTTCAGAAAATCGGGGTTTTCTGCAACCTTGATTACCAAATCATGCTTGTTGCGCAGCACGGCGCGAATTACCTCAAGGAAAACCGTACCCATCAGCACATCGAGTCGAATTTTCATGCGAATCCGGTAAGGTTCGATCAAGGATTCCATGGCTTGCATGTGGTGAGTTATTACATCCGCCCGGTAATCATCCGCAACTGTGGGGATTACGTCAATGATTGCAAGTCTTGCCTGGTTGTTTTCCGCCAAAGAGACTACACGTGATACAGCCAAAGCCTGATCGACTGTTGGTTCGTTGATGAAGAGAATGTTTTTGAATCGTTTCATATGGTACCTCTCGGATTACTCTATTCACACCAGGGCAATCGCCTGGTTCTGTGAGTTTCTCTGGATTGATTTCGTCGTTTTTCGCTTGATCGACAACTATAATGGTTCCTGGTTCTTCAAATTTTTGACCGCTCCGGTCTTCCCAATAATAATGAGGGAATCCCCGGCCAACAGCTGCTCTGTCGGGCTGACTTTTGTAACTTGGTGTGTATCTCGCCGGATTCCGATCAAAGTAACACCATATTTTTGACGAAAACGGAGATCTGCGATTGTTTGGCCTGATAGTTTCGAATCATTTGCAACGCTGACTTCCGCAATTTCAAATCGATCCGTATCCTTCATATCCCTTTTAATTTCACTTTCATTGAGTAACACTTCGGCATCCTTCAATCCGCCCGGAGGCCCCATGATGAGCAGACGGTCACCCGGAAAAATTCTGAAATCCGGTTCCAGATCGTAATGAACCTGTCCACCCCGACTGACAGCAAGGATTGATACGCCTGTCAACGACCGTAACGGATTATCTCGTATAGACTGACCCGCCATCGCCGCATCTGACTTGATACGCACTTCAAGAAACGAAATTGGCCAATTGATTTTTTCCGGCAGAAAATCCATCACATAGGTTAACGCATCGGCTGCCTGTTCCGTTGCATCGGCAAATGGACGAAATATAAGGTGAGCGCCTGCGTTTTCGAAGTCACGGGCTTCTTCCTCGCTTGTAGCTGTGAGAGCCAGTCTGCCTTTATAAGCCTCTTTTTTGAGGTTTTGCGCAAGAGCCAGGTTAATTTCTTTTGAACGGACAGTACTGATCACCCATCGCGCTTTGTTCAACGGCAGGTGCTCATGAATATCGGGATCGGCCATATCTCCATATAAAACGGATAATCCTTTTTTCCGCCATTTGTCTAGCGTGCTGGGGTCGAAATCGACGCCTAATACGGTTTTACCTCTCCGTGTAAGGTATTCTGCAAGCCCGCTTCCATAGTTACCCAAACCAGCCAAAATCACATCTACTGATATTGTTTCTTTGAGAGTACATATGGAACTTTCCCTGTACGGATTGCGCATTTCAAACACCTTCAAAGGCCTGGAAAGAATATGGTAAAGCTGACCGGAATACAGGATCATGTATGTGGAGATGAAAATTGTCAGAACCCCCACAAGGGTAATCAGACCCATGGTTTCATTCGTAATGTGTCCGATGCTCAACCCCAGGGCCGCCACGATAAGGGAAAACTCGCTAATTTGAGCCACCGCAAGCCCGGCGAGAAAACTCGTACGGCGTCGGTAACCCATAAGTCCCATAATAACTAACACAATCAATGGATTGCCGATAAGCACAAAGAGAGAAAAAATAGCCGATGCACCCACCTGCGAGCCCACCGTGGACCAATCCAAACGCGCACCAAGGTCAATAAAGAAAAACAGGAGAAGGAAATCCCTGAGGCTTGTAAGGCGCGCCCCAATAGAGTCACGGTATTCAGTAGATGCCAGCGAAATTCCTGCGAGAAAAGCTCCTACTTCTTTGCTGAATCCGAGCAGATCGCTCACCGCGCCGAGAAACACCGCCCACGCAATCGCGAAAAGAGTCAACAATTCCAAAGAATGAGCGAGGCGCTTGGTCAGGTATGGGATGACATATTTCATCAGCAGTGCGACAATGAGCAACAATCCCAAACCTTTTGCGCCAGTAATCAGCGCTGAGGCATACGCAGACCCTTCTTCAGCAAGGGATGATCCAAAGGTGGTCAAGCCAACCAGAGCCAGAATTGCAGCTATGTCCTGAACAATGAGAAAGCCGATAGCTATCTGACCATGAAGAGAATCAATTTCTTTTTTGTCGGACAGGAGCTTCACAATGATAATTGTACTTGAAAAAGTGAGGGCGACAGACACATAGGCAGCGGTGAGGAACG
>CAZMBE010000016.1:0-15165 GCA_964564625.1 uncultured Syntrophaceae bacterium | reverse complement strand
TTTGAGACCCGGGGGGCATTCATCAAATGCCATACGGTGTATTGTTCAGCGTAAGTGTTATCCGCCGATATGCCATCTACAGGAACGACAACCTTAATTCCCCTCAACGCAGCACCGCTTGCCGTGTAGATAACAGCGCCATGTGCCGCAGTCCCCGTGACGATGACTGTCTTTATGCCTTTTTCCTTAATAATCTTTTCCAAATCAGTCCCAAGGAACTTGTCCGGTCCTGATGTCACAACCGGTTCATATGCCGCAGGCATCAGTTCTTGTGCAATATCTGCAACTGTTGCTCCAGCGGAAAGACTATAGATAACCTTCGCACCATTATCACGGACTTTCTTCAGAAGGTTCGCGACGGCAGGTATGGAGCTGATGCAGCGGGGCCGTGTTGTTACGTTACAGGTTTGCTTGTTGAAATCGAGTAACAGTAAAGCCGTCGTGCTTGGATCAATCGTCACCGCTTTCAGCTCTGGTGGCGGTGGCGTTTTCACGGCTTGCCACTCATCAACAACGGATTGCGCGAACAGGATGCCCTGCATGAATAAAAAGATGAACAGGACACTCCACAATACTGTAACGGCAGATTTCACATATCGTCTCTGCATTGTTTTCATCATATCCTCCTTATTTTAGGGTATTAGGTTGATAGGTCGATAGAGTTGCGATCCCCTGATGGTCTGTGTTTGTTAAGGAAAGAAAACCCTTCCAATCCATAGCTCAATGTCTGTTTTCCGAAGATACCAGATTATGTAACAATTATCATTCTTAATCTTGTATAGTTCCGAAATGACTCAAGGAGACAAGGGACCACGGCACCTCAAGGTTTTTGACCCATACCTCTACCGTCACATTATCACCGTCAGGGAGAAAGACATCCCCCACACTTTGTGCCCTCCCGCCTGCCATCTGAGTCCAAGATGCCGCAACTGAAAATGATTGGATGAGGAGGAGGACACACAGCAGCCTTGTCAGCCATTGGTACGCAATGAACGCATATTTCATAGTTCCCAAAGTTCCCTTATCATAAGCAATGAAAAAAAGGACACGCCCCATGGGGGTGTTTTTAGCCCTGTCAGTCAAGGGCATTTTGTAGCTTCTGCTAATCTTGTACTATAGAGTGAAAAATGTGATGTCAACAGCATACGGAAATGAAAAATCATTGAAAAGCCCTTTCCAGAGACAACGTGTTTTCAGGATAAAAAATGATGACTTCCAATGGAAAGATTTCATTCTGAAGGAAATGGCCAAAAACAAGATTTCATCAAGGTATGCTTTTGCTCAATCCAATAATCCGTCGCAGTTATGGTACCTCCCTCTGAACAGAAGAGAAAGTCATTTTTGTGCGTTGGTTACCTGATGATTTCTGTACCGGTACGGCCTGCTACAGCCTCTTCAATGGTTTCAATTGAGGTGATCACCCCTCTTTTGCCGCCGCTCTTCAGGAATTGCATAACGGCTTCGATCTTGGGTCCCATTGAACCCGGTGGAAAGTGGCCCTCTTCAAGATATTGTGCTGCTTCTTTCATTGTTGCGGTGCGGAGAAATTTCTCATCGGGACTGCCGTAATGCAGGGCGGCGCCCTTAACATCCGTGGCTATCAGGAACATGTCGACGCCGACTTCCCTGGCGAGGACGGCGCTGGCCAGGTCTTTGTCGATGACCGCATCCACGCCGCAAAAAATTCTCCCGTCGCGGATCACGGGGATACCCCCCCCTCCACAGCATATCACGATAAAGTCCATCTCTATGAGTTTTTGTATTTCGCGCTTTTCCACGATAGTAACGGGTTTCGGGGATGCAACCACCCGGCGGTGTCCTTTGGGCGTGCTTCGGGTGGGGAAGGGAAGGGCTGCCGCCCTCTCGGCACTGTACACAGGGCCTATGGGTTTCGTGGGGTTCCGGAACGCAGGGTCCTTCTCATCCACGACTACATAGCTGATGAGGCTCACAAAGTTCGTTTCCGTATCGATCCCAAGCTCCATAAGTTCGCTGTCGAGGGTTGATTCAATCATATACCCGATCTCGCCCTGGGTCTGGGCGACCAGAATTTCCAGGGGCAGGGCGGGAACCGCATTACAGCATTCCTGCCGCAAGAGCAAATTACCCACCTGGGGGCCGTTGCCGTGGGTAATGATGATACGGTAATCTCTGGAGAGCCGGGCAATCTGCCCGATGGGAAGTTTCAGGTTCTCGAACTGCTCGGGCACTGTTCCCGCCTGGCCTTTTCTGATAAGGGCGTTACCGCCCAGAGCCACCAGGAGAATATCTTTCTTTGTTTTGCG
Source organism: uncultured Syntrophaceae bacterium (assembly GCA_964564625.1). Lineage (GTDB taxonomy): Bacteria > Desulfobacterota > Syntrophia > Syntrophales > UBA2185 > UBA2185. Next base: position 12,880 of record CAZMBE010000016.1, on the reverse strand, counting down.
TTTCACTGTTATTCCTGTCTCACTGTAAGGCCGCTTATAAGAAACTACCCCTCTCGCCTTGCCTGAAGCCGATCAGGGTCTGTAACCGCTCCCAAAGACATTCCTCCAAAAGAGGCTTTCCATGATCCTTATATTCATAGCGCACGCGAATCGCAGGCTTATTGAGGGAAAGAATGCGGGTCAACTGGATGGGCGTGGCGAAAATGACGAGATCACAATCTGTTCTGTTTATCGTTCGCTCCAGATCGTGGATTTGCTCAACACTGTAACCCATGGCAGGGAGCACAGGGCCGATATGGGGATACAGGTGATAGGCTTCCGCAATCGTCCCGGCCGCATAAGGCCTGGGATCAACTATCTTCGCCGCACCGTATTGGCTGGCGGCAATGAATCCGGCTCCATATGACATCTCCCCATGTGTCAGGGTGGGGCCGTCTTCCACTGCTAATACCCGGGCCCCCTGAATGAGTTCTGGCTGGTTCACGAGGACGGGAGATTCTGCGAGGACTATTGCGGCCCTGGGAGCATGGTGCGCTATGTTCCGCCGGACTTGCTCCACATGTGCGGGTAATGCCGTATCTACTTTGTTGATGATGGCGATATCCGCCATGAGCATATTCGTTTCACCAGGGTAATAGGTACGCTCATGCCCAGGACGGTGCGGGTCAAAAAGCACAATATGGACATCAGGGTAGTAAAAAGGGGTATCGTTGTTTCCCCCGTCCCACACAATTAGATCGGCTTCCTGCTGCGCCGCTTCCAGGATATGCCCATAATCGATTCCCGCATACACGATAATACCCTGCTCGACGAGAGGCTCATATTCTTCCCTTTCTTCCAGAGTGCAGTTATGGCGTTCAAAGTCTTCGTAAGATGAATAACGCTGCATAACCTGCGCTTTCAGATCACCGTAAGGCATGGGATGGCGGACAACAACCACTTTTTTATCAAGGCGCCGGATGATCTCGCACACTTTACGGGTCGTTTGGGATTTCCCGGAACCTGTTCTTACGGCACATACTGCCACCACGGGTTTTTTTGACCTGAGCATGGTGTATGTAGCCCCGATGAGGATAAAGTCCGCACCCTCTGCCATGACAAGGGAGGCCTTGTGCATGACTTCCACATGCGGCACGTCACTGTAGGAAAAGGCAACCAGGTCCACCTTGTCGTTCCTGATGAGTTCGGCAAGCTGATTTTCCGGATAGATGGGAATGCCGTCCGGGTAAGCTTTTCCCGCAAGCTCAGGCGGATATACGCGCCCCTCTATGTCCGGAATTTGCGCGGCGGTGAACGAAATAACGTTGTAGCGAGGGTTATCCTTGAAGTAGACGTTGAAATTGTGAAAATCCCGTCCCGCAGCCCCCATGATTATTACCTTTTCCACCATAGTTACCTCTTTTCCACTCGTTGATCACGGCAATCCCGATAGCAAGAATGACAGTTAGGATTCTTTCCCTCCATTTCTTGCAGAATGCAACGAATAGTTGTCTTCGCCCTTACTCTGTGAGGCTTTCCGGGATATGGAGAGAACATCTTCGAGGGTTACTTCCGGGTGATGATATCTCTCATACCGAGGTGTTTTCTTGCCGTATTGAATCGCTTCTTTCGGGCACCATTGAATACACGCAAGGCATTGTTCACAGTGATTAAGCCATGCGGGTTTGCCTGCATGCATGGTAATGTTTCTGCTCGGGCATATTTTTTCACAGATTGCGCATGAGTTGCATTTATCATCAACCCAAAACTTCTTGTCCATTGCAGGAATATACGGGAAAGAAAGTTTATACAACCAGGAGAACAGAATATTCTGCCATAGGGGACCTTTCTCAACGGGACGCCGTTCCCTGTTGGCAATAATCGCAGAGGTTCTTCTAATCTTTTCCCTCGCATCGCGTATCCTCCTCACACATTTCTCTTCCGGCCCCGGCCCGCCCCAGGGTATATAGTTGGAGGGCATGCAAATGTCAAATCCGGCTGAAAGGAATAAACCCCTCGATTTCATGAGGGCTTCCATTTGCAGTAATGTCGCGGCAACTTGGCCGGCATTCACCGCAAAGGCAAAGTAGTATGTGGATGTATCTATGGGTAATACATTTACAAAGTCAATAACCCTCTGTGGCAGACCCCATATGTGGACAGGGAATATGACGCCGACTGCGTCACCATGGACCCGTACATGGTCACCGGTGACGCGCACGAGGGGGATTAGCTCGGCATTGCCAAGTTCGTCCGCCAAGGTGCGGGCAGTCCAGAGGGAATTACCTGTACCGGTGTAAAAAAAGAGAACAGTTTTCACGAATAACCCCTGAAAAATAATAAATAAATTATTGCGTATTCTAAAAAGGTTTGAATTATGAGTCAATGGTAAAGTGATATGAAAAAGAACCGGCTTAAGCCTGACCGGTCATCATAAAGCCTCTGTTCTTCAATTTCTAATTAAAAAAACCTTGACAACCTCTAAAAAAGGTATAGAAAAAAACCACTTTTGGTCATGAGCCATGCAATCACTTTAAGAGGAGGAGTAAAGGTATGAAGTATTTCAAGTATGCTGTTTCGTTGATGATGATTTTTGCGCTGGCCCTTATGTTCGTCGGCTGTGCGCAACCACCCGAGGCTGAGAAGACGGCTGCCAAGGTCGCAATGGATGCCGCTGTTGCCGCAGGCGCTGAAAAGTATGCGACCGCCGATTTCGATGCTGCCAAAAATCTCTGGGCTGCCTCAGAAGCTCAGATGAGCGGGAAGAAATACGAAGAAGCCAAGAAGGGCTATGTTAGTGCCAAGGCCGCCTTTGAGAAGGCTGTCGTCGCTGCCGCAGCAGGGAAAAAGGCTATGGCCGATGAGGCAACTGCTTCTGTAGCCGCTCTGGGAGAAGGCTGGAAGACCCTTGAAGCCACCGTCAAGAGTATTGAGAAAAAGATGAAGGAGAAGAATGACGAATGGGTCGCCGATAGCAAAGCCTTTGAGGAAGGCTTGAAAGCAACCAGCGGCATGATTGCTACTGATCCTGCGGGCGCCAAGGCGAAAGCAGGTGAGCTGAAAGCTCTTATCGACAAGTGGGATGCCACGTTCAAAGCAATAGACACTGCTCCCGCGAAGAAATAAACGAAATAGGATATTAATTTTTTATCAGTTATTAAAAAAGGCGTTTCGTCCTCAATGGCGGAACGCCTTTTTTTCACTTCCATTCCCCTACTATTCACGACCGGTAAATGGAGCTTACCATTGGACGCCCTTGCAGGGGGTAAAATGAAATCATTTCTCAATAGGTGTGATCATATTATCCCTCAACAGGAATTTGGAAATGGATACGCATTTAAAAAGGTTTGAATTATGAGGCAATGTTAAAGTAACATTCAATGGGGATAGATACAGGTGTCCGATAGTCACAAAGTCTGACTGTAGCCGGAGGTGTAAGGGATGGGGTATTTTACCTGGGTAGATGAAAAGATAAAAAGATACACATGGAAGGATATTGGGTGTATTAAACTCGGAGTCGCAGGTTTTGTCTTGATGGTCGCGAAAGTCTGGGAGCCATTGCTGAGCATAGATTGGTACTGGTATGGAGTTATTTCCGTGTTCGCGGCAATAAAACCGGTATCCAGCCTGTTTCAAAAATAGTATGTAACAACCCGTCACTTCATTATTGCGATACACACTATTGCCTTATACTTCCTTCTTCCCAAACGGCACGCGCGGGAGCTATTTACGTACGAAAATGTTTAAGGTATTTAAAGATAAGTCGGTTCAAGCATTGTCTTGGGTACGCGCGTTTTTCACACTACGGTATATAGTGTGCATCATTCTTATTCTGGCAGTGTTTTTTGTCCTGGACAGAATAGCCGACAGGAAACTCAATGAGCAACTTCCTGCCTTCATCGATCACATACGGAAAACTTCAGGGCTGCATTGTGAAGTTCTCCGTATCGCATATAATTTTCCCACCACTATAAGGGCCCACAGTGTTCGCGTAACGGATGATGACGGTAGAGAATGGCTTAACGCGTCACACATTACTGCCGAGATCAGTCCTTTTCGCTATCTCATGAACAGAAAAATAGGACGGCACCTCATCAGGAGTTTTGATGCCCTGAATCTAGAAGTCACTCTGTATCACGGAAACAAAGGTGGATGGGAATTCCCTCAAATACGAAAATCGTCTGCAAATCCTGCAGCAAGCGCAGAATCTGAAGATGCGCACATCAATCTGAACATCCGTAATCTCACAGTCAACTTCCAGACGGCGAAAAGAACCTCAAGCCGCACCTATAAAACGGTGATCGCAGGAATAGACCTGAGAAAAGGACTCGATTCCCTCGAAATCACGGGTGATGATGAACGCCTCAGTCTCACGGTCAAGAGGGAAGCCGGGGAGTTTGATCTCCAGGCTGATTCCTTCGGGCTCGCAATTCTTGCCCCCTTTCTGGGTGATGCCGTTCCTTTAAGTGATATGTGAATAAACGCCCGCGCGCAGGGAAGGACGGAAAAGGGCAAGGAAATGACCTTTTCCGTTTCCGGCAACGTTCTACATGTTCGGCAGAAAAAATCTTTTCTTCCGCCCCTTGAGGCAAAAGTAAACATTCTAGGCTTCAATGCGACAGGAAAGAAGGATGATTCCCGGATCTTTATTCAAAATGGGAAAATTTCTCTAGGAGGAGAATTCCTGTTTGTGAACGGGTGGTTCTCCCCTGAGAAGAATCCGGAAATTAATTTGATCTGTACCTTTCCGGAATTTTCCCTGGGTGACGCGTTACGCACCTTATACCGTGCGCACTCCGAAAGGGAAGAAGATCGCATTTCTGGTGGGAGAGGATAATCCCCGCTATGTTCCGTTTAAAGAGCTTCCCCGATCCTTGATCAGCGCGGTGATTGCCGCCGAAGATGCCGGATTTTTTTCCCATAAAGGATTCAGTCAAAGAGGAATAAAGGATGCCCTTGCAGAAAATATAGAAGCGGGTCGTATTGTGCGCGGCGCCAGCACGATTTCCATGCAGGTCGCCAAGAATCTTTTTCTGACCCAGGAGAGAACATTCAGCAGGAAATTTGAAGAAATATTTATTACAATGGCGCTGGAACAAAACCTGTCTAAAGAGCGGATCATGGAGATCTACCTTAACATCATTGAATGGGGTGACGGTATCTATGGGATAGGGCCGGCTGCGTATTTTTACTTCAACAAGGCACCCCAGGAATTAAAACCGGTGGAGTCGGCATTCCTTGCATCCATCATTGCCAGGCCAACAAAGAATTGGAAACCTGACCCACTGAGCAAGATCAACGAGGGATGGTGGAGGTATATGCGTGTAATCCTCTCTAAGATGTATGAAAGAGGCGGGGTTGGGATCGAAGACCTGCGCGAAGCGGGTCTGCCGGAAGCACGGATCAGAGAATTGGCTGGGGACAAAGAACAGGATGACATTCTGCCTTCTCCCCCTGAGTGAACTATAGTTTGCCCGTTACGGTTCCCTCTCGCTCTTACTACCCCGATCAGACCAAAAACAATATACTATCTTTTGTAAAAACATGACGAATCTGACTCGATGCCTGGCGAAAGAATATCAGAATGGCTTTTCCAATGACTTCCAAAGTTCAGAAATTAACAAGGGCCTTGACAAATATAGGTCAGCCTTTGCATCCCTGGTATGATTTTGCTTATGTGAATCTGCGATGTCGATTATGAAGACAGAAGAAGATTGTATCTGCATATACTGGTCAGGATTAAGCTCTCCATACCCACCATTGGTGAGAACAACCTCATACTGGTCATTCGCGAGCATGGCAATAATTTCATTAGCATCTTTCGCGAAGCCCGCTTTGTAACCGCGGTCTACTACAATTTCAAGTAAGAACTCGGGTGAGTCCGGCCTTTCGTCATGAATCAGGATCTTTGTCGAGCGTAACATATGTTTTTCCTCCTGAATTTGGTTTCTGCCATAGTATATAGCTCTGGGTATAAATCTCCTTGACTGTGGTAAACTAGTAACGGCTCGCTTTGTGAGCGATAGTTTTTACTAATTTACAACATATTTCAAGAGTGAAAGATTTTTACGAGTAGAGGAATTTTACAGTGGAATACTATTGGAAAGAACAGGAAATGGCGGAAACCAACCGGAGGCGCCGGCGCGCTGAAGTCAATTGTCTTGACATACAACCAGCTCATTCCTTATACTTAACCTGTCATGAAGGAGTCTCTTATCAAAAAAATCAAACTTTTTTGCCGTATGGAAAAGGATCAGGGAATATGCTTCAGGATGTGTTTTTAGACAGCGGGGAAGCATTGTTGAAAGATGAAGTGAGGAACTTTGTCAAAGCGGAAGTTTCTTCCGATCTTGTCAGGAAGATGGATCGCGACGAGATCACCTATCCGAGGGAATTCGTCAAAGCTCTGGGGAACCGTAAGCTTCTTGGAGTGAGATTCCCCGTGGCGTACGGTGGTCGAGGCCTTTCCTGGGCTGCGGAAATCGCGGCTCTGGAGGAAATCGGGGTTCTGGGAACGGCGTTGGGATGCGCTTTCTCCATGCCGTCCATCGTTGGGCAGGCCCTTCACAGCTTCGGCACGGAAGCGCAGAAGGAGGAATTTCTCAAACCCCTTTTGAAAGGTGACCTCATATCCGCGGAAGCCCTTACCGAACCGCGGGGAGGTTCGGATTTTTTCGGTGCTACCACCCGGGCGGAACTTAAGGGTGATTATTTTATCGTCAAAGGTCAGAAGCGGTTTGTCGTGGCGGCGGATGGGGCGGATTTTTTCATCGTATACTGCAATACCAATCCGCAGGGGAAACCTCACGAACGGATCAGCCTGTTACTGATCGAAAAGGATCGTCCAGGTGTCGAGGTCAAATATCTCTACAAGCTCATGGGTACAAGAGGCGGGGGCACGGGACGTCTGCTCTTCCGGGATGTGAAGGTGCCCGCATCGAACTTGATCGGTGAAGTCAACAAAGGCGCGGAAATTTTCAATACCATGATGGTTCCGGAGCGATTGACCTCCGCGGGGGGGTCTCTCGGCATGGCCCGCGCCGCCCTGGAAGTTGCCGTGAGATACTCGGACCGGAGAAGGGCATTCGGTCAGAAAATCCGCAATTTTCAGGGAGTCAGCTTCAAAGTGGCCGATGCCATTACCCGGTTGGATGCGGCACGGGCATTGACTATTGCAGCGGGAAGAAGCGTTGATGCGGGAATTCCCGCGGCACGCCGTCTGGTGAGCGAGGCAAAAAAATTTGCAACCGATGCCGCGTGGGAAATCTGTAATCTTGCGATGCAAATTGTCGGGGGTATCGGCTACACGAATGTTTACCCGTTGGAGCGCATGATCAGGGATACCCGGCTGATTCAAATATGGACGGGAACCAATGACATTATGAATCTCCTGATCCAGCACGAATATTACCGGGAAATTCTCAAAGACCCGAACCCCGGACGCATGATTGAAAATGACGCCGAAGAGGCGGGGCAGGACGAAGAAAAGGTCTATGAAGACGACGAGATGTGGACAAAGGGCTGGTAGGGGGAACAAGAGGCAGACCTGCGGTGATGGCAAGGATTCGCCAGGGAGAGCGGAGGCAATGATCTATCGGCAAAAGCATTGATCTGCTTCAAGCGGAAGGAGAGCGAATCGATTGCCTCCAATCAAGCGACACCGTTGTCGAAGAAGTGATGCGGGGAACGCAGTGAAGGAGGAATGTTATGCGTTGGGAGGATAAAGACAGAAGCGACAATGTCGAGGACAGGAGGGGAATGCCTGTCTCACGCGGAGTATTGGGAGGCGGGATTGGTACGGTGATCCTCGTGGTCGTTGCCCTCTATTTCGGTATCGACCCGTCGGTGATCCTGCAGTCGGTTCCTCAGGGCGGGCCGCCACCTGTGACGCAACAACAGCAAAAGGCCGGGTCAGACTCCATGAGCCAATTCATTTCGGTTGTCCTTGCTGACACGGAAAAGACATGGCACGATATATTCCGCCGCTATGGAAGAACCTACGAGGAGCCGAAAGTCGTACTTTTCACGGGGGCTGTGCAGTCCGCCTGTGGCTTCGCGCAGGCTGCCATGGGACCCTTCTATTGCCCTCAGGATCACAAGGTTTACCTCGACCTCTCCTTTTACGAGGATCTCAAGAACCGCTTCCAGGCGCCCGGGGACTTTGCCCAGGCTTACGTGATTGCCCATGAGGTCGGTCACCACGTGCAGAATCTGCTGGGAATAGCCGGGAGGGTCCAGGGGGCTATGCAGCGTGTGAGCAAAGCCGATGCCAACCGCCTCTCCGTGAAAATGGAGCTTCAGGCTGACTGTTTGGCCGGTGTCTGGGGCTACCATGCGGATAAATCACGCAATCTCCTAGAGGCCGGTGACCTGGAAGAGGCGTTGCGGGCCGCCAGCGCCATCGGAGATGACCGGATCATGAGGAAAACTCGCGGCACGATTGTCCCCGATGCATTCACCCACGGTACGTCGGAGCAGAGGGTTCGCTGGTTCAAGCGAGGCTTCGAGACGGGCGATCTGAACCGGTGTGACACATTCAACGCGCAATATTTGTGAGCAATGGTCTCTGCTTATTTCTCTTTCGTTTTTGTCGAGAAGATACGGCTGACCTTATAGAGCGCGAAGATGGCAAAGGTTGCAACAAGAACGAAACCGATGATGGGAATGATAATGGCCAATAGCGCAACAAAAGCAGACCCTGCCAATTCCGCTGTCGCGATAAGCGGATTTCCCAGTCCCCCGGTGAAGATCGACGATTTTGCCCTGAGCGCCGTGGTGGTTCCCTGTATTATGCCCGCGATACCTCCACCGGCAATGATTGCCACTATCCATTTTACAGATGGAGGCAAGTCGGTAATCACCGATGCTGTGGCGATTGTTCCCGCAACGATTGAAACCGGTGAAGCAATGGCATCCATGATATGGTCAAGCCAGGGGACACAGTACGCGATGATTTCAAGGATGGTTGCCGAGGCAAAGGCAATCGTAGCGTAGTGTCCGCCGATCCACTCAAAGCCGGGAGCCAGGTTAAGGTACCCATACGTGGAGGCCAGGTTAAGAGCGAGGAGCGGGACAAATACCCTGAATCCGCATGCCGCGCTCAGTCCTATGCCGGTAATGACTGCAAGTAGTGACTCCATCTCAATCCTCTTGTGATGAGTATCATAGCACACTCCGATGCATTATAACAGATGGATACGCCTGGGTTTAAGATCTCAAATTTCGCGATCATACGAATTTGTCTGAAGCACCAGGGGTGTTTTGTTTTAAGAAAAATTGAGATGTTGACCGTGCAGGATAAAATACTGCTGCCTGCAGCCGGTTATTCGCCGATTCACAGCACGCCGGCCAGGGCCTTTTTTCAATTTACATACCATATCGTATAGGATATAAGGCAAGGGAGATCAAACTAAAACTGTTTGATAAGATCAAAGATAACATCACGGTCAGATAGTTGGAAGTGAAACGGGTATACAAGCCTTCAGGCAGGCTTGAAAATCAATCATAAAGGAGGATCTTAGAATGAAGCGTATAGTGATTGTCGTGGTGGCATTATTGTTTGTTGCGTCGGTTGCTTTTGCGGGTGTTAGTACCTATCAGGTGACAGGGCCGGTCCTTGAGTTGACAAAAGACAAGATCGTCGTTCAAAAAGGCAAAGATAAGTGGGAAATTGCGCTCGACGCGAGCATGAAGATTCCTGCCGACGTTAAAGTTGGTTCCAAAGTTACAATTAAGTATGAGATGAAGGCAACAAGCGTTGAAGTAAAGCCTGAGAAGGGGAAGACAAAAACCAAAGGTAAGTAAGATACGTTTATGTATCATAGTACAAGCATCCTCCGGCGGATTAAATGCCGCCGGGGGATTTTTTGCTTTGCCAAACTATAGTATGTATATTTCGAGATTTTTTGTCTGCAGCTGCAATCCTTACTGGCGATTATACCTCATACAGGAAGGACATACGTGGATTGGGAATAACGTTTCGACATCATGATAGTAAAAGAAATTAGAGAGAAAGACAGTAAGGGTGTGTCCCGGTATTCATGAAAGGAGAAGGGAATATGGGATTAGGTTATCGTGTGCGCACGCGGACTGGTATCGCATTGTTGTTGATAATGCTAAGCGTTATGACAGTCTCGTCATGTAGCAAGGGCAATGAATTGGCCACAAGCAAGGCATTGACCAAAGACAAGGCGCAAAAACTCATAACAGAACATATTCAGGATTCTTATGGCACTGTGCCCGTCGGTGAATTCGTCTTCAACGTAAGCTCGAAAGCTACGTATGACAATTTGAAAAAATCTTGCGAACAATTGAAGGAAGCGGGGTTGATTGATTATACAGTGCTGCAGTCATCGCAGAATTTAGAGCTTCATATAAGGACTTGGCTGACGGAGAAAGGCAAGAACAGTCGATATATCTATTATGACGACGATAAAAAAATTCTCGGTTTTATCATAGGAAAAAGGACTGTCAGTGAAATTGTAAAAATAGAGGGTGACACCATACTGTTTTCATATGAGTTCGAAACGAATGAATTGGGAAATGCCCTTGACTTCATAAAAGGGAAATATAGGGGTAAGGCAAAAATTGTGTTCGATCCCGGTGTCAAGAGATTTGTATTCAAAGGTTTCCAGACCAGCAATTGGGAAAGAGAGAAGTGGGTGAATAGCACGTGGTTTTATGAAAAAGATGGCGTAAAGGTCTTTACGCTTGGAATAAAAGAGGATGCCAAATCCTGATTGTTGATGGTTTATAGGAGCGGGTCTTGCATTATGCGTGATGAGCACCCCCACAATTCTTGGCCCAGCATCCCCCATGTGACCGTCACATTTCGTTTGACATACATGATTCTTCCGCCTTATACTTTAAAAATTAAAAAAGGAATTTTTATCAAGCCTAATTGTAAGCGTAATTAGTGTAATACTCATGTACTTTATGAGTTGACATCCTTGTTTCTAGAAAATTTAAGGTATTGTGATGAAAAATAAAGAGAGAACAGGTGCTAGTATATTTGCTGATACAATAAATGAATTAGGAATCTCTTATATTTTCGGGCATACTGGCGGAGCTATCATGCCTATGTATGTCGAGCTAAATGAGAGGCTGACGAGAAAAGAAAAAACACCAGAAGTGATAATGTTTCGGCACGAACCAGCAGCAGGGCATGCTGCGGAAGGGTATGCTAAAATCACTGGAAAACCGGGATTTGTCTGCGTAACATCCGGACCTGCTGCGACAAACATTGTGACACCCATTGCAGATGCGTTCATGGATTCTATTCCCGTAATATTTGTCACCGGACAAGTGTCTTCTCTAGGGATTGGGACTGATGCATTCCAGGAAGTTCCTATCACACTGATTGTGTCACAAATAACAAAGCTTGCAATGCTGATAAAGAGTGCTGATGAGATTGAAGGGGCGTTGAGACTTGCGTATGAACTCACTACAACGGGCAGAAAAGGGCCCGTATTGATTGACATTTGCAGAGATGCATTGCTTGGAAAGGAAACGTCTCAACATAAAAGAACTCCTTTTGTCACAAAAATAAAAAAACCCATCGAAAATTTTGATACGGACAGAATAGATGAAATGTTACATAAATTTTCAAGGGCGAAAAGACCTATTTTATATGTTGGAGGAGGGATCAAGGTCGAAGATTCACAAGATCTTTTGAGAGAGTTTGCAAAAAAATATGACACACCTGTGGGAATGACGCTGATGGGGCTTGGGACAATTGATCGGAATGACAGACTTTCCCTTGGGATGCTTGGCATTCATGGGACAGTTGAAGCGCTTTATTCTGCATTAAATGCGGATTATATTCTCGCAATCGGTGCTCGGTTTGATGATAGAGTTGTTGTAAAAGGTTTTGGAAAAGAAGCTAAAATAATCGGTCATGTCGATATTGATGCTTCGGAAATAGATAAGATAAGAAAAGTTGATTATTCTATAAATACATCCGCAAAAAGATTCTTAGAATACGCTCTTAGACAGGGACCGGAAAGGATTGCATCATTAAAAGATTGGCATGATGAAATAATTGAGTGGAGAAAATTAAATCCAAAACTTGATGATGATAAGGATGAGATTATTCCGCAAAAATTCATTAAAGAACTATCGGACCTAACCTCTGGTGATGCTATTGTTGCTACAGGTGTTGGACAGCATCAGATGTGGACTGCGCAGTATTACAATTTCAAGCATCCAAAAGATTTTATAACTTCTGGAGGGCTTGGAACAATGGGTTGCGGATTACCTGCTGCAATTGGCGCATATTATGCCAATAAGGATAAAGCAATAATACTTATTGACGGTGATGGAAGTTTCCAAATGAACATTCAAGAGCTTGCAACAATTGTCTCAAACAGGATACCTGTAAAGATGTTTGTCATAAATAATGGGTTATGGGGCTTACCCATGCAATGGCATGAAATGTTTGACAGAGGAAATCTGTTTGAATGCTGCCTTGATAGAGACATAAGCTGTCCTGTTGGATGTTCATCATTTAAAGACTGTATCAAGCGAAACCGCAATCCAGACCTTATTGGACTCAGGGAAGTATATCGCGGGATAAAAACAAACAGAATATCCAGAGCTGAAGAAATAACCCCTGCTATACAAGAAGCATTATCTCATGAAGGTCCTTACATTTTAGATGTTGAAATAAAAAAGGAGTCTTTCATACTTCCAATCATCCCTCCTGGAAAAGGGATTGAAGACATGATATTGGAAAGAAAAATGTAAAATTATCATGAGGAAAGATAAGAAATCCTTATCATTTCTTTAATATTCCAGCATCCTGAAGATCCTGCCAAAATTCAGGATCATTCATCACCCACAATTCTTTAATGAACAGTGCAAAATAACCTATCTTATCAGTGTTAGTACGGTTAATGGCGAC
>CAZMBE010000015.1:0-78636 GCA_964564625.1 uncultured Syntrophaceae bacterium | reverse complement strand
ACGCGTTACTCACCCGTGCGCCACTTTACTCATCGGCCGAAGCCAACTTTCTCGTACGACTTGCATGTGTTAGGCACGCCGCCAGCGTTTGTTCTGAGCCAGGATCAAACTCTCCAGTTTTAATCCTTATAGAGATTTCTCTCCATCTTTTCTCGAAAAAAAAGGACCCACAAATCTATTATCCCACTATTCAATTTCCAAAGAACGATTTTCAGAAGCGAGTTTTCAAACTAACTTAATTTTTTCGCTCTGTCAATACTTTTTCTTATCTAATGTTAAAAATTACTCAATGCGTCGTTGCGTAGTATGAAGAACTGAGGTTATCTAAAAGACTTACTAATGGCTTTTGAGATTGTATCAGTTAACCCATCTGTAATCGGGGTTTCACTTCGCCGCAGTCACAATATTTTTCAAGAACTATATTATACAACTAATAAAAATATGTCAAGAATCAAAAAAGTTGGCATTTCTACCTATTCTTCGTTCATTAGTCAAGACAAATTTCACTATTAATTAAAAATAATTATTCCAGCGTGAGAACTACATGTTTTTTCTTACCTTTTCGCAGGTGTATCTCTCCATGCTCGTTAAGACAGCGTATATCAATATTCTCATCGAATCTCTCTATCGGACGGTCGTTGACATAAATCCCACCCTGGGAAATCAATCGCCTCGCTTCTCCCTTTGACACCGCTAACCCGGCTGAATATGCAAGCTCAAAGGCAGGGATACCTTTTTCAAGTTCAGCACGGGTTTTTTTAGTCGCTGGAACCGCTGATAAGTCTCGTGTGACATCTTCTCTTGGGATGTCACTGGAAGGAAATATTTCTCTTTCTACAGGCTTCGTATTAAAGGCTGTTGTGGAAGCTCTCCAGGCTGCAATTGCAGCTTCACGACCATGGGTTATTTGTGTTGCCTCGAAAGCCAGAACAGCCTTGGCCATATTCAATCTTGCATCGAAAAGTTTTCGTGTTTCTTTTATTTCCTCCATGGGCAAAAACGTGAAGAAGGCCAGAAATCGCTCTACATCGGAATCTTCTGTATTGATCCAGTATTGATAATACTCATAGGGAGACGTCAATTCCGCATCCAGCCACACAGTCCCTTTTTCTGTTTTTCCCATCTTATGGCCATGCGATGTTGTAATGAGGGGGAAGGTCATACTGAAAACATTTTCCCCTTCTATTCTTCTAATAAGATCGCTGCCAGCCAACATATTTCCCCATTGATCATTTCCACCCATCTGAAAGACACAACCATAGTTTTTGAACAGATAAAGATAGTCATATGCCTGGAGGAGCATGTAATTAAACTCGATAAAGTTAAGGCCTGTTTCCAAACGCATTCTATAGCTCTCCGCAGCCAGCATCTTGTTGACACTAAAATGCCGTCCGATATCTCTCAGAAATTCTATATAGCCGAGTTTAGTCAACCAATCCGCGTTGTTCAATAAAACAGCCTGTCCCTTTGTAAACTCTATGTACTTCGCGAGCTGCTTTTGCAGATACGATACATTTACATCAATTTCTTTACGTGTAAGAATCTGACGCATTTCAGACTTACCGCTCGGATCGCCAATAAGGCCTGTCCCACCCCCTATTAAGACTAACGGCCTGTGTCCGTTTTTCTGCATATGCATTAATGCCATGATCGGAACAAGGCTTCCTATATGCAAACTTTTTGCAGTTGGATCAAAGCCAATATAACAAGTAATACTTTCATTTTGAAGACGGGCTCGCAACTCCGCCTCATCCGTAACCTGTTCTATAAAGCCTCTCTCGGCAAAAACATCATATACGCTTTTCAATTTCCTATCACCTGTTGAACGTCAATTCAAAAAACCATTCTCTATCAGCATGTGTGTATATAATTACACACAACACAAATCGATCATCGGTCTCTGCCCTTCTTTAGCTGCGTAAGTGTACAGTCAATCTCTCAATCCCCACAGCTTTACCACTTTTATTGTCAACATCAAGAACGACTCCCTGAAGGCGAACATCATCTTTGGCCACATCAAACTTATTCGGAACCTGAGTTAAAAACCTTTCCAGAATGGCATCCTTTCTTATTCCGATGATTGAATTAAAAGGCCCTGTCATCCCCACATCTGTTATATACGCAGTACCGGCAGGCAAAATATCCTCATCGGCTGTCTGCACATGTGTGTGTGTTCCCAAAACAGCGCTGACTCGTCCATCAAGAAACCATCCCATAGCTTCTTTTTCTGATGTCGCTTCTGCATGGATATCAACAATAATAATCCTTGCAGAGTTCTTCATTTTTTCTATCTCTCTTTCCGCTCTTCTGAATGGACAATCTATGGGTTTCATGAAGACCCTGCCCTCCAAATTAATCACACCGATACTTAGCCCCGACGAATTGGGCACAACAACACTTCCCCACCCGGGTGAACCGTCTGGATAATTAGCTGGCCTTAGAAGTGTTTTATAGTCTTCAGCAAACTCTCTTATTTCTTTTTTATCCCATATATGATTTCCCGAAGTCAATACATTGATGTGGTTACTGTAAAGTTCTTCTACTATTTCTCTTGTTACACCAAATCCGGCAGCCGCATTCTCACAGTTCGCAATGACAAAGTTAATCTGGTGCTGACAAATGATATCAGGAATCAGTTCTCTGATTGCGCGCCTTCCCGGCTTACCAACGATGTCACCAATAAACAATATTTTCATATTCTGTCTGCTATCTTGCGTAATCGGAAACTCGCGTTTCCCTGATCACAGTTACTTTTATCTGGCCGGGATACGTTAAATCAGCTTCAATCTTCTTGATAATATCCTTGCAGAGCATAGTGGCGTCATCATCTGATATCTTTTCATTTTCCACTAGTATACGGATCTCTCGTCCCGCCTGTATGGCATAACATTTATCGACTCCGCTAAAGGAATTTGCGATGTTTTCAAGTTCCTCCAAACGCTTCACATAGGTTTCAAGCATTTCTCTACGCGCGCCGGGTCTTGCTGCTGACAGGGAATCAGCCGCTTGAATAAGTACACCCAAGAGTGTATTTGTGAGACCATCATCATGGTGAGTAGCAATGGCTTGAACAATCCTCGCAGACTCACCAAAGCGTTTTGCATAATCAGCCCCTATCGCGGCATGTGTTCCTTCTATCTTATGATCCACTGCCTTTCCTATATCATGAAGCAATCCCGCCCTTTTCGCTTCTTTCACGTTCATTTTTAATTCAGCAGCCATTATCCCTGTAAGGTAAGCAACTTCTACAGAATGTTGGAGTACATTTTGGGAAAAGCTTGTTCTGAATTTGAGGCTCCCCAAAAGATACACAATTTCAGCATGAAGATCATGAACCCCAACATCAAAAGATGTCCGTTCACCCGTTTCACGAATTATTGCATCAACTTCTGTCTTTACTTTCTTAACTATATCTTCAATTCTTCCAGGGTGGATTCTGCCATCCGTGATCAATCTTTCCAGTGATACCCTTGCGACCTCCCGCCTAATGGGGTCAAAACTCGATAGGACAACTGCTTCCGGTGTATCATCAACGATCAGATCTATTCCCGTAGCTGCTTCTATGGCTCTAATATTTCTCCCTTCCCTTCCGATTATTCTCCCTTTCATTTCATCACTTGGCAGATTGACCACTGATACCGTGTTTTCCGTAACAAACTCACTTGCATACCTTTGAATCGCGTACGTAATGATTTCCCGTGCGCTTTTATCGGCAGTTCTTTTCGTTTCTTCCTCTATCTTCCTCACAGTCATAGCAGCTTCACGCTTCGCTGTTGCTTCCATAGATTGCATGAGATAATTTTTTGCTTCTTCGGAGGAAATACCTGCGATCTTTTCCAACTTTTCTTTTTGCTCCTCAAGCACTTTGTTTAATTTTTCGTGCTTCTCCTTCAGCTGCAAATCCTTTTGTAACAGAGATTTTTCCCTGGTATCAATAGTTGTTTCTTTCTGAGACAATTGGTCTATCCTTTTATCAATATTTTCTTCCTTGGATCGCAGCCTCCTTTCCAGATTGTCAAGGTCCTGTTTTCTTTCTTTTGTATCCTTCTCGAATTCAGTTTTCGTTTTGAGAAGATTTTCCTTGGCCTGAAGTATAGCCTCTTTTTTAATTGTTTCCGCTTCCTTCTTCGCCTCATCGATAATTCTCGCCGAGAGGCTTTCCGATGACTCCAGTTTTTTCTTGGACACTTTTTGTCTCAACGCGTATCCCAACAAGGCACCTATCGCCATGGCTCCGAAGATGACGAATATAATCATACTGTTATATATCAAAGCCTTTCCACCTCCTTACCTTATGTTATTAAATTTGGACACTAAGGCTTATTATGGAAAAATTTCATACATGAAATTAAACCAAAGACCCTGCATCATGTGCAGGTTAAATTCGAATACTACCCTTTTGTGCGGTTTTACCTTGAAAAAGGTCTATTCTTATTAAATTCATGGGGATGTTGCGGAAGGAATTTTCATGATGGCGTGGCTGTGGGAATCAATGATTGTGAAACAAACTAATATTACAAACAAAAACCCCCGCTTATGCCGTGTTAACCACCTTTTTGAACCTTCCGATAAGGTGGGCACCCTATTGTTGCTTCAGGCTTTCCACCCCCGTCTTTACGGGATGCTGGCAGACATGCACACCGCTAACAAGGAAAGGCCCCCGGTTCCAAGGTGTTGGCTCAAAAAACGAATGTTAATCACGCACATCGCAGGGGATATTTTATTACCTTATTTGATTAATTAGATTAATTAATTTCTCGGATCTACTCTCTAACTGGTTACAAATATCTTCTTTTGTTTCCTTATATTTAATATATTCATCTGCAATGTTTAAAGCAGCCAGTATGGCAATATTCAAGGAATTAATATTACTGGATCCATGTTCCACTTCTTTTACCTTGTCATCAACATACTTGACTACGTATGCTACATGTTCATCCCCTGCATCAGATAAAACTGATAATTCTTGCCCCAGTATTCTGATATTAAAGCTCTTCCCCAAAAGCACAACCTCAAATTCATTTATTGCACATTGATATTCTGAAGCAAATCAAGCAGTGAATCTACCTTAGTGCGTATCGTATTCCTTTCCTCGTTTAGCCCCCTTAATTTATTGTTTGCCTCTTCTAACTCCAATCCTTTATTTCTAACAAGTTCTTCTAATTCGCGATTCTTCTTTTTCAAAACTGTATGTTCTTCAATAAGATTTTTTAGTTTGCTTTCCAATTCTTCAAATTTAACGAGTTCCACAAATCACCATATCCTTTATGCATTTACTGCCCGTGGTTCTTGCCACCAATTTAAAATTACATAAACGTACTAAAATTACTACACTTTCTGTAGAATCAAAATCTCTTAATCAAAGAACCTTTTTTGATACCTCAGGCTGAATATTTTTTTTAAAGTATGCCAACTAAGCCTATAAAAGTCAAGTTCTTAATTTTATCACATGACTGGTCGCTCGATGTCCTCCATGGTGAACAAAAAACGGTGAAGTTCATATAATACGGCCTTTTTGTCATGTATTCTTCCCACTGTTTCTCTGAACAAACTGACACCTCTCATACCCTTTGTATACCACAGAAGGTGTTTCCGAAAATTTCTAATACCGAGACTCTCACCCAAGTAATTGACCTCCATATCCATATGGTATTGAATAATTTTCAAACGTTCTGAAGGGAGCGGTGGCAAGAAACTTTTCTTTTCCTCAAGAAAAGATATGATATTTCTGAAAATCCAGGGATTGCCAAGTGCCCCCCTTCCTATCATTACACCATCGCAACCTGTTGAGGTGAGCATATCATATGCATCCTGAGGACATCTTATATCACCGCTTCCAATTACAGGAATACACAAATGCCTCTTCATCACTTCAATAACGTTCCAGTCTGCGGTACCACTGAACCCCTGGTCAACTGTACGGGGGTGAATAATTACTGCATTAATTCCAGACTCTTCGGCGATACGGGCGATCTCAAGTGCCTTTATTTCACCATGACGCCAGCCTGAACGAATTTTCACGGTCAATGGAAGCGAGGTGGCCTTCCGGACCGCCCGCAGGATGAGGCGTACCTGCTCGGGATTTCTTAGCAACGCAGCTCCTGCTCCCGTCTTTACAACCTTCTTTACAGGACAACCCATGTTAATATCCAGCAAATCGGCACCATAGTCCGATACGACTTGTGCCGCATCGAAAAGAACAGCAGGATCGGAACCAAATATCTGGACACCTAACGGTTTATCGTTCAATGAGGAATTAAGAAATCGATAACTTTTCCCGGTTTTTCTGACAATACCGTTGGCACTAATCATCTCGGTAAATGCCAGGGCGCATCCGAATTCTCTCACGAGAATCCGAAAAGGCAAATTCGTGATACCTGCCATTGGCGCCAGCAATACGTTATTACGTAAAGTCAAATCTCCTATACTTATTTGCATGTCATCATATGTTCAGACGCCTTTGCGAGATCGGAAGACGTGTTAATGCCCATCACTTCAACAGAATTGCCGGCGATGAACGACCGTGTCTTAAAACCTTTATGCCAGGCAATTCCCACTATATCCGTCAGATAATATTCTCTCTGTACATTTTGATTCCCGATCTCCTCAACTGCCTTGAAGAGGAAATCGGATCCAACACAATATATTCCCGTATTAATTTCACTGATTCTTTTCTCATCAGGTGACGCATCTTTTTCCTCTATAATCCTCAATACCTCTCTTCGTTCCGGGACTTTGATTATTCTTCCATACCCCGTTGGGTCGTCCAGGATGGTGGTCAGAACCGTAAGCTCTGCTCTTTCAGAAATATGGTATTCAAGGAGAGCCTTGACTGTTGATGGACTTAGCAGAGGAACATCACCGCATAAGATAAGGATTATACCATCATAATTGTTAAAGGTATCCTTCGCCTGAAGAACGGCATGCCCCGTGCCCAGTTGCTCACGCTGCTCTACGAAGATCAAACCTTGATCTTTGAATAGTTCTTTTACAAGATCTGCCTGGTGGCCGATTACAACCGCTATTTTCTCCGCACCAATTGCCCGGGCAACATCAACAGAATATGTCAACATGGGCTTCCCGCAGAGGGGATGTAAAACCTTCGCCAGATCCGACTTCATTCTCGTCCCTTTACCGGCAGCCAATATTACGGCACTTACTTTCCTTTCATCATACTGTGTCATTCATTCACCATAGTTGTTTTTCTTATAAAATGCGGGGGTAATTTTAACTTCTGACATCTGTATCTGCACCACCTGATAATTCGATTAATACCTCTTTGATAGATTTCGCGTCGGCATCTTCTATTACAAAGAGGGTGTTCCCATATCGCAATGCCTCTTTCCTCTTCGGTATCTTACCCATATGATATAGCAGAAATCCTCCTAGGGTCTCGTAGTCCCCTTCGGGAAGTTCCAGTGGGATCACCTGGTTAATTTTCTCTATACTTATTTTCGCATTAAAGAGATACTTTCCAGGTCCGATCCTTTTATGCATCTTTTCTCCGCTATCATATTCGTCATCTATTTCGCCTACAATCTCCTCGAGTATATCCTCCATCGTCACGATGCCCACAGCTCCGCCATATTCATCCACGACAACAGCCATCCGTTCACCCCGGACATGTAATTCAATCAGCAAGTCCTTGGCGATCTTTGTCTCTGGAACATAGAAGACAACGGGTTTCACACAACACTCTATCGTTTCATTTTCTTCAGTATTTGAACTACTTGCCCCCTGTGTGCGGAGAATTTCCGAAAGATCGAAATAATGCAGAATGCCTATGATATTAAAAATCTGATCGCGATATACGGGAATGCGCAAATAATTTTTGTCTGCTGCAAGTTTTTCAGCTTCCCGCAATGGTGCTGTCACGGGAAGAGAAATCATTTTCGATAACGGAACCATGATTTTGCCCACTGTTACATCTGAAAAATCAATGATATTAGTCACCATATCTTTTTCCACACGCAGGATATCGGTATTCGCATCCTGTTTTTCAAGAAGATATTTGAGTCCTTTTTTCGTGACGTATGTGTAGGGACGACCAGCCTCACCAGTAGATATTTTTAATGTCCCACGGGAGAGCTTGGCTATGAGATACACCGCCGGAAACAGCAGAAAAGACGAATACCAGATGAAGTGGGCAAGTCTTATCGCCATCGTTTCCGCATGCTGTTGGAAGAGTCTTCTTGATACAATCATAAGAAGCAGTGTGGGAACCATGATCAGCAGAGAAGCCATTTCGCCCCGGCTTGTTCCAAGCATGGTGATGAGAAGAGCTGTTGCCAAGGTCGTACTGGTCACGATGGACAAATTCGTCCCAGTCAGGGTGGTCGCCAAAAACCATTCTGGCGATTCAAGAAGCTTCAATGCGCGCATGGCCGATCGTGAACCCTTCTGCGCTTTGCTCCGGATACGGTGTATGTCAGAAGAGATATAGGCTATTTCTCCCCCGGAATACAACCCTTCCAAGCATAAACACAGCACAATGAATGTAAGAGTAACGACGTTATCCATCAAGTGTTTTCTCTACCCTCAGTATCAGAATTCTGGTGCCGCTCATCTTTTCTACTCGAAACGTATAATTTTCCAGAGAAACACTGTCCCCCTTTGACGGCAATTTGCCGAAGAGATGAAAGACAAAGCCACCTACCGTGTCAAAATCCTCCGTGGGCAGAGTAAGGCTGGTCAGTTCACTGAATTCTTCCATCGGCATCTTGCCCAATACGAGAAATGTGTGTTCTCCAATTCTCTGCCAAAGGTGTGCCTTGAGACCATAGTTACCGTAAATGTCTTCTAGCAAATCTTCCAGAATATCTTCCAGGGTTACCAGACCGGAAACGCCACCATACTCGTCCACAACAATAGCCATGTGAGTTTTCATTGTCTGAAAATCATGGAGCATTGCGGCAGCGCTTCTGTCTTCCGGCACAAAGTACGCTTTGCGCAGCAGTTTCCCTATATTTAGTTTTTCCCCACCGTTTGCCATGCGGTGCAACAGTTCCTTGGCAAAGAGGATGCCTCGAATATCATCACGATCCGTTCCATACACCGGAATCCGTTCATGGCGGGCCGTGATGACTTCTTTTTCCATATCTTCAATTCTTAAAGAAGCGGGGAGGCAAAACATATCGACCCGGGGGATCATAATCTCAGAAACCGGTTTATCTCCCAGTTCAAATACCCCGTGAATGAGATCACGCTGAGACGGCTCAATGGACCCTTCTTTTTCACCTGTATCAACGAGGGTCCTGAATTCATCCTCCGTCAAGACATCCTTTACCCTAACATGACCGCCGGGAAACAGTGATACAATCAGAGCCAACACCCTTTCCAGAATCCACACGACAGGACGTTCAAACCATGATACTATGACAAGAAACGGGGCTGCTATATAAGAGACGCGGATCGGATAGGTCACACCAAATGTTTTTGGAATTGCTTCGCAAAAAATCAGCAACAATAGGGTCGTGAAGGCAATGGACACCCATTGGCCTTCGATGCCAAGCCACTGGATGAACAAAGAAGCCGTCAGCACGGAAAGGGCGATGTTCACAGCCTCGTTGCCTACGATGAGGGTGATCAACAACCTCTGAGGATAATTTAACAAACGGCGGATGGCAGACAGAACGGGAAATCTCTCTTCCTGCATCTTATGGAGATGAAGGGGCGTAAGAGAAAAGAGGGCCGCCTCTGAACAGGAAAATAACCCCGAAAGGATAAAAAGGAATAGAAGCAATACAACTTTGAACGTTATCAGATAATCCAATGTTATTTAAAATTCTTCTCTCATTTAACGGATTCGAGGATGCAAGGGTTCAGGTGGTTGCTACGCGATTATTTTAGTAGTTCCTTGAGCATCCTTTTCTATGCACTCGATTCCTTGAATCCTCGACCTCTTGAAACCTGCGACGTCTCAGATAATACTGTATCAAATTTTACGTGGTAAAGACAAACTATTAATGTAAATGTATTATTAGATTTATTTGACTCAGCGGATTTTTTCCGATATTTAGTAACAGAAATTTATGGGCTGAAATTTGCAACTATCCGACTTACGCCAGGTTTCACACCTGCCTTTTCAAAGACATTCTACAAGGAGAACAAACTATGTGTAATGTGCTATTAATCGGAAACGGTGCCCGTGAACACGCCATTGCCGAGGCGTTTGCACAATCGGGACATAAGCCCAAACTTTTTTCTTTTATGAAAGCCAACAATCCAGGTATCATATCGCTCTCGGAAAAAGCCCTTATCGGAAATTTCAACGACCTGGCTGCCGTAACGACCTATGCCAAAGAGTACTGCATAGATTTCGCTGTCATTGGACCTGAGGACCCTCTGAATAACGGGGTAGTTGACGCCCTGAAAGAAATAGGGATACCCTCGGTAGGCCCTACACAAAACCTGGCTCGTCTTGAGACTTCAAAATCTTTCACAAGAGATCTGGTAAGGAAATACAACATACCCGGAAACCCGAAATTTAAAATATTCAGATCTATGGACGGCATTCAAGAATTCCTGGATGAGCTTGACGGCATCGTTGTAAAGCCTGACGGTCTGACGGGCGGCAAGGGGGTCATGGTTCAGGGAGATCACTTTCAAACCAAGGAAGAGGCGCTTCGTTACTGCAAGCAGATTTTAACCGAACACGCAAGTGTGATCATTGACGAGAGATTAGAGGGTGAAGAATTTTCCCTGCAATGCCTTTGTGACGGAAAAACTGTCGTCGCAACCCCTCCTGTGCAGGACCACAAACGGAGATTCGTAGACGACAAGGGTCCCAATACGGGAGGAATGGGTTCATATTCCTGTGAAGACCATGCCCTGCCGTTTATGACGCAGAATGACGTAACAGAAGGACTGGCAATTACCCAAAAGGTGGCAGAGGCAATCTATAAAGAAACCGGCGAATATTACAAGGGAGTCATGTATGGCGGATTCATTATTACGAAATCCGGTATCAAGCTGCTGGAATATAACGCCCGCTTTGGTGATCCGGAGGCAATGAACACCTTACCCCTCTTGAAGACTGACTTCGTAGATGTCTGCAAAGCGATCATCGATGGCACACTGGATACATTGCATATGGAATTTGAAAAAAAAGCAACCGTGTGTAAGTATGCCGTCCCGAAGGGGTACGGGCTTCCCAAGGATCATCCTGACGCACAATCGACTTCCGCTAAGATTGACGTCGGTGATGTGGGTGCGGCACGTCTGTACTATGCATCGGTTGACAAAAGGGAAGACGGTCTCTACATGAGCACGTCACGGGCTATAGGTGTGGTCGGCATTGCGGACACTCTCAGGGACGCAGAACGAATAGCGGAAAACGCGATATCAGCAATCAAGGGTCCTGTAGACCATAGGCCTGACATCGGCACGGATCCGCTCATCAAAAAAAGGATTCGCCACATGCTGAAGATCAGAAGTTGAGTTTGCACAGCCATAGAAAGCGCGCAGAAGGGTGATACAATGAATTTTAATATCATTAAAAGAGTCCTGATCAGTGTTACTGATAAGGAAGGAATCGTTGATTTCGCAAAAGGACTCCAAGATTTTAACATAGAGGTTCTTTCGACGGGGGGAACTGCATCCCAGCTTAGAGACAGCGGTATTCACGTTACTGATGTTTCAGATTATACAGGTTTCCCGGAAATGATGGATGGACGACTCAAGACTCTCCATCCGAAGATCCATGGCGGCCTGCTGGCATTACGGCATGATGAAAAGCACATGAATGCAGCAACACAATATTGCATCGATATGATCGACATGGTCGTGATTAATCTCTACCAGTTCGAATATACGGTGGCAAAACAAGAGTGTACTCTCGATGAAGCTTACGAAAACATCGATATCGGCGGTCCCGCCATGCTCCGGGCAGCGGCGAAAAACTATCGGTACGTAAGCGTTGTGACCGATCCCAACGATTATCCTTTGATTTTGCGGGAAATGAAAGAATCTGGCGGGAAAGTTTCCGAAGGAACTAACTTTGTTCTATCCACAAAGGCCTTTCAATTGACGGCTAGATATGATGCCGCTATTTCTAATTACCTTGGCAGAATAGACAAGGAAGGAATAAAAAAAATATTTCCCGATACGTTCACTGTTCAATTTGTCAAGGCACAGGATCTCCGTTATGGCGAGAATCCACACCAGCAGGCCGCTTTTTACCGGGAAACTGATCAGCCCGGTTCTGCCATATCCGGTGCACGTCAACTTCAGGGTAAGGAGTTGTCGTATAATAATATTATGGACAGTGATGCAGCATGGCAAATGGTATCTGATTTTGACTTGCCGGCCGCAGTCATTGTCAAACACGCGAATCCCTGCGGTGCAGCAACCTCGGAAGGCGATATCGCAAATGCATATGTGAAAGCCACGAAGACGGATCCCGTTTCTGCTTTTGGAGGAATTGTCGCTGTGAACCGGCCGATAGATAAAAACGCCGCAGCGGAATTGTCCAAGATTTTTCTCGAAGTTATTATTGCCCCGGGCTTTGATGAAGAGGCGAAAACTGTATTTAGTGCAAAAAAGAACCTTAGGCTTCTCGAAACTCCTGGGACTGGCGTCTCTCGCATCGGTTATGATTACAAGAGGGTAGTCGGTGGGCTCCTCGTTCAGGACAGGGACATCGATGATTTCGATATCAGGAAAGCGAGGATCGTAACACAAAGACCTCCTACGGAAGAGGAATACCAGGCCTTGAATTTTGCATGGAAAGTTGTAAAGCATGTCAAATCAAATGCCATTGTATATGCCACAAAAGACCAGTTGGTTGGTGTGGGGGCGGGACAGATGAGCCGTGTGGATTCTGTGAAAATTGCCACGATGAAGTCCAATCTTCCTACAAAAGGATGTGTTTTAGCTTCTGATGCGTTCTTCCCGTTTAGAGACGGCATTGATATGGCAGCAAAAGCAGGCATCACCGCCGTTATTCAACCTGGTGGTTCTGTCAGGGATGAGGAGGTGATCAAAGCAGCTGATGAACATGGCATAGCCATGATTTTTACACAACGCAGGCACTTCAAGCATTGAATCGTGGATAGAAGGGTTAAAGGAATCAAGGCTTCAAATGAATTGCATAGAAACAATCTTCGAGTACGTGAATCCTTTATGTTTCTAAATGGGAGAAAAACTGCATGAAAGAAAAGTCAGACCCCCTTGTCAGTGTGGTCATGGGAAGTGATTCCGACTTTCCCATCATGAGTGAGGCGATAAAGGTTCTGGAAAACTTCAGAGTTCCCTACGAGGTTTTTTTAACCTCAGCTCATCGTTCCCCGGAACGAACAACTACCTTTGCGAAAGATGCAGCAAAAAGAGGGATAAAAGTTGTCATTGTTGGTGCTGGTGCTGCAGCCCATCTCGCTGGCGTGATCGCTTCCCAGACACTCCTCCCGGTTATCGGTATTCCCATAGATGCAACAGCTCTTGGCGGGATAGACGCACTGTTATCGATAGCACAAATGCCTGGAGGTGTTCCTGTCGCCACAATGGCAGTCGGCAAGGCGGGGGCAAAAAACGCCGCGCTGCTTGCAATCCGTATTTTGGCTGTAGAAAATAACAGCCTTCAAAAAAAATTGCGTGTCTTTATTCACGATATGGCCAAGGAGATTGAAAAGAAACAGGAAAATCTCACATGCCGGAAGTAATGAAAGTCGACCCGGAAAATCCCGATCAATCCACTATTACAGAAGCCATACAGATCATCAGAAGTGGAGGCGTCATTGCGTATCCAACAGAAACCTTTTATGGGCTCGGTGTTGACGGCTTCAACGAAAAAGCAATTGAAAAAATTTTTTTTATTAAAGGGAGGGATATAAAAACGGCCATCTCGGTTATTATCGGAGAAATAGATGGTTTAAGAGGACTTGTCCGGGACATTCCAAAAGGTGCTTCACATCTCATGAATACATTTTGGCCAGGAGCGCTTACTCTTTTATTTACGGCTTCTGAAAATATCTCCTCTTTACTTTCAGCAAATACAGGTAAAATCGGTATACGTATCTCCAGCCACCCAATCGCGACTGCCCTGGCGAAAACCTACCGCCGCCCCATTACATCCACCAGTGCCAATCTTTCCGGTGCCAGGGAATGTACATCTTCCGAAGAGGTTATCGCATGCATCGGAGATAGAATTGATGCTGTAATCGACGGTGGACCGACTCCCGGGGGACCGGGATCGACAATTGTTGACATAACTACATCTCCGCCAACCATTCTAAGGGAGGGGGTCATCCCCGGTTCTCTGATTCTTCACTCACTTTTGTTTGGTAATGAACCAAACATTTGACGAGAGGTACGGGCACTTAGGGAAGCAGGCGTTCCGCTCCTACAGGTGTAACAAAAGCCTTTACAACTACCGGAGGTTCACGTGTAAAAACGATCATAAAAGGAATCTGGCCTTGGGGCCCGATCCGGTCGTTTGACACATCACTTCCCAAAGGATTAGAGAGTTCTCTCTGAATTTGCTCCTCCGTCATGGTAACAAGTTCATCATTGGTCAGGATATTGCCACAATAGGATTCTCGTACTCCGAGAACCACGGTGTAGGCATCAGTAATCTCACCCTTGACCTTAATCCTCGTCATTGGAAGAGCTGACTGATTGATCGCCGTTCCCTCAATAACACGTATGTTCCCGATGATGAGGTTATTGATCAGACTCTGTCTGAGACCTATAAGGTCAACCTGCGCAGGACCGACTTCTTCAATTTTTGGACCTGTGCCGAGTAACTTTTCAAACAAAATCTGTCCCTTTGTCTCGGTAAAAAACAGGAAGTAAATGCCCCCGATCAAAAGGATGATAAATAAATAGACAAGTTGCCTGCCCAGCGTCAATCCATGTTTTTTTTCGATTTTTTTCTCAGCAATGCCTTCTTCATCATGTATTTCCTCGTCTTCTGCCTTTTCGAAACCGGTTCCCTTGTCCTTATCAATGTCTTCTATATCCTTTTCAATCTCTTTGAAAAAATCCGGCCCCGGTTTCTTCACATCAAGATGCTTGTCTTCAACATCCTTCCTCATTGCTGAGCTGATTGCAGATGGACCTGCTTCTGCCGCTTTTTTCTCATCGAACGGCGATGTTGCTTCTTCCTTTAAAGGATTTTTCATAAAAAAAACATTTTGACATCGGCTGCACCGGCCCCATACACCTTCCCCTTCAATCATGGCCTCATCAAAATTAAATTTCGTTCCACAGCTTTTACATTGAACGATCATGGTTTCTCCTATCTCCTGCTACTCTTTAATTTCATACACATCAGGCAGGAAGCGATACATTTCATTAAAATCAAGACCGTATCCCACAACAAAACAGTCCTGAATATCGAATCCTATATAATCAGCTTCAAACGGAACTTTTCTTCTTTCCTTTTTGTCCAGGAAGACGCACACTTTTAATGATCGTGGATCTCTTTCCTTAAGTCTTTCAACCAGGAAAGACAGTGTCAAGCCCGTATCCACAATGTCTTCCACAATGAGAACGTCCGTACCTTTTATTGGTGTCTCGATATCTTTTGTAATCATGATGCTTCCCGAGCTCATAGTTCCCGTACCATAGCTTGCCAACCTGACAAAGTCAATCTTGCACGGGGAGCGAAGCTGGCGGATAAGGTCTGCCATAAATATGAAAGCACCTTTAAGAACGCCGATCAGAATCAATTCTTTCCCCTCATAATCCCGGGAAATCGCCTCCGCTAACTCTGAGACTCTCTTATCGATAGCTGCTTTGGCAATAAGAATTTCCTTTTTTGTCACACCCACCTGAATCCCCCATACTTGACACTACCGAACACGCGCATATGCGTGCACGAAGTCGTCAATGTTCCTTTGTATCAGACTTTCACCATCCATTAATTCCCGCACATTCTTAAATTCTGAAGCAAGGCTTGTGAAAATGCTATCGAATTGTGATCTCTCGCAACCAAATTTCTCATAATCAATACGATTAATCATGTACTCAGAACCATCGAAACAATACTTTCCGAAACGATTTGTGGCATGTGATCGATAGGGCCAGGATATCTTGAAGGAAAGAAAACGAAGGACAACTTCCCTCAGTACGCCCTTCTTGAATATGTCAGGTGAAGGCATTTCAAATACTTTCTCGCTGATCATGCGAAAATATGACTTCACTAGATCTACATCAGTTAGACAGAGACCATAAAGGTACCAATCGTCCGTAATATGTATGAGCGCGAGCTGCTCGTCTCTCGTGAGATAATGATAACTTGGGCAGAGGTGTCCTTTACACAAATTCTTACCGTAAAACGATACGTCTCTCAGATCTACGCCGCCATTTCGATCCGGATGGAGAAGACAACCGACTTTTTTTTCATCAGCATCGATGAAGCCTAAGTACTCACAACAATAGATGCCCTCATAACGTTTCGTCTGGTCTTCCGATATGATTACCATCTCAGAAAATTCCGGCAAGTCATCTGGACACGTGACAGTTTTGAGGAACCGATCTGCTCTTTCTCTTAGTCGCGTGACCAGAGATTCTTTCGTACTGTCAGTATAATTATAGAGCCCACAACAGGCCCCGCAGGATTTTTGTGCATCCGGCTGGCACAGGTGGATGAAGTCATCATATGTCATTTCAAGACAACATCCCCATTCTGCAATGATAATTTTTGTTCCTTTATATGAGGAATATATTTGCAGGTCAAGTACAAAGATGGTAAAAATATGATTATGATAATGCCGGTAGAAGAGATACTTCTCCCCAATGGTCTTAAAGTAGAAGTTTGGGACACATCGCTACCCATTGCAGGGGATACAACAAAAGTTGAACTACTGATCAGAATCAGGGTTGAACTGCAACCATCCTACTTCATCAAACCTGAACATTACGAAATATTCAGGAAAATTATGGGACCAGAGATCGTGTATGAATACAGAAAAAAGAGGGCCTTCGTGGACAACAAAGAAAAAGATACCGTTTTCCGGGGATTAATTGAGTCCTTCAAAAAAGACTCATTGCCTTATCTCGCCAATCCGAAATTTCCTCAGAGTTTTGCTCTATCTAAGTACTGGGACATCGAGACAAATCGTCACAGGTTAAGCATCTTTTCTTAGTAAACACCCTCCTGATGGCCATTATTTAAAAAATCCAACTCTTTGCTAAGATTTTTTTAAAGGTGAACAAATAAATTATGTTGACAAATGGTATTTATTTTCGTTACAGTGCAACCCAAATTTTTTGCAAGGATTAAATTATATGTATGCAGTCATAAAAACAGGTGGAAAACAACATAGGGTATCGCCAGGAGATATAGTCGAAATTGAAAAAATACACGGCGACAAGGGAGATAGTGTTTTTTTCGATGAGGTATTGTTGATCTCCAGAGATGAAGAGGTGAGAGTGGGGACTCCATTTCTTACAGGAGCAAAGGTGAGCGGCGAGATCGTAGAACAGATGAAGGCACGCAAGATAAATGTCTTTAAAATGAAAAGAAGAAAAGGTTATAAGAAAAAAACAGGACACCGTCAACAATTGACAAGAATGAAGATAAAGGAAATATCCATTTAGCGGGGTAACAAAATGGCACACAAAAAAGGACAGGGAAGTTCCCGAAACGGACGGGACAGCAACGCCCAAAGACGGGGCATCAAGGTATTTGGCGGCCAGAGGATTAATGCGGGCTCAATCATCGTCCGTCAGATCGGGACAAAGATCCATCCCGGCAATAATGTCGGTTTAGGAAAAGACTACACCATCTTTTCCAAAATTGACGGCATCGTGACGTATGAAAGGCTGGACAAAAAAAGAAAAAAAGTGAGCGTGTACGCTACTTAGCCAGCTTTCAAATAAAGAGGAGGCTTTGGGGAAAATGGATGAGCGTGAAACCGGCGTTGTTAAATGGTTTAACGACAAAAAAGGCTATGGTTTTATTTCCAGAGAATCAGGAGAGGATGTTTTTGTACACTATACATCAATCGCAGGAGAGGGATTCCGCAGTTTAGCGGAAGGTGAACGTGTTGAATTTACAATAAAACAGGATCATAAGGGACAGGCGGCCGTGGACGTACGCAAATTATAGGATGGGCATGATGGGCCATAAAGAAAGATGGCCGCAATGTCATGTGAAGTACTGATATGTATGCGAGGCACTTTTTTGGGTGCCTCTTTTTTTGGCGCATCTCCGAGAAAGTTGATACCATCCATAGAACTCACGTGAATGGTTCGGTCCCTCGAACCATTGAACCCTCAAATCCTTTATGCAATGAAACGATCGTAGAACCATCAATAATGACATTTGGTAATATTTTTTTATGAATTTCATCGATGAAGTAAAAATATATATAAAGGCAGGTGATGGCGGCCGGGGGTGTGTCAGCTTCAGACGAGAAAAGTTTGTCCCCCGTGGCGGACCGGACGGAGGGGATGGCGGTAAAGGCGGGGATATAATTATCCGTGCCGAGAGCAGCCACAGGACACTGCTTGATTTAAGGTATAAGCAGCACCACATGGCAAGACATGGCGAACATGGAAAAGGGAGCAACAGGACCGGCAGGAACTCCGAAGATGTGAATATCATTGTCCCGGTTGGCACACTGGTGAAAAACGCAGACACGGGTGAGATTCTGACCGATCTCCGCGAAGACGGGCAGTATTTTGTCGCAGCAAAGGGTGGCATGGGAGGAAAAGGAAATGCTTGGTTTGCCACATCTACGAACCAGGCGCCTCGTTACGCCCAGGAAGGAATAAAGGGCGAGGAATGCTGGATCATCCTCGAGCTGAAGCTGTTAGCCGATGTGGGTATCATCGGTCTTCCCAATGTTGGTAAATCAACATTCATATCTAAAGTTTCTGCAGCGAGACCCAAAATAGCCGATTACCCTTTTACCACACTAGTCCCGCACTTGGGTGTTGTGAAATACGGGAATATGGATACCTTTGTTATTGCCGACATTCCCGGCTTAATTAAAGGAGCCCATCAAGGAATAGGAATGGGAACGCGTTTTCTTCGCCATATTGAAAGAACTGCTGTTCTGCTTCACCTTCTCGATATTTCCCGTGAAGGTTACAGTAGCGCCTGGGAAGATTTTGAAACTGTGAACCGGGAGCTTGCGCTTTTCAATCAGTCTTTGTTGGAAAAGCCCCAGGTCGTTGCCATCAATAAAATTGACCTGCCCGTCACGAGGGAACTGATCAAAAAAGAAATTGACATATTTGAAAAAAAAGGCATAAAAGTACTGACATTTTCCGCTGCAACAGGGGAAGGCATCAACAAGGTCATACAAGAAATTACGAAAAAGCTGCACAGTACAAAGACAAGTTAAAAATTATGGTGCGGAAAGCAACTCTGGCAAAAGTAAAGCGGGTTCTCATCAAGATCGGCAGTGCGGTGTTAACAGGCGAGGATGGTCTGGACCTGCAAATTATTGAACAATTGGTAGATGAAATTGCGCAGCTTACAAAAGAGGGATACCGGGTTGTGATTGTTACCTCCGGTGCCATTGCTTCCGGCAAACATAGAATGGGAATAACGGGCAGGTTAAAAAGCATGCCACAGAAACAGGCTGCCGCGGCGATCGGACAGAGCAGGCTTATGCGGGTATATTCCAACGCATTCGGAAAATATGGTCTGTACGTCGCACAGATCCTTCTCATTATGAGTGACCTAACGGAGAGAAAAAGGTATTTAAATGTCCGGAATACCTTATCCACGCTCATTGATTGGGGTATCATCCCCATCATAAATGAAAACGACACGGTAGCGGTTGATGAGATCAAGTTCGGCGACAACGATCATCTGGCCGCCATGATTACCAACGTTATCGATGCCGACCTTCTAATCAATCTAACCAGTACGGACGGTCTTTATGACCAGAGTCCCGCCGCATCAAAAAAAGCGAAACTGATCAGTTTGGTAAAAGTGTTTACGGAAGAAATAGAAAAAGCGGCGACAGATGAGACAACAGAGGTTGGATTGGGAGGCATGAAAAGCAAGGTTATGGCTGCAAAACAGGTTACGGCATCAGGCATCCCTTGCATTATCGCCCCTGGTAAGAAAAAGGGCATCCTGCGCGATATATTTGCGGGTAAAGAAATCGGAACACTCTTCTTGCCCGCCAGTGAACATCTGAGCAGCAGAAAATACTGGATAGCCTTTACCCTGAAGTCGCGGGGTAAACTCTTTCTCGATGATGGAGCGAAAACGGCTCTTATTGAGGAAGGGAAAAGCCTGCTTCCCTCAGGCATAACCAACATAGAAGGTGATTTCAGCATCGGTGACCCTGTGACATGCGTTGATAAGGAAGGAACCCCGTTGGCTAAAGGACTGGTGAATTACAGTTCCGCAGAAATCAGAAAGATCATGGGGCTTAAGTCATCCAGGATTGAGCAGGTTTTAGGGTATAAAGACTATGATGAAATCATTCACCGGGATAACCTGGCGGTGATAAAAGAAGTCAGGAAACCAAAACCGGCCAACTAATCTCCAGGCAGTGCAAATCCTTTCCATTTACGAAAACAGCCGGAATGCTCCGTCTTGTAGCAGGGGTTGCGCTGATTATCCTATCACCAGAAAAACCGCGGCAGCACTTTCCCTTTTTCATCCACGAGGACGCCTTCAATCGCAAGAAGAGTCTTTTTCATCTCTAATCCTCCCCCGTACCCGCCTAAGCTTCCGTCTGTACGTATAACACGGTGACATGGAATGACGAGGGGAAATGGATTAGAGGCAAGGGCCGTCCCTACCGCTCGTGCACCCCTCGGTGACCTGATTTTTTCCGCAAGTTGCTTGTACGTACCGACCATACCCCGCGGAATTGACCAGACAATAAGGAGAACATTCCTCTGGAATTGACTACATGCTCTCATATCAAGCATGTTCAAAGAAAAATCAGGTGGATCTCCCGCCAGATAGTCCCGAAGATGATGGCACACTTTTTCTACATTGCTGTGTGACCGTATTTCAGCACCCGGGAAATACCGCTGGACAAGGTTGTCCGTACCCTCACCCTCGGCAGAAAAGAAGATTTTCATGACAGATGGAGAGCCATCTTTTTGCATCCACACAATCCCGGCATCGCCGAAGGCAGTCGAAGCCACAGTATAATATACCGACTTCATGCTTCTTAATTCCCCCTCGTATCATGCCATATGTTCAATCAATATTTTTGCACCAATGCCGATCAGGATGACACCTCCCAATATTTCTACCCTCTTGCCGACAATCTTCCCTAACCTTTCCCCGAAGAACATCCCCGCCGCAGTCATGAGAAAGGCGACAATACCGATAATTATTGATGGGTAGACGATGGGTATGTTCAAGAACGCAAAACTGAGGCCAACGGCGAGGGCATCAATGCTCGTAGCCACTGAAAGTATAATGAGAGTTGCTCCTTTCGTTGGATCCACCGCGTGAACTTTTTCCTCTTCACTAAATGACTCCTTGATCATTTTCCCGCCGACAAAGGCAAGAAGCCCAAATGCGATCCAGTGATCATATTCGGCAATGACATTTGCAACAGTCATACCGGCATACCACCCTGCAATAGGCATAAGAACCTGGAACAGCCCGAAGCAAAAGGAAAGACGAAATACAGGCGTGAACGAAAAAACCCGGGAAGTGGACCCCACACTGATTGCCACCGAGAAGGCGTCCATTCCGAGACCGACGGCGATAATTAAGATGGAGATAAAGTTCATCGATTTTCCGCTTCAGCCCGATTTCTGAAAAAGGCATAGATTTTTTCCGCTCTCCTGCCCCCAATACCTTGTACCTTTTGCAGTTCACCTACCGATGCTTCCCTGATTTTTTTTATATCGCCAAAGAAATTCAGCAATGTCTTCTTTCTGAATGCGCCGATGCCAGGAATGGCATCCAGTTCAGAATGGAAATCGCTCTCGTGTTTTACCTTGCGATGGTATGTAACGGCAAACCTGTGCGCCTCATCTCTCACCCGCTGGAGAAAAAAAAGGACCTCCGGCCATCTAAAAATGTACACAGGATTTTTTTTACCGAAACAATACGCGTGATCCTGCACTGTATGGACATCCCGTTCCTTGTCCCCCTTTGCCAGGCCGATGACATCAACACCTTGCACATGCAGATCTTTGAGCACGGTGATCGCCACCTGTAATTGTCCTTTTCCTCCGTCCACGACGACCAGGTCCGGAAGCTTTTCCTTCCTGCGAAACCGACGTTTCAACATCTCATACATCATGGCATAATCATCGGCTTCTTTCACCGTTCTGATGCGGAAACGCCTGTATCCTGCTTTCCATGGCCTTCCATCCACAAAGGTTACCATGGAACCGACAGCATGAGTCCCCCCGATATTCGATATATCGAAGCATTCTATCCGGTTTGGCTCGTTTTTCAAATGGAGGACTCTCACCATTTCCATAAGTGTCTCGCTCGGGTCCATTGCCCGTCTCTCTGTTCTGAATACATGCTCCGCATTGGAGCCTGCGATACGGAGAAATTCAAGACCTTCTCCTTTCTTAGGTACAGTCACTATCACAACCCTGCCCTTTTTCTCCGACAACCACTCTTTTATTACCATTCTGTCTTCTATATCAACGGGAATTAGTACTTCATCTGGTATATACGGTTCATGGTCATAGTACTGTTTCACAAGTGATGAAATAATCTCAGAGATATCGCCTTGGATCTTGAAAACGGGAATTACCTTCTTTCCGGTAACCTTACCTTTCCTCACATATACAATACACACCTGCGTCAGTATTCCCTCTCGGTATATACCGAATACATCACGATTTTTGAAAGACATGGACACTACGCTCTGTTTCTCCAGCGTTTCCTCAATGGCTGTTAATCTGTCTCTCAGAAAGGCAGCCTCTTCAAAATGCAGGAGTTCCGATGCATCATTCATGCGTGCACGCAGATCGGCAATCAGCTTTTCCCCGCGTCCCTCCATAAACGCCATACTATCCTTTACCATCCGCTGATATGATGATGTATCAATATGGCCGACACATGGGGCAAGACATCTCCTGATCTCATATTCAAGACAGGGCCTCTTCCTGGATTTCAATTCCTGATCTCTGCATGTTCGCAGGGGAAATATGGACTGAAGAAAGCGGAGAGTCTCTTTTGCAGAAGCGCTCGATGGGTATGGACCGAAATATTTTGCCCCATCCTTCCTCGGACGCCTGACTAATTGGAAGCGTGGAAAAAGGCCGGCGAGATCAATCCGGATCGTAAAATAGGTTTTGTCATCACGGAAAATGACATTGTACCGGGGCCGATGTTCCTTAATCAGAGTATTCTCTAATATCAGGGCTTCTTTTTCCGTCTCCGTAACAATGCACTCAATATCGTGAATCTTAGATATCAAGAAGGGAACCATATATCGCGAATCTGCACCTCTGAAATATGTACTGATGCGGTTCCTGAGATTTTTGGCCTTCCCGATATAGATGACCTTCCCCTCTTTGTCTTTCATGAGGTAGATACCGGGGGTCGCCGGTGTAGCATTAACCATGTTCTGTGAGCTTTCATCCATTGACGTACCGGTATGGAAAATAGTAGGTTTTTCTGCTATTCGGCAGCAAAAAGGATTTGAGGATTCAAGGTTTCACGTGCGCAGTTTCCAATACTCATGCGAATCCTCGATCCCTTAACACCTTGAATCCTGAAGGACAGAGCAAGTTTTTCGTACATGTTCCTTATTGATTTGCCGCTGCCGTCTGAACTCCGCCAAAAGTCAGCGTACACGGTACCTCGTCGATGTGATAAATATCGTTACGGAACTGCAGATTTCCCTCTCTATCAAGCCAGGCGGTCCCATAGAAAATATGAACATCAAAGAGATTGGAAAGCATCACCACCTGTCTTTTGCCCTTTCTGATTTCGTCAAGTATTTTTTTACGCGTCCATGTCGCTTTATCTTTCAGGAGATAGGTAGCCAGTTCAATCGGCTTTTCTATGCGGATGCACCCGTGGCTGAAATCCCGCCGCTGTCTTCCAAAAAGACGGCGCGTCGGCGTATCGTGGAGGTATATTTCGCACGCGTTGGGAAATATAAACTTTATCCTGCCCAGGGCATTGCCGGGTCCCGGCTCCTGACGAAGCCTATAGGGAAACTTATCCGCCCTGATGCGCGACCAATCGACCGTCTTCGGATCTATACCCGCTCCCTGATCGTTCCAGTTTCTGAACATTTTTATTTTTTTTCTTGCCAGATACTCGGGATTGTTCTTAATTTTAGGCAGTATCTCTTTCGTCGCAATGCTGTCCGGCACTTTCCAGTAAGGATTCAGTTCCAGATACGACATTTTCGCGCTCAAGACACAGCTTCGCCAATCACGCTTTCCCGCGATGATCTTCATCGTCATCACTTCCCGACCATCTTCCACAACCTCCAGATGAAAATCCGCGATATTGACAAACACGTAACGGTCACCGAGATCATCAGGGAGCCAGCGCATGCGGTCCATGTTGAGCGCGATTTGCCGTACGCGCTTCTCGACGGGAATATTCATTGTTTCCATTGTTGACCGACCAACGGTCCCATCGATTTTCAGGCCGTGACGTTTCTGAAACCGCTGAACCGCCTCCTCCAGTTTTTGATCGAAGACGTCATGCGTATTTTCTCCCGCTCTCTCAAGATCGCCCGATACCAAAAGCCGCTGCCTCAGAATTGCTACCCTTTGGCCATGGGACCCCTTTTTCATTTTTGGCCCCTTCGGTATCTGAGGCCAGCCTCCATTTTCGGCAATACGCCGATACGAAACCAATTTTTCTTTCAACCCCGCGTATCCGGAGTGAAATGGAATTAGTCCTGCCAGGGACTCCTCTATTTCTTCTGAAACGAGGGCATTGCGAAGAACCGCTATAAGATCAGCAGATCTCTGATAGATAACCCATCCTGGATACACAGTACGGTGATCGATACGGCCATAGAGCAGATGTGACGCATAGAGGAGAAACGCATCCGAAAGCAGAAGATCGAGCTCCACAAGCTTTACGATGTCTGGTGATTCCCCCATGAGTATGCCTTCATAGAGCCCGGTGAGGATCAATTCAATTTTGCGGATATGATAGTCATCGGGCCTCAGTCCCTCGTGAAATGCCTCATGGATCACCGCTAAAAAACTTTCCATATAGGGAAGCGGACCGAAATCATCGCTCCAGGCGGGCTTGAATTTCCGGTCTATATAAAATTTGGGCGTCAGGACCGACTTGCACGACTGTCTGTCAGTGCAGATTATTTTTGCGGAGATATCTGTGTCTTTGATTCTCCCTGCAATATGCCTGCTCATCTCTTCTGAAAGAGTCCCGGCATGGGAGAATCCCGTAAAAACGAACAGGATGATTCCCGCTGTCGCAATGGCTATAGAAATGATTTTACGCATAATTATCTGAGAATCCAACCAGGCATGTCTATAAAAATGATCACGCAAAGTCAATCTTTTCCTTCCACGTGGTGACCACATTTTAGTGTATACCCTATACTTCTCCCCCCATCTCGATCAATATGCCGGTAAGTTCCTTAATCCTGTCCCGGAGTTCCGCTGCTTTCTCAAACTCGAGATTTCTCGCGGCCTCCTTCATCTCTTCTTTCAAGCGCTTAATCATCACCGGCAGCTCCTCCTCCGGGTAATACATCTTTCTGTCTTCCGAAATAACGGGCACTGTCACATAATCGGCCTCATATATAGACGCAAGAATATCATGAATGGACTTTTTGATGGACTCCGGCGTGATACCATATTCTTCGTTATAACGACGCTGTATCTCCCTCCTTCTTTTCGTCTCATTGAGGCAGTTCAGAATCGAAGCCGTAATAGTATCGGCATACATGATTACCTGTCCTGCTAAATTCCTCGCCGCTCTTCCACTTGTTTGAATCAGCGAACGTTCGGAACGGAGAAATCCCTCCTTATCGGCATCTAGAATTGCAACCAGCGAAACCTCGGGTATGTCAAGCCCCTCGCGTAAAAGGTTTACCCCGATAAGGACATCGAACTCACCCAATCTCAGATCGCGGATTATACTCACCCGCTCCAGGGTGTGGATATCAGAATGGAGATACCTTACCTTTATGCCGAGACCCTGATAATATGCGGTCAGGTTTTCTGCCATCCTCTTGGTCAGTGTTGTCACCAGAACCCGTTCGCCCTTATTCCCCCTGTCGCGTATCTCTGAAAGGAGGTCATCAACCTGGTGTTGTATCGGTTTCACGACAATTTCCGGATCCATAAGCCCTGTCGGCCGTATAATCTGCTCTACAATCCGCCCACGGGCTTTTTGCAGTTCATACTCCGCCGGAGTGGCCGATACGTAAATCCTCTGATTTTCTAAGGCCTCATATTCCTTAAACATCAGGGGGCGGTTATCCAGCGCCGAGGGGAGGCGAAAGCCGTAATTCACCAGCGTCTCCTTGCGAGATCGGTCACCCCGGTACATCCCGACAAGTTGCGGTATTGTGGCGTGGCATTCATCAATGATAATCAATGCGTTTCCCGGGAGGTATTCCATCAAGGTGGGAGGCGGTTCACCAGGTTTTCTCCCCGTAAGGTGACGGGAATAATTCTCAATGCCCTGGCAGTACCCCATCTCCTCCATCATTTCCATATCAAACTTGGTCCGCTGCTCCAGCCTCTGGGCCTCAACAAGTTTATTTTCCCCATGCAGTTCCCGGAGTCTCTCTCCCAATTCTTCCCTTATGGCGGCAATGGCTCGTCTCACTGTGTCCTTCGTGGTCACATAGTGGCTCCCGGGAAAGACGGCCAGCTTCGAAATACGGCCAAGTTTTTTCCCCCGCAGGGAATCGATGAGGGAGATGGAATCCACGGCATCTCCAAAAAACTCCACCCGTATTGCCTTCTCCTCCTCGTAGGCAGGAAATATTTCCACCACATCACCCCGAACACGGAAGGTGCCCCGATGAAAGTCAATATCGTTACGTTCATACTGAATTTCCACCAGCTTTCTGAGTACATCATCCCGTGGAATCTCCATTCCCTCTTCCAGGCGGAGAAGCATCCCGGAATAGGCCTCGGGAGAACCAAGCCCGTAAATACAGGACACGCTCGCTACAATGATGACATCATTACGCTCTATGAGAGAGCGGGTGGCGGAATGTCGCAGCTTGTCGATCTCTTCGTTGATAGACGCGTCCTTCTCAATATAGGTATCCGTACTGGGAAGATACGCCTCGGGCTGATAGTAGTCATAATAGCTGACGAAATACTCAACGGCATTTTCCGGAAACAGCGTCTTGAATTCACCGTAGAGCTGTGCCGCCAGTGTCTTGTTGTGGGCAATCACCAAAACAGGTCTCTGTACAGCCTGAATAACATTGGCAATGGTAAAGGTCTTTCCGGAACCCGTCACCCCCAAAAGCACCTGGTGGGGCTCTCCCTGATCAACACCCCGGGAGAGCTCCGCGATGGCTTTTGTCTGATCACCCTTCGGTTCAAATTCAGTAAATATCCGGAATCGATTCATAACATTTTCTCTCACCGGGGGAGTTATACCATCCGTAATGAAATAACAAATCAAAAATAACTCTCCCGGAATGGCCTAATTTTTTTAATTCTTACACTTTCCTCAATGATCGCGAGTATGCCCCCCCGGAAATCGCTCCTTTGGTAGTGAGAACAATGGTTACAAGTATTAAAACCGGGTACGAAACGCGAAATGAAATACCACATCCGGAGAGGTCTTTGTTATGATATCTTCAGACACGGCGATGTCCAGGCTTGTTCGTTCAGAGAGGGCCAATGCGCCGCCAAGTATTACCTGCGCTGAACTTGTGGAAAGTTCTCGTAGTCGACTGTCCTTATAGAAAGGGGTATGGGCATCAAACTGGATCTTTAATGTAATCAAGGGAAAAGGGCTCCAGCCTCCTCCCATGCTGCCAAAACCAACATAGTGCCGCTGCTGCGCAGAAAGGACATCTCCGCGGGTCATCGCCATGAATCCCATTGACGCAAACAACTTTCCATGGCCGTACCGCAGTTTGTAGTCATCACTGGCCGTGAACAGGCAAGAGAAATCAATACTGCCGCTACCATGGAGAGAATCACTGTCCCCCGTCGGGATCTTGAGGCTTGTCCTTAACGCCAGTGTCCTCGGATATTCCTTCCCATCGTAATACAGTTGAAAGCCTGCGGTAAGACTGATGTCCCCCAAACCATTACCGGAACTGTCAATCCTCATTTTCTCGACGCCTTCACGAGAATAGCGGTAGAGCAGCCGGTTGCGGTGTGCCTTATCACGCCCTCCCTGGGGAAAGCCGAAGAGATCATGGTAATGAATAATAAAACTGTCCAGAAAGCCCCCGCCATGCACGACATAGGGAACTTCTATTCCGCATTCTACGTTTTTTGACAATCCATATCTTCCATGCAGGGTGATGCGCGCTGTTTCCCCATCGAGCGTAATGGATTCCCCGCCTTTATTGTCTTCCACATAGTTACTTGAATAATCCATCATAACCAGAACTTCCTTCTGGCCCGGTGAAAGGAGATGAGCACTTCCTGCGGAAGGAAGACCATAAATCTGCACGATGGGACTCTGGTTCTTTGTAGTAAAAGGGACGATTTCGAGGGCGTGGATGTAGGGGGGGAAAAAGAAGACCATTACAAAGACAAATAATCTAAAGAAATTATAGCCTCGATATCTGCTGCCCCTTGGTAGAATTTCCAATTTATTGAAACTTTCTTTTTCGGAGAAGTATGTGGAAAAGCTGTTAATGTGTCAAGAAAAATAGCCGAACTATGGTGAATTTTCCACCCTCCCCTATGCAGGACAACTCAACTCTATGAAATTGACCTTGACAAACATACCTTGATATGGTTTATCAAGTTCCTTATTATTTTCACCGGAGTACAGTGAATGAAAAAGAATCTGACAAATTTCAGTAATACAAAGCGGAAAA
This sequence comes from uncultured Syntrophaceae bacterium, assembly GCA_964564625.1. Lineage (GTDB taxonomy): Bacteria > Desulfobacterota > Syntrophia > Syntrophales > UBA2185 > UBA2185. Next base: position 49,759 of record CAZMBE010000015.1, on the reverse strand, counting down.
GAACCCATGGTTTTCTTGTGAGAATGTCCACCAAAGGGGGAAGGCTGGTCCTGAGTCGAAGACGCGCAAAGGGGAGAAAGCGATTGACCGTATAACCCCGAAAAAGCGGTCCATGGGAACACAATCCTTTCGCAAGCAAGTAAGAATTCGCAAAAGAAGAGATTATGTAACCGTCTATCAGCAGGGGGTGCGAAGCAATTCCAAACATTTCACCATTATCGCATGCAAGAATAAAATGGGGATGAGCAGACTGGGAATTACGGTCAGTAAAAAAGTGGGGAGTGCTGTTAAAAGAAACAGAATTAAACGTCTCGTAAGAGAGTTTTTCAGACTACACGCATCAAGACTTTCAACTTCACAAGACTTTGTGATCATTGCAAAAAAAGATGCATCATTCTTGAAATATGATGATGTATTCAGGGAGTTGGAAAGCCATTTGATCAGAACATCAGGTGCATAATAATGTTTATGCAGTTTCTGGGGAAGATCCTTGTCCTTTTTATTCGAGTCTACCAGATATGTATATCCCCTCTTTTTACTCCATGTTGCCGTTTTTATCCCTCCTGCTCTGAATATGCGATAACCGCAATCCGGCGATACGGCCCGCTAAGGGGTTCGTTTTCCGGTCTGAAGCGGCTCTTTCGCTGCCACCCCTTTAACCCCGGCGGGTATGATCCTGTTAAATAAAAAATCAGACGCGGATGCGTGGAGGTATTAAATGGACAAGAGGACCTTGCTTGCCATAGTCCTGTCACTGATAGTTGTTTTTGCCTGGCAGGCGTTTTTTGCAACAAAGCCACCCCCTAAACAGCCGGAGCCCACACAGCAGGAAACACCCGTTCCTGGAACACCGGCAGTAAAAGAAACTGCTCCGGCACAGTTAACGCCTTCTCAGACCAGAACCATCCTGTCTCAAAAGGTTGCAGGAACCGAGAAGGATGTTACCGTTGTAACACCTCTGTATACTGCTGTCTTCACGACAAAAGGCGGCTCTCTGAAATCGTTCAAACTGAAAGAATACCGCACCACTCTCGACAGCAATTCCGACCTCATCGAGCTCGTCAATGTTATGGAAGGCATGCAAAAACCTCTCGGTATCACCTTTCCTGAATCAAATGTGGATATCCTTCCGGACAGCATATTCACGGCAGACAGCAGTTCCCTTGATCTGACGCAAACCCAGGATAACAAAAAACTTACCTTCACACAGATATACCCGAACGAAATGAAGGTGGAAAAAACCTTTACTTTCTATCCGGGTAAATATGCAATTGATTTGGAGGTGAAAGTACATAATTTATCAAAGGGAGTCATAAGCCAGACTGCCCTCCTTTCATGGTATCAGTATGTCGACCCTAAGGCAGAATCAGACAGTTATGGCCATGACGGACCTATTTCCTTCATTGCAAAAGATGTCGATCTCTACGAGGTGAATAAAATTGAATCGGGGAAACTGCGCGGCCCCGATGTAGCCTGGGCGGGGTTTGAGAGCAAATATTTTATCGCCTCCATGATCCCACAGAACCCGACACTGACAAGTCTTTTCCTTTCAGTTGATGCCCGTAATATGGTTTCCGTAAACCTCAAGGGCCCGCAAAATATTATCCCCCCCGGGCAGACAGGGTTATTCAATTATTCTTTGTATCTTGGACCAAAGGAACACAATATTCTTAAAGCCCAGGGGGTCGGTCTTGAAAACTCCATTGACTTTGGCTCATGGATGAAGTGGCTGGCTATGCCTCTGCTGGTCTCTCTTAAGTTTCTCAATGACTATGTCAAAAACTACGGCATTGCTATCCTTATCCTCACCCTCATTATAAAGATACTATTCTGGCCCCTGGGGAATAAGAGTTACAAATCAATGAAGGAGATGCAGAAACTTCAGCCGAAGATAGCCGAGCTCCGGGAAAAGTACAAGAATGACAAAACAAAGCTGAGCCAGGAAACGATGGCACTGTACAAAACGCACAAGGTAAACCCCCTGGGCGGGTGTCTCCCCATGGTGCTTCAAATACCGGTATTCTTCGGCCTGTACAAGGCCCTCATGTATTCTATCGAGCTTCGCCATGCACCGTTCTACTGGTGGATTCAGGATTTATCGGCAAAGGATCCTTATTACATTACACCGATTATCATGGGGGCGACTATGCTTATTCAGCAGAAGATGACCCCCGCTATGGGTGACCCGATGCAACAAAAAATCATGATGCTGATGCCCGTTTTTTTCACATTTCTGTTTATAAGTTTTCCATCAGGTCTGGTTCTTTACTGGCTCTTTCAAAACATCTTAAGCATCGGGCAGCAATACTATATTAACAAACGGCCACTATAAGTTGAGGTAATAACTATGGAGTCTTTGGAATTTGAAGGAAAAACAATAGACGAGGCAATTGAAAAGGCCTGCACAGAATTCAATGTACCGAGGGAAAAGCTTAATATAGAAATCATTACCGACGGATCATCGGGATTTCTCGGTTTGGGATCAAAAAAAGCAAAAATTAAAGCCAGCATAATGTCCCTCGATATGACCATAGATACACCGGCAAAGCAACCTCAGAAATCTGTGCAAACAAAACCTGCTTCCCACGCGGATGCTCCTCAAGACACTAAAACGGAAAGCATCACTGAAGAAACCATAGCCATCAAGGCAAAAATTATCCTGGAGGGCATTCTCCTGCGGATGAAACTCGATTGTCCCGTCACCATTGAAGAAACATCTGATGCGATCATCCTCAACATTAAGGGGGACGGCAGTGGTTTACTTATAGGAAAAAGAGGGCAGAACTTAGACGCTATTCAGTATATTGTGAACAAGTCCATAAGCAAGTATGCAGATACCCGGAAAATGATCATAGTAGATACAGAAGAATATAGAAAAAGAAGAGAAGATTCACTGGTCGCACTGGCTGCAAAACTGGCAGAAAAAGTAAAAAAAACAAAGAAAGCCTTAACTGTCGGACATATGAATGCCCATGACCGACGCATTATTCATCTAGCCCTGCAAAACGAAGAATCGTTGACGACCAAAAGCCGGGGCGAAGGTGAATTCAGAAAAATTGTAATCATGCCCGTCAAAAAAGGTGGAGCTTGGAAGACACCATAGCGGCCATAGCCACCCCTCCCGGTACTGGAGGAATCGGCATAATACGGATTAGTGGCCCAAAATCGAGGGATATTGCCCGCCTCCTCTTCAAATCATCGAAAGGAGATGACGACTACAAAAGTCATCATCTCTATTATGGGGACATCATTTCGCCGGAAGCAGGCACGGTGATAGATGAGGTTCTCATTTCTCTTATGATAAAACCTCACTCCTATACAGGTGAAGACGTCCTGGAGATCAACTGCCATGGCGGTCATGTTGTTCTGCAGTCTGTACTTGCTGAAGTCATCAGGGCGGGCGCCCGCCTCGCAGAACCGGGAGAGTTCACGCGGCGCGCCTTTCTGAACAACAGGATTGATCTTTCACAGGCAGAGGCCATTGCGGATATGGCCACAGCGAAAACAGAACGGGGCCTCGTGATGGCTGTTTCTCAGCTCAAGGGCAACTTAGCTGAAAAAATAGAAAAAATCCGCGCATCGATCATAGACGTACTTGCATCTCTGGAAATCTCTATTGACTTCACCGATGAAGACGTGGAATTCCGCAACCCCTCAGAGATAGCCAAGGAAATCGATTTCATTGACGACGAACTTCATAAGCTTGCCAAAACATACCGTGAAGGGAGAGCATATAGGGATGGTATAAGTGCCGTGATCACAGGAAGGCCAAATGTGGGAAAATCGAGTCTCTTGAACAGGCTTCTTGGTGAAGAGCGCGCTATTGTGACAGCCATACCTGGAACAACAAGAGATTATATCGAAGAAATTATCAACATCAGGGGAATTCCCGTAAAAATTACCGACACCGCCGGCATAAGAGCACCGGAAAATATTATCGAAAAAGAGGGCATCCATTTGGTATGGGAGAAGCTTGCCCAGGCGGATGTCGTCATTGTGTTACTTGACGGCAGTGACATGCTGATGGAAGAAGATACCGAAGTCATACACCGAAGCCGCGAGAAGAAACATATCGTTGTTATCAACAAGACCGATCTCCCTCACAAGCTTGATGAGCTGCAACTAACAGCGATTTCACCTGAACTGCAGCCTCCTATATGGATATCAGCAAAGCATGGCGATGGCATACCGGCCCTTAAAGATGCCATTCATGCGCGCATTTTAGACCATACGGAAAATTACCATTTTCCCTATATTGTCTCCAATGTCCGCCATAAATCAGCCATCGAAAAAACTCGAGGCCTTCTTTCCAAGGCAAAAGATAGCATCCTTAACAATCTCTCTCCCGAATTCTCTGCCTTTGATGTTCGGGAAGCCCTTGATACTATCGGAGAAATCACGGGAAAAACTATCAATGAAGAGGTTCTGGACAGGATATTCTCAACCTTCTGCATCGGGAAATAGCGTATGAGTTGGGAATAAAAATTGTCCTTTTGGTGAAGAGAATGATCTCTCCATCACATCTTATTCAACGTCACAATCGAACAAACAGAAGGTTCGCCTTGACATTTTCAACGTATCCATTAGAATAGGCACACACATCAAAACAAGGAGGAATTCCCATGAAGAGAACCATTTTTGTTATCGCAATTCTTCTGCTTTCTGTTTCTATCGCATTTGCCGCAGGCCCCAATACCTACCAGGTAACCGGTCCCGTCCTCGAATTGACAAAAGACAAAATAGTAGTTCAAAAAGGCAAAGATAAATGGGAAATCGCACTTGACGCGAGCACGAAAGTGACGGGCGAATTAAAGGTTGGCGCCAAGGTCACCATCGAGTACACCATGAAAGCAGCAACTATTGAGGTAAAAGAAACCGGCAAGAAAGCTGACAAAAAGAAAAAGTGATTGCTGATGTGAAGTTCACGAAGGCGGCCCTGCTTTCACGCCGGGGCCGTCTTGACGTGTCCCTTGAAATAAATGTCCTCTCCCCCCTCACGTCGTGTCCTGAAGACGCAAGGGGGCATAAAGTATTCCGGAGGAAAACATGGCATCATCAGTTCCTGTACTTCCCATCGCGAAAGGCGAGGGTGAAATATCCCTCCTTCCCAAAATGGCAAACCGTCACGGTCTTATCGCAGGCGCCACCGGTACCGGCAAGACCGTTTCGCTTCGTGTCCTGGCAGAACAATTCAGTTCCATCGGCGTTCCCGTTTTCCTGGCCGACGTGAAGGGAGATCTCGCAACCCTCAGCCAGCCGGGAGGGGAAAACCCGAAAGTCAGCGAGAGGATCAAAGATCTTGGCTTGAAGGACTTCAGTTTCGAAGGGTATCCCGTCACCTTCTGGGACGTCTTCGGAGAGAAAGGCCACCCGCTTCGGGCCACTGTATCGGAGATGGGCCCCTTGCTTCTCAGCCGCATCTTGAACCTCAACGAGACGCAGAGCGGCGTCCTCAACGCCATTTTCAAGATTGCAGACGACAATGGTCTCCTGCTTCTCGATCTCAAAGACTTGAGAGCCATGCTTCAGTTTACGGGAGACAACGCAAGCAAATTCAAGACCGAGTACGGCAACATCTCCACGGCGAGCATCGGCGCCATCCAGAGAAACCTCCTTGTTCTCGAGGAACAGGGCGGAGACAGATTTTTCGGAGAGCCCGCCCTGGACATTAATGATCTCATGCAGACCGATGCGAACGGGAAAGGTGTCGTCAACATCATTACGGCAGACAGGTTGATGCAGTCACCCAACCTTTACGCCACCTTCCTTCTCTGGCTTCTGGCGGAGCTCTACGAACAGCTGCCGGAGGTGGGGGATCCTCCAAAACCTAAGCTCGTCTTCTTCTTCGACGAAGCCCATCTCCTCTTCAAGGATGTGCCGAAAGCCCTCGAAAACAAGATTGAACAGGTCGTCCGCCTCATCCGCTCCAAGGGCGTGGGGGTTTACTTCGTGACGCAGAATCCAATCGATGTTCCCGACACGGTCCTCGGCCAGCTCGGCAACCGCATCCAGCACGCTCTCAGGGCTTTCACCCCGAGGGATCAGAAGGCCGTAAAGGTAGCGGCAGAAACCTTCCGTGCCAATCCAAAGGTGGCCACGGAGAAGGTGATCCTGGAGCTTGCCGTGGGTGAAGCTCTTGTTTCCGTGCAGGATGAGAAAGGCGTACCCACCATGGTCGAAAAGGCATGGATACTTCCCCCGAAGAGCAAGCTGGGAACACTAACCCCCGAAGAGCTTGCGAAACTGATCAGGGCGTCTGTAATCTATGGCCATTATGAAAAGGTTGTGGACCGGGAAAGTGCCTACGAAAAATTGAAAGAGAAGGCTGCCCAGACCGAGCAGGAGGAGCAGGAAAAACAGACGAAAGGCAAAGAGCCTCAGTCCGATGCAGCAAGGTATCTTGGCGCCGCAGTGAAAAGCGCGGCCCATGCCATCGGCAGCCAGCTCGGTCGTCAGATCATAAGGGGTGTTCTCGGTTCCCTCTTCGGAGGTGCACGCCGAAAATAATTTTTTGTGGCGAGATGAAAGGCAATATGAACGGGATTGATCCTGTGAATCTCTGGGCCCTGTTGAACCACGGGATCGGGGAGAAAACAACCCCTCTGTAATATCCAGGCAACTACTAGAAGGAATCGAAACAATGAATAGACGAGGCATAAAGAGCTTTCTGCTCATCTTTGTTGTATGGCTTTCGGCCTTCCTGTCAATTCAGGCCGGAGAGAGCAGTGCGTCCATGGCGTACTTATACACGGATCAGGAGATTGACAACCTCATCGCGCCAATCGCACTGTACCCTGACCCGCTGCTGGCCCAGATGCTCCCGGCTTCGACATATCCGGCGGAAATTCTGGATGCCCACGCGTGGTTGAAAAGCGGTGGGACACTGTCAAGTATTGACCGGCAAAACTGGGATGAATCCGTCAAGGCAATTGCCCGTTACCCGGACGTTCTGAAAATGATGGCTGATCATATAGACTGGACAGCCGATGTGGGGGACGCTTTTCTCAGCCAGCCGGAAGATGTAACGAGATCGATCCAGCGGCTAAGATGGCAGGCAAGAAACGCCGGTAATCTGGAGAGCACCAGTCAACACACTATTCTTATTATAGGAGACTATATCCAGATCATCCCTGCGCAACCCAGGTATATATACGTTCCGCAGTATGATCCCTCGGTTGTCTATGTCGAGAGATGGGTTCCGGGCAGAGTGCCTTTCATAACTTTTGGCTTCGGTCTGGCAATTGGAGGCTGGTTGACCTTAGACTTCGACTGGAGTCACCACCATGTGATCTATCATGGCTGGAACCGCCCCGGCTGGGTCAATCATGCAAAGCCCCATGTTCATATAAAGAATGTGTATGTAAATAGAAGCAGACCTTACATACGCCAAACATGGAGGCATGATGCATCGCACGGCAGCCCATGGAGGTATCGGGCATTACACCCAGGCAGCGGCCCCAGTGGCCCGAAGAAAACACGCATGCCTGAAATCAGGGGGAGATCTACACCATCTCCCAAGCCTTTGCCACGGGTCTTCGGACCTACGGGTAATGCTCATTCTTTGAGTAATCGCGGCAAGGAGAGCCGTGGTGTTGTTTCGACTCCATCAAAGAAACCCCCTCAGGACATTGGCACGCGGCCTGTTACGCCGACACCGGGTATACGCAAACAGCCGGTGCCTCCTGCTCATGGTATCGGCAAACAGAAGGCGCCACCAGTTCAGGATGTCAGCAAACATACAGCTCCAACGGCTCCTGATATCAGCAAGGGCAAGGCGGCGCCGATTTCCAGTATCGGCAAAGGCTCTGCTCTGCCCCGTCCAACCGACAAACGCGTGCAGCCTGTACGAACACCATCAGTTACCTTTGGTGGCTACAGGGGAGATAGTGAAGCAAAATCACAGAGTCTTCGCGGCAAAACAAGCCGCCAGAGCAGTCCGGCGGTACGTCCCTCTGCTGCACCTGCAAGCAAGACTGGCGCAAGAAGTGATGCTCCCATGGGCAGGGATGACTTTAAGGGCAAATTACGTCGATAGCATTTTCATGTCTTTTTAAAAAATATTTTCATATGCCGGGAAATTAATGAATCAGGAAAGGAAAGGAAAGGAAAGGAAAGGAAAGAAACTATGGAGACAATTGGACAGAAATCCTTGTTGTATATATTGCGTGGTTTGGCTACCGCCACACTGCTTTTGGTCACTGTGGCGTTTGTCTTTGCGTGGAGCATTCCGGCAGCCGGGGCATCTCAGCAGAGACTCTTTTCCTCTCCTGAAGATGCCATGAAGACTCTGGTTGATGCCGTCAAGGCAAAAGACGAGGCTGTAATTGATCAGCTATTCGGGCCTTCCGGAAAAGACCTTCATTCAGGTGACAAGGTGCAGGACGCCGCTGAATTTGACGAACTCGCCGGCCACCTTGCAGAAAAAACAATCCTTGTACAAGAGGGCGATTCAAAGGTGCTCCTGCACATAGGCAACGAAAACTGGCCTTTTCCGATTCCCATTGTAAAAAAGGATGGTCAGTGGTTTTTTGATACCGAAGCGGGCAAAGAAGAAATATTGAACCGCCGGATCGGGGAAAATGAACTCACGGCCATACTGGTCTGTCGGATTTATGTCAAGGCGCAGCGCGAGTACACGCTTAAGGACTGGGACGGCGATGGGATATTTGCGTATGCACAGAAACTTCGGAGCGATCGTGGCAAGAGAAACGGCCTTTTCTGGAGGGCGGCACCCGGCCAGGCAGTGAGTCCCTTTGGCGAGCTTGTGGCACGGGCCTGGCACGAGGGTTATAAGAAAGAAAAGTCTGCCTTCAAGGAAGAGCCGCGGGCGCCGTTTCATGGCTACTATTTCAAGATACTGACGAAACAGGGAAAAAACGCGCCGGGAGGAAAATACAACTATATCATCAACGGTAACATGGTGGGGGGATTTGCCCTCGTCGCCTTCCCCTCAAACTGGGGCAAGTCAGGGGTGATGACCTTTATCGTCAACCAACAGGGAAAGGTTTACCAGAAGAACCTCGGACCGAATACCGAGAAGGTTGCCCGGGAGATGAGCTCATATAATCCGGACAAGAGCTGGACGGCTGTGGAAGATTGAAGGAAAGAAGAAGTGAAGCTCCGCACCCACAAGGAGGGTTTTCACTTCATTCCGGGGAACAGTGTCCCCAAGGCACCCACATGATCTTCGTCTTTTCCACAAATACCCTTTACAAAGCATTATCGGTTAAAGTATATTTTATGCATAGTGTGAGATTTCCAGCGGGGAGGTAAAGGTACGATGCGTATGATAACCATGGTTCTTTCTTTACTTGTATTCTGTTTTGTGTATGTACCTGTCGGCCTGTGTCAGGAAAAGTGCGTGAATACTGAAGGGGAAGCAGCGATCATCAACAATGATGTCCCCTCTGCGAAAACGGAGGCCATTGCCAGGGCAAAATGGTCGGCAATTGAACAGACCGTGGGAACGGAGGTCAAGGCGGCAAGTTTCGTCCAGAATTTTGCCCTCGTAGAAGATGTGATAAAGACACAGGTGGGGGGAGTTGTGAAAAGATACAACATCCTGAGCCAAAAAACAAAAGAAGATATTCTCATGGTGAAGATAAAGGCATGTGTCGAACCGGCAAAGGCAAGGGAAGCCGTTTCTTCACTTGCCCTCAATAATTCCCTTGCCGTATTTATTCCGGCGCGGAAACCGGGACGAAGCGGAGATGAATTTGAAGAAACGAATATACTTTCGGAGACACTCATCGGAAAACTTATCGACCAGAATTACAAAGTCGTTGACGTGGCCCCCACGCGCGCCGTTGATGCGAGAGAAATTGAAAAGGCCGTGAAAAGCGGGAGCACCCTTGCTGTAAGGAGCATGATGTACAAGTTCCTTTCGAACGTCATCATCATCGGTAAGGTGGATTATACCATCTCCACAAGGAAGGGAGAAAATATCGGGTACGGTCTTTCCATGCCTTTTAATAATGTAACAGTCAGGCTGACATATCGCATTGTTGCGAAAAACAATAAAACGGGTAGCATGGAAATACTCACGGCAGGTACGGAACGAGGAAAGGGGCTTGCAAACAATGTTGAGGACGCAGCCGCGGCCGCTCTTCAAGACCTGGCAGAAAACCTGACCCCAACGATCCTTGATAAGGTCGGGTCTTACATACAGGGCAATGTAAAGAAGATCAATATTACAGTGAAAGGCGTCACCGATCTCGACACAAACATGGAAATAAAAAGCATCCTTCAAAACATAGTATGGGTAACGGGGGTAGAAGATAAACAGATGGGCGAATTCATCGTCAGCTATCCGGAAAATTCACTCTATCTGGCAAACAGCATAAAACAGAAGGGTAATTTCACTGTGACAAATTTCACTCCTTACGCCATAAAGCTCGATTATAAAAAGTAACCGCTTTCCACAAAGAGCATGAAATTCAAACACCTATACTGAGCGAGGTAATGAAATGGACAGGCAGCAAATCAAACGGCAACGTGGTCCCCATGGATTATCTTTCAAGAAGCTTTGCGCCTTGTGTATCATTCTTTTCACCATAATCACAGCGGGATGCGCAACTAAAGTCAGAATTAATATGTTGCAGCCCGCAGAATATCACCAGGCATCCCTTACAAAGACCGTTGCAGTACTCCCATTTACCGGGCCGGGCGGCGAGGAATTCGCCGCAGAAATAGAAGGCGCGCTGGTATCCAAAAGCATCGATGACAAACAGTATTTTACATTAGTTGACAGGGCGTCTATTGACAAAATACTATCTGAGCAGCAATTCAGTCAGAGCGCGTTGATTGATCAGAAGACAGCGGCAAAAATTGGCAAGTTAGTGGGCGCCCAGGGAATTTACACGGGTATGGTAGCTGCTTCACTGGTGAAAGACAGTACCTATAGAGAAAAGCGGCAGGAATGTGTACAGCATGAAATCAAGCGCGACAAAAAAGGGAACGAGTATCAGGGAAGGTGCATTCAGTGGAGAAATTATTACGTATCGTGCACGAAAAGAGACGCACATTTTTCCGTAACACCCAAGTTAATTGAAGTGGGCACGGCAAAAATTCTCTATTCACGCAATCTTTCAAAAGCGGCAACATCATCGGGGTGCGAAGACCGCTCCCCTCCTGAGGATGGGCAGTTTTTGTTAGAGGGGGTAAAAGAGGCGGTAAAAAGGCAATTTATGAAAGATGTCGCGCCGTATTATGTTACCGTTGAAATAACGCTCATGGATTCAACAGATCAGATCGATTCTGCTGACGCCAGGGATAAGCTGAACCAGGGACTCGAGTACGCGAGGGGAGGCAGAATGGACAATGCTTGTGAATTATGGGGCCAGGCGAGAATTTTAGCGCCCAACTCTCCCGCAATCCTTTACAACCTGGGCGTATGCGCCGAAAGCCGGGGAGATGCAGATGCCGCGTTGGGCCTCTATAAACAGGCCGATAAATTGATAGGAAAGCCTGATGATGCCATTACTTTAGCCCTCAACAGGGTATCTCTGGCGATAAAAAACAGGCAAAAACTGACGCAGCAAATAAAATAAAGGCGGGAAACTTCCCCGCCTTTATAATAACGGTTTTTCACATGCATCACAAGAATTAAAAGGATTATTCATCCAGTTTAATGGCCTTCCTGGTCCTATCCTTTCTCTTTTTTTCCTTCTCGTTGAATTCCTTTATGCACGCATCATCTTTTTTCGCCAAGGAACACTCCAGATAATCAGAGATCTCAATAATACAGGAGCGTATCGCCTTGCCGACAGGAGTCTTTTCCTCTTTTCCAAGATTTCCGCCAAACATGCCTAGCGATCCGGACAGACGTAACCCGCCGCTGGAAGACGTCGCCTCTACGGTCCGTGTATCGGCAATTTCACCGGTTTCCGTATCTATTACCTTCAGGTCTACCGCCATGTAGGCAGTCTTCTTAGCTCCGCCCACACGGAACCCCATAACATTTATGCCTCCCTCGTCGCCGCTCGTGCTTTCCTGAAACGCAGAAACAGTGCCGGCGACCAGATACTTGGCCGCTTTAATCCTGCCGGGCCTGATTCTCGTGGATTCCTCCACCAGGCCTGACTCGCTCAGTTTCTGCTCACTGAGGACCTTGTCCAACTCCTGCCTTTCCAGAACCCTGAACGCCTTCGTGCTTGCCAGTTCCGCGATGAGCATGTCCTGGAGTTCCGTGCCGGAAGTATAGCCCCACCAGCCGGCGTGCGTATGGTTAGTAAATCGTAAAACGCCGATCCGCGGCTTTTCCGCTGCGAAGGCCTGAACAGCTCCACTCAAGAAAAGACAAAGCACAATAAGAACAATATACTTTCTCATAAAATAACCTCCAGATTCAATTGATATCAGTTTGTTTCACCGCATTAGAACCTCTGTCCTGATCGCGTCAGCAATGCGTACCTTACGCCACAAAAGAGTATTATAAATGGCTACTATATTTCAACCACTATTTTGCTGCAATGATATCGTCCGTTCCATGAAAGTGGAAACCCTAGGAAAAGTACCAAAACCCCCTCAGCGAGGGGGAATAGTTACCCCGCCTCCATGCCTTCGATCAGGGCCATTACGTTTTGCCCCAGAACCCTGTGATTGTACCCACCTTCCAGGATGGCAAAGCACCCTCCCCCATTTTTCTTGCTGGCCTCCCTCACCATTTTCCCGATTTCCTTATAATCGGCGGTAGAAAGAAGTCCTCCCCAGTCCTCGGCATGGTTATCAAACCCCGCCGAAATCCCTATGATATCAACCTTCTCGGAGGAGAGACGGCTTTTGATATTCTTCAAATATTCTTCAGGATAGGAACCGGAAGGATTGTATAAGGATACATATCCGCTTCCTTCAAGAATATTCACCGTCCCGTCTCCGAAGTGGAGATCAATGTCCAGGACGAAGGCTTTCTTAATCTTATTTTCTTTTTTTAACTTTTCGAGAGCGATCGCCATATTATTGAAATAGCAAAAACCCCAGGCGCTTCCGGCAGAAGCATGGTGCCCTGGCGGCCGGATAAGGGCAAAGCATGGTTCCTGAAGGCCGATCTCGGCTGCCTGTATTGCTCCCCCGGCTGCCAGGGATGCAATATAATAAATAGCATCACTGGTGACCCTTTCTATATGGTACGGGGTATGTATGGCGGCTATATCCTCTTTATCTGCAGGAATCGCATCGATAAAAGTTACCTTGTCGCGGAGAACTCTGTACACCGCTTCTATTCTTCCAGGCGCGGCGGCAGGATCAGAACAGTATGACTGATTGAAATCATTGTGATAAATAACCTTCATAATTACACCTCCTAGGGAAAGTAAGCTTTCAGAAAATCCAGAATCTTCAAGGTATTCCTTGATACTTGCATATCCTTGAGCTCACCGCGTAATACCCACCTGGCTTCCATGGCGTCATCGGCAGCATGCACCTCACCGCTGACATAGTCAGCAATCATATCGACAACGACATAGTGAAAACGGACCCGACCGTCACCGTCACGTTCAAAGAAGTCAAACGAATACACAGGATCATTTGCCTTGATGGTTATGCCTGTTTCTTCCAGAATCTCCCTCTCGGCTCCCTCCTGCAATGTTTCGCCCAATTTTAAAGAACCGCCGGGAATGGCCCATAACCCCTTATTAGGATCGATGCCCCGCTTCACAAGCAGCACCTTCCCATCTTTAATTACCACTGCCCCTACACCAACCACGGGACTTTCCGGATACTCACGCCTGGCCATGCTGTTATCTGTTTTCTCCCTTACAATTGATTCAAATTTTCAGATATCCTGAATTCAAACTTGACTTCCATCCATGGATCAGGATGTCCATCAAATACCTTCTCAATAAACATGACTCGATCCCTCTTGTCAATCATAATCACCGAAGAGGATCGGGTACCATAGATGGAACCCGTGATGAATATTGAAGAAAGGAGACGTTCCCATTCGAGTCCGACTCCGGTGTCAGGCAATTCGCAGTCATCGGGTCTTGATCGGTCTGAAAGAATATAAAAAATATCTTCCGGCAGGGGGTTGTCTGTCTGCGATAGCAATGATTCAAGGGCATTTTTCCCCCGTTCAGTTTTAGGCCAGGGCGTATTAAGAAGCCGGTTGCTGAGACCATATATACCTGGGGACAACTCCTGCATGTACCCCCGGTTTGAGAAATAGAAGAGACGTGACGGATCTCCTATAATCATACTAAACCCGTTATATCGATCCTTTGTCGCCGCAATTTGATCGATATATGCGTGAGGGTAATCCCGCCCGCAGAGAAAATCCTTCACCAGCCATCCCCGGGAAGGCGAGTCTTCTTTGAAGGATTCAGGATCCCGATAATTAGTAATCGCTGCGAGGCGCCCCTTTTTTGTAATACCCAGCCAGGTGCCGCCGCTCTTCAAATCCTTGCCGGCAATTACATCAGTGGCGTCATTCCATACAGATACCGGCGCTGAAGGTCTTTCATAAAACTCATCCCTGTTCGCCGCAAGGATAAAGGGGTATTTTTTATGCAGCCTATAGGATAAAAGGATCAGGCACATTTTTGGATTTTCCACCAGAGGCTCTTTGCCGTTTCCTCGTACACAACCATGCCTACCTTTTTCAGTACGCTTTGTGAGGAAAGATTTGACTTTGTGGTTTCCGCAACGACCGACGATATATCAGAACGCTCAAATATCCAGGAGATTCCACGTTTCAGAGCTTCAGTCATGTATCCGTTTCTTTGATACTCAGGGCCAATCATATACCCAACCTGAACTTGGCCATGTGCATCAGGATGGTTCTGGAAACAGAAACCGCCAATAATTGCGTTTTCCCCCTTCAGTATGATCAGGACACTTTGCCAGTCAGCAAACCACTGATCCTGTCTCTTATCCCTTATAATATTTTCCAGAGAAGTTCTCATGGCTGCCTTAATTTCCCGGTCGATCTGTTCACCCAATATCATGCTCGCCAGTTGCAGGCCCAGTTTACGTTCGATTCTGTGATGATCCTCCGGACCTATACTGCCAAAATCCAAGGGCACTAATTTCAATCTTTCTGTTTCTATGGGAACAATATTCGGCATCTCAACAGATCAATGATCATTTCGCTACAATTTCTTGTTGACCTCTTCCATGATCTTTTCCATTACATCACCGGCCGAATGGCGGATGACAACATCTGCTTCACTGTCACAAGGTGTCGGTGTAGTATTGATAATTACAAGCTTGGCGCCGGAGCTTTTCGCGTACATCGGGATGGACGCTGCCGGGTACACAACAAGTGATGAACCAATAACAATGATAAGATCACACCTGGTGGCGTTGAAGGTTGCATTTTTCAGTGTCATTTGCGGCAGTAGTTCCCCAAAGAAAATAACATCCGGCTTTAGAATTCCGTGGCAGCGTTCACATTCCGGGACATCATATTGCGCACGGTATTTCTCCACCATCTCTCCGAGGGGATATCGTTTGTCACAGTTCACACACTTCAACCAGTTCATATTGCCATGTAACTCGTATACCCTCTCCGGTGAGTTCCCTGCTTTTTGATGAAGATTGTCGATATTCTGCGTAATGACACAGGTGAGTTTACCAATTTTTTCCAGTTCGGCAACAGCCAGATGCGCCTTGTTCGGTTCAGCATCACTAAACAAACCGCCTTCGAGAAGTATTCGCCACTGTTTTCTCCGCGTTTCCGGACTCGAAAGAAATTTCCCGATAGTAAAATCTTCCGGATCAAACCTTGACCATATTCCACCGGGGCTTCGAAAATCAGGAATGCCTGATTCTGTGCTGATGCCGGCTCCCGTGAACACCACTATGTTTCTCGCACATATGATCATATCCGCGACCACGGCAATTTTTCCATTCAAGCGTTCATTACCCATGAGAACTCCTTCGTTATTACATGAATAGATTTTCAGAGGTCCTACTAGTGGTTCTCATACACCATCCGTTGAAAAAAGACAAAACCAAAAGGAGATGTTGACACTTTTGCCTATATCTTTTATAAGACCACGACAACGCAGATAAAGCATCCTTCCTGTGAACCAGGCTATCTCTCTTGGTTCTCCCGTTTTAGACGGCAGCATTTACAGAGTTTCAGATCTCTGCATGGACATCTTCTTCAAAATTCAGGGCACGTGGATCAACCGCGACATGACAAGTGTAAAAAATATTCTTACGGCGGAAATGTCCGGTTTTTGCAGAAAGGCGCTGGCACGCTGAAAATGGAAAAGGTGATCATCACACTTGATACTATTGGGGTGCGAAGTATGAACGTTACCGAAGTCTGGCAGGAAGGGGGAGAGGACTTTATCACCGTCAGATTCCTTGCCAACTTAATGGATTACACGGAAAGTGAAAGTGGCGAATTACTGCCGGGGAGTAACACAGAGCCCGTAAAATTCGTGGAATACTGGACTTTTACCAGGACCGCGGGAAACAACAGGTGGCAGTTCTCCGCTGTTAATCAGGAAGAGCAGGTGTTGCTTCGTCGCGCCAGATGGGACGCTCAGTGTACTTTAAAAGCAGACAAGCGTCCCATCTTTTTCTCACGGTGCTGCCTGCCATGATTTTTTCCTTCTTTTCTGCTCATACATCAATGTATCAGCACGGGACATAAGCTCATCAAGAGAACATGGATTTTCAGGATCATAATACGCTGCACCCATACTTATCGAGATGGTATAACGCCGGTTACCTTCAGAGTTATGCGTATCAATCTGATTCTGTAACCGTGTCATTATGACATCCGGGTATATGCCTGCAGAGTCTATCGCAAGAATTGCAAATTCATCCCCTCCAATACGGGCAACAATATCGGAAGCTCTGAAAGTTTCTTTGAGTATTGCTGCTACTTCCTGGAGAGCCCTGTCACCTTCTTCGTGACCCAGTGTATCATTAATCCACTTCATGCCGTCAAGATCGGCAAAGAATAGCAACATGTCCCTCTTGCTCCTGTCCGAAGATCTCAATTGCTGTTCTGCAAGGGTTATGAAACCCCTTCTGTTGTACAAGCCTGTAAGTTGGTCAGTCACTGAGATAAAACTGATTTCCTCCTCTGCTCTCTTTCGGTCCGTGAGATCCATTGAATTTCCAAGGATAGCGCGCTTCCCCTCCCACGAAATCGAAGCGACCATCTCCATGAGCCATTTAATTTGACCCTCCCTGGTTATTATCCTGTACTCGTACGGAGATGTGCGTTTTCCATACAGCATTTCTATGGAATTTTTCTTCAGCTGTTCTCTGTCTTCGGGATGGACCAGCTTCATTGATTCTCGTCCTAACAATTCCTCCGGACTGTATCCCACATACGAGGCGGCATTGGAGTTGAGAAAACGAAACTTGCCGTCCTGTATCACATATACCCCGGCAAACGACTTCTCAGCTAATACCCGGTAAATTTCTTCACTCTCTTGAAGCGCTTTCTCCGCCTTCTTGCGTTCAGTAATATCCTGAATCAACCCATCATACGCCTGGATATTGCCGTGATTATCACGCCGCAGAACAGGCGTATTCCTTACCCAGCGCTCCATGCCATCCTTGCGGATGATGCGGTGCTCGAGGGCCGGTATATTTCCCTCGGCCAACACACGCCGGGCATGATCTTGAACCGCGCGGCGATCCTCCGCCGCTACCATGTGAATCCACAGGTAAGGGTCAGCGGCAAATTCCTCTTCAGTATACCCGGTAACAGCCATACAACCTGGTCCGTGCCGGGTCTCCACCGCCTTTCCATCTTCGATCTGCACAGTATAGATGTAGTCCGTGATAGCCTCGGTGATGCGCCGGTACCGCCTTTCGCTCTCTCTCAGCGCCTCCTCCGTCTGCTCATGATGGGCTTTCCCCGCGGTTAGTTCATTGACCTGTTGACGCATTTTCTCCAACTCTGTGATCAGTTGTGCCTTTGTCTTTACTTCATCTTGCATTTTCTAACGTTCCTTAACCTATGTAAAGCACATCAGAGTAGATTTGTTTATCTGAGCCTCGGATCCAATGAATCCCGAATTCCCTCGCCCAGCAGGTTATATCCGAGCACGGTAATCAGAATAGCTAATCCCGGATAGAGGGAAAGCCACCACGCGATATCGATGTTATCCTTGCCGGCCGTGAGGATATTCCCCCAGCTCGGTGTCGGCGGCTGAACGCCGATACCCAGAAAACTGAGGGCAGACTCGGTGAGAATGGCACCGGCTACACCCAGTGTTGCGGCAACAAGGACCGATGCCATTGCGTTGGGCAGTATGTGGATAAAAATGATCCGTACATCACCGGCGCCGATTGCTTTTGCCGCGAGCACAAAATCCCTTTCTTTCAGGGATGTAAAATCAGCCCTCACGAGGCGGGTAACTCCCATCCAGCCCGTCAATCCGATAATAATCATGATATTCCAGATGGAGGGTTCAAGAAGCGCAATCACCGCGAGAATAAGAAAAAACGTGGGGAAACAGAGCATGATATCCACAAATCTCATAATCACGGCATCTACCCATTTTCCATAATACCCCGCGAGGGCGCCCAGAATCGCCCCGATGAGGATGGCAATACCAGTCGCTACAAAGCCAACTTTCAGCGATATTCTGGCCCCCCAGATCATCCGGGAGAGAACATCCCGGCCCAGCTGATCCGTCCCGCACAGGTGGTTTGCCGATGGCGATGAAAGTACCGCGGTAAGATTGATCTCATTGGGATCATAGGGAGCAATCCATGGTGCAAGAATAGAGATTATAAACAACAGAATGACAACACAGCTTCCTGCCAATGCGATCTTATTTTTTGAAAATCTTTTCCAGAAGTCCGTTCTCATGCTATGCAATCCACAGCAATATTGCCTTTTGAAGAAGTGAAATTACTATACAGAAACATCCTCTTTACTATCCCCTAATCAGAGGGAGAAATTAATCAATTCATCCCTTTGCCAAAGGGGGACTGGGAGGAAGTATCACAGCACCACGTGTTACGACAACCCTATGACACCCTTATCCTCGGATCGGCCAGCGCATACGACACGTCTGCGATCAGGTTGCCCAGCAGGGTCAGAACAGCCCCGATAAAAAGAATACCCATGACGACGGGGTAATCCCTGGCCATGACAGACATATAAAAAAGCTGTCCCATGCCCGGTATCGCAAATATCGTCTCAAAAATAACACTTCCGCCAATGAGGCCGGGTACAGATAATCCCAATATCGTAATAACGGGGAGCAGCGCGTTCCTGAGGGCATGCTTATAGATGACCACCCGCTCACTTAGCCCCTTTGCCCTGGCCGTCATAATGTAATCCTGCCTGATTACCTCCAGCATATTGGACCTCATATAGCGGGAAAGTCCCGCAAGGCCGCCAAATGCCGACAGCATAACGGGCATTATCAGATGTTGTATCAAATCCAGGAACGCCATCCCCGGGGGGAGATATTCATAATTGAGGGACCGGATACCCGATATGGGCAGCCAGCCCAGATCTATTCCAAAAAAGATCATCAAAAGCAACGCCAACCAAAAGGTAGGGATGGCAAACCCGATAAACACAAATACGCCGGCCACTTTATCAAACAGGGAATCCTGGTGTACCGCGGAGAGGATGCCGATAGGAATAGCGATAATTAAAATGAGGATCATTGAGAGCACATTGATAAGGATGGTAATGGGAAGCCTCTCCAGAATCTTGTGTGCCACAGGCCTGCGGTCCGAGGAGAATGATTTTCCCAGATCCAGAACTGCGAGTTTTCCTACCCAGATCAGATACTGCTCGTGCAACGGTTTATCGAGATCATACATTGCATTCAATCGCTCCCTGTACTCTGCGGATGCCCGCGGGTTCATCTGCGTTTCCAGATCCGTAGGCGAACCGGGTGCCAGGTGCATCACACCAAAACAGACAATGGTGATACCGAAGAGGAGGGGAATCATGAATATCAATCTTTTGATGATGTACCTTGTCAATTGCTGCTCCCTTCCTGTTCTTGCCCCCTTGCTTCCTGAAACCTGAACCCTATCCCCTGAACAGCTTTATGGCTTTGATATTTTCCAGCATCCGCCTCAGGTGCTTTGCCGTGTGAGGCTCTATAGTCAAAATTGGTGTAATGTTTTTTTCGTGGAGTAATCCAAAAAATTTCTGAAAAGGGAAATTGCCGTCTCCCACGGGGAGATGTTCATCCAAGCGTCCGTTATTGTCATGGATATGAACCTGGCCTATGCGAGAACCTAAACCATTCATCCATTCCTCCAAGGGTGTAACGGAAAATACATTAAAATGACCCGTATCAAAGCAAAAGCAAATATGGGGAGAGGCAAAGGCATTGAGGAGAAGGCCAAGCTGTTGGTAATCACCTTCATACACATTTTCCAGCGCAATAATGGTATTCATTTCCATCGCTCGCGCCACAAAATGTTTCCATGTATCGATACTGTTTTCCAGCCATATGTTCTCACTCGACACATAGTATCTTTTATCAAACGAAGCATGGCAGACTACCGAAAGCGGTTGAAAATACGGAACAAGATCGAATACCTGATTCAAGCGCGCTGAGGTTACCTTTCGTATCCTGGGATCTATGGCTCCCGGCCTCAAATCCATGAAGGGCGCGTGGAAGGTTATTGTCAATCCCGCTTCCAAAAGTTGCTCGGCAACCCTTATATAATCCTCTTTTTTGAAACGATCGAGGGTATAATGATTGAAGCTGATTTCTGGATTAATCCCTTCTTTTATTACCTTTGGAAGGAATGTATCGTGGAGAAAATTAAACGGCATATGAACTTGAACAGCCTTTAATATGTCGTGCATGCTGGATTCCATCAACGAGATTTTAATCGGGTCTTTTCTCCTATTTAGTGGCAATAAAACGGTAATATTGAAGGGCTTAATCCCTTCATAAATTCACTTAAATCCCGAAATGCCGTCACCTTTCCAGGAGATCATCCACCGTGTAAAGTGATGCTCCCTTTACCATACAGGTCGCCATTTATCAATCGCAGTTTACACGATGGCATGTGATTTACAGGGCATCAAAAATGTTGTTGCGAAAACTATAAATATAATTGTAAAATAACACAGATAGTTGACGATTTCTCAAATCTCACTGACACATACTGGACAAGGAGGTGTTATTGGCAAAAGAAAGCATAAATGGAAAAGAGCAAGTACTCCTCTGCGTGAATGCTTCCCTGAAGAATAAAGCAAAAAATTTAATTATCCTAAACGTCAAAGAGTCCTCTTCCTTCGCAGATTATTTCATCATCTGCAGTGGCACTTCCGACAGGCAGGTTCAGGCCATAACCGCCGCAATCCAAGAAAATCTCAAAGCATACGGCATTTTGCCCCTTGGTATAGAAGGTGAACGACTCGGGAAATGGGTTCTTATGGACTACGAGGATGTAATCATCCACATCTTTTACGAACCCGTCAGAGAATTTTACGATATTGAGAGGTTGTGGTCAGACGCGCAACGTATGGAGATTGGTGATGAAGTTACCGAACTGACAGCCCTCGACAAAGGCATGTAATCTTGAAACGAATTCTGACAGGACTCGCGGACATCGTGTTCCCGCCCAGATGTCTAACGTGCGAAGAAGGCCTTGATAATAATGCCCCTTTCTGTCCTGTCTGCTTTTCACAGATACATTTTCTTCAATCACCCCTCTGTCTATGCTGTGGCATTCCGTTTGCCGGCGCCGACACAGATAATCACCTCTGTGGCAACTGTGCGGTCTCAAAACCCATATTCTCAGTCGCACGTTCCATAGGAAAATATGAGACGACGCTCCTGGAAGCAATCCACCGGTTCAAATACAACAGGAACATCCACATTGGTGAAATCCTGGGAAAACTAATGGCGGAGTTTGAATATTCCGACTTTGCGATCTCCGACTATTCCCTGATCATGCCGGTTCCTCTCCATCCAAAAAAATTGAGACAACGAGGATTTAACCAGTCTGTAATCCTGGCAAGGGAAATCTCCAAGCGATTTCAAGTAACGTTGGACTTCTTAACACTCAGGAGGCATACGTACACGGAAGCGCAGATCAATCTGGGGAGAAAGGACCGGGAAGAGAATGTGAAAGGTGTCTTTTCTGTGACCGATTCCGAAAAGATACACGGACAAAAAATTATCCTCGTGGATGATGTGTACACATCCGGAAGCACGGCAAAGGAATGCACCCGTGTACTGATGCAAAACAAAGCCGACTCGGTGGCAATTCTCACCATCGCCAGAGCGGTTCAATAAAGTAAGGAAGGATTCTTCATGGAAAAGATATACCCCCGGGAAAAACTGAAGAAAGAAATCGACAGGCTTCGGAATGAAGGGAAGAAAATTGTTTTTACAAACGGTTGTTTCGACATCCTTCACGTGGGGCATACCCGGTATCTTAAGGAAGCGAAAAAGCAGGGGGATATCCTGATTCTCGGCTTGAACAGTGACGAGTCAGTGAAAGCCCTGAAAGGGGAAAAAAGGCCGCTCATTCCCGAAAAAGAGCGGGCGGATGTAATCGCATCCCTCGAATCGGTGGATTACGTAACCATTTTTCATGAGCTCACACCCCTTGAGTTAATAGAATATCTGAGACCCGACGTTCTGGTGAAGGGGGGAGATTGGAAAGAGGATGAAGTTGTGGGACGGGAGTCCGTGGGAAAATGGGGCGGCAAGGTAATTATCATACCCGAAATCAAAGGATCATCAACAACAAACATCATTGAAAAAATAAAAAAAGTCTATGGAACAAAATGACGATAATATAATAAAGTCAGGTGTTATGTATGGCCCATTTATATTGTCAGTGAAAAGCACAATATCTTGTGTCCATGTAACGACATGCCCCTATTTTTAATTTTTTTCTTTACAAAAAGGCTTTCTTTATGTATGAGGTTCATTTCAAGAAGATAGACCGCATACAAGGTGATGAAAATGGCCACAAAAGCAGAAAAAATTCAGATAATGAAACCGGAAAAAGTACAATTTTTTCGATATTTACTTACTCAGAAAATGAATGAGTTGCTTGATGAAGCTGAAAAAACAGTGTCCGATATGACCACGGGAAAAGAAAATTTCCCCGATCCTAATGACAGGGCCACCCTCGAGTCGGACAGGAACTTTGAACTTCGCATCAGAGATAGAGAAAGAAAGCTGATCGTAAAGATCCAGGAAGCTATAAAGCGTCTCGACGATGGTGTCTTCGGTATATGTGATGTCTGCGGCGGCCCCATATCTGAAAAAAGACTGATCGCAAGACCCGTAACGACCCAGTGCATTCAGTGCAAAACCAAACAGGAAAAGATAGAGAAACAAAAAGGGGAATAGTTACGCGTACGATGTTTGTTACGGTTGCCGTCAACATCCCCTCTGAAAAAACATTCTCATATTCTGTTCCGGAATCCCTGCGGAATGAAATCTCCATTGGAAAGCGAGTCCTCATTCCCTTCGGCAAGAGAAGACTGACCGGCTACATTGTCGAAGTATTGAACTGTTCCCCCTTCGAAGACACAAAAGAAATAATTGAAATCTTAGACCCCGAACCACTCTTCAATGAAACCGATCTGAAATTTTATCGATGGGCATCTCAATACTATCTCTACCCTCCCGGTAAAGCGCTCTCAGAAATCCTCCCTGGCGGAATCGATCCGAAAAGCGACCAGTGGATCACCCTTGCACAAGAAGACAGGAAAAGCTCAACGTCCCAAATGTCGGTGTCACAGAAGCACATCATTGATGCCCTCACGCAATTTCCTGACGGGTTCTCTCTCACACAGCTGAAGAAAAAGCTCGGAAAGAAGGATATCTACAGGGATATCAATGCACTCCGGAGCGCAGGTGCTGTTATGGTTGAACAAAGAACCAGAAAACCGCACATCTCTAAAAAAAAAGACAGGATAATCACCCTCAATCCCCATTGCCAGGACGCACAGAAACCGACAAAAAAACAGCGTGTACTTATTGATCTTCTCAGTGCACACGGGCCCTTGCCCATGTCTGTCTTGCGTGGACAATGCAAGAATGTCCTCTCCACAATCAAGGCCCTCGAACTGCGGGGAGTCGTATCTGTCTTCGAGGAAGAGATCTCCCGCCATCACGGCCAGAGCCCCGATCTCGGCATCCACGGGCAATCAATCACTCCGAATGACGATCAGGAGTTCGCCCTGGGAGAGATCGCGAAAGGCATGGAATCGGGCAGGTTCTCCCCTTATTTGCTCCACGGGGTGACCGGCAGCGGCAAGACTGAAGTATATCTGAGGGCAGTTGAAAAAACCCTTGGAATGAATGGGGGAGTGATTTTTCTCGTCCCGGAAATAGGCCTGACGCCTCAACTGATCAGCCGTTTTACTGCGATGTTTCCCAATCAGGAAAAAGCCATACTGCACAGCGGGATCTCCAGGGCCGCAAGGTACGATCAATGGCGCCGCATTCAGCGGGGGGAGATCAGGGTTGTCATCGGCGCCCGTTCGGCTGTCTTTGCCCCCGTCAGGGATTTGAAGCTGATCATCGTTGATGAAGAACATGATACTTCCTACAAACAGGATGACCGCATGAGATATAATGCCCGCGACCTTGCGATTATGAGAGCAAAGCTCAATTCGGCAACGGTCATCGCGGGTACAGCCACACCGGCGATCCAGACATATTACAATACGATGAAAGGAAAATATACCTACCTTATTCTGCCCAAGCGAGTGAAAGACAAACCTTTGCCGGAAGTGGAACTTGTTGATATGAAACAGGAAGTGAGGGATAATGACCGTACCGCGTCCCCCGTTCTATCCCGGGCTCTGCACAAGGCAATTGAACATACCCTGGAGAAAAAACAGCAAACGATCCTTTTTTTAAACAGGCGCGGTTTTCACACCTTCATACTCTGTTGTGACTGCGGCCACACATTTCAATGCCCGAACTGCGCGGTATCCATGACATATCACGCGGCGGAAGATACCCTTAAATGCCATTATTGCGACTTTGTCATGAAACCCCCGCGGTTATGTCCCGGATGTCGCGGAAACCGTATCCGCAGCTATGGGGTGGGAACGGAAAAACTTGCAGAGGAAGTGCAAATACTCTTCCCCGAAGCCCGCATCGAGAGAATGGACAGCGATACAACGACCGGCAAAGGGGCGTATGAAACTATCCTCAGGGCTCTCAGCAAACGCGCCATCGATATCCTTGTGGGTACGCAGATGATAACCAAGGGACATGACTTCCCCTGGGTAACCCTGGTCGGCGTCATCTCCGCCGATACCTCCCTGAATATACCCGATTTCCGGGCAGCGGAAAGAACATTTCAACTCCTCACGCAGGTCTCAGGCAGGGGGGGCAGAGGCGCATTTCCCGGCAAGGTCATTATCCAGACCTTCAATCCTCATCATTATGCCGTTACCCGGGCCAAAGATCATGATTATCTGAGATTTTATGAAGATGAGATTGCACTGAGAAATACCCTGACGTACCCCCCCTTTTCACGCCTCATAAATCTTCATTTCTCGAGTGCGAACAAAGAGAGGGGCATGGAGGGGCTGGAAAGACTGAAGCAGTTCATTCGAACCTTTTCGCCCGGCAAGACACTGCAAGGGAAGATAGAAATCATCGGCCCGGCAGAGTCCCCCATTGCCAAAATCAAGGGAAGGTACCGCTGGCAGCTCTTCTTGAAGGGCCATGATACGCGGATGGTCAATAATCTGGCCAAAGAAATCCTCGCAAAAGCTTCTGTAACCGGTCTGGATATCAGAGTTGATGTGGACCCCGTAAACTTTATGTAGGGGCCACACAATACTCTCATACTCACCTTACCTTCAATCCCTCGTCCAAGTACCTGATGATGGGGAAAAGGAAGAATTCAATCACCCTCCTTTTCCCTACATTGATCTCGGCGGTAACAGACATGCCCGGTTTCACTCTGTACACCGTCCCATCCTTTGGCACCAGCGTTTCGGAAACCATTTTCACATACACGGGATAGCCGCCGCTTGCGCCTCCCTTTTCCAGATCTTTCGCATTCGCGCTTGCAAAGGCATTCGCATTTTGCTTCTCCTCAATACTGGAGGGGCTTATCGTCTCGACGAGCCCCTCAATTGTCCCGTATTTCTGGAAATCAAAGGTATCCACCTTGATTACTGCACGTTGCCCCTCCTGCACGAAGCCGATGTCTTTATTAAACACCGTAGCATTGACGATAAGCGGTGTATTTTCCGGCACAAGGCTCACCACCGGTTGGGCCGTGGTAACCACGCCGCCTACCGTCTTGACCGGTAGCTGATGCACGTACCCGGTCACCGGCGCCACAATAAATCTCTTTTCGTGCTTGAACCTTAGGGTGTTCACCTCCGCCTCAAGGGTGTTTTTGCCCTGCATATTCGTGGAATATTCAGAAAGAAGCTTCTCCCTGAAAGAACTCTTGAAAGTCTCAATCTCATCTTTAATCCGGTCAATCCTTGTCGCTGTCTGCTCCACCTGCCCGGTCTTGACTGCAATCTCACGTTCTATATTCACCCTTTCTTTCATCTTTTCCCGATAGCGGTTTTCGGCAAGCGCCCCGATTTCCACCAGCGCTTTTTGCCGCCTTTCATCTTCGGAAGTGATAACCAGCAAGTGTTTCAGATTTGTAATGTCACCCTTTGTCGTGTTCAGGGCGCTCTGTGTCTCTTTCAGTTCCTTCTCCTTTTCCTGCAATGTGGATGTGTAAACTGCACGTTGAGCGTTATATTGCGCCATTTGGGCAGAAATCGCCTCCGTATTGTTATCCGTACGTGAAGGAGAAAAACGGCTGTGTGACAAGACTGCGTTGATCCTCTCCATGGATAACCGGGAAAACTTCAGATTCCTGTCCTTTCCTTCAAGGTCGGCCTTATCAACCGAAGGATCGATTTCCATAATAACGGCATCCTTTTTGACAAAATCCCCCTCTTTCACGTGTATTCCCGTGACCACGCCTGTTTCAAGGGGCTGCACCACCTTCACGTCCCCTATGGGAATGATCTTCCCCCTGGCGGTGACCACCACATCTACCTTCACCAGGAACAAGCCGAGCAGAACCACAACCATAAGAGAAATGATCGTCCACAAGAAAACAGTCCCCAGCGGATTTGGGGGCCTCTCCTCTATTTCCGCAAGGATGGGTTTGAAATCGTGATGATCTGCAAAATTTTTCACAGCCGTTTCTCCTCCTGCTGTTTGTAGAGATAGGCGTAAAGACCTTCTTCTCTCATCAGCATCTCGTGGTTGCCCGTCTCCACAACCTTTCCCTTATCAATAACAATCACCATGTCGCACGTGCGCATAACGGAAAGCCTGTGGGCGATGAGAATCACTGTCCGCCCTTGTCTGATGTGCTTGAGATTCTCGTATATAACCCTTTCCGACTCATAATCGAGAGAGCTCGTCGCTTCATCAAAAATGAGAACACCTGGATTTGTGATCAGCGCCCTCGCGATGGCTATCCTCTGCTTCTGACCGCCGGATAAAGATGATCCGCGCTCTTCCACGTAGGTATCATATCCCATGGGCATCTCTGATATAAAATCATGGGCTCCGGCCACGCGCGCTGCCTGTATGATTCTCTCCATGTTTGCATCGGATGCCGCAATCGCAATGTTCTCTCTGATTGTCCCGCTGAAAAGGAAGCATTCCTGCAGTACGATCCCCGTTCGGTATCGCAGGAAAAGAGGGTCCAGATGCCGGATATCCACCCCGTCAATCAGGATCGCCCCCTGAACGGGGAGATACAGCCGCTGGACGAGCTTCGCAATTGTACTCTTGCCGGAGCCGCTCCGGCCCACGATGCCTACCATCGTGCCGGCGGCAATGCTGAAATTCACGCCATCAAGAACCAAGGGGCCGTCAGGTGTATACCGGAACGTGATATCTTTTGCCGTGATCTGGCCTTTGAGCTCCTTCACCGTAATCGCACCGCCGACAACCTCCGGAGGCGTATTAATGATATCGGCAATCCGGTCCAGAGACAGCTTTGCGTGCTGAAAGTCCTGCCACATATGCACAAGACGGAGTATGGGCCCGCTCAACTGGGAGCCGAACATCTGGAAGGCAATGAGCTGACCCACGCTGAGCCTGCCGTCAAAGACCAGGCTTACACCAAGATAGATGACCGCCAGGGTCATCATCTTCTGCAACATCTGAGATGAGGTTACCGCGATATTGGCTACATTGGAGAGCTTGAACGCCGAGAGGATATAATCACCCAAATTGTTCTCCCAGTCCTTGATCATTTTACCTTCAATCGCCAGGGACTTCACGGTCTGCATCCCGGTGATCGACTCGACCAGGAAAGACTGAGCGGCAGCGCCCTTCTGGAACTTTTCATCAAGCCTTGTCTTGATCATGGGTGTCGCGATGAAGGAGATCAGGGCGATGGCGACCACGAACATAAGGACAATCAAGGTTAGATAAACACTGTAAATAGCCATGATCACGACAAACAGGACCGAAAAGAGCGTGTCCAAAAGCACCGTGAGTGAGATGTTGGTCATGAACTGTCTCAGGTTTTCCAGTTCCCGGACCCTGGCAATGATATTCCCCACTTTGCGGACTTCAAAATATCTGAAGGGCAACGACAATAAATGCCTGTATACTTTCGCGCCGAGGCTGCCATCGATCTTGTTCGCCGTATGGTAAAGAAGATAATTCCGCATGAGGTTCAAGACCATGTCAAAGAGGAGCACGATCATGAATGCGCCGGCGACGACTTCCAATGTTGTGAGGGCATGGTGGGCCAGAACCTTGTCGATGATGACCTGGATGAAAAGCGGTGTGACCAGACCGAAGAGCTGGATGAAAAAAGATGAAAGAATGACCGCCGAAAACACGGGACGGTGTTTGTAAAATTCTTTGAAAAGCCAGCGGACATTGAGATAGAATTCAGTTTTCGTGAAACGGGGATACACGGCAATCGCCTCCCCGTTCCATAAAGACCGGAAAGCTTCCTCCGTTACTGCATTCATCTTCTTTTCCAGACAGTCGAAGATAAATATCTTCCCGTCTTTTTTCCCAACGAAGACATGATAGGCCCTGTCCTGGGAAATGATAATGGAGGGCGCAGGGTACTTTACAAGATCATCCAGCGACTTGAGCTTCTTGAGCCGCGAGCGCATACCGTGATCTTTAAGGATCCGGAGAATTTCCTCCGGCTTCAATTCACCTTCTACAAAGTAGCGCCTCTTCACGGCTTCGATGTCGATCGCCGCCGCATGAATCTTCGCTACAACCTCAATGCTTACAAGCCCCGTTTCCATAGTACTCCGCTATGAAATTCTTGTAATCCGTTTCCAGAAACAGCCGCTTCTCATTGGCGGCCATGGCATGTTCCGTCACCTTTAAATCCCGCTCAACCGTAAGGGTCTCCTTTTCCATTTCCGCAATATCCATGACGCTCCTTTCCCCCAAGGTATGCGCCTTTTGCGTGATTTCCAGCATCTTCTGGTATTGATCGGCTAGTTTCCTGTAATGTCTCAGCGCCCGAGCAAGCTCGGCATACCCGGCAGCAAGCGTCTTGATGTCTCTGTTTTTTTCTTCCGTAACCGCATTGATGGTTTTTTCCTGCTTTCTGATCTCATGCAGGTTTCGCTTGCGTTCCCACTTTCGAGCGCCGCCATCAAAAAGAGGAAGGGTAATAAACATTCCCGCCGCATAGGAAGACTCCCGGATATCCCGCATGGAACTATTCATACTATTGACGTTATTCCCATAATAGTCGTATCGGCCATAGACGGATATATCAGGCCAAAAATTGTTGGCTGCGGCCTTCTCTTTGAACTTTAGAGCCTCAAGCTCTCTCATGCGGGCCTTGTATTCCGGAGTCCCCTCAATGAGCCTGGGGACATCTGCAAACTGCTTTTTCCCGTCAGAGATAAATCTCTCAACCTCCAACTTCTCACCATAGGCTTTCCCTGTGTAGCTATAGAACCTTTCAAGGTTTTCTTTGAACTCCTTCCGGATAGCGGCGATTTCTTTCTCCGCGGAGGCGACTTCGGCTTCCGCCTTTATCACATCTTCGTATGAAACCTGGGCGCCGGCAAATGCCTTCATCTTCAAGCTGAGAACCGCCTGCAGGCGCGTTACTATCTCTGAACCGTATTTCAACTTAATATCACCCTCAGCAAGGGCGCTATAGATGTCCGTCATTTCCCTGAGAATTCTTTTTACCTCGGCGTCGCAATCATAACCCCGCGCGTCTACTAATTTCTCATAATAGGTCGCTTCGAGCCTCTTTTTGTACCAATGGGATATATAATACTGGCCCCACAGGTATATGCTCGACCTCCAGGCACTGACGCCCCCGCCAATAATCTCCCCGGAAATCGTATTCAGCCCATGCCCGGGCCTCTTATCCAGATTTTCATATCTTTCAAAGCGGCTGTTTATGCTGATTTCGGGATAGAGCCCGGCAAAGTTCTGCCTGTACGTAGCATCGGAGATATTCACATCCTCCACTTTCACTTTGATACGGGCAGAAATGTTCAAGGCATCCCTGATGGCAGTTTTATAAGTAAGCATCTCCGCACAGGAAGGAGATATGCCCACCGCCACAAGCACAAGAAAGATGATGCATACAAGGATGTTAAGAGACGGAATACGCAACCATCAACCCCCGTGTTATTTCGACTCATAAATAAGTCATTTCGACCAACGACGTTGTCATTTCAACCGAAGGGAGAAATCTTACAATTCATTACTTAAATCCTTCTGCTTCGGATTGGCTTGGTGTACCAGGAACGCGCCACCCATGTCACTTCGGAGGAGAAGAACGACTGAGAAATCTTTATTGCTAATAATATTAATGTGTTGAGATTCCGCTTACGGCTGATGCCAGCTCTGGGACAGGGTGCTGATGTACGTCGGGTCAGTTCTCATGGCGTTATACTTCTGGATAACGTCCATACCCGCATCGTTATTGATCGCGCTCATTGTCTCCACGATATTTTCAATGTCCGACCTCGTAACGTAACAGCCGTCGGTAACTTCAAGCTTCTCCACGCCGTAATCAGGCCGATAAAACTGATTAGTTATCTTCGTGTAATTGCTGCTGTCGATAAACAGATACAGGTCATTATTCTGCTTCACGATAACCGGCTCCGTCCTGGTGATGCCGCCTGTCATCTTTACCATGTCCGTATCTCCGATGACTCCTGCTGTCTCGTTGACGGTATCAATGCCATCGTTCCTCCGGAATATATAAATGTCGCTCCCGTTTCCGCCGATGAGCGTGTCATTACCGCCCCTGCCGTCGAGCGTGTCGTTTCCGTCATTGCCTGTGAGTGTATTGATTCCGCTGTTCCCGATGATCACATTGTCCAGTCTATTGCCGGTGCCGTTGATATTGGCGCTCCCCGTGAGCTCCAGGTTTTCTACATAAGAACCAAGGGTACGAGAAACGGAACTCTTGACGTTATCTATTCCTTCATCCGCGAATTCAACAATGACATCAAAGGAATTGTCTACAACATACGTGTCATTCCCGTGTCCGCCGATCATGAGATCGAAGCTCGCGCCGCCGTCGAGCAGATCGTTGCCGTTACCCCCATAAAGAACATCGGCAGAGCCTTCTCCATAAAGCGCATCATTACCTCCGTCTCCGAAAAGCACGTCGGCATCATTGCCTCCATACACCGTGTCATTGCCTGTTCCTGCACGCACGAAATCGCTTCCATTCGAGGCATACACGGTGTCATCATTGCGGCCCGTGATGATGATGTCACTTATATCGCTCCCGTATGTGGTTTCTTCATCTACAACAAGCTGCGACATGTCATAGCTGTCACCGTTTACAAAACTGATTGTTTCCACAGAAATGCTCCCATCGTAGTTTCGTGTGATGTAAACGCCCTGCGATGTTTCATTGTATTCGGAATCGAGGAGACGCAAGTGGACATTGGAACTATCAAGACGGATCACTGTATGGTCAAAATCAAGGCCTTCTCCCATCGTAAGCGTATCGTTTCCCGCACTGTCATGAATATGATCAAGCCCATCACCGATATTGTAGATATAGGTATCGTCTCCTGCCTCGCCATAGAGAGTGTCGTTTCCTGTACCTCCTGCGATGGTGTCATTTCCGGCCCCGCCACTCACTACATTATCAGCGCTGTTGCCAATCAGAACGTTGTCCAACTCATTCCCGGAACCGTTTACTGCATCGTTTCCTGTCAGGAATAAGTTCTCAATATTCGCTCCTAATGTGTATGATAGAGAACTCTGAACCTCGTCTATTCCCTCACTGGCATTCTCCGTAATCGCGTCGTCCATATTTTCGACTACATATGTGTCATTACCCGTCCCGCCAATCATCGTGTCAGCCCCAGTTCCGCCGTCAATGATATCGTTTCCCGCACCGCCTTCTATTATGTCGTTGCCGCCTCCGCCGATCAAGGTGTCATTTCCTTCATAACCGATTATTTGATCGTCGAGGTCTGAACCGATCAAATAATCATCATTCGGCGTCCCGTATATCGTGTTGTTCGTCTCATACCCCATCGCTTCGAGCTGCGCTGCGGTCATCACTGTACCATTCGTAAACGTGAATCGGTCTACCTGATACGCATCGCCTTGAAACCAGTTATTAATGATCAATGAATCAGTGGCTCCTGTAATATTGATTCTAAGGTCGTCGCGATACTTCACCAATTTTAGATCAGCGGCAGTTATTCCTGTGCCCAACTCTACAGTGTCCGACGTCGTGGCATAGTCGCGAGCATAATTAAAGATTTTGTCCACCCCGCTGCCTCGGCCGAATTTATACGTATCGTCGCCCAGGTAGCCGTACATCCGGTCGTTTCCACTGGTTCCCTTATGATAGAAACCATATGATTTGCAGCCCGTCGCTTCAAGCTGTGCCGCCGTTAACTCTGTACCGTCGGCAAACAGGAACCGATCAATTTTATATGCATCTCCGGCAAACCAGTTATCGATCATGAGTGCATCTGATGAATCCTTGATGTTGATTCTAAGGTTGTTGTAACCCACCTCACTGTCAACAATCAGTTCCAGATCATTTACTGTTATACCGGCACAAAATTCAATAGCATCGGTTGTCGACGCATAATCGGAAGACCAGTTGCTGATCCAATCAACCCCGCTGCCCCGGCCGAATATATAGGTGTCGTTGCCCGCGTCTCCCATAAGGGTGTCGTTGCCCGCGTCACCATCAAGTATATCGTCTCCGGCACCGCCTGACAGAGTATCATCGCCTCTGTATCCATATATTGTATTATTCACACCGGTTCCGCTTATAGTTTCTCCTCCCGCTGTCCCTTGCACTTTCGAAGCCATAGCCTCCATCTGTACCGCCGTCAATACCGTACCATCCGCAAACGTGAACTGGTCCACCTTGCAACTGTCTCCTGAAAACCAGCTCTTGATTATGCATGCGTCAGTGCTCCCCGCAATATTGATGTGAAGATCACTGCCTTCCTTCACCAAGTCGAGATCCGCCGACGAAATCCCCTCACCAAACGCTACAGTGTCCGTCGTTGTCGCGTAATCAGCAGTGAAATTATTTATCGTATCCACGCCGCTGCCTCTGCCGAACGTATAGGTATCGCTGCCTCCATCACCCTGAAGTGTATCGAATCCTGCACCGCCATCAAGCACGTCATTACCATTGCCCCCAAAGAGAGAATCATCTCCCGTATTGCCATAGAGGGTATCATTCCCATCATAGCCGTAGAGCTTGTCGTGCCCGCCGCCGCCTTGAATCAGATCATCATTGTCCGTTCCGTAATATGTAATGCCCGCATCTGCGACACTGTAGCCCTTCGCCTCCATCTGCGCCGCCGTCAGCACCGTATCGTCCGAAAAAGTGAACTGGCCGATCTTCGCGACTTCTGTGGAAAACCAGTCCTTGATTATCAACGCGTCCGAAGTCCCTTGAATATTTATCCGAAAGTTATTGCCCTCCTGGATGAGTTCCAAGTCGTCCGCGGCTATTCCTTCGCCAAACGCTACAGTGTTGTTTGTCATAACTCCCGAGAGCGTGTCCACGCCGCTGCCGATGCCGAATATATATGTGTCGTCTCCTGCAGCGCTGTATATGGTGTCATTGCCTTTTCCTCCATCGATGATGTCGTTTCCATTGCTGCCATTTATTTTGTCATCACCATCATATCCAAACATCTGCCCGCCGCCGAATAGAACATCGTTCCCCGCTGACCCATACACTGCCCAGCCTCTCGCCTTAAGCTGTGCCGGAGTGAGTATAGTGCCATCCACAAACTGGAACTGGTCAATAAAAGATGTCATTTCGCCAAGACCGTCATGGATTATTAATGAATCATAGGTGTCCCTGATATGGATCCGAAGATCGTTTCCTTCACCAATCAGTTCCAGATCATCCGATGTGATTCCCTCGCCGAATTCTACCATGTCGGTTGTTGTTGCAGAATCTAATTCATAATAATTGTAGATTGTGTCTACCCCGCCGCCTTTTTCGAACTTATATATGTCGCTGCCGTAACCGCCCTCCAGTCGATCATTTCCGGGCCCTCCATCAAGGACATCATTACCGGATAGGCCGCTTAATTGGTCATCACCTTCGTATCCGAATATCTGATCATTACCGGATAGCCCCTCAAGGTAATTTTTGCCTCCCGATCCATATACCTTACAATCTATTGCCAAAATCTGTCCTGTTGTCAGTATCGCACCGTCAGCGAACTTGAATTGGTCTACCATGTATGGAAATCTGTCATAACTGGATTCATTGTACCAGAGGGCATTCTTGATAACAACAGAATCCGGGCTGTCTTTTACTGCTATCCTCAGGTCGCTCCATTCCACAAAGAGTTCAATATCTCCAGAGGTTATCCCTTCACCAATTTCCATCGTATCGATTGTCTTTGTATTATCCGGCGCGCTGTTGTCGATCAGATCCGTCCCGCCGCCCCTATCGAATTTATATGTGTCGTTACCCGGACCACCCTGAAGGATATCAACACCGGAGCCGCCATCAAGCACATCGTTGCCGTAAGACCCGTTAATGTTGTCATTCCCCTCATAGCCAAATATTCGATCATCGCCGACCGAACCAGGCAGAAAATCATTGCTGGCTGTCCCGTATATGCTGTTTGATGTGTCGTACACCTGGGATACCTTCGTCTCCATCTGCGATGCGGTCAACACAGTGCCGTCTGCAAACATGAATTGATCCACGATGTGTCTCTCACCGCAATAATAGTCTTTGATTACCAGTGAGTCAGCGGTGCCATTGATGGTGATCCGGAGATTGTAGTTTTCTCTGATCAGTTCCAGATCTGTGTCGGCAATCCCCTCACCAAAATGAATTGCATCGGTCGTCACCACAAAGAAATCGGAAGAAAAATTATTCACAGTGTCCACACCACTGCCGCGGCCGAATATATAGATGTCGTTCCCCTCCTCTCCAGACAGGGTATTGTTCCCGCTGTTGCCTATCAGAATATTGTCCATTGAATTGCCTGATCCGTTTATATCAGCGCTGCCGGTAAGGATGAGATTTTCGACATGCCCGCTCAATGTATGGGTTATAGAGCTCAAGACCGTATCAATTCCCTGATTTGCGTACTCAACGACCCAATCCGAAGGGTTGTCTACTACGTAGGTATCATTGCCGATACCGCCATACATATAGTCTGCATCCACCCCGCCGTCGATGAAGTCGTCACCGGCATCGGCATATATGGTATCGATGCCGCTTTTTCCGAAAACCTCGTCATTACCGCCACCACCATAAACTGTATCATTCCCCACGCCTGCTTCAATGTAGTCATTTCCGCTGCCGCCTGAAATCTGATCATTCCCGTCACCGCCGTAAATGGTGTTTGCACCGTCGCCGGCTACAATAATATCCGCACCTGCGCCTCCATCGATGTAATCATCTCCGGCGCCAGCCTGAATCTGGTCATTCCCATCGTCACCGTAAATCGTATTGTCGCCAGATCCAGCTTGAATGTAATCATCTCCTGTCCCGCCCTCGATATAATCATTGCCGGAATCACCGTAGATCGTGTCATTACCCGCGCCGCCATAGAGTTCGTCATTTCCGGCATATCCGACAATAACGTCGTTTCCCATACCGCCGTCGATATAGTCGTCCGCCTGGTCGCTCAGGGGGACATTCCCCGCATCACCGTGCAGGATGTCGTCTCCGTCTCCGCCGTAGATCTGATCCGATCCGCCTGCGCCGATAATCGTGTCATTGCCCGCCTCGCCGTCTATGTAATCGTCACCTGCGGTAAGACCATCGCCTTCGATGTAATCATCGCCTTCGCCGCCGAAGATTGTATCATTGCCGGCGCCGCCATAGAGCATATCCTCGCCGGCCTCTCCGTCAATGTAGTCGTCGCCGATGCGTTCATCATCGACGTCACCGTCACCGTAAATTGTATCATTTCCCGCGCCGCCATAGAGTTCGTCATTTCCTGCATCACCCCTGATCATGTCGTCGCCGTCTCCACCGTCGATATAGTCATTTCCCTGCTGATCAAGGGGTATGGAGAATTCATCGCCTACCAGTATGTCGTTGCCGTTGCCACCCTCGATAAAGTCATCGCCCCGTGATCCGAATACGGTATCATTCCCGTCACCCGCATACACTTCATCGTTCCCGCCGCCCGCATTCACAAAGTCGTTCCCGGCTCCGGCATAGATCACGTCATCGCCATATACCGATCCCTCTATACGGTCTATCCCGTAAGTCCAGAGGGAGTGCGCCCAGACATTGTTCTCGTCCGTTAAGACAGCAAAAGACCAGTCCCGTGTGGCGTAGGTAAATTCATCATCCCCCAGGATGGCGTCATCCCCTGCACCCCCCACAATCACGTCGTGCCCTTCACTTCCGAACAGGAGGTCCCTGGCATTTGAGCCGTAAATAAAGTCATTGCCCCAGGCCCCTGAAGCCAGATCGCCCCTCTCGCTGATGCCCTGAGCCGTCTCGCCATCCACAATGAGCGCCTCCATCTCGCCATAGTTTTCCGCAAACACCTTGTCGTCATCCGGTCCTCCCCAGAGGATGTCGCTCCCTGTCCCCCCTTCGAGGATATCCTTGCCGGTTGCGTTCTGCGAAATCACAACATCCATGCCGTCACCCCCCAGCAGCCAGTCGTTGCCGCCAAGGGTGGAGCTGATGTCATCATTGCCGCTCAGCCCCTCAATCCGGTCATCGGCAGCGCTGTCTCCCAGTTGGTCGTTAAGGTGCTCCGGATCCGTGTCGCCGGTGATGGTATTGGTGGTCTGCGGATTGTCCGGAATATCGATCAGCCGTATGCCGAAATCACCATCCTCAAAGTCGGAGCCTAATTCAATGGTGGAGCCGTCGGGGAGGGTGATGGTGTAGGGGGAGTTTTGAGTAATTTGGTACGATCCATCAGGCGCCGTCCATACATTTGTCGTTCCATCTTTGTATGCATTTCCAATGAAATGTTCATTGCCTTGTTCATCTACCCGAAATATCCTATTCGTGCCTTCCGTATCGACAATCTTGTCATTGCCGCCACCCGCAGAAAAATAATAGTCGTCGTTATCGGCGCCTCCGTAAAGAATATCATCGCCTGTCCCGCCCGTGATTTTATCATTCCCCGCGCCGCCATAGATCACGTCATTCTGAGAGCCCCCGTCTATTTTGTCATCGCCTCTTTCACCAAAGATCAGATCATTTTGGGATGTGCCGAGGAGGTTTGCATCGTTATACTTTCCATCTTCCTTGTACTCATAGGTGGAGAGGCCTCTGCCTACCAGTACATTGTCGATGGGATTGCCGTCTGCAAATTGGGTTATGAGATAGTTCTTGGCGGCGCTGATCTCGGTTTCTATAGATGCTGTGCCACTTGAGGGAGCCAGTACGGATTCATACGCCGTGAGCATCCTTGACGGGTCTAACCGCCCCTGAAATATCTCATGCACCGTGTACATCCGCATCACGTCCTTCATGCGCAGTTCTTCCGAAAGGCTGTTATCATAGAGGCCAAGCTCAGCCGCTTCCGAATACATGAGATCAGCCATTTGGCTATCACGGACATACTCATTCATGTAATACCTTGTCTCGTACCACGCCTCGGCCCGGCTTTCTGTTTCAGGATCGAGGGGAGGGAGAGTCGGATCATAAACCAGACCTGCCAGGATATCTCCTATCGGCTGCACAAAAACACCATATGCATTAGCCAGGGTTAATTGTAAGCCGTTATAGACCATTTTAACGACAAAAGCGGTTATGGCCTGATTCCTTGCGCTCTTGGCCACATCGTTCAACGTGGCGGTGTCGAGGGCATACAGCTCCTTCAGTAACTGAACATCCGCCCGGATGATAGCCTCCCGCTCATCTGTTAATGTTGCGGATCGCTCGGCAAGTGCGTATCGGACATCATGCCGGAAGAAACACCAATCAACGGCGTCTTTCGGCATTTTGACATAATCACGCGATACCTTTTGAATTTTGTTAATATCTTCTTCCATGCTCACGCTGAAAGGATCACGCGCTTTTCCTTCTCCTGAAATTCCAGGGCCGCCGTAGTAATCGTATCTCCAAAATTCTGCCATTTTCTTTACCTACCTTTCGTTATTGGTTCCCGTATGCGTTTACGATTGAAATAAACTCTCCATTCATCCATGTTACCGTCTATTTCCGCAAGCCCCCTGTATGGGTTTACTTCCGCCAGCAATATCCCATCTGAATTGAAAACTTGATGCTCATCGCCGTATATCCTCAGCAACACACGCGTGCTGTCCGGCGATGTGGAATAATATGAAGAAGCATCTCTTATGAATTTATTATATATTCTTCTTATCTCCCCTTTTCTGTAGATAAACGGGGCTGTGCCTCCATCTGGTTTAGACCGGCCCGCCCAAGCCTTTGGTCCTGTCCAGACTTCATTGTCCCACAGACTTATCCATGACCTAAAAAGGATGGCGTCGTCCGACAGAACACGCGGGTCTTCGGAAAGACCGCCGTTCTTCAAGATCGGTTTCAGGGCGTTATTTTCCCCATCCATGATGAAAATGGTATTAAACAAATATTTATCATAGTATTTAGCTCTGGTTTTACCATCAATGCCTGACTCTGGGCTATCCGCCGCGCCTAGATACCTCATATTCGTTGAGAAAACGAATCGCCTTCCGTCTGAAAGGTACTGAGGCGCTGATAACTCATAAAAGGCATAATCCGTTAATTTACGCTCCTTACCCGTGGCAATCTCTATCTCGTACACATCCCATCGTGAAGGGTCCATAGGATCACTGCTGTACTCAAGCTGACGCCGCTTCGTCTGTGACCGCACAAAGATGATCCGCTTCCCGTCAGGTGAAAAAGACGGCTTTGCATTGAAAATCATCCGGACGAGACCGTTTTCTGCATCCTGCGGATTTTCGTTATAGTGGTGCGTCAACTGGCGCACATTGCCGCCGTCGGCATCCATAATGAAGATATTCCGGTGCATATGATCGCCGGAAACAAAGACGATCTGCTTGCCATCGCGGGAAAAGGAAACATCGGATTTTAACCGATGCGGCGTTGCCTTATTAAAAACGGGAAATTCATACAGTTTTTTTGTCGACAGTTCATAGACAGACCACATACAAGGCCGAATTTCATCAAATTTGTAAGGACAGCATCTTAAGGGACAGCAGTGATTGAAGACAATCCTGTCGTTATCAGGGAAAAACCGCATCTCTCCGATTGCCGACGGCCTGCAGTATTCTTTTTCGACAGCCATTGCCGGCGCTACTGTGAGCCCCAACACTAACAGCATTACCCCCAAAATAAATTTGTTTCGCATATGTCACCTCCAATCTTTTTTGGGAAAAAAGAGGGAAAAGGGACAGGCTATTTTTTCTGTTCCTTTTTACATTTGCATGGTCGCCCTCGTCGTCGTAGAGTGGATTCTAAACCTAATGCGGCACATACCATCCTTTGCCATGCACTCTCACGGTATGGCGCCTGCCTGTTTACACTTCTTCTCAATCCTTCCATCTCACACTCTGTCATTGGTTCGTCAACATAGTTGCTCCATTCCTTCGGCAGCCCTATGGGCAGCTCATTCACCATTGCCTTCTCTGTAATTCCCGCATTCTCACAGTGTGAAGACCATCTCCATGCCTTTGCAGAATCTACAAGCCGCACCCTCACAGGATTCCCTTCTATATACCGCAGTACTGTTAAGAGATGACGGTTTAGCACATGATAAACACAAAAATCTCCTACTCCGCTCGCGATCCTCGGCATACATCAGCTATCCCATCACTCCAAAAAGTAGCCTGTCCCCTTTCTCTTTCCCATGCCGAGTGTAATGCCGGAGTTCTTCTGAAAACCGGTCGCCATCTAGGGTACTGATGTAAAAATATCAAATAATACACATTGTATATAGTAGCGCTACTGGAAGACCCGTGAGGGTATCCGGCTGTGTAACAAGTGAAAAAAAACTTAAAATAGGTTGGTGATTTTTGTTAAAGAAGTAAAATTTTCTGCCTCATACACGAGAATTTGCAGAAACACCATCCTAGATTATATTGAGTATTTTACGAGGGGAAAACCAGTATTAGGACAAATCACAGAGGAGAAAAGAGGGGAAAGATCAGGCTGCTTTTCCTGTTCCTCTTCACTTTTGGGTCTGGGGTCTAACAAAGTTAAGTATTTGATATATCAACTATTATGTTCCATGAAAACGCATTTTCAAGCCTGCACAAGAGAGCACAAGAAAGGGGACGGGCTACTTTTTCTTCGCAACCCTCCTGCTATCTCCGGCATACATCAGCTATCCAATCACTCCAAAAAGTAGCCTGTCCCCTTTCCCTCCAACTCACTTCTACGACGCGGGCAATCCCTTTCCGGCCATGTATTCAGCAAAATCGACCAAACGGGCGGAGTAACCCCATTCGTTGTCATACCAGGCAAGGATTTTAGCGATTCTCTTGTTCAGGATCATGGTAATCTGTCCATCGATGATGGATGAGTGGGGATCGCCTATGATATCCTGGGAAACCAGCGCCTCGTCCGTCACCCGAAGGATCCCTTGCAGGGAGGATTTCTCCGATGCCTCCCGCAAGGCCATGTTGACCTGTTCTGAAGTCACGTCTTTTTCCAGGGAAACCGTCATGTCGGTCACCGACCCGTTGGGGACGGGAACCCTCATTGCCGTGCCGGTAATCTTTCCCTTCAATTCCGGCAGAACCTTCTCGGCAGCTTTTGCCGCTCCCGTGGTGGTCGGGATGATAGACAGGGCGGCGGCCCGGCCGCGGCGGCGATGGCGCGCCGGCGTGTCCATCAGGGACTGACTCGAGGTGTAAGCGTGGACGGTGGTGAACATGATGAACTGCACACCGAAGGATTGATGAAGCACCTTGGCTACGGGAGCCAAACAGTTCGTTGTGCAGGAGGCCATAGAGACAATCTGGTGGGATTCCGGCCGGTAGTTCTCCTCGTTGACGCCCAGGACGATCATAGCATCAGCATCGTCGGAGGGGGCGGAGATGATCACACCTTTTGCCCCCGCTGCCAGATGTCCGGCAGCCTTTGCACGGCTGCGGAGAGCCCCGCTGCATTCGACGATGATCTCCGCCCCGATCTCCCTCCAGGGAATCTTCTCAGGATCGGGGCTTGAAAAAAAGGGAATCGTTTGTTCGTCTACCTGGATGGCACCTTGCCGCGCGCTAACTTTCCTGGGATACCAGCCATGAACCGAATCATACTTTAGAAGATAGGCGAGGTCTTCAAGGTTGGCCAAATCATTGATTCCGATTAACTGAAATGCTTCCCTCTCAAATAATTGTTTGAAGACCGCCCGCCCGATTCGACCAAACCCATTGATTCCAACCCGGATGACTCCTTGTCTGCTCATACGTCTTTCTCCTTTCGCAATTTATTAACATCGCAGTAGGGGAAGGCTTCCAGTCTTTTGCCCACCCGCACCACTGATCATAAACAGGTTCGTGCACAAAGATTCGAGTCGACATGCCGAATGCATTATGAAGAT
Source organism: uncultured Syntrophaceae bacterium (assembly GCA_964564625.1). Taxonomy (GTDB): domain Bacteria; phylum Desulfobacterota; class Syntrophia; order Syntrophales; family UBA2185; genus UBA2185. The sequence goes on along the minus strand of CAZMBE010000015.1, from coordinate 7,854 downwards.
CAAAGATGCTCCGAATCACATCAGTAACCCCATTGCGATTTATGGCAGATATTATCTTGGTTAAGACTCTCCTTTAAGCCAGATACGCCCGTAAGGCGGAAGACTAAGGTGCAGGACATTTCCTTTCGCCTGATATGTCATGCCGGAGAGAAGATCCCGATAGTGCCCATGGCGGATGCCAACCTTGTCTAAAGGTATTGTAAGCCCCACCGCTTCACCCGTAACGCCGGTGAGGGTAAGGATTGCCTCATCACTCTCCGGGGAGATTCGAAGAAGGGCAAACACCCTGTGCGAAAGTGATAAAATCTTTTGTCCGCCTTGGGGGTGAAAAGACATCTCCTGTCGTCGAACCAGGAGCTGTTGCCTCCCACGGCTGAACAACAGGGAGAGTTTCGAGTCGGGAAACTTCAGTGCTTTTTCCACCTCCCACGCGTCAATGACTCCCCTGTTCAGGTCCCGGTTGATCCCGGATGCCTTGGCGGCCCCATAGTCGTTGACAGTCCCCAGCGCCCCGTGGATATAGATCCCCGGGACCCCCCGCAGCACCAGAGCGATGGCCCGGGAAGCCAGGTACCGGGAGATCTGAAGATCGAGGCCCTCATCTACACTCTCCGGATTCAGGGCGCTCCACCAGGTGGTGTTTATCTCGTAAGGTTCCTCGGCACCATTTCCCGTGGCTTTGTAAGATATAAAGGCCCCTTTATTGCGGGCCCTTTCAATAAGAAGCTGAATGTCCTCGGGGTGCAGAAAACCTTGCGCACCCTGGAGTCCGATGCCATCGTGGGTATCCAAGATATTGAGAAAGGCTGTCTGATTGGAAGGAGTGCACAGATCCCCGGCCCATAGGGAAAGGGCCTCGGCATCTCCTGTGTAAAATGCATGAAGCACCAGAGGGGGAAGGGCGAAGTTATAAACCATGTGTGCTTCGTCGCGCCCGTTTCCGAAGTAGGAGATGTTTTGATTATGCGGCACATTGGTTTCAGTGACCAGGGCAACACCTGAGGCTGCAAAATCCACCACATCGCGGATGAGTTTGACGATCTCGTGGGCCTGGGGGAGATGGACGCTCTCGGTGCCTGGTTCTGCCCAGATGTAGGTTACCGCGTCCAGACGGAGGAGATCCGCGCCTTTACGGATGTAAAAGAGAATGCTGTCCAGCACCTGCAGCAGCACCGCCGGGTTTCGGAAATTCAGGTCGACCTGATCGGAGGAGAAGGTAGTCCAGATGTATCGGGGTCCGTCAATGGTCTCGAAGCGGGTAAGGATATCGGAGGTTCTGGGCCGGAAAATCTTGGAGCGTTGCTCTTCAGTGAGCTCATCAGGTGACTCGTAGGCAATGAAAAAATTTCTATAGGAGGGGTTTCCGTTCAGGAACTCTCGGAACATTTCGCTTCGCGCTGAACAATGGTTCAACACAGCGTCAAACATGAGATCGTAGTGACGTTTTTTCTCCCGGATGTCCTGCCAGGAACCGAGCCGTTCATCCACACGGCGGTAATCCATGACGGCAAAGCCCCTGTCGGAGGAGTAGGGGAAAAAGGGGAGGAGATGGAGAGTGTTGATGGCGCCCAGGGCGTATTGACTCACGAAGCGGTGAAGTACCGAAAGGGGAGTGGCTCCTTCTCCCTTCACAATATCCCCGTAGGTGACAAGGATGATATGCTCCTGGCAAAACCTCTTCGCGGGATCATATTTCTTTTCCTTTTGGATCATATCCGGCGGCTTGTGGGCATAATGGACCTTCAGGATTCTCTCCAGCTCAGGCATCCACTTCTCGGCCCCTTTGGAGCCGTAAAGGAACTCAAGCCGTGCGAGCACCCGCTCCCTGAATCTGCGGGGAATCTCAAGCGCAGGCCGGGTAAAGTCTGGATACTCATCGTAATAGGTTCGTTGCCTCGAGAAACACTTTTCCTGCTCCATGGCATTCTTTCTCTCTCTTCCCAGAACCACCGAAATCCATGCGGACGTTCCTGTCAAACTCCTTTGAATTTCAAGCCACACCCTGCTTAATCACAGGGTTTTGCACAATGCCCCGCAATAGCCTTCCGAGGATATCGCCACCGGTGATCATCCGCCGGGTTTCGTTCCAGAGCAGGATGACATCGTGATCCACCACATCATCCTGACAATGTTCGGGATTGACCGTTCTGCCTTCAGCCGCCAGAGGACCATCATCCAGATCAAGAATGTTAAGGACACCCTGGCCTTCGATTTTTTCAATGTCGCTTTCTGCAGCCGCCATGTGTAATTTGATCAGCTGCCGGATATCTTTTTCCCCGAAGTATGATATGGCCTCAGGTCCTAGAAAACTGTCTATATCCATGACCGTTGGTTTGGCCACTGCAAACAGCATGATCTGATAGAGGCGAAGCAGCGGAGCGAACAGGGAGCCGAATTTCAGGGCGTGCCGGGAGAAGTACGCCTGGGGAAAAATCTCCCTGAAGATCGTGATGATCACCGTGGAAAACAGAAACGCCACAATCCCGATGAGTGCCCAGCCTGAAAGCAGGGCCAGGAACACGTTGACCGCCACATTTCCCCAGAGTATCGATCGTCACCAGAAGAGGTATGAGTCAAAACCTCGTTGCCGTCAATTGGTTGATATTAGGGCAGCCTTGCTACATCTTCGCATGATCGTATCGGTTTGAGGTCGCGTCGTTACCAATCTCCTCCTGAACCGGGTTTGCCAGCGTGCGTTCCTTCCCTCGCCGTATCTGCTGCAGGCGGCCCCTCGAGCCAATGCTCAATGCTTTTTCCCGGAAATGCCAATGACGACCAACCTCATCACAGGAAATAGTACCGTCTCTCAAAGGCTTTTAGAGGTCGACTTCAGTATCTTCAAATAGTCGGCAAACTCTTCAATGGTCAAAACATCTCCTTTTTTCTTCCCTCAAGTGCACCTCTTTCCTCTCTATGCAAAGCGCGACCAACTATTTGTCACTCTATTACATAGTTTATAGTTATTGCCAGTTGCTGTCAAGCGCATATCAGACACGTAAGGGATAAATAGGAACAATATTCGGCCACTTAGATCTATGATCCTCACGTAGGGGAAAAGGGGGAAAAAGTAGCCTGTCCCCTTTTTCCCTTGATTCCTTGACAGGGATACACATAGATAGTAATTATAAATTGCAGAATAGTGAATCCGATATGAATATACAAATAGTAATTGCTATAGGGATTATAACTATTGCGTTAATTACAATGGTTATATGGCGAACCGGCGGGCGTTATGGAAAAATAAGTCCAAGCCGAGACGTTACCGCAGCCTATGAATGTTTCAGCGTTGACCCTAATCTGAATTATTACATCAGCGGTCCCGATACCTATCCACACGCTATTATCGGAATCGACAAGGCGTGGACCCTGGAATCGGACTTGTGGAAAAGAAGGGATCTCAGTTCCCAAAGCATGAAAGAACTGGTGCAAAATATGCAAACCAGGGCATGGGAACAGAACATACTGCTCCACGGATTCGATATCCTTAATGACCGCGGGAGAAAAATCGGCGATTGGTATTCTGTTATGGGGCCCGACATGACTGTTGAGATCAAAGGCGAAAGGAGCGTCATCGTACATACTCCCCCCATTGATACCTATCGTCAATCCTGAAATCTCGGGGTCAACGGGGTCAAATCTTTACTCTTGACATTTCGCGGAATTTACTGACGCACATCAAGAGATACTTTTCCAATTGTCAAGAGTAAAGATTTGACCCCAAAACCACCCACAACCATGGATTTGGTGATGAACGCTCAGATTAATCAATCAACATCGATTGGAAACGGCCCATCGGGAGATGAGTTGAATGCGATCAAGAAGATTTTTGCAGGCCTGACGCTTGCAAACAAGAATCTCTCGCTCTACCCCCAGGGGCACTCCATCTGTATGAATTCCATCAAGCAATTACACGCCCAGCTCACCGCATTCCTTCATACATATGGAACACTGAGACTCGAAATAGAGAGGGAGCGGATCGTTTCCAGGGGTGCAGGGATCTCCTCGGGAGTGCCGGAGGAAGGTACGCTGCACTTTACGCTCTTCCGCGACGGCATACAATGGCTGGAGTTCATGGATGGAATAGAACAAAAGGAGCTTCATGATATTTTGCTGATTGTAAATAACTACACCAAATTGTCGGCTGAACCGGAAGGCGACATTGTGACCGCGCTCTGGGAAGCGGAGTTCCCTCACTTGCAATATGAGGTTACGGAGTTTTTCTGGGACGGCAATCAACAGACTGGAAACAGGACTTTCGATCTTACCGCGGCGAAAAGCGCGACGCCGCTGAGAGAAAAGAATTTGGAGGGGCCGGAAATCCAGGGTGACCCTGCCATTGATCAGGCTGCTCTCGCCCTTACGCCTCAGGATAAGGTGAGATTGAAGGAAATGATCCGCCTCGAGGAAGAGGCTAACTTCACATCATACCTGGATGCATTGCTGGACAGCCTTCTTCAGCATCGGGTAAAAGAGACTTTCGGTATAATCATGGAAGTGCTCGCGGAGGAATTTACCGTCTCGCTTGCCCGAAGAGAATTCTTTGCCACGCTCAAGATACTGCAGGGATTACAATACGTGCTCGATATCTGCAAGGAAGAAATACCCTGGGCCGGTCCATCTATAGAAGAATTTACAATGAAAGTCTCGGGCAGCGAGTCTCTTTCGCCCCTGATGCATGGTTGGAAAGATATCGCCTCAGAGGAGGCCAAAATACTTGGACAGATCTTCACGCTCCTTAATCCCCAGGCCATTCACACACTTGTTTTTCTGCTCCCGGATACCCAATCTATGCCTCTTCGTCAAATGCTGTTGGATTCGATTAGCCACCTGTGTTCACGGGATATGCGCCCCCTGGAATCGCTGCTCGACAATTCGGATCACAAGCTTGTGGAAAAACTTATACCGCTGGTTGTCAACCTGCAAGGAGAGCAATCTCTGAAGTATCTGCTGAAACTGGCTCGCCACCCATCGGGGCGAGTGCGCCATGAAGCGGTGAAAGGCATCCTGAAGCGGGATTCTGCCCATGTGAAGGACATTTTCAATCTGATCGACGACAAGACGGATTCCATACGACAATTGATTCTCAAACACCTGGGGCAGTCACGGAATGATGTCGTCGAAGAGCTTCTCTTGACATACCTTCGCAAGACGACATTCAGTAAAAATGAAGAAAACCATGCATTGCTGTGCTTCAGCGCCCTGGGAAAATGCGGGTCTTCACGTTCTGTCCCCTTCCTGCGCGAAACCCTGCTTAGAGGGCAATGGATGCCAGGCTTCTGGAGATCTGCCCAGAGAAGAGGCGCCGCGATTGCCCTTAAAACACTGGGAATACCGGAAGCGGAGCAGGTATTGAAGGACGCCGGCCGTTCCCTGTTCCCGGGCTTGAGACGCATTGTCAGTAAAGTCACGCAGGAATCCCCACACAGCGGAGGCAAATAACCGTGTCGAATGGACATACAACATATGCCGAACTCTACGGAATAGAATTCATCAAGGTATTATACCATCTTATCCATACGGCAAAGATACACAAGGACAACAATCAATTGATCAGGGAATCTCTGTCAAAATTCAAGGGCATTCTCGATGAAATGACAAGAGAGGAAGACCTGAAACTTCAGCTCTGGCGGGGAAGGTTCCACATAGGGGGGGAAAAGCTGCCATATAAGAGGGACGCCTTCACCGTAATTAATGAAGTGATGAAATATTTTTCCAGGAGAGGATTAGGTGGGCTCCATTTTTTGGTAACTTCCATGAAAGCGTCACCCGCGGATCTCCTGACATTCATACGCCTTCTTGATGGCGCGGTAAAACAGGAGGATCCGCCTGGCTGGCTTGAACAGAGGCTTGGCGGCTACGCGCTCCCATGGGTCCGCATCCTGAGGAAACAGGATGACAACAAGCAGGACGCTGAAAAAGATCTCAGCATGAAGCAGTACGAAAGGGCTAAAAATGCCTACTTTCATGCCCTGGATACGGTAAAAGAGGTGGCTGATAAGGCATCACAGGGAATTGCGGGAATTCGCAAGGCAAGACGTCTTGCCCAGACCATCGTCGATCTTGTTCAGGAAGATACATCCCTTATACTCGGGCTCGCCACCATCAAGCACTATGATGATTATACCTACACCCATTCAGTCAATGTTTCCCTCCTCGCGACCTGTCTTGGAAGGAACATTGGCTTGTCTAAGGTAACCCTCGAACATCTTTCCGTATGCGGGCTGTTTCACGATCTGGGCAAGGTAGGTGTATCCAAGGATGTGCTTCTGAAGAAGGGAGAATTGAGCGCGGAGGAGTGGAAAAATATGCAGAGACACCCCCTGCTCGGCGTAAGGAAGATTCTCAGGCTCAATGCCGACAAGGTCTTGAGGTCGAAGATTATTCTCGGTCCCTTTGAGCACCATTTGAATCCTGACATGACCGGGTATCCAAAAACACATTTTATGAAGAAGCTGAGTCTTCTGGGAAAGATCCTCCGTATAACTGATGTCTATGAAGCCCTGACAGCAGAGCGGGCCTATCGCCCAAGGGCCTTCACGCCTGATGAGGCCCTGAGGAAAATGTGGAGTGAGGGCGGGAAGAGCTTTGATCCGATTTTACTAAAGAGTTTCATTCACATGATGGGGATTTACCCTGTCGGATCCGTTGTGGAACTGAATGATGGACACATGGCCGTGGTTATGGACTATCCTGACGAGTCACAAAAGGCTGTGCCGCTGGTCCTGCTTCTTGAAGATGACGGCGAGGGCGGTCTGGCCCGAGGAGAAATGGTTCACCTTTCGGACCAGGTCATGGAAGAGGACTCCTCCCGGTTAACTATCATCAGGGGAGTCCAGCCATCCCGTGTGGGAGTTCAGGTTGCACAATTTTTCCTGCAGGAAAAGTGACGATACCACGCAGATCGGAAGTCCGGAAAATTTCTCCAGTCACATGGGAGAATTTCTTTCTGCCTGATAATGAGAAAAGTGTCCTGATATAAGTTGGCAGATCCCTTAAACACCAAATGTCAAGAGTAAAGATTTGACCCCATTATTTCGACCCCATTATTTCCCCATTATTTCTGACGGTTCTTGCTCTTTGTTCGGCCAGCCGACCAGGAGAGGACCTTTTGCTTGTAGGTATAGGCGCCCCCGATGTATGACCCTGATCCATCAAAGACGTAATCCAGCGCTTCCAGGCAGGTGTCCCCGACCTCAGCACAGACTGTGGCCATATCGACGACCTCCCCGGCGTCAGCCAGTTTCTTTATGGCGTCGAATATTGCCCGGTGATCCCGGAAATGGAAGTCCGTCGCTCTCATTTCCAGCAGGTCATTCTTCATATCGATCTGATCCGAATTGATGACCCTTACCAGTGTTGCCAAAAGTTGCATTTCCACTTCCCGCTGCTCATGATGAAGCGGATCTTCGACAGCCTTCTTTACAGCCGGTTTTGCGGCTTTCGGTTTCCTAACCTTCTTCATTCAGGTTCTCCTTTATGCAAGAAAACACTACCCTTTGCGAGTAGCTGTTCCGGTGTGTACTGATAAATAAGATCTATCTCATCTTTATAGTGCTCTCGTGTAATCGGCTGTGTTGCCTGACGGCATACTATATCTCGGAATTTGGCCATTGCTTCCGGTCGTAAAACGGACTGACGGATTATCTTCAATATATTACCGTCCAGAACGAACGTCATGAGGTTGTGTGTTTCATCTGCAAGGAATTTTCCCACACGATCATCGGTGTACCTGATATAGAGACCGGCATGGAACGGAGCATCGACACAATGCACCGGCCTTGGAAATTGAAACACCCAGCACATAGTAAGGATATCGGGATGTTCATAAATTGCGTAACGGATGAACCCGAACTC
>CAZMBE010000014.1:0-80153 GCA_964564625.1 uncultured Syntrophaceae bacterium | reverse complement strand
GTCAATGCCATGCACATCACCGCATCGGTTTTTATCAACGATGATGAATCAGGCCTCCATCAGGATTATGAAGAATGGCTCGAAAAACTTGCTCCACATGAGCCTGTTTCACAGTACCGCCACAATCGGACAGGTGAGGATAATGGTGATGCTCACCTGAAGCGGCAGATTATGGGGAGGGACGTCATTGTCGCCATTACCGGCGGCGGACTTGATTTTGGGCCCTGGGAACAAATCTTCTATGGTGAATTCGACGGGAGAAGAAAGAAAAGGGTTCTGGTGAAGATAATCGGAGATTAGAGTTAGTGCTTGCATTCACTCGATGTATAATTTAAGTATCGCAATCACATCTTATTATGATGGGGAGGATGGTATGATGACTCGTTGTATAAATATCTCACTTTTTTCAATAGTGGCCGTCATTTGCCTCACCTTTGCGATTCCGGCGCCATTGCCTGCCGCGGACACGATCAAACTGGGGGTCGCCGGTTCCCATAGCGGAGATCTGGCTTCATATGGCATTCCAACCGTGAGGGCGGCAGAACTGGTAGTCAGGGACATCAATGCAAAAGGTGGTATCCTTGGAAGAAAGGTGGAACTCCTTGCCGAGGACGATGTCTGCAAACCTGAAGTCGCCACAAACACCGCAACTAAGCTCGTTTCTCAAGGAGCACACGTAGTCCTTGGACATATCTGCAGCGGGGCAACGAAATCAGCGATCGGCATTTATAAAGAGGCCAGGATTATTGTTCTATCCCCATCTGCCACCAATACGGAACTGACCCAAAGCGGGAAATATCCTAATTTTTACAGAACCATCGGCTACGACAGGAACCAGGCAAGGCTATCTGTAGATTTTACTATCAAAAACCTTAAGGTGAGAAAAATTGCCGTTCTGCATGATAAGGGAGACTACGGCAAGGGATTTGCGGAAAACGCGAAAAAATATATCAACGATTCAAACCAGGCAACCGTCGTCCTATTTGAGGGTGTTACCCCCGGTGCTGTTGATTACTCCGCGGTGGTGCAAAAAATCAAGCAATCCGGTGCAGAAGCGGTAATATATGGCGGTTATCACCCGGAAGCAGCCACCATTGTGTCTCAGATGCGCAGGAAGAACATGAGAACCCTGTTTATCTCCGACGACGGGGTCAAAGACAACACCTTCATCAAAGTGGCGGGAAGATATGCAGAAGGTGTGTATGCAACGAGTCATAAAGACACATCGAAAAATCCTCTGGCCATCGCTGCCGTTGAGGCGCATAAAAGAACCTATGGTTCTGAACCGGGAGCATTCTTCATCAATGGTTATGCGGGGGCGCAGGCCCTTCTCAATGCCATTAAAAAAGCCGGCTCCACGGATTACGCAAAAGTAAGCAAAGCCCTCCGTTCTCATTACGTGGAGACTCCTCTGGGGAAGATCAAGTTTGACAACAAAGGAGACGCTATCGGCGTGGGATTTTCCATGTACCAGGTCCAGGGCGGGGTTTACGTGGAGATAAGATGATGGCGGCATTGTAAAAAGTCAATATGCTGCGTTGCGCTTCATCCTTCCCCGTGTCAAGCACGGGGCAGGCTATGCGACGTACATCCCAGGACGACTCATTCCTCAGGCCTTGCGCGCCTTGCCTCTGGAGCTATTTACTTCGCCGCTTGCTAATTCATATTTTACATAACTATATTTAAAAATTAAGGAATGGACTATTTCTTAGAACTGTGTGTCGGTGGCCTCACCAGGGGCAGCATATACGCCCTCATTGCTCTGGGCTACACCATGGTCTACGGTATCATCGAACTGATCAATTTTGCCCATGGTGAAATCTACATGATCGGTGCTTTTACGGCCCTGATTGTTGCAAGTGTCCTGGCCATGTCGGGAATGAGCGGTATGTCCGTCCTTATTCTGGCATCGGTTGTCGCGATACTATACTCCGCGGCCTACGGGTTCACGGTAGAAAAAGTCGCGTACAAGCCCCTCCGTCAGGCTTCCAGACTTTCCCCGCTGATTAGCGCCATCGGCATGTCCATTTTCCTCCAGAATTACATTCTCCTCGCTCAGACCTCGGATTTCCTCCCTTTTCCCAATCTGCTGCCGGATTTAAAATTCATTGAACCTTACACTGAACTCATAGGTTCCACGGAATTCATCATCATTCTTACTACTGTAATGATCATGCTCCTGTTAACACTTCTGATAAAATGCACGCGCATGGGGAAGGCTATGCGGGCCACAGCCCAGGACAGAAACATGGCAATGCTGGTCGGTGTCAATGTAAACCGCGTAATTTCAAACACATTTATTATTGGTTCTGCCCTGGCCGCGGTTGGAGGGGTACTGATTGCCTCCCATATTGGACGTATTAACTTCTACATTGGTTTTATCGCGGGGATCAAGGCGTTTACCGCCGCGGTGCTGGGCGGTATCGGCAGTATCCCCGGGGCGGTCCTGGGAGCTCTGGTGCTGGGCTTTACGGAAAGCTTCGGTACAGGGTATATATCGAGCGATTACGAAGATGCCTTCGCGTTTATCCTTCTTATCGTAATATTGATATTCAAACCTTCCGGGCTTTTGGGGCACACAACCTCTCAAAAAGTATGAATACTATGCATACGTCAAGCTACATAGAAGGAATAAAGCATTCCGTCATAATTTCACTCTGGTTCATATTCCTCACCTTTCCTGTCATGGTGATCCGGGTCAACACCATTGAAAACATCATCGAATGGCGCTGGATGAATCTGCTGTATGTCGGGTGTGGGAGTTTTGTCGTTTCATTTCTGTGGCGCTACCTCTCGGAGAAAAAAATTACGAAAAGAGCGCCCATGGGAGCAGAATCAGGAAAAGAGGAACGTCCGTTCACTCACCGCATCCTCAATAATCGCAGGATTTTTCTTCCCACCCTGGGAGCCATTGCTGCTTTCGCGGTCATTTTTCCCTTTGTTTTTTCTACCTACCAGACAAATATTATGACCACCGCCCTCATGTATGTGGTCCTGGGACTCGGCCTCAATATCGTCGTGGGTCAGGCAGGGCTTCTGAACCTTGGCTACGTTGCCTTCTATGCAGCAGGAGCCTACACGTACGCCCTTCTGTACCAGCATTTTGGCGTTGGTTTCTGGCTGGCACTCCCCCTGGGGGCGCTCGCCGCTACTTTCCTCGGGATCATTTTAGCGTTGCCGGTCCTTCGCTTGCAGGGTGACTACCTGGCGATCGTCACCCTCGGTTTCGGGGAGATCACCCGGATAGTCCTGGAAAACTGGAACGAATTTTCTTTCGGACCCAGCGGCATCTCAGGAATTCCCAGGCCCGGTCTTTTCGGCATGGAAATGAGCCTTCACGAAGCAACTGTGTATTTATATTTTCTCATGATTATCTTCTGTATAATCACTGTATTCGTCGTGAACCGTTTACAGGATTCTCGCATAGGAAGGGCTTTACTTGCCCTCCGGGAGGATGAGATAGCGTGCCAGGCCATGGGCATTGATAAGACCAGGGTAAAACTGACCGCGTTTGCCCTGGGGTCTACCTGGGCGGGTCTTGTCGGGGTTATCTTTGCGGCAAAGACCACCTTTGTGAACCCCGGAAGTTTCACTTTTCTGGAATCGGCCATGATTCTCTCCATTGTCGTACTTGGCGGCATGGGTTCTATTGCGGGTATCATTATCGGCGCCTTCCTGCTGATCCTGCTGCCGGAATACCTGCGGGCTTTCAGCGACTACCGGATGCTCCTTTTCGGAATCATTATGGTGATCATGATGATTTTCCGACCTCAAGGGATCATCACAGGCATCCGCAGAACCTACGAATTTCACAGGGAGAATGCAGAAAGCAAAAAGAGTGCATAAAACAACCATGGATCCTATACTCGAAGTAACACAGCTCAGCATGAATTTCGGCGGCATAAAGGCCTTAGAACGGGTTGACTTGCACGTCCTGCCCGGAGAGATTACCGCTCTCATTGGTCCCAATGGCGCAGGGAAAACAACTTTCTTTAATTGCATCACCGGCATCTATGTGCCTACAGAGGGGGGTGTTTTCATTACTCCCCCTGGCGGCGCTCGACACAGGATAAACGGGCTCATCAGCCATAAGATCACAGAAAGAGGCGTGGCCAGGACGTTTCAGAATATCAGGCTCTTCCCGGACATGACAGTGCTGGAGAATGTGATGATCGGCCGGCACTGCCGCACAAAGGCCGGTATCCTGGGCGCCATCCTCAGAGATAACGCAACACGCGAAGAAGAACTGGCAATAGTCGCAAGAAGCTATGAAATCATAGAAAAGATAGGCCTTTCCGAGGATGTCAACCTGCTGGCCAGAAACCTCCCATACGGGGCCCAGCGACGCCTGGAGATTGCCCGCGCAATTGCTACTGATCCATTCCTGCTCCTCCTTGATGAGCCTGCCGCCGGTATGAACCCTCAGGAAACAAAGGAGCTTGAGACATTGATTCTCCGTATTCGTGATGAGGGAAATATCTCCATCCTCCTCATTGAGCACGACATGAGGCTGGTCATGAGTCTTTCCGATTCTATCTATGTCATGGACTACGGTAAAATGATCGCCCGGGGCACACCGCAGCAAATAAGGGTAAATCCCGAAGTAATTAAAGCCTATCTGGGTGAGGATGTTCATGCTTAAGCTGAGAAACCTCAGGACTTTTTACGGCAATATCCAAATACTGAAAGACCTCTCTCTACATGTTTCCCCTGGAGAAATTATCACGCTTATCGGGGCCAATGGCGCCGGGAAAACTACCACCCTCATGTCCATTACCGGGATTGCTCCTCCCAGGGACGGCGAAATTTTGTTTCTCGACAAACCCATTCACACCTTGAGTCCCGATGAGATCGTTGCATTGGGGATTTCCCTCGTCCCCGAGGGCCGCCGGATATTCCCCCGTCTCACGGTCATGGAAAATCTCGATATGGGGGCATTTCTCAGAAGAGATACGGCAGACATAAAAAAAGACCTGAATCATATATTTGATCTCTTTCCTGTCCTCGGGGAAAGACGGAACCAGCCCGGGGGTACCCTGAGCGGGGGGGAACAGCAGATGTTAGCTATCTCCCGCGCCCTCATGGCACGTCCGCGTCTGCTCCTCCTCGACGAACCTTCGTTAGGTCTGGGCCCGATTATTGTGAAGCTGATTTTCGATATCATCAGAAAAATCAACTCGGAAAGCGGTACCACCATCTTCCTGGTGGAACAGAACGCCCATATGGCCCTGAAGGTTGCCCACCGGGGCTATGTCATGGAAAACGGCCGGATCACCCTGGAAGGAACAGCCGACAGCCTCCTCCATAACGAAGACGTAAAAAGGGCGTACTTGGGAATGTGAACGGTAATCAATGTATAAAGGACAATCCTGCACGGTTCCATGTTCCACAGAAGACCCATTTTGTCTCCTTGCCTTTGGTTCTTTTTCTTCTTGATCTTGTTTTTCCCTTGTTTTATATTCTTTCCATCCAGAAGCAACCTCGTATCAGACTATCCTTGTTGTGCCGTCCCGATCTGGGACATGGTGCGGGGTGTAAACCTCATTCACCACCGTAAACATCGTGGCCTATCACTATCTCCACAAGAGGGGAAGATTTTGAGGGGCGCCCGACCTGAAATGTGATGTGGACCAGAGTTCCTCCAAAAAACGATAAACCATGGAACAGAAAGACTACTATGACATATTGGGATTGGAAAAGGATGCCGGCCAGAAGCAGGTTCGGGACGCATACCGTCGGCTTGCCCTTTTGCACCACCCGGACAGGAACAAAGACAACCCGGAGGCTGCAGACCGAATGAAAGAGATAAACGAGTCCTATGCCGTGCTTTCCGATCCTAAAAAGAGAAGCGAATATGATGCGCTCAGGAAGGCCTATGGATCATCGGCCTATGGCCAGTTCAGACAGGCCTATTCCGATCAGGATATCTTCAAGAACTCGGACATCCAGCAGATCTTTGAAGAATTGAGCCGGGTCTTCGGTTTCAGGGGTTTTGACGATGTCTTCAGGGAATCGTATGGCGCCGGATATCGGACCTTCGAATTCAGGAGGCCGGGCGTTTTTGGCCGGGTCATTGTGGGCGGCTTCGGAGGAGGAGAAGGTAACGGAAGAAGTGTCCCGATAGGCGGGTACCTTGGCAAGATAATCCGATACGGCTTGAAAAAGAAATGGGGCATTGAGCTGCCTGAAAGAGGCAAGGATTTGCATGATTTCATCGTGATTTCTCCCAACCTGGCCCGGCTTGGTGGAAAGATACGATATTCATCCAGAAAGGCGGACAAGGAGTTGTTTGTAACCATCCCCCCGAACATGAGGGCGGGAAAACAACTGCGCCTGAGAGGGATGGGAGAGGCCGGCAGCGCCGGCGGAGAGGCCGGAGATCTTTATGTAACCATCCACATCAGAAACCATCTGATGCAGAAAGTGAAAGATCTCATCGCCGCTATCTGGTCTCGCGTGAGGTCATGATAAGGAATATATCCGGCATGATTTTACCCGCTGGCATTCCTAAACAAGGTTGCGTCAACCTGGTCGAGAGTGAAGTAGAGATTATAAAGGACAAACTGGCCAGAGGAATTGAGGTGAAAAAATGACTGAGAAGATTTTTAAGAAAAGGATCACTTTCAAATATTATGCACCGGAAGCTGAGGCGGTTTTCCTTGTTGGGACCTTTAATGGCTGGAATTCTGCTGCGAATCCCCTGAAGAAAAATAAGGAAGGAAACTGGTCGACGGTTGTGAACCTCTTTTCCGGGACCTATGAATACCGCTTTATCGTAGACGGCAGATGGAAGGATGATCCAACCTGTGAGATTCGGCACTTGAATCTTTACGGCGGTTATAACTGTGTATTGATTGTAGATTGATTAAGAGGCATCCTAGCGAGGCTGAACCGAGTTCTAATTTTGATGATCTGTTGAAAGCAGTAGACAGAGATCAGACGGGAATATTTTGGGCATAAACCATGGCACAACAACCTGATCCAAAAGAGGTTGTATCCTCCGAATATGCAGCGATATCGAAATTGTATCAATAGTTCACACTAACTTCGATGAATGGATAGACCGCACATCAGAGATCTCATCATTAATAGCCTTTAAAGAGGAGTAGTTAGCATGGTACAAAAAAGCACAAAGATGAAGATGACGGCTATCTTGACAGGTATCGTTGTTTGCATCCTGTTGGTATTATATAGTTACTTTATTGCGGATACCGTCCAGACAAGAATAACGGATGCACAGATGATGCTTGTTGACGGAAGATTCATGATCGCCACTGAATATAGTCCGTTTGTAAACGAAGATGCCTATTATCGATTAAAGTTCAATTCGGGTACGGTTCAGAACAATGCGATCCTCTTGAAAGGGAAGATAGTCAAGATCAGGAAATATGGATGGCGAATACCGATGTTCTCTATGTACGAGAATGTCTTGACGATAACAGAGATTAAGTAGCATACAATACAAGATGGCCCTCATAAAAAGGGATTAACATTGCTCCGGCATCGGGCTTTTGAAACTGTTCATCCTGGTTATTAAACTTGTAAATTGGACTTACTTTGTACACTGAAGAAAACGGTACGTCACATAGATGGTGATTCAGGAGATGACATGATGTCAAAAAAGGATTTTGATCACGCAGCTGTCACCTGGGATGAAAAGCCGGGGCGCATAAAACTTGCCGCCGACGTTGCGAATGCCATCATGAAGTCGGTCGAGGTTCGTGCGGACATGGACGTTCTCGACTACGGCTGCGGCACCGGTCTCTTAACGCTTTCATTGCAGCCCTATGTCCACTCAATAACTGGAGCAGACAGCTCACAGGGGATGCTTGATGTTTTGCGTGAAAAGATTAAAAAATATTCTCTCACGAATGTTACAACACAATTCCTTGACCTTGAAACAGGTGATACCCTTGAAGGCAGGTTTCATCTCATTACTTGCAGCATGACTTTCCATCATGTCAATGATCCTTTTATTTTGATTAATCAATTTTATAATTTGCTTCATCCAAATGGGTATATATGTATCGCTGACCTCGATCCGGATGAAGGTAAATTCCACGGCAACAAAGAAGGTGTGATTCATTTCGGCTTTGAGAGATCATCCATGCGTAAGCTTTTCATTCAGGCAGGATTCAATAATATAAGTGATTCAACCGTTGCGATAATAGATAAGGATGTCCCTGGTGAAGGAATACGGTCTTTTTCTGTTTTTGTTATGAAAGGGCAAAAGGTAAAAAAAGGGGACGCCTATCTTTAAGGGGATTATGAGGTCCCTCACCGAAACTTCCTAAAACCATCACCCCTCAGCAATCGCTGTCCCACAGACGCGTCAGATATTGAAAACTTCTCACAACTCCATTGGTACACGAGAATAGCTGTGCTGTGCCTTGCCTAGTCCGCCGACGGAGAGCAGGCAGGGGGTAAGCTTGTGCGTCCACAAGTCGCGGGTCTCATTCTCCTGCCCCTGTTGGGTCAATCACCTTCCCGCGGAAGAGCAGAGCTTCGGTCGCGACAGGCTCATGGGGAAATAGTAATTGACATACACATTGGAAATTCCTATATTTACCCCGTCAGAAAGCAACGTCTTATCAAATCACATTTCGCAACCATGGATACAATGTCAGTTCTTTGCGGCCGCTCTAAAAATAACCAAAGGGCAATGTATATTGGTGATTGAGAAAACGGATTAGAAAAGAATCAAAAAATGCAGCATTCTGACGCTAAATGTGGTATGCATTTTCGCGAGAAATGAATAGATAACGGCGCGTGTCCATAGAAGGAGTATATCCATGAAAAGAACCTGTGCAATCCTCTTGTGTCTCATTCTACTCACAGTTCTCGGTTTGTCGGGCGTCGCCTGGGCCAAGAACAAGTCTACCGTCGCCGTTCTCGACTTTGAAAGCATTGGCGCCGAAGAGCACCTGGGCAAGGCCGTGGCGGAGATTATCCGGACGGAGTTGGTAGGCACAGAGGACTACCAGGTTGTTGAAAGAGCTCAAATCAACAGAGCACTGTCGGAGCAGGCCCTCCAGAAATCCGGGCTCATCGATGACAAGAGTGCTGTTCAACTCGGAAAGATCATCGGGGCCGACCTCATCGTCATAGGATCCGTCGTGAAGATCGGCACTGCCTATACTATCAACTCACGCATGATCGATGTCAAGACTGGAGAGGCAAAACTGGGGCGAAACGTCACCGGCAACGACCTCAACCTGCTGACAAGCCTCAGCCAAGAGTTGATCCAGAATCTCTTCGGTGGCACGGTAAAGCCAGCGGCAACAGAGACCATTCCGGAGAGGCGCCCTGCGAAGGGAGCTCCTGGGCGTTGGTACTACGATGAGCGCTATTGGATTGTGGATGGAAACAGCCTGCGCAATGCGGGATACCCGAAAGATACCATAGCATGGTTAGCGCGCTCCCTTCCGGACGAGGCCGATGTGACCCTCACGTTTTCGGCGAAAGGGAGAGACGCGTCCCACTACTATGAGATGATATTCATCCTGTATGGTAACCGTTCCCTGAATCCCGACTTCTGGGATGACGGGATCATCATAAACTACAAGATCGAGGACCCTTCCACGCGGAGCGGCGGCCATCAAAGCTGGCTGCGGATCGGCAATATTTATCGTGGTGCGACCTGGGTCGACCGGCAATATCATCTTCCCTTCTTCAGACCAGACGAACCGCATACTGCCCGGATTATTTACAAAAACAAACGATTGAGTTTTTTCATTGATGGTGTGCCCATCTACAGAAATGTTCTCATCCCTCTAAAAAAAGCTCCAGGATATCTTGGTATTGCCGGATACTGGGAAAACCGGCACGAATTCACGGTCTCCAATGTAATTATCAAATAGCTCGGGAATGGCTCTAATACTATCAGCCACAGAACAAGGCCTTTGGTGCCATTCGTTTCGATCGGTCATTAGAAAAATACTTTCCCACATCGCTTAACTAATGCAACTTCAATGCTGAACAGTGGATTTTTGAAGCGCCTTATCGAATATAGGTTAACACATTGAGTGTCTTACCCGTAAATTTTAAGTCATGTACCATCCACACTCATTCCTGAACTGCTGTTTTTCCAATTCAAAAAGGCGCACCAACATTTCAAACGATAATAATCAAATACCATAGAATTATACCTCAACGAGTGTTACAGTTTCATGGAGTTAGGAATATCATTATGCTGCACTTTCTGCCGTCATATCTTTTAGGTGCAATCTCGGGATTGCTTTTGTTCGTAAATGTACTGGTATGGGTGCCTATTTTGTTAGTGTTCGCTCTTCCGAAATTCCTTTTACCCATCCCTTCTTTACGCCGGGTGCTAAACAGGATTCTTCATCGGATTGGAGAAAATTGGATTGCCTGTAACAGCGGATGGATGCACCTTACTCAAAAAACACAATGGGACGTGCAGGGATTGGAGGATTTGAATTATAACGGATGGTATCTGGTTGTCAGCAATCATCAATCTTGGGTTGATATCTTTGTGATGCAGCACTTGTTAAATCGACGTATTCCCCTGCTGAAATTCTTTATTAAAAGAGAACTTATTAAAGTGCCTTTCATGGGATTCGCATGGTGGGCGCTGGATTATCCTTTCCTGTATCGTCACAGCTCCGAATATCTGGAAAAGCATCCTGAACAAAGAGGCAAGGATCTTGAAACAACGCGCCGGGCCTGCGAGAAATTTGCTACTATTCCCACCAGCGTGATGAATTTCCCCGAAGGAACTCGCTTTACCGAAGAAAAGCACGCCCGGCAGAAGAGTGAGTACAAATTCCTCCTGCGGCC
This sequence comes from uncultured Syntrophaceae bacterium, assembly GCA_964564625.1. Lineage (GTDB taxonomy): Bacteria > Desulfobacterota > Syntrophia > Syntrophales > UBA2185 > UBA2185. The sequence goes on along the minus strand of CAZMBE010000014.1, from coordinate 69,353 downwards.
AAAATCCGGAGGACTCGCACTGGCTCTGAACGTGCTTGGCGGTAAATTTAACTCTTTGCTGGATATTACCATTGTGTATCCTGACGGAACTCCTGCCTTCGGGGAGTTTCTCTGCGGCAAAGTCAAACATATAATTGTGCGTATGAAGACAATAGAAATTCCGCAACACTTATTGCACGGCGATTACGAAGGTGATCCGGCGTTTCGCGATGCCATGCACAAATGGGTACAGCAGTTGTGGCGGGAAAAAGATCGTCAAATACAAAATTTTATGAAATGGCCAAATCAAAATAATAGCCATTCCTTGCAGGCTGAATAACCTCATGCGTAATGCCTCCACAATTCTTGTTGCAAATCTAAGCCAGAGATGATGTTGAGGCAGGCCGGAAGCTGAAAAATCAGCATTGTTTCTATCATCATTGATAAGGGACCACGGCTCGGTCTATTTCCATCGGTAATCGTTGTTTTTTTGTGAACGCCGGCTTCAAGGACTTGGAGATGTTAACGATAGCCTCTATGCTCCCCGTTTCTTCCTGAATTCCACTTTCTTAATTTGTCAAGATATAGTAGATTATAAATGTTAATGACAGGTTTTGGGGAGCGGTTATGGCAGCAAGAAAAAAGTATTGACTGAGGAGAGAGGACGGATGAACAAGATACTGTTTGTGATCTCGATTCTTTTTTTAGCGAGTTGCGCTACCGGCCCTGTTCTTTATCCTAACGCGCACCTCCAGAAAGTTGGTGAAGCGCAGGCCCATAAGGATATTGCGGAATGCGAGGCCATGGCCGATCAATACGTCAAATCCGACGCGGGCATTGCGGCTGCCAAAAGTACGGCCATTGGCGGGGCAGGAGGCGCCGTGATCGGGGGCGCCGCAGGCGCCGTGACGGGCAGTCTTGGGCGGGGTATTGGTATTGGCGCTGCCACCGGTGCCGCGGCAGGTTTGGTGCATGGCATCATTCGGGCTTCTGAACCGAGCCCTATTTTTAAGAACTTCATGAACCGGTGCTTGCAGGAAAAAGGGTACGAAGTCATCGGGTGGGAATGATGATGTGGGCCGTCGTGCCAGGGATGTGCTGAAGGTATTTCTCCATGCGGCGGTTCCTGAGTGTAATCCCATACCCAGCGCTGTCATCATTTCAAGGTGATCTTTAACTTTTAACATTATTTATCTTCACACTTTGTAGCGTGTGACAAATACTGTCTTTTTTATCTCATTTTTCCTAAAGTCAAACATCTGGTGATTTTGACAGAGATGCTTCCTTTCCAATGGTTATCCATGAAATTTGTCTCTTGGGATCGGGAGCGAATATAGGCATAATTAGATATGGCATCGTTAAAAGGTTAACAACTAACCTGAACCTTTTTTGTGAGGGTGATGCCATGAAGAGGTTATTGAAATCCCGTTTTTCAAAAGAACGCGAGGGTTTGTGTTTATTGAAAAGCGTTGTCCCTTATTCATCATTGAGACAGGGTGCGACAGAATAGCGGAATTAACTAATCCCATTGACCAAGGAGCAAAGGTAACAATTGACCGTGGGGAAAAGTGCCTGACATTTTCTCTGGCGGCGGCAAAAATGCAGACTTGGCATCCGAAAGTCAAGGAGATGCTTATAGGAGAATTGTTTCACGTTTTACAGTTATGGAAAAAAAGATAAAAATAGATGATCTGAAAGTCGGCATGTATATCATTTTGCCGACGTCGTGGTTTAAGCACCCCTTTGCGAAAAATGAATTTTCTATTAGCGAGAAGGCACAAATCCGCAAAATTCGCGAGTGCGGCTTTGAGGAAGTCATCATTGATACCGCAAAGAGCAAGGTTCCTGGAACCGAACAAAAACCTCCCGAACCTCAACCTGAGCACACGGTAAAAACCCAGTCCGTAACTGTTGTCCCCGATGAGCTGAGCGAGGCAATTCACGATAAAAAATTACCATCCCAGGAAAAAGCAAAAGCCGTCCAAAAGCATTCCATCCTTATGATCAGGAACCTTCTGGATAATCCGAGTGCCTAAAATATCCATGATGTGAAAAAGGGGGTTGCAGAAGTTGTTGATTTGATTCTCACGGACGATGATACATCATATTACTTGATGAATATTACGTCTCATGATTTTTATACCTATACCCATTCCGTCAATGTAGGATTCCTGGCCGTTTCGCTCTCCAAGGCACTTTTCAGGAAATCTATGGCCCATGACATGTATGAACTGGGGGCTGGATTTTTCCTCCATGATCTTGGGAAGGTGCATGTCGATCCTGCAATTATTAATAAGCCGGGAGTGCTGACCGATGACGAAATGGCACAGATGCGGAAGCACCCCGTTATGGGGCACAAAATCCTGCTGGACACCAACCAATTAACCAATGAGTGTAGAGAAATAGTCATGCAGCACCATGAGAGATTCAATGGAATGGGATACCCAAAGAAACTTAGAGGAGACGAAATTCATCTCTACGGAAAGATATGCTCCATTGCTGATGTGTTTGACGCGCAGACTTCAGATCGTCCTTACCGAAAAAAAATGGATTCTTTTAAGGCCCTGAAATTAATGAAGGAAGAAATGCTGGAGCACTTTCAGAAAGAACTGTTTGAGCAGTTTGTGTTGCTTTTCAGCCGCCCGTGAAGGAATGATCGAAGTACGCGCAGAATACCGGGGACAGCTTACTTACTTACAGCAAAGTCAATAAACAATGTTTCTATTGATAATTCACAGTACTCTCAACTATCTGAAAGCGTTTGTGATGATGGGTTGATTTTGAAAATCGAATATTGATCTTTCTTTGTTAAAACCTTCCTGAAGGTTCAATTGACGAGATGTAATAAATACGGGCAGTAATCGTTATTCTGGTTGACCCTAACTGCTCAAATGTTCACGCCCATCCATTAAACCTGGGAAGGTTCATGTATCAAGAGGTGCCATTAGTTTTTTGAAAGGAGAAAAGGACCCATGAATATTTCAGAGTGGTTGGATAACAGAGAATCCGAAGGCAAAGATGTTTCTCATATTGTCCTGCCTGATGACTTAGCGAATGAAGAAGATCCGGAAGAAACCATTTTTTTTAAGGAGATTAGAACATGCAGTATTCTCTGCACCGGCATCCATCCTTTTTCTACCGTCGAGCGATTCGGATACTGGTATTATTGCAGAGGCCGCGACAAAGAGAATGGCCCACACACGACGAAGCCACAGTGGTGGATGTTCACAAAGGATAAAGAATTGGCACTGAAAACAGCAAAATCACACATAGAATAAATTGCTCTGCGCAGCCAATTGAAGACGCCTTGGTTCTACCTTGCATGGAGACCGTATAGAGATTTTAACCTCCTTCAACCATGAACTACAGTATCGCACGCTGCACTCGTTACCCTTGATATTGGTTGTTTGATGCGACGTTTCAATCAATAATCATCAATAGTTTGTAATACATAAAAGTAGTGCTATGTAGTGCTCTATATATATTATCATAAGATATTACCTTATATAGTACTTATATTTTTCTAATATTGATTGCGGGAAAATACTGTGTTAGAAAATATCATTGATTTTTTCAGCATACCCATAGCTACAAATCAATTGATGGCAGCTCGTTTCTCATAGAGGGATTCCTATCCCTGCTATCTCATCTTCAGTCATTTCTCCACACACAAGTACAGTATCATCATAATGTTGTCTACAGGAGCATAGTATGAAACGGAGTTCCCGGAAGATGATGATATATATCCTTCAGGAGGGCTATTACCGCAAGATTCCAATATGATGCCCCCGAGGGGTTAATGTACCCCCTTGAGGGGCATTATATGTATACCTTTATACCAATAAACTCCCCAAAATTCTCATAAAAACAGAAAGGAGATGACACATGACTACTTATATTGTGCTTTTAAACTATACGCAACAAGGGATGGAGAAAATCAAGGAGAGTCCCGCCCGACTTGACGCGGCAAAAAAGGCATTTAAGGCCATGGGGGCGGAGTTGAAAGAATGGTACCTTGTGATGGGGCAGTATGACGCGATAGTCATTGCTGAGGCACCTAACGACAAGGTAGCCGCCAAGATAGCGCTATCAGTTGGCGCAAAAGGCGACATCCGTACCGAGACTCTCCGGGCCTTCACAGAAGAGGAATATCGGGAAATAATAGCTGGTGTTAAAGTTGACATCCTTTGAAAGGAGGGCTACTGATTATTGTGTATAGTTGATTTGATATCCGTTCACTGTGCGGATAAAAGAGGGACTCCACAGAAAAGCCGCCTCATCTTCTGGTGGGGCGGCTTATTGTTCAGTGAATGTTGACGAACATGCATTCTTCCAATGTGTAATGATCACGTCTATCGAGACACTGAATACTCATGGGATGCCTGTAATCGTGTATAAAGCCACAGAAAAAGTCGGCGGTGGTTTACTTGATCTCCGGTAAAGATGGTTTCTCCTCGACCGCTTTAATTTTTTCACCCGCACCCTGGCGGGTCTGAACCAGTCAGGTCTCCACACCAAACTTCGGCAAAATAACTGCCTGAAGCAAAAACCAGACGACCATCACCACAATTATCAACAGCAGTTTATTCATGATACTATTCCTTACTTATATTTTACGTTTTCCATCTATAAAATATAATCATCTCTATCCGAAAATCAAGGGCTATAGACGCCGCCGTCCCGTGCATCAGTGAATCAGACCAGTTCCCGGCGGGCATGCCGGAAAAGCTGGGCCAGAATGATTCAGAAAATCTATGAGATCGATCCACCCATCTTCCCAAAATGTCGGGGAACAATGTAGATATTGGCTTCATCGAATGTCCATTTTCCCTACTATCTGTTTGTTCCCCGACAAATTCCCCACCACCAGGCCATTAAAGTGGTGATTATTCCATATTTCATTGACGTCTACGAATGTTCTTCGTATACTACCCCACGAAAACGAGATTTCTTATCAACAAGAACACACTCGACATGGAGCGACCCCTATGAAGCATATCCACTGGGATGACATTCCTTACGAGCACGTCAACAAGCACTTCCGGCGCAAGCTCGCGTGGGACGGCAAGCTGATGATCGCCCTCACGGAAGTCGACAAGGGATATGTGGTGCCGCCGCATGCCCACGAAAACGAGCAGACAACGTGGGTGTTCAGCGGGAAATGGCGGTTCCGCCTCGAAGGCCGGACCGTAGAAGTGGGCCCCTGCGAGATGATCTTCATCCCGGGCAGTGTTGTGCATACCGCGGAAGCCATGGAAGCCCTGGTGGCCTATGACATCTTCACGCCGCCGCGGGAGGACTGGCTCGCGGGCAAGGACGCCTACCTTAGGGACGACGCAGCCCGATAGGGCGGACCATCTACGCCGGCGCCGCGGTCTATTACAATCTTCATATGAACTTGGACTTTGTCATTGTTGGAAAAAGAAAAGGGAAAAGACTATGGGATTTCTTTCCGTACTGATAAGTGCTGTCGCGGCGTTCCTGTTTTACATGACCGGACACCCCACGCATATGATTCTTGCTGTCGTCGTGGCCTTAGGCAGTCTCTGGACATGGGGAGTTTTACGCAAGGAAGACCGCGCTGCTCCACATTGGATCAAATGGATAAACCTGGCATTCACCACCATCGGTATAGTCCTGCTGTTCATAGGAATAAGTAAGATATATAAATATTAGAACAAATTTATCCGGCATGTGATTTAAAGCCGCCTCTTGTTTCAGGCCATGCGGATCAATCATTTCAGACTGACCTTCAGGGAAAAAGAAGTTGTATTCATCTGATGCTCAAAATACCGGGAAGAGCGAAGCTCGTTAATTAATTGTTATGCGGGCTAAGACAAAGAAAACACACGAGACAAGCAAGGTTAGGAAAGCATGAGCGAGCACACTGGCGGGGGAAAAATCGGCATGATAACCTCTTCTTGGCCTTTCGGAAAATTGACGATCCGGGATGATGGAATCACGATAAGCATCGGTATTCGGGAAGTTCGATTTAGAAGAGAAGACATTAAAGCTATAGTGTTCAAAAAGGGATTGATCAATAAAAGATTTGTGTTTGTCCACGAAGACGACACAATAAAGAAGGTTATAGAGTTTTGGACATTTTCTCCTGGCGAAGTTTTGAATGATCTTTCAGCACGAGGATATGCTGTCACTGAAAGCAAATAGATGGGGTCCGCCTGACCGGGCATCTTTTGGTCCTGAATCCTCAATGCTTTCAACAGCCACTAAACAGCTGTATATGCGACACTGAAATGAGTCTAAACGCAGAGTTTTCTATAAGAACCCCCTGACAGCCTCTTTCATTACGACAGTGTGAAAAGGACGTTTTGGTGAACATGATCATCGCCATAGAATTTGAGGCTCTTTCCTGAGGGGAAGCCGGTGATACGTATGCTTCGGGTATCCTATCATCATGGCGCCGAAGCTCGCATGGTCTTCCGGCAACATCAATGCCTTGTGCATAGGGGGCCAGAGTGCAGCGGCGGCGTTAAAGTAACCTGCCCAGCAGGCGCCAAGACCGAATGAAGGCGCAGCCAGTTCGAGATACGCCAGGGCAATGGTGGAGGCGGCAGGAGCCATGCGGTTTTCCTTGGATGCATGAGCAACAATTACATGGGGCGCTTTCCGGCATACCGCATCTCTGCCTTTTTCCCATCTGTCCACAACCCGATCCATATGCAGAAAATTCGCGAAGCCAGGCTGATGAGTTACCATAAAACGCATCCAGTCAATAACAATGCCTGCTAATTTTTGCACTTCCTTGCTTTCATGAATGACAAGCCATTGTACCGGCTGGCTGTTGTGGCCGGACGGCGCGTAGCGAGCAATTTTAATTAATCTCGTAATGAGTTCCTTTTCTACCCGCTTGTCCTTATATGCCCGTATGGACCTTCTGGAACGCAGAAAGTGTTCAGCCTGTTCAGGAGACAGCAACCATTCCCTGCGCACCGGCGGGCATTGCTCTGGAGTTATGGACTTTAACGACAATGCACCATGGGGGCATACGGCCACACAATGGCCACATTCCACGCACAGATCTTCTGCATCGCCTTCCGGGGTAGGGAAAGATGCGTCATTCTCCTGTTCAATCAGTCCCATTGGACATGTTTCCACACATATGCCGTCGCGCTTGCATTTCTCCCAATCAATCATTGCATAGCTCATAAATTTTCCCTTTGAGTTAGTGTATTACGAGCATAGCGCCCTTCATTTACCCCTTTTACACACGGGTTGGTTCGCAACAGGTAAAAAAATGTAATTCCGGTGAACCGAAGCCCTGACCGGAGTAAAGGGGAATGGCGGAGTGTGTATAAGGCTGAACAAAAAACAGGGACAGCGCTTCTCGATATACTGGCGTACGCTGTCCCTTTTCTGTTTTTACTGCTATCCTGCCTGCCCTGTGACAAAACCCTTGGAAGGCGGTCCCGTATCGGCCGGAGTACCCGCAATCTGAGCAAGATATGCGGCGCCGAGCTTCTTGATATGATCGCTGACGTTATCAAAATAATTAAAGTGTACCTGCTCTTCGTCAACAATGGTCTCAAAAAGCTTCATGCTGGTACTGTCTCCATTCTCTCTGCAGATCAGCAAAAACTGATTGTAGACATCCATGGTATCGTCTTCGAGTTCCGCATCAAAGGGAAAGATGACTTCAACCTTTTGTCCTTTTACCACTTTCTCTGCCGGTTCGGCCGTCGGCTCCCCGCCGAGTTCCTTGATCCGTTCGGCAAACATTTCTGCATGGCGCATTTCATCGATGGCGATGAGTTTTACTTTCGCAGCCAGATCACCATAGTCCATGTCATCCAGGTTATAGTGCTGATTCATATATTGATGGATGGCCTGCAACTCCATAGAACGCGCTTTATTCAGCGCTTCTATCACCTTCTTTTTTCTCTGTTCCCGTGAACTCTGAACCATACGCCACCTCCTTGCATATTGTATGTTAAACTATTGGCTTGAACAAACAAGATCCTCGTTGCATGCCAAGTATAAGAAAGAAATAACGCGCATGTCAAGAGTAAAGGAACTCACATTAATTCTACCTTGACAACTGTGAACATATACAATATACAACATCAAAAGTGAATAGTTGAGCTGGGGGTGCTGCAAGGCTGAGAGAGAATGATCTCAACCCTCTGAACCTGATATGGGTAATGCCATCGTAGGGAAGCAGAAACTGAGTTGCCGGTTGCATTGTACAGTCACTGGCATATATATGAATAGAAAGCTTACCCATGGTGGTAGGCTTTTTTATTTTGGAAAGAGGCTCTGTGCATCCGGGGGTAATACTGTGAAAATTATTCTCAACGGCAAGGAAGAAGTTATACAAGAAGGTGCAACAATAGCCGGTCTTATTGCGCAAAAAGCTCTCAATCCCGCTACCGTCATTGTGGAGTACAATTACGACCTGATCAAGAAGGAGATTTGGGACCACATCGTTCTCAAAGAAGCTGACCGGCTGGAAATTTTAAGGTTTGTGGGAGGGGGGTAAGCACGTGGGAGACATATTAAAGATCGGAAACCGGGAATTGACCAGCAGGCTTTTTTTGGGAACCGGCAAGTTTTCTTCCAATAAATTAATCCCCGACGTTGTCAAGGCTTCGGAAGCACAGGTTGTAACGGTAGCCCTGCGGCGCGTGGACATGGAATACGAGGAGGAAAATATCGCTGCGTTTGTCCCCAAGGACTGCATCCTGATGCCCAATACCTCAGGAGCCAGGAATGCCCAGGAAGCAGTTCGGATCGCAAGACTGGCCAAGGCAGCCGGGTGCGGAAACTGGGTAAAGATCGAGGTAATCACTGACAACAGGTACCTGCTTCCGGACAATTTCGAGACCATTAAGGCCACGGAGATCCTCGCCGCTGAAGGATTTGTGGTGCTCCCCTATATGAGCCCGGACCTGATGGCGGCAAAGACTTTGGTTGCTGCGGGAGCGGCGGCAGTAATGCCCCTTGGTTCACCAATCGGCAGCAACCGCGGGCTTAGAACCAAGGAACTGGTGAGTATCTTGGTTGAAGAAATAAATCTTCCCATCATTGTGGATGCCGGAATAGGGCGCCCCTCCGAGGCAGCGGAAGCCATGGAAATGGGAGTGGCAGCTGTGTTGGTGAATACTGCAATCGCCACTGCCAGTGATCCTATCGCTATGGCCAAGGCCTTCGGCATGGCTGTGAAAGCAGGACGTACGGCCTACCTTTCAGGGCCTGGGGAAATTATGGACATAGCCCGAGCATCTTCACCTCTGACGGGATTTTTAAGGGATGCATAAGGAATCAGGAAATCCCCCCTGCCCTCCTTTGTCAAAAGGAGGGAACTCCTTATGCCTCCCCTCGTACCCAATGGAGTGCTGTCGTCTATACCATTGAGTGTTGCGGCGTGAGTGAGCGCACCCTGGCGGGACGTGAGGATTATTTAGTGTATGAGTTTTTACGAAGAAATGCAAAGGTGCCGCGCATTCGATTTCGATGAGGTTTTTACGAGGATTGCCGGTGCCGAGATTAAAAATATTATCGGGAAAAATCGTCTTCACGAGCAGGATTACCTCGCCCTGCTTGCCCCCAACGCGGAAAACTACTTAGAAGAAATGGCTCAGAGGGCCCACCGCCTTACCGTCCAGCACTTTGGCAGGGTGGTTTTTCTTTTTACTCCCCTCTACCTTGCCAATTATTGTGTGAACCACTGTGTATATTGCGGATTCCAGGTCAGCAATACGCTGGAAAGAAAAAAACTTACCCGTGCCGAGGTTGAGAAAGAGGCTGAAATAATCGCGGCAAGTGGTTTGAAACACATTCTGATTCTTACCGGAGAATCGAGAAAGGAATCACCCGTATCATATATCAGGGACTGTGTTGAAGTCCTGAAACATTATTTTACCTCGATCAGCATTGAAATATACCCTTTAGAGGAACACGAGTACGCAGAGTTGATAGACGCAGGGGTGGATGGTCTCACCATCTACCAGGAGGTGTACGATGAAGATATATACGCCCGGATGCACCCGGCCGGTCCGAAACGAAACTACCGTTTCCGCATAGAAGCCCCTGAGCGCGCCTGCCGGGTGGGAATGAGAACCGTCAACATAGGAACCCTCCTCGGATTACATCAATGGAGAACCGAGGCTTTTTTCACGGGATTGCACGCGGACTATCTTCAAAACATGTTCTCCGAAGTTGAGGTGAGCATTTCACTGCCGCGGATGCGCCCGCACCTGGGCGGATTCCAGCCAAGGGTAGAAGTAAGTGATAAAAACCTGGTTCAGTACATGCTGGCATTCAGACTTTTTATGCCCCGGGGCGGGATTACCATCTCCACAAGGGAACGTGCTGAACTGCGGGATCATCTGGTTAAACTGGGAGCCACAAAAATGTCGGCAGGCTCATGCACCGCCGTGGGTGGCCGGTCGGAATATTACTCAACCGGTCAATTTAAAATATCAGATGAACGGAACGTATCCGAAATGGCAGCGATGCTCTATTCCCAAGGTTACCAGCCGGTATACAAAGACTGGCAGTTTTTAACTGATATCAGCTGATCTAAACAGCTTTGATAAATCTCTGAAGGATATGGCAGGAGGAAATTATGACGGTACATGAGAGGAGGCTCGCCTGTCTTTTCGAGGCAGGTATATACGGGATTACCGCGGAGGAATACTCACTGGGGAGAAGCAACATTGAAGTGGTGGCGCGAATGATTGAAGCCGGGATCAGAATTATCCAGTATCGTGAGAAAGAGAAAAGCGACCGGCAACAATATGAAGAGTGCCGGAAAATCAGAGAAATGACCAGCGAGGCCGGGGTCTTGCTCATCGTCAACGACCGCCTCGATTTGGCCTTACTGGTGGGTGCAGACGGGATACACCTTGGTCAGGGAGACCTGCCCCCCGGGGTGGTGAGAAAACTGGCAGGAGCAAACATGCTCATCGGTCTTTCCACTCATTCTCCCGCCCAGGCCGAAGCCGCAGTAGAGCTGGGCGTCGACTATATAGGGGTGGGACCCATCTTTGCAACGAATACCAAGAAAGACGTGTGCGATCCTGTGGGATTGGAGTACCTCGATTACGTGGTAAAGAATATCAGTCTGCCGTTTGTGGCCATTGGCGGGATCAAAGAACACACCATTACTGAGGTGTATCGCAGGGGTGCCAGATGTATTGCACTGGTGACAGAAATTGTTAGCTCTCCCGATATCGGTGCCAAGGTGCAAGCTCTGAGGAAAGCTATACGGGATACATCATTTTAATTTTTTCTCTACCTCTTCCCAGGTCTCTACTACTTCCGCATCCTCCATGGAATCAAAGCTGAAGGCTTGAAATTTATGCATCTCTGCGGATTCAATCACCTCCGGTTTCCCAACTACCGCCTGAATCTTCAAACCTTTCTCCGCAATTTCCCCAAACACGTCACCCCTGTTCCAGGGCAGTACAGGAGCCAAGGGAAAATCATTCTTCTTCAGCCATGACTTCATCGCTTTCACACCCATAAGACCTTTCTGGAGAAATACTACGGGGAATCTTTTCTGTATTTTTTGAACAGCCTTTGCGCTTCCAGGTCTCGTTCTTATTCCAAATGCCTCCTCCAATAAACTTCCTTCGACATCAACAAACACAATCTTGGTTTTCTTGCCCACTGCAAGGAGAATACCGCTGTCTTTATCTTCGCCGCATCTTGCGTTTATTTTGTATAGACCTGCTGTCAGCGGAACAAACCATTTCACAGCAAAGCCATCGGTGCCGGAAAGGTTTTTCCCGATGGACCTCCTATTGACAAGAAACTCTACAAGCTCTCCCCTACTCTTGAATAATCCTCCCCGGGTCTCGGCCTTGAGCATGACCTCCTCGCCCGGGAACGCCACAATATCATAGACTATGACATCCGACAGCGCATCGGCAGGGAATGTACAGAAGAGGATGGTACACAAAACTATGAACCGGGCCCATTTATTTGAAATCATAGCCACGTTGACGACCTCGATGAGGGGTTATTCTTAATCTTTTACTCTAAATTTATTACTATAATGAACCCGGTTGAGGCAAGATGAAATATGGAATGCGGTTGACATTCACAGCGTTCTGTACTATTTGACAAGGCATATTATACTCTCTTGTGTACGACATTACTATGAAACAATTAACCGTCAGAAATATCATAGAGCCAACTGGCAAGAAAATAAGGAGATGCCTTGCCTGTGGAGCCTTAGTTACTATAGGTCGTCGCAGGTACTGCTCCATGGATTGCCGGAAACGGCTTCATTATAAGTTGGACGTAAGAACCGGTTTAATAAAAGCACTTAATGTAAAATATGCAACATTTTATTTTTCCGATGTGATGATCATATTGGACATGCTCCCCTATGGATCTGAGGAGATGTTCAGCTTCTTCTATCCACGATCTCCCGGCAAGAAACCTTCGGAAGATTTCAGCAAAATGGCTGATATGCTTGGAAGCATCTGGTGGAAAGAAAAGAAACGAACAAATAAACGATATTTAGCCTCGCACTATGTTCTTGCACAAGCTGTCCGGACAAATGCGCCGGCAGTTTCTGTGAAGCCGTCAATGTTAAAAGTACCTTCCATTAAGACGATGCATTTATCTAACCTTAAACTTGATAAATCAGAATTGAGCGCTACCGAATTATTAAAGCGAATAAAGGATGCCTACCGGTGTCAGGCAAAAATACACCACCCTGATATAGGGGGGAATGCCGCTACATTCAGAAAAATTCATGAGGCTTATAAAGAGTTGACTGCCTGGGCAAAAAATCCCACGTTTACAAAACGCCGAGGATTTCCTGACAAGTGGTTTTATGATGGCAGTACAAACAAGTGGGTGCAACCGACACCATTGCCGCAACAGCAAAGGTAATTCATTGTGACACATAAAATCGGAAAGTGATATCACCCCGTGTCATGGTTTTTTCTTTCTTTACTTGCCGCTTTTAGCCTCGCCACGTCTGATGCTTTAACAAAAAAATTTTTCTCTGATCAGTCTCCCTATGCCATGGGGCTAATCAGGATTGGCTATGCCCTGCCCTGGTTGCTCATATCTCTTTTTTTTATCCCCTTAGTCACCCCGGATATGACATTCTGGCTCTGTATACTTATCGGTTTGCCACTGGAAGTATTAGCATTGTATTGCTACATGAAAGCCCTTAAAGCCTCACCCCTGTCTTTGTCGGTACCATTCTTAGCATTTACTCCCGGTTTCATTATCTTAACAGGCTGGATAATCTTAGGTGAAAAAATCAGTGCCGGCGGATTCTTGGGAATTGTTCTTATCATAGCAGGGGCATACTGCCTCAATATCTCAACGACTAAGTACGGAATCTTCGGCCCTTTGAGGGCTATTTTTACAGAACCGGGGTCGCGCCTGATGCTGTTTGTTTCTTTTATCTACGCCTTCACATCAACAATCGGCAAACTTGCCATTCACCATTCAAATCCCTATTTTTTTGGCATCATTTATAATGTGGCCTTTACAGCGTTTATGTTCGCTTTTCTTCCGTTAGCAGTAAAACCCAGACCCCGGAAAGATCTAACAAAAAAACCTTTCATCGGTTTAATTCTTGGTATTATTGTATCAGTCGCTATCTTCAGTCATGTGCTGGCTATTTCCATGACAAATGTCGCCTATATGATATCACTGAAACGGACAAGCCTCCTATTCGGCGTAATCTACGGAGCACTGTTGTTTAAGGAAGAAAAAATCGGGGAGAGATTGACAGGAGCTGTCATAATGATAACGGGCGTATTTTTGATAGGCTGGTTCGGATAATCAGAGGAGAACCAACTCCACGTTTCATTGAATTTAAGTTTTTTTTCAGAAAGCCGATAATAATTGAACACTACTTTAACGAGGGGTACGTATGTCTGACGCATTTAATGCCGCCCTTTCCGCACTTGGGGCTTTCTTCCGGAAAATAGATGTTACGGCAAACAATATTGCCAATTCTGAGACGAATAATTTCAAAAAGAGCAGGGTAGAAATGGAAGAAGTCTATCCTTCAGGTGTCAAAGTCTCCATCAGCCGCATCGGTACACCCGGAGACCCATTACCCCCTGATGAGGCATTACCTCCGGAAGAAAGAGCTCAAAATCTGGAATCTTCAAATGTGAACGTGGCGGAGGAACTTGTTAACCTCATCGTCACAGAGCATGATTTCAGCGCAAATATTAAGACTATTCAAACCAAAGATGAGATGGAAAAACAGCTGATTGACATCATCGCGTGACCCCTGCCAATTAATTCTTGACAAAGGAGTTTGTCTTTGTTAGGGATCATACACCATTTCGTTCATGAAAAAAGATTAAAGATGGATGTGTGGAAGAGGGGTTAAACGCCCCCGCTGCCCCGCAGCCGTGAAGGGAACGAAAGCCCGAAGAGCCACTGTCACACCCAAAGCGTGATGGGAAGGCGGGTGAGTAGGCAGCCTGAAGCCGGAAGACCAATCCATCGTGAATATCCTCGCGGGAGGGAACATGCGCAACTATTTATTCCAACCAGTTTTTATTCCACCCTCTATTTCCATTTCAGAGATATTCACTGACAAAGTGGTATATTCCCGTCTGTGCGATCTTTCTGCCATACACTTTTGGAATTGTTTTTCTATGGCTAAGCTGATGCAAGAAGTCTCCTGAAGATGCCCCCTTGCCTTCTTTGGTGGGCCGATCAATGTGAAAGTCGGCAAGGGGGGATCAATCATTATGACGGTTAGGGATTATTGTCTTCCCTTCGTCTTGATGACCGTTTGTTGGGATCGAGTTCCATCTTGCGCAGGCGGATGTGCTGCGGTGTGATTTCCACCAGTTCGTCTTCAGCGATAAACTCAATGGACTGATCAAGGGACAGCGGCCGCGGAGGCCTTAACGTTACCGTCGCTTCCGCCGTCGAACTCCTGATATTTGTGAGCTTTTTTTCCTTGGTAATATTCACCCCCATATCACCGGTGCGATTGCGCTCGCCGATGATCATCCCCCCATACACCTCAGTCCCCACCTCGACGAAGAGTTCACCGCGGTCAACCATGGCCAGGCTGGCATAGGTCGTTACCCTGCCGCTTCTATCGGCCAGAAGGGCGCCGCTTGCCCGTTGCGGGATCGGCCCGAACCACGGCTCATAGTCTTCAAAGAGCGTATTCATAACACCCGCCCCTTTGGTATCCGTAAGGAAATGACTGCGGAACCCGATGAGGCCCCGGCAGGGAACCAGGAACTCCAGGTTGACCCGGCCGCTTCCCTTGTTGATGAGGTGGACCATACGCCCTTTTCTCACCGAAAGCTTTTCCGTCACAATACCGACGAATGCTTCAGGAATATCGATAAAAACACGCTCCACAGGTTCCAGGGTTTTACCATTTTCTTTTTTCGTGATAACGTTCGGCTTGGACACCATGAGTTCATAGCCTTCCCGGCGCATGGTCTCGATCAGCACGGCCATCTGCAGCTCCCCCCGCCCGCAGACCTCGAAGGCGTCTTTACGCTCCAACGGCTTCATTTTCAGCGCGACGTTCCGGAAACTTTCCCTTTCCAGACGTTCAAGAAGATGGCGTGACGTCAAATACTTCCCTTCCCTGCCGGCAAAGGGGCTGTTGTTGACGTAAAAGATCATAGAGACGGTGGGCGCGTCGATGTGTATCCGCGGGAGCGGGAGGGGATTTTCCTGTGATGTAATCGTATCGCCGATACTGATGGATTCGACGCCGGCAAAGGCGATGATGTCACCGGCTTCGACGGCCTCGACCTGCTTTTTCTTCAAACCGTGAAATGTGTAAAGGGCGGAAAATCTGACACCGGGCGTGATCGCATTTTCTCCGCAAAGGGCATAGGTCTGATTCATCGCGAGCGCTCCGTTGATCAGGCGCCCGATGGCGATCTGCCCCACATAGGAATCGTAATCGAGATTCGTCACCAGGAACTGGGGAACATGCTCGTCATCGACCTCAGGACCAGGTATAGCGGAACAGATGGCATCAAACAGGGGCTTCAAGTTTTCCGATTGATCTCCCGGCTTCAGGTGGGCGATACCCCGTTTGGCGTTGGTATAGAGGATGGGAAACTCGATCTGCTGATCACGAGCATCGAGATCAATAAAAAGATCGTAAATCTCATTGATTACCTCTTCGATCCGGGCATCGCCCCGGTCGATCTTGTTGATAACGACCACAACGGGCAGCTGTCTGGCCAGGGCTTTTTTCACAACGAACCTGGTCTGCGGAAGGGGGCCCTCGCTCGCATCGACGAGCAATATGGCCCCATCGACCATATTCAGGCTCCGTTCAACCTCGCCGCCGAAATCCGCATGTCCCGGCGTGTCCACGATATTGATCTTGACGCTGTCGTACCATATGGCCGTATTCTTTGCCATGATTGTGATCCCCCGCTCTCTCTCGAGATCCATGGAGTCCATCACCCGCTCCGCGATTTCCTGATGCTCCCGAAAGGTACCCGTTTGCTTCAGCATGGCGTCAACAAGGGTCGTTTTGCCATGATCAACGTGGGCAATGATGGCGATATTTCTTATGTTCTGCTTACGCATGTGGTTGCCTCTTTCTTAAAAAGCATCCCCCCTTGTCCATCCTATCGGCCAAGGGGGGATGCTTCATACGTCGTTTACAAATATGTTAACCGTTTAGTTCCATAATCTTCATTTGTGTTTCCTGTGTCAGTAACTCCCACAATCCAATCTGCTTGAGGGTCTCGACTTTCGGCACTCCCATTGCATTCCAGCCCCGCTCACTGTAGTAGGTCTGTATCAACTTCCGCAATTGCTCTTTTCTAAAGTTCATGAGGAGTTCCCTCTTTTGTTTTGTATCCATTTTCTGAATATCTTCGAGTGGCCCCCCTGATATCCTGCTTACCTCTGCATCGTGATATTCCCTTTCGGCGCCGTAGAGATCATCGTCCGTCGGACCTATGGCCCTGTCGGGAATCCAGTCCTTTCCTCCCGTATCTTTGCCGAAGATCGTGGCATTCATTACCCTCTGTAAATTGATATCACGGTCCGTCTGTTCGTAAATTTTTTCCCATGTGAGATTCGTCCCGAGCATGCCGTTATAGAATTCCGCATACATCTCCTGAGAAGCAGGATTGATGAATTTATCCGTATCTTTTACTTTTTCTGATTCAGGGTTAAACACATCCACCCATGGGAGCTTACAGAGACCAAGATTATCATTTCCAAGTCTTACCCTGGGGTATGTAATCAACGCTCGAGCTTTATCCTGCAAGGTGGGAAACGCACCCAGCAAATCTACCTTGATCAGCCACGCAGCGGCGTGATGTGCCCCTATATCGCTGGCTGCCGCGTATGAAGCCTGCATGGACAAAGACCTGTGTGTTCTGTAGAGAGAAAACGGGAGCCCTTTCGCCTGCATGGAAAATTTCATGAGCTCCTTCTTTGGATTCTCACAGCCCGTTCTTTGAACATACTTGCGGCATACCCATTCGACCAAGCTCACCATCCCTTTTCCCGCTTCCCGGGCAAACTCGGTTTCCCGGTGGGAAATCTGGTGAAGGAAACGCAATACAGATTGATCATCTCCCCATGTAAGCTCTACGCCATCAGTATCCTCTTTCGAAAGATAGCCCCTCTGGAAGCACTCCATCAGAAAGGCAATAATGACGGCAGTGGTAATGGTATCGATCCCCAAATTGTCGCAATGCCAGTTTGCTTCCATGATGGCCTCGGCATTCCATATCCCCAAGTTCGAACCGAAACCGCACGCCGTTTCGTATTCGGGTCCATCGACCCAGACCTTTTTACCCTTTTGATCACCGAATGACAGGGTAACCCAGCCGCCCTTGGTGCACCGCAGAGAACATCCGGGAAAACATCCGTCCATTCCCCTGTGATCGAAGAGGTTCTCCTCATAAAATTTCCCGCTGATTTGCTCGGCCCTCGGATCCGAACCGTACTGGTAATTGTTCACCGGCAGTGACTTATAGTTCTCATTATTCATGAAGCTTATCAGCCCCGCGCTTCCCTGGCGGGACATTTTCAATGACACGGGATCTACCTCGCGGACAACCTTTGAAAGCTTCAAGCCCGCCCTTTTCGCTTTTTCCCAGTCTGCCGCTCCATACGGATTTTCACCGTGGGGAAACTCCGCCAGGACAATAACCGACCGTATTTTTTTATCTATCATTACCGAACCAAGTCCCGTTCTGCCGGCCTGCTTCGTTCTGAAAAACCCCTTCTGTCCACCAGCCGTTTTTGTCGGATCGAAGTAATGACTGTTGATACAGCCGTATGTGGTGTTGGCTGCACCCACTCCGGTCGTGACAAACGTAATGTCCTTTTCGTCGTATCCTTTCCCTGTGTACGCATCCACAATGAATCTCTCCAGATCAAATACCCGGTCGATACGGGGCGCATCAAGTATTGTTACCTGATTTTCAAAACCATTGATAAGAATAAATATATCCTTTTCTGATTTTCCCGTGATCTCGATGATATCAAAACCGGCATACTTGACGTGTGCCCCGAAATGCCCGCCAAAATTCGATATTCCGGGAATTCCCGTATGGGGTGACAGAGAAACTGCCATGCACTTGCTCGTCCCTGGAAACTGGGGAACGCCCGCCAATGGGCCAGGGGAAAAAATCAATGGATTCTCAGGGGCATAAGGACTCATGCCCGGCGTTATTCGTTTATAGAGCAGATATAAGCCCAGAGCCCTGCCTCCGACAAAATAATCCCTTACTTTCGGATCAAGGCCGTTCTCTTTTATCACACCATTCACAAGATCAATAGTGAGAATCTTATTTGCGTATCCGCGCATCAGATTTGATTTGGTGTACTTCATGTGGTTCTCCTTACCGTGGTCTTGTCTTTTCTGCGGTTGGACAGTGTTTATTTTCAAATGCGTATGTAGTAACAGGAATCTGCATTAGACGCAGCACTATAAGCTAAAGGAATTTTCCTTGTCAATGTGAAAAGTGAATTATCTTGACATTCGGGAAAATTCATGATTGAGCCTCCCCTCAGTTACGAGTTGTTTATCAGGAAATTTCAATCCACACACCGGACAGGTACGGAAATGCATGACCAATGGGTCTGGATCGATACAGCCATAAAAATGCGGGAGGCACAAGAAGATATAGGCAGTTCCTCCATTATCTGTGTTGATACGGAATATGATTCTTTTAGATACTTTCGTGATGTGCTTTGTTTAGTACAAATTGAAGCTGATAAGAAGACGTACCTGTTTGACCCCCTCGGCAGTCTGGATTTTTTCTTTCTTGGAAAGATTTTCGCAGATCCGGCAATTCTTAAAGTTATGCACGCCGGTGATAACGATATCCGTATTCTGAAACGGGACTACGGATTTGAATTTAAAAATATTTTTGATACCCATCGGGCAGCATCCATTTTAGGCTGTCACTACCTTTCTCTCTCGGCTTTGATCAACCAGTATCTGGGCATAGAGCTTAAAAAAGATAAAAAGACGCAGCGTTCGAAATGGGAAACACGCCCCCTGACTCAGGAACAGATCCACTATGCCGTTGAGGACACGGCGTATCTTAAAGACCTCTATTACAGACTTGAATATGAAATAGCGCGTTGTGGCTTCGATAAAAAGGCAGCAAAGTCTTTTGAGAACATTGCCGCGGTAACCTGGAGTGAGAAGTCTTTCAATCCCCAGGGATATATAAACCTTAAAGGGTATCAATCCCTGACAGCAAATCAGAAGCAATATTTAATGAATCTTTACCGCTGGCGATTTCAAAAGGCACAAGAGACAAACATGGCGCGCTTCCGGATATTATCAGATCAGAATATGGTTGAACTGGCAAAGACCGAGGCTTGTTCCATGGAGATGCTGAAAATAACGGGTATTCTTTCTTCGGAAAAAGTGAGCCTCTATGGTCAGGAAATTATTGATGCTGTACGCACAGGGGTTGTCACGGAATAGCGTTTACAGCCCTGCATCTCATCTTTCGGTGAACTTTGCCCGACCTCAATCGCAAAATCCTCAAAAGAGCAATGCTGTTCCTGCGGTTTCGCATCATCAGATCAGCCAAATCTGAGCGCTTTCATGCGGCATTAATTCCGTGACAGTTCATAGAACAACACCATCAGGGCTTCGTCCGCGGGTATGTGTGCACCCATTTCCCCCGTTTCAGCTTGTGACGGAAGTTAGTGGTGTCATCTTCAATGATCTTACGCAAATACGCGATATGCCGGTCGATAGTTTCCATGTAAAGGTTGCGGTCAATGTCGAAGCGTCTCCTGAAATGATGCTGCGCATAACTATATACATTTGCGTATGTATCAGTAAAACGCTTCTTCGTGGTTTCATAAAAATCTATCGTCTTCCGGATGAGGTCGAATTCTGCATTGAAGCCCTTAATTCCCGCTTCCTTAAATTCATAAAAAAGAAAAATCAATTTTTCCAGGTATGTTCTATCTGACATCTGGCCTAAAAGATCAGCAGTGCCGAGTATGCAGCCTGCCAATCTCTCCTCCGGTGAGGAAAACGTCAAGTCTTCAATCTTGACCATATGGCTCGTGCATCGTATCAGCTCAACCATGAGCGTAACATCATCTGCAGCGATCTCAAACATATCATATGTATTTCTCAAGAATTGAACACCCCGCTCCACATGAAACATGGTATACTTGGCACCTGTACCCTCATCATCCCACTCTTCCTGTAAATATCCGGTATCATGTAAAAGCGTGGCTTCGAGCAACGTTACCGCCAGCTGAACCGGGAAAGGTGAATTTTCACTATTGTGTCCATCAATTAACCGGATAACGGCGAGTAAAATATCCAGAACATGTGAAAGATCGTGGTAATCCGTGTTACAGGCCTTATAGCCTCGAATTCCTCCACGATAGAGTTTTTTCACAAGATTATACGTTCTATTCACTCTGCGGAAATATCTAGCCGGATAATGATACGAAAAAATCCTCCTTACTTCTTCCAGGAGTGCATTGTGAGTGGAAGTATCAACGAGTTGCGACAACTGCGTGATGCCGTTACGGGCCATGATGTATATGCGCCTGCCGATGTAATGTTATCTTTTTTTACAGTCTTGCGTTTCTAATATAATAAATATATGTGAAGTGAATATCCATGTCAAAGGAAAGGAGTATATACAAACCCATTACAGCCTGGATGTCGGCGCCTGCGGTCTATGCCAGACAAACGTCCCTTGTGAATCTGAAATCCCTCTGAAAACAGATGGTGGAATCATCGAACCATCATGAAAATCAAAAATGCGGGATGCAACGCAGCATCTGTTCACACAGCAAAAATTTTTGCAGGCAGTTATAAGGTATGATATAAAAACAACACGTAGAATGCGGTATTTCAGCCTACCTGATACATGAGGCATAAAGTTCATTGCATTGTAAGGAGGGGAAGATGAACGTCGGCAATGTGGTCAGAATATCCTTGGCCTTCACATGTGTTTTTGTGTTCTTTGGAACGGTCATAAGTGAGTGTGTTGTAGCCCAGGAGGTAGTAGAAAAGCCCAAGGAATCCCGATATACTGTTCAGCTAATGGAAAAAGAAGGGGGAGGGAAATATCTCGCTGACTCCAAAGGTATGAGTCTTTATTACTTCAAAAAAGATTTTCCAAGCATAAGCGCATGTATCAATCAATGCCTCAATAAATGGCCTATTTTTTTCACGGAAAAGCTTGCCGTACAAAAACCGCTGAAGAAAAAGGAATTCGGTGTGTTCATGAGAGACGACGGGGAAAAGCAAACGACATATAAAGGCTGGCCCCTTTACTATTTCTCCAAGGACAAAAAACCGGGCGATATGAACGGCGAAGGAGTTAACGGTGCCTGGTATGTTATTTACCCGGATACATTTAACCCTGACGGAAGTAATAATCCTTAACCTGGCTGCGTGACACGCAGGAAAACCTTTGCAGGATAAGGGACGGGGAATATCTTACACCTACACAAAAAGCATCTTTCCCGGCGGGCGCCTTTCCGGCACATACTCGTGCGGAATCTTATCCTCGTTCCACTCCCGTGAAACATAAAGATTGCAATAGCAGCTCCCGTATTCTTTCACATCAGGAGCCCGATACTCACAGGGACAGATAATGTCCTTGTCCCGCTCTCGATCTCCCGAGGTGAGACGACAGGGACACGACATGTACCCGTAACGTTCCCTGTTGACAAGGAGGTCTCTGAGAATATCGAGAACCTTCTCCTTGTCCCTGTTGAAATAATAACCTTTCGATTCCTGCAGAACCTTCAGCTTTTCATAGAGTCGGTCGACTTCCATTATAACCCCAGAGCCTCCCGTATGAGCGTTTCATTAAATCCGACAATGACTTTATCACCAATGATAATAGTCGGAAACGAGCATTGTGGATTTAATTTTATAACATCAGCTATTGCGGTAGCCTTCTCCTCGCCGGTCAGCAAATCCACGTCCGTAAACTCAAATTTGACGGCACAATCATTCAGAAATTTTTTGGTCGCCTTACAGTGGCCGCACGTACTGAGCGTATACATTTTAACGGGTTCTTGCACGGAAGATCTCCTTTCTTTCGTTCAATAAATTCCTCTTGCAAGTCTCATACAATATTTATCCGGGCGGGTCAATCGGGATTATGGCGCAACCATGGCAACAGCATCAACCGGACATTCCCTGGCGCAAAAGCCACACCCGATGCATTTTTTTTCTTCGGCCATGAAAGGATATCCGTGGGGATCATTGGGACTTGCCGCGCCGGAGAGAGAAAGACAGTGAACCGGACAGGCATCAATACAGATCCCGCAGGACATGCAGATTTTACTGTCAAAGCGCGGTCGCTCCCACTCGGATTTTTTAAGCATTGTACAGACAGTGCCGAAGGGATCAGTCACCGCCCGCACGGGGCATACCCGTCCACAGGCGCCGCATTCAATACACATATCATGGACAACGGCATGGAGCGTATTTTTTTCTCCCCTTATAGCATCAGCCGGGCATACTCTTCTGCAGGCGCCGCATCCGTTGCATGAATCGATAATTCTATACGACATCTTCACCAACTCCGAGACCCAGCCTCGCCATAGTCTCCTCAGTCGGCCTGCCCGTCTCAGGGTCCCATCCGAACTGGGTATAGTAATCGCTGATCATCTTTTCCATGTCAATTGATCTTCCCCGATTCGCCCCTCTGGTCTGCGGAGGTCTTCCGATAACCCTGCCACCCGGCCAGAACGTCCTGGGATCCACCCCTTGCCTGATATTGAATGCCTGCTTCAATGTCTGAATGCGCTCCCCGATTTCCATATAATGCTCGGGGGTTCTGTGCCACCCCGTTGCCGCATTCAACCAGTCAAAGGCCGGTATCCTTTTTGCGCCCAGAAAAACACCAAACATGCAAAGACCGGCACAATTGACAACATTCATAAACTTGCTGCACGCCGCTGCCATTGCAGCCTTCTCTTTGTCTGCCACATACTTTCTGCCTTTGAAATAGAGGGGCTTTACGCGGGGCAGGCTTTTCATCACTTTCCATAGCTGGAACATTTCATAATACATCTGAGCCCCCACATTATGTCTCCCCGGTGCCGGTTCCACAGCGTAATGCACGCCGTATCCGGGATCGTTTCTGCCGTCGTGCATGGGAAGTTCCTGGCCGCCCGCATGCATGGCATAGTCACCGGCATTTTTGCCGATTTTTCGGGCGGCAGCCTTCGAGCCATCCGCGAGTAGATCACCGATACCTTCGCGCCTGACCATTTTTTCAATGAGGGCAATAATTGCGCTCGAATTTCCCCAAGTGAGTTCAAGCCCATCCGTATCTTCTTTCGTGAGGACGCCCGCTTCATAACATTCAATGGCAAAGGCCACCGTAGCGCCCGCGGAGATCGTATCCATTCCCGCCCGGTTCAACGCCTCACAAAGGTGGAAGATGCTTTCCAAATCCTCATTCATTAAGAGCCCGCCTAACGCGAGAACAGACTCATACTCCGGCTTGTGTGTCTCGTCGTATTTGCCTTTCATGGCGCAGATACCTCCGCACCCTAACGGGCAGGCATAGCAGTGATACTTAACCTTTTCATGCTTGCTGATCGCATCGGGATTCACGGAACGGGAGCGTGTGATCCCCCAGTCTTCACTGCTGCCTTTCCAGTTTTTAATCGGGGAGTCGCCCATCTCCACGGACATCTGATTCATGCTCCCCGTACCCCACTTTTTCAGCAGAATCTTGTAGAGCAACCCATCCATGGCCATCTGGGTGGGAAGCACACGCATGAGGGTACCCACGTACACCGCCATTGACCCGGGAAGAAAAGGAGGCTGAAACTGGACCCACTTGTTGCATATCCGGCTTAACCGCTTGATTTCTGCCCTGTTGTGGACACCGATGCGCTTCCTGCCGTCGAGTACGACAGCTTTCAGCCTTTTCGCGCCCATTACGGCGCCGAGGCCGGACCGTGCCGCCAGCCTCCCCCTGTCGTTGCATATGCCGGAAATCAGGGAGAGCTTTTCTCCTGCCGGTCCGATAACAGCAACCCGCGACTGCCCGCCTGTTTCCGCAATCAGTATCGCCTCAGATTCAATAGCATCCCTCCCCCATACGTGGGATGCGTCGCGAATATCAGCTATGCCGTTCTTAACGTAAAGATACACCGGGCTTTCACTCATCCCTTTGAAAAAAATACCGTCATAGCCGCATCGCTTGATTGCCGGAGAAAAACTGCCTCCGCAGTTCGCCTCTCCCCACCCGCCGGTGAGGGGTGATTTTCCTGCTACCATCCATCGTCCGGCAAAGAGGCTCCCCGTCCCGGTGAGAAGTCCGGAAACAAAACCCAAAATATTTTCAGGGCCAAGGGGGTCGGCACCTGCCGGAATCCTGTTATAGAGAATGTACGCGGCCAGCCCCATCCCGGACAGGTACTGCTCGTAAACTTCGGTGGGAATAACCTCTTCATAAATATCTCGGGTGGTAAGGTCCACCATAAGAATTTTACCCATGTAACCGAATGTAACCGTTCTCTTCTCCATAAGGACCTTCACGCGAGTGCCATTGTCTTCATGACTGTCTTCAATTCTACTCATTTAAAGGGGGGAATAACGGAGGCGGCCGCAGATACCAAGAAGGCTGCACCTTATCCTGAGTTCCGACAGGAAAGGAAAACCCGGGATAGGCTATGAATCCCCCGGGAGTATCTCATGGATCTGCTGTTATCTTTGCAGCCATTCGGTCATACGCGTTATCTCTTCCGTTTCCCATTTCCGTGAAAGATGAATCTGCAAGAAAATCGCGAAGAGACGTTCCATAGTGCTGACAGCCTGCTCCAGCAGGTAGATCCGCTCCAGTGTTTTTCCCTCATCGTCGCGTTCGTCATCTTCCATTCCCATCGCCACGGGCAATTTCAATGCCTGAAACTGAAACCGTTCCGCTTTGAATGTGAATTCCCAGCTGTCCGCACCACGGCACAATTGAATGCGCGCTTCCTTGATCTTTTTGCCTTGCCGCAACGCCTCCTTACCCTCTGTCAATCCGGCATGCATTCCCTGGCAGACCACCTGCTCAGAATAATCACCGTCTCCGGAAGTAAGAACAATTCTCCTCACAAAGTGAATCTCCACATCTTCCCCCGGCGCGATAGTAATCTCCCCGTCTCTCTCTTCGCTTTTAAACCAGAGCCATGTGAGAAATTCCCTTCCCCAGGGCAGGGTTTCAAGTGTGGCAAATTTTTCCTTAAAATCATGGCTTAGATGCTGTGGATCCCAGGGCAAAAAAGGATGAAGGGTATAGTTGAAAGACTCTTTAAAGAGACCATGAAAGTCGTCAAACATCTTATCGGAAAGACCGGAAAAAAGAAGCCTTTTCTCCTGAGGGTGCCAGCATATCTCAAAGAAGGAGGGGGTCGGCGGAACCTTTTTCAATAGATCGCTTCGTACCGCGTCTTTTATCTCCTCCCTCTGTGTTTTGTAAATCTTTTTGATGTCCCGTTTCGCAACAAAATCCTTCTCCGCCTGGAGGCGTTTCACCCTGAGCAGTGAAGGGGGAATGATCTTCCTGTCGATGCGCAGCGAGAATATCAGGTAGTTTCCGAAATTGTAGTTCGCGAAGGCAAAGCCGGTATCAAGTGGATCTCCTATATCAGTCCAGCCGATGGCCTTTTCTGCCGCCCCGCCAATAAAATCGGGAAAGGAGCTTTTTTTGAGCTGCGTGTCGAACATCGTACTGAAATCAGACGAAAGTTCGCCCTCTACCCGATACTGTGAAAAGCTCATAGAACCTTTTAAGAAACCCATTTGACACACCTGTTTTTTTAGGCTTCTCTAATTGATCCGGAGGCAAAAGTCAATCGGCATAAACTGAAAAACAGTACCGTGATAGTTCATATGCGTATACAGTGAGCACGGTTGTTGAGTTTGAGGAATTCCTTCCTACCCGTAGAAAATATCCAGATCCTCTTCGGAGGTCATAAGATCAATTTTAAGCTTGATAAGAATATCTCCCGTTTCGACAGCCTGTCCCGGAGAAACATGAACCTTTTCTACCTGACCGTCACTGGGAGATGCAACGAAACTTTCCATCTTCATGGATTCTATGCTTACGAGATCCTGGCCTCGATAGATACGATCCCCGTTCTTTACTAGGATAGCGACGACCATCCCAGGCATGGGACAGCGAATGACATCCTCGAGAGGCACTTTTTTCGGCTTCGGCACGTGGTATAAAAGTTTCCATTCAAGGGGACTATATATGCCTAAAACACGGGTAGTGCCGCGGTAGGCCACCCATATGTTGTTTTCTTTATATTTCGTATGGAAGAATTGGGTTTTCCCGTCGATCCTGAGTTTGATTCTACGCCGGTAAAACTCAAATTCAGGAGTTACAACCTGGTATTTTCGCCCATCTACCATCACGGTCCAACTTCGAGGCGCCTGATTCATAATAAGGCGCAATTCAAAAACTACTCCATCTCCTTTTACCATGTAAGTGAACTGGCCTTTTGAATGGTGCGGTGCACCCACCTTCGCGATCATAGGCTTCAGTGATTCATGGACGAGAGACTGCCGATTATGATAAATGATTGTCGCGGCCATTGCCATGTAGTGAAGCCACTCTTCGGGAGGAGACAGCTTCATTTGGCCGTGGTCATAGTGTTCATCAATGAAATCCGTCGAGAGGTCACCCGCGATAAATGACGGGTGATTGAGCACGGAATTCACAAAGTCAACATTCGTGATCAATCCCTCGATGTGAAATGCGTTCAACGCCTGCACAAGCGATTCAATCGCTTCCTTCCTTGTTTCACCCCATGAGATTACCTTGGCAAGCAGCGAATCGTAATGAGTGCTGACAAAGCTTCCGGCCTCTATGCTGCTGTCAATCCGGACATTCCTTATTCGGGCTGTCGCATACCGCGTTATCATGCCGGTCACGGGCAGAAAATTCCGGGTAGGGTCCTCCGCACAGATCCGCGCTTCAATAGCCCATCCGGTTCTAATGATATCCTGCTGCCGGAAGGGAAGTTTTTCTCCCGCGGCGATGCGAAGCTGGAGCTCCACAAGATCGAGACGGGTGATCATCTCGGTTACAGGGTGCTCCACCTGAAGGCGCGTATTCATTTCCAGAAAATAGATGCTCTTATCCGAATCGTCCAGAATAAACTCAACGGTTCCCGCGTTTGTATAGCCTGCCTCCCTGGCAAGATTGCACGCCATCACCCCCATGCGCTCGCGCAGGGCATCGTCAACAGCCGTTGAGGGGCTTTCCTCGATGATTTTTTGATATCGCCTCTGGACTGAGCATTCTCTCTCTCCCATATGAATGACATTCCCATAGTTATCGGCGATGATCTGTATTTCAATGTGCCGTATCCTCTTAATGAAGCGTTCGAGAAAAAACTCATCGTTTCCAAATGCCTTTCGTGCCTCGTTCTGACAGGCTTCCACGGCGGAACGCAAATCAGATTTGTATTCCACTACCCGTATGCCCCTTCCCCCTCCGGCACGGGCCGGCCTTACCATCAAAGGAAAACCGATCTGCTGGGCAATCCTTTCCGCCTCCGTGATCGACGTGAGGCATTCCTTGGGACCGGACTTTATGGGTATGCCCAGCTTTTCTGCGAACGTTTTGGCTGTCATTTTATCACCGAGCGTCCTGATGACGTCCGCCGGAGGACCGATAAAAACGAGGCCTGATTTGGTGACCATATCGACAAATTCCGCGTTCTCCGACAGAAATCCATATCCGGGATGGATCGCCTGACAGCCGTGGGAAAGGGCGGCGTCAATGATTTTCTCTTTTGCCAGATACGACTCCTCCGGCCGGGAACCTCCCAGGTAGACAGACTCATCGGCTTCTCTGACGTGGAGGGAACGGGACCCAACCTGTGAATACACGGCCACCGTTTTGATGTTCATCCGTTTACAGGTACTGGCAATGCGTACCGCTATTTCACCTCGATTTGCTATGAGAATTTTCTTAAACATCTCAACTCCTTACAGAGGAATATTTCCATGCAGCCGTTCCGGTCTTTCTCTCTTCTTCCCTTCAAGAAACTGGAGACTCCTTATTATCCGGTATCGCGTGTCTCTGGGGAAAATGACATCATCTATGTATCCCCTCTTTGCGGACAGGAATGGATTCACATAAGTTGTCCTGTATTCTTCCGTTCGCACGGCAAGGGCGGCGGCTGGATCGGGAGAAGATTGTATCTCTCTCCGGAAAATCACCTCCGCAGCGCCTTTCGGACCCATCACGGCAATCTCCGCGGTGGGCCACGCGTAATTGATGTCACAGCCAATCTGCTTGGAGTTCATGACAATGTAGGCTCCACCGTAGGCTTTGCGGATGATGACGGTGATACGCGGCACCGTAGATTCAATAAAGGCATAGAGGAGCTTTGCTCCGTGGCGGATGATACCCCCCTGCTCCTGTTCCGGCCCCGGCATAAAACCCGGCACATCCACAAGGCATATCAGGGGAATGTTAAAGACGTCGCAGAATCGAACGAATCGTGCCGCTTTGTTTGACGCGTTGTTATCGAGCACGCCCGCGAGCACCGATGGCTGGTTCGCCACAAGCCCTATTGTCTGCCCTCCCATGCGTCCGAATCCGCAAATAATGTTTCTCGCATATTGAGACTGAACTTCTAAAAACTCCGCCCCGTCAAGGATGCTGTTGATGCACACCTTCATGTCGTAACTCTGGTTGGGATTTTCGGGCACGAGATAATCCAGGGCCGCATCCGTCCGTCCAGCCGGATCGCTGAGGTCCAGAATGGGCGCCGTCTGCTTATTGTTTGAGGGGAGGTAGTTGATCAACCGCCTCACTTCCCGCAGGCACATGATGTCGTTGGGCAGCACAAAGTGAGCGAGACCGCTCTTTTCTCCGTGAATCTTCGCGCCGCCGAGTTCATCATGAGTAATTGCCATATGGGTAACCGTTTCCACCACGTTTGGCCCTGTGACATACATGTAGGACGTGTCCTCGACCATGAAGATGAAATCGGTAAGGGCCGGGCTGTACACGGCGCCACCCGCGCAGGGTCCCATGATACAGGATATCTGCGGGATGATGCCGCTGGCCAGGGCGTTTCTCTTGAAAATATCCCCGTAGGAAGCCAGGGCATCCACCCCTTCCTGGATCCGGGCACCGCCAGAGTCGTTCAGTCCAATGATAGGAGCTCCCACCCGCACGGCGTGATCCATTACCTTGCTGATTTTCTGGGAATGCGCCTCCCCCAGTGATCCGCCGCGCACCGTGAAATCCTGGCTGAACATGAATACTTCCCGGCCGTCGATCGTGCCATGCCCCGTCACAACACCGTCTCCGGGGTATGTTTGTTCTTTTCCGAAAGCCCCTCCCCGGCCCGTTTTCAGGAGGTCAAACTCCTCAAAGGAACCCTCATCCAACAGCAGCTCTATGCGTTCTCGAGCTGTAAGTTTCCCCCTCCGGTGCTGATCTTCAATCAGTTCAACGCCACCACCCTTCAATGTCTCATTTCTCATGACTTCCAGCGCTTTTAACGTATGCTTTGTGGCCTGTTCCGTTTCAGACTGCGCCGTGAATGGTTTCGGCTTTTTCTCCCGGGCGTCCTTCTGATTTTTTCGCTCCTTTATCATGAATACTCCCCTTTATCCTTTTTTGATTCTGTTCTTATCAATTGGTTTTCCCTCCCAGGCCGCCTCCATAACCATGAGAAAATCGTCGTAGTCCAGTTCTTCAGGATTGTAAATTATCGATCCGTCGCCGAGTGCTGTTTTCGCGACGTCCGGCAGTTTTTCCTTCGGAACCATTTGTATCCCATCGTTATCCAAGATTTCCTTGAAGAAACGGGGATGCCTGCCGTCGGTCGCGTCGTGGAGTTCCTGGTTCATCCGGCGGATCAAGGCAATAACCTCTTCTGTTCGTCGCTCTTTTGGTGTTCCGGAATACACGTCCGCGCCTGCCAAAGGCAACAGCAGTTCTGCCGTGAAATGTCCGTTCTTGTGCATATTGTATTCAAGCCCATAGGGGAGAAGAATTGCCATGCACACCCCATGGGGAATGCCGCACACAGAGCCTACGGAATGCCCCAGGGTATGCACCATGCCGACCATGGAATTGGAAAAGGCTATGCCGGCGAGTGCCGCGGCATTGGCCATGGCGAGGCGTCCTTCCCGATCTCCGCGATTTTTTGTGACCCTGACCAGATGTTTGCCAATGAGGCTAACCGCCGCGAGGGCGTGGGCGTCGCTTAAAGGGTTCTTCGAGAGACAGGTATATGCTTCCACGGCATGGGACAGGGCATCCATGCCCGTAGCCGCCGTAATGGCAGGCGGAAGCGTCAGTGTCATGCGGGAATCTACAATAGAAACATCCGGCAAGAGAAAATAGCTGGCAAAGAGCATTTTCAGGTGCTTCTCATGATCCTTAATAACGGCTATTATGGTTACTTCAGAACCCGTTCCTGCCGTCGTCGGTATCGCAACCATGGGCTTCAGTGGCCGCTTCAGAACATGTGCGCCGCTGAATTTCATCAGATCGTCCGCTTTTTCGGAAACGACAATATTAACCCCCTTGGCTGTATCCATGACGGACCCGCCGCCGACAGCAATGAGGGAGTCACAGCCCTTTTCTCTGTATACATGGGCAAGACGGTTCACAACCCGCACGTCCGAATCGGGCGGCACATCGTCGGCTATCTCCCTGATGGTCACCCCATCTTTAATCGCGTCGACCACGATGTCAATCAATCCGGCGCCGGCAACACCTTTATCCGTGACGATCATCGGCCTTCCGGCATTCAGTTGAGCCAGTGCGTCCGGAATCTTTTCCAGGGCATCATGGCCGGCAATGATTTTCACCCGGCAGCAGAATTCGTAATATCCAGGTAAATCCATCTCAAGTTCCCTTTATGTCCCTTCCCATGCACGTTCCAAAATCTTCAGGTAATCATCCATGCCAACAATTTCCGAAACATAACCGACAGACTTTTTTGCTATATCCTGCGCTATTTCTTTTGGTACTTTCGCGCTTTCCAATGTGCGGGCTATCGCTCCGCCACTTACCGTGAAAAGGTCTTTCTGAAAATCGTAGAGAATGTCGATCGCTTTCTGGGCCCTCATGTCTTCCGCGGTCTCTGCGTACTTGTCAGATCCTGCGAGCGGAAGCAGCAGATCGGAGATATGACGACTCCCTCTCGAATGCTGCATTTCTATACTATGGGGAAGGATTATCCCCATACACACACCCGGGGAAATATTACAGGCTTCTCCGATTGCCTTCCCCAGGGTATGCGCAATACCCAATGTAGTGCCGGAAAAGGCGCAGCCGGCAAAACAGTGCGCGTTGGCCAATGCCAGGCAGCCATTACTGTCCCGGGGATTTCTGATCACATTTACAAGATGTTCCATGACAAACCGGATGGCCGGAAAGGCATAGCTGTCGGCTAAGGGATTCTTATCCTGCGCAACATACGCTTCCACGGAATGTGTCAGGGCGATGAGGGCAGTGGCTGCAGTCGTTACCGTATCTTCAGCAATGGTCATGCGGGGATCAATTACCACGAGGTGGGGCATCAAATAATGAGAGGAATATGTTCTGCCTTCGAAAAATGCATGGCGGGACGTTTCATACCCTGATCCCGCCAAGGTCGGTATTATGACGAAAGGTTTCAGGGGTTTCCTGATCATAGCATCCCCGGCACCTTTCTCCAAGTTTTCCGGCTCCCCGGACACGGCAAGGTTCAGCACCTTCGCCGCATCTGTCACCGGCCCTCCACCCAACGCGATGATTGCATCATAGCCCCTGTCACGGTAAATTGTGTACAGTTCCCTGATCAGCTTCAAATCGGGCGTAGAAGGCACGCCGTCGAAGATGCCGATGGTAATTCCCGAATCCTTAAAGGCATCAACGGCGATATCGACCAGCCCTCTTCCAGCGGCATTCTTGCCGGTAATGATAAAGGGTTTTCTCGCATTCAGGGTACCGAGTTCGAAGGGAAGATGCTCCAGTGCCCTGTTGCCGGAATTGATCTTCACGGGACAGGAAAATTCATAACGCTCCGGTAAAAACATACGCTGCTCCTATACACCAAGCACAGTCCGGATATAGAACATTACCCGGCGGGAAAATTTGTTACCGGGATGCTCGGCAGGATACCTTTTCACCGCCAGTTTCGCGATAAATCTCGGAAGCAGATACACTTCCACTATATCCAGAATGCGGATTACGGCACACGCGTGGGGCACCTCTCCATCAACTATCAGACGATCACGGGCAACTGCAACGGCGGTGCTCTCCTGAAAGGTAAACAGGAGCATCGCCGCTTCTATATTTTTGATTTTCATTTCCAGCGTAATGTCTTTGCCTTCGGGGTCCCACCCGAGATAGTATACAATTCCTCGTTTAGACTTCCCCACGATCATGTAAGGTCCAGCCGGCATGATACCCAGAGAAAAGGTAAAGCGGTCCGGCAATTCTGCGAATTCTTTTTTGACGGTTTCGTCCATTGCTGCCGCCGCCTGAATAGCCCTTCCCACAAACCAGAGCATAATGGTAATATAATCTTTCTTAAACCCCGTCTTCCCTGCCTTGACTTCCCTGAAATCTTTCATAATTGTTGTATCTTCCATCAATTCACCCTTTACAAAAGGAGGCTTAATAGTAACTTTGTAATCAATCCATGCACAGGACTTTTGCCCCCCGGATCTTTGCTTCTTTCAATTCAACCAGGGCTCTATTGGCCTCTTCCAGAGAAAACTCCTGAACCTCCGGCCTGATGGGAATTGTCGCAGCAAGCTCCAGAAATTCTTGTATATCTCTCCGCGCCACGTTTGCTACGCTCTTGACTTCTTTTTCCAGCCAGAGATGTGTCGGATAATGTATCGTTAATAGATAGTCTTTGTCAATCTCCTCCTTGCGAATGGCATTGATTACCAGCCGCCCTCCGCACACCAGGTTTTTCAGGGCCTCCACGACAGGTTTCCATGCCGGCGTGGTGTCGATAATCGCATGGAGTTTTTCCGGTGGTTTGTCTTCAGTATTCCCTGCCCAGACTGCCCCCAACTCCCGGGCAAAGACCCGCTCCTTTTCGCTCCGGGCGAAAACATAAATGCGGGAATTCGGATACTTATGCCTTGCCATTTTGAGGACGAGGTGGGCTGAAGCTCCGAACCCGGTAAGCCCCAGGCCCTGGCCGTCTTTCATATTGGCCAAACGCAGGGACCGGTAGCCGATGGCGCCCGCGCATAGAAGCGGCGCAGCTTCCACGTCGGAAAAGATTTCAGGAATGAGGTACGCAAAATTTTCCGGCACTTTCATGAACTCCGCGTACCCCCCATGAACATCCCTCCCTGTGGCCATGAATTCGTCACAGACATTTTCATTCCCTTCCAGGCAGGCATCGCATTGTCCGCAGGCAGAAAATATCCAGCCTATTCCCACCCGGTCACCCTCACGGAAATTCTTTGCGTTCTCCCCTCTCCCGGCAACACTTCCCACCACCTGGTGACCGAGGATAACGGGGAAGATCGGCGGTGGCGTCCTCCCCTCAATCTCATCGAGTTCCGTATGACAAACCCCGCAGGCGGAAACCTTCACAAGAATTTCTCCCTCTCCAGGAACCGGCACGGGCATATGGACAAGCCCCAGGGGCGTCTTATTATCCCGGAAACTGGACGTACCTCTCAACACCATTGCTTTCATTCTATACTATTCTCTTCCTCACGGCGTTGAACTTAAAAACGACTCTCCCACCATTTCAACGTTTTTATCCTTGACAAAAATAGTTTGTTTTTTAATAGTTTTCAAGCCAAGATTTTAGAAATTCTATTGAGCGTACCCTTGAAATGAACCTCTGCCGCGAATGTAGACATGAAATCTCAGAACAGGCGATGGTATGCCCCCATTGCGGGGCGCCATATCCGGCGAAAGATAAATGGGACGGGTGGGGATTTGAATACAAATCAAACCTTACCGTCTTCGGACTACCATTCGTCCATATTTCGTTTAAATACCGACCGAATAGAGTGCCTGTGGTGGCAAAAGGAATCATTGCCATCGGACAGTTTGCATGCGGGGTTTTCACCATTTCCCAGTTTGGCATCGGCATCTTCAGCCTCAGCCAGTTCACTATTGCGGCATACGCCCTCGCTCAGTTTGCCGTCGCGTATTCACTCATTGCCCAAATAGGTATCTATATTCACGAAGGACGCGGACAGTTTGTGAAAAGCATTACGGAAATCATAAGAATGTTCTCGTGAAAGACTAGTGTACACTCGTGGAAACGGACGCATGCAGAAAAAAATACGCAAGTGAAGATTTGCGGGAATTTCAACAACAGTATACTTATGCGTCATCGCCGATGCATACCGGAGTTTACGAGTATCTACTCGCGTAAGTTCGCATTATGTCATTTCGACGGCGGGGGAGAATCGATTTCACCATAGCAAGGATTTCCCAGTTGCTCATAAGCGAAATGACACTTCTTCTTACACGCCATTACAATCAATTTCTGAAAGGAGTCATTATGGATATAGTGAAGATCATGCCGTGCCTCGATATGAAGGAAGGCCGCGTGGTGAAGGGGATACATTTCGTCGACTTGAAAGACGCAGGAGATCCGGTTGAAAATGCCGCGTTCTATCAAAAGGAAGGCGCCGATGAACTGGCCATGCTGGATATCGCGGCAACCCTGGAAAACAGAAAGACAAGGCTCATGTGGGTGAAAAATGTCTCTTCCGTAATTGACATTCCCCTCACGGTGGGTGGAGGCATTTCCTCTCTGGAAGACATTGCAATGGTTCTCGAAGCCGGTGCCAATAAAATCTCCATGAACAGCGCCGCCGTCAAAGACCATGATTTAGTGAGGCGCGCGGCAGAGATATTCGGTCCCGAAAAAATAACTGTTGCCGTCGATGCCAGAAGGAGCAAAGAAATGCCTTCCGGATTTGAACTGGTTGTCTCCGGAGGCACAAAACCTACAGGCCAGGACGCAATAGCCTGGGCGAAAGAGTGCCAGGAACTCGGCGCCGGTGTAATCCTGCCGACAAGCATGGATGGGGACGGCACACAAGCGGGCTACGACCTTGAATTTACCAGGGCCATTGCAGACGCGGTAGACCTGCCCGTAATTGCTTCCGGCGGGGCGGGAACTCTGGAACATTTCTATGAGGGAGTCACCCGGGGAGGCGCCCACATACTATTGGCAGCCTCGGTTTTCCATTATCGCATTCTCAGCATTCGACAGGTAAAACACTATCTCATCGACAGGGGTCTGAAGGTCAACGTGTGAGGTGACCTCACATGAGGTCATCCTGGCTACTTATCATCTATAAGTGTTGATGGCTCGTCACCGGTTGACTGATATCAGGTAATGAAGAGATCCTTCGATGAAAAATTAGGATCACTTGTCAGGTTTACGCCTAGACGCCTCAAGCCGGCTTCGTCGCCCGGTGTGGGGATGTGGGTCATGTGGATTTCGCAGTTCCGCAACTCTTGTAATTTTTCAATAGCTAATTGCGCGGCCGTATTCGTTGTCGCGCTGATGCTGAGGGCGATGAGGGCTTCTTCCATGGAAAGGCTGACGGATTTTTCGTTCAGGATCTCCGTCTTCAGATTTTTCACCGATTCCGTAATAAAGGGCGGCAGCAGCTTGATCTTGCCGGGAATGCCCGCCAGCCGCTTGATGGCATGAATAATCACGCTTGATGCTGCATGCATGAGAGGCGAGTTGTTGCCGATAACGATGGTCCCGTCCGCGAGCTCGATGGCTGCACCGCAAAAGATGCCTTCATTTCCCTTGTTCTGCCTTTGGGCATCCAGAGCAGCGTCACGCGCCGGTTTCACAACTTTACGATCCTCCGGCTTCAGATTGAAATCCCTGATGAAAAGCTCGACCCTCTGAACTGTCTCCCTGTCTGCAAAACCCATCGCATATTCACAGCGGTATCTGAAATACCGCCGAATTATCTCCTGCTTGGAGGCCTCCCTCGTAACTTCATCATCGGTAATGGCATACCCGGCACGGTTCACTCCCATATCAGTGGGAGATCGGTAAAAAGACTCGCCCCCTGTGATCTTCTCCAGGATTCTCCTGAGAACGGGGAACACCTCCGCGTCCCGGTTATAGTTCACCGCCATCTTGCCGTAGGCCTCAATATGAAAGGGATCGATCAGGTTAAAGTCCCTGATATCCGCCGTGGCGGCTTCATAAGCCACATTCACGGGGTGCTTTAGCGGCAGATTCCAGATGGGAAAGGTCTCAAACTTGGCGTACCCGGATTTTATATTCCTTCTGTAGTCATGATAGAGCTGAGACAGGCACGTAGCCAGCTTTCCGCTGCCGGGACCGGGACCGGTAACGATGACAAGAGGTTTGTCTGTCCGGATATATTCATTCGCTCCATACCCTTCATCACTGACAATTAATTCCACATCGGTGGGATACCCCTTGGTGTAGCGGTGAGTAAAGACCCGGATATTCCTTCTTTCCAGCTTGTTTTTGAAAAGGGTAGCCGACGGCTGATTATCAAAGCGCGTAATTACGACACCCAGCACTTCAATATCCCAGGTTCTGAGATCATCAATGAGCTTGAGGGCATCGGAGTCGTAGGTAATGCCGAAGTCTGCCCTGATTTTCTTTCTCTCAATATCTCCCGCATAGATGCAAAGCAGGATATCCGCCTTATCCTTCAGCTCACGGATAAGCCTCATCTTGACGTTGGGATCATAGCCGGGCAACACCCTTGCCGCATGATAGTCATAGAGAAGTTTCCCGCCGAACTCCAGGTAGAGCTTGTTGTCGAATCGCCGGACTCTCTCCAGAATCTCCGCCGTCTGTTCCCGGATATATTTTTCGTTGTCGAAACCAGTCTTCTGTATCACTAGATGTCCCTTCCGGATTTGCCGCCGCGAGGCGGGTGTAAAATTATCCTCTTTCATCATAATTGTAAAGTATTTTTGATCTCATGTATAATTTTTGACAAGCTTCTCTATTATTAATCAATTGACAATACATGAGATACCGTGCATAGTTACCATTAATTGCCAATTAAATCGTTGATATGAATACATAGAGAAACCCTAACCATACCATGGAAGACGGTGCACTATGTAGCCCATCATCTAACGGGAGGTGGATAGATGAATTTTAAATTAATACTGCTTATTATCCTTGTCAGCCTTGCCGTTATATTCCTTACACAAAACGTCGCCGCAGTTGAGGTGACGTTTCTTTTATGGAGCATCTCCATGTCCCGGGCGCTCCTGATATTTTTTACGCTTGTTATCGGATTTACTGTTGGCTGGTTCTTACATAGCTATTTGTCTTATCAAAAAAAGAAGACTGAATCCCTTGATACTGAATACCCTAAACAATTGCAATAAGGAGGCTTACTCATGGCAGCATCGGAAATCCGTTTACATGAACGTCTGCTTGCACTGGCTCAGAATCTCTGGTGGACTTGGCATCCAGAGGTAATAGGCCTTTTCAGTGACTTGCATCCACAGCTCTGGCGCCAGGTTGACCATAACCCTATTGAGTTTCTGAGCCAGATCACTCCGGAACAAATCGAGGAACGAGCCTCTGCGCTGGTGCTCCACAGCAGAATAAACTATGCCTTCCGGCGGCTGAATGAGTATGTTGAAAAGGGCAGGACATGGGGAGGCACACACTGCGGCAATTTAAACAAACGGCCGGTAATCTACTTTTCCGCTGAGTTCGGCCTGCACGAATCGTTGCCGATTTACTCCGGCGGATTAGGCATTCTGTCAGGCGACCATCTAAAAAGCGCCTCCGACCTGGGAATTCCTTTAATTGGAATCGGGCTTCTCTACCAGCAGGGTTATTTCAGTCAGCGTCTGAATAAAGAAGGATGGCAGGAAGAACATTACGTCAACCTCGATATCAACAAGTTGCCGTTTCAAAAAGTTATGGATTCGAGTGGACAACCCTTGATTATACGAATTGATACCCGGAACGGCTTCCTTATGGCCGGGGTCTGGCAGGTCCAGGTGGGGCGTGTTCGTCTGCTGCTTCTCGATTCCAATGTCGAAGGCAACTCAACCGAAGATCGTGAATTGACTTCCCGGCTTTACGGCGGCGACAATAGAATACGCATTCGGCAAGAACTACTGCTGGGTATTGGCGGTGCACGCATCCTGCAAGCGCTGAACATTTCCGCCGGAGTGCTGCATTTAAACGAGGGGCACAGCGCCTTTGCGATCCTCGAAGAGATCCGGCGGATCATGGAGTACGACCAGATCCCGTTTCATCGCGCACATCGACGCGTGTCTCTGTACACCGTTTTCACGACGCATACCCCTGTTGCCGCCGGTCACGATCGATTCTCTCCGGATCTGGTCGAAGAGCATTTAGGCGCCTTCCGGGAAAAAATGGGGATGTCTCACGATGATTTTATGGCCCTGGGACGCGTCAATCCACGTGACAGTTCAGAACCCTTTTGCATGACTGTCCTGGCTTTGAAGACCTCACGCAGGGCGAACGGCGTCTCGGCAATTCACGGAACGGTCAGTCGCCTCATGTGGAATTCCCTGTGGCCGACACGGCCCGAGGCAGATGTTCCTATCGGCCATATTACCAATGGGGTGCACGTGCTGTCATGGCTGGCTCCCCAAATGTACCAATTGTTTGGAACCCGTCTTGGCCAGGATTGGCCGACACGAATGGCGTACCCTGATTTCTGGGAAAAAGTCGCCGAGATCGATGACGGAGAGTTGTGGGAGACACATCAGAGTCTGAAGATGCGTCTCATACGCTTTGTCCGCCGGCGCTTGCAGTTGCAGTCAGAACGACTGGGCCATCGCGAAACGATCAAACAGATTGATCAGATTCTCGAACCGGATGTGCTCACCATCGGTTGCGCCAGGAGGTTTGCAACGTATAAGCGGGGAGACCTGATTTTATCTCAACCCGAGCGCCTGGCGAAATTAATTGAAGACCCGCAACGACCTATCCAGATCGTGTTTGCCGGGAAGGCCCACCCACGTGACGACGATGGCAAGCGATTACTGCAGAGAATTGCCCAGTACAGCTACAACCGCTCCTACAGGATGAGAGTAGTGTTCGTCGAAAACTACGATTATAACGTGGCCCGCCATCTTGTTCAGGGGGTCGATGTGTGGCTGAACACTCCGCGACGTCCCCTGGAGGCGTGCGGCACGAGCGGTCAGAAGGTGCTTCTTAACGGGGGTTTGAACCTTTCGGTTCTCGACGGCTGGTGGAATGAAGCATACGACGGCAAGAGTGGTTTTGCTATCGGTCACGGCGGTATGCACAACGATCAGGCTGTACAATACCAGAGGGACGCCGAATACCTTTATGAAACACTTGAGAAAGAAGTGATCCCACTCTACTACGAGAGGGATGCAGGCGGTATTCCTCATCACTGGGTGAAGAGGATGAAGCATGCGATCCAGAATCTCGGCTGGCGTTTTAGCGCGGATCGTATGGTGAAAGATTACGCCGAGCGAGCTTATCTGCCTGCGGCCAGCGCCACCTCAACTGACATAGGATAGAGTGTTTCAGGATTCGCCATACCGCACGGATAGACGCGCTGTGATAGCACGTGTCATCGGCATCGAAGGCCTCTTCTTCGGCTGCGGCAGACTGCCCGATAACAATCTCAAAGCCGCGTTCAGTGCTATCACTTCAGCAGCAGTTGGGATTGCGGGACTCCTCAGCTATACCAGCCACCTGATATTTCGCCGGAGCAATGCCCGTCATGCGCCATACCGATCCTTGTGTATGCCGGGCTGATGATCTGTTTTGCAGCCATGGTCATAAGAGCCACAGTATGCACTGTTCTCACAGAGATACTACTGAGGAGTCATTGCCTATGAAAGGATGGTGTTCATGGAAGTGACGCCATATCATCCTTTCCGATCAGCGAAAGCGCGAGAGCAGTATCTCCGATTGTATGATATGAGGTCGCAGAAGTGGCCGGTCCCATCGGAAACCAGGATGGTAGATACTTCATACGGTCATACATTCGTGCGGATTAGCGGGCCGGCCGGCGCTCCGCCGCTGGTGCTCATGCATGGAAGCAGCGGCAATTCACTGCAGTGGATACCAAATATTGAAGCGTTATCGGGATTTTTTACGACCTACGCGGTAGACAATATTTATGACTATGGGCGCAGTGTATATACGCGCCCAATCAAAAGCCCGGATGATTTTACCCACTGGCTCGACGAGTTGTTTCGCGCTCTTGAACTGGGAAACGCTATCAACCTTATGGGCCTGTCGTACGGTGGATGGCTGACCTGCCATTACGCGCTCCGCTTCCCCAAGCGTCTCGATAAAATTGTCCTCCTGGCCCCTGCGTTTACCGTATTACCCCTGCGACCGGTATGGTTTATGCGTGCCGTAGTTGGTTTTTTGCCTCACCGCGCCTTTGCCAGAAATTTTATGTACTGGCTGGCAGAGGATTTGGTGCGCAAAGATGAAGCCGGCCGGATGATGGCGGAAGAAATGGCAGACGAAGCGTTCCTGGCGATGCGGTGCTTTAAGCCAAAACTCATGGTGTATCCGAAGGTCTTAAAAGATAAAGTATTACAGAGCATCTCCATACCTGTCCTTTATTTAGTCGGAGAGAACGAAAAACTCTATTCCGCCCGGAAAGCCATACAGCGCCTCAATAAGGCGGCGCCCCGGATAAAAGCAGAAATCATTCCTGGCGCCGGTCATGACTTAACATTTGTGCAGGCGGATGTAGTAAATAAAAAGGTCCTTGATTTTCTGAAACATCCGTGACGCGAAAAATACAGTGCGTTCGGCTTTTCTAAAATTATGAAAATGTGACCACCTTGGTATTTACAAAGAAGAAGGGGAATATGAAAAAACCAAACCCACATCTGAAACGGGCATTTCTCGAAGTGGTCGACAATCAACTTGAAGCAAACGACCCACCGGAAACAAGAGAGACACTAAAAAGGCTGATTTCTGGAGGTATATCAGAGGATAATGCCAAGATCTATATTGCCCAGGCTGTCTGCGTGGAGGTCTACCACGCATTAAAGCACAAGCAAGAATTCAATCTCCAGCGCTATTTGAAGAATCTGAAGCGTCTCCCTGAAGAACCAGCGGAATAAATAAGGGGTTCACACCTGTTCGGGCGGGATGCACGACGGCGCAAAAGCGGCCTTGTAGGCGAGGCGGGCTCTTCTTAACCGCTCTTCCACATCGCCGTATAGCACCAGTTCCTCGGTCTCGATATTGCGGAACGCCCGGTTGATTGCGCCGAGCCGGGAACAAAGCGACATGATGCTTTCCTTCGAGGAAAAGCTCACCATCACCGCGGGATTCGCGCTCACATCTGCGAGGTGGAGATTCTCCAGGGCTTTGATCTGGAGATCGAAACCCTTCGCCTCCGCACCGGTCAAGGCGGTAAATTCCTCCCCAGTACAGCCTTTGATACTGACACGCACGTGGACATTTCCAAATGCGGCAAGGTCGTCTGCATATGTCCGGTCATTTCCGATGAGAATTCCATTGGTTTCGAGGATAAAGAGAAGGTCTTTCGGGATAAGTTCAAGGACTTTCAGCAGGTGCTCCCGTGCGAGCGTCGGTTCGTTCCCGCTGATTCTCACCCGGCGAAATTTGTTTTTCTGGA
The DNA here is from genome assembly GCA_964564625.1 of uncultured Syntrophaceae bacterium. Taxonomy (GTDB): domain Bacteria; phylum Desulfobacterota; class Syntrophia; order Syntrophales; family UBA2185; genus UBA2185. The sequence continues at coordinate 27,325 of CAZMBE010000014.1, read as the reverse complement.
CGATACTCATGATCCTCCCGGCAACCTCCCGGGGGGAGTAGAACTGGCCATATTGTTCGGAACGCACTACCTGGTGCCAGGACCAGCAGAACAGGCAGCGCAGGCAGCATCCCACACAGTCCGCCGTGGCGATGCCGCCGTAAAACCGGGCCGGCCGAAAGCGGTAGTATCGTCTCATGTCGCCCCTGCAGACGATAATTGCCGTCTCCTCCGCTCTTTTCACAGGATCGTATTGAGTCTTTGCTGTCCCGTCACCGTGTACTATGCTTTTCGTTCCCATATGATGACCATCAACATGAAAATGTCATGATCTCTTTTGAAGGTGATGAAAAATTCCCGTTTTGTCATTTCAATCGAAGGGAGAAATCTTGTAAGCTCTAGATAAGTAATAAGATTGTCACGTCGCTTCGCTCCTCACAATGACACGAGGTGCAGTTTTTCAGAGAGTGCTCACAAGCTTGTCCCGTACCTGATACGGGGTGTTCAGATGCGAGGCGCGCGTTTTTCAACAGTCTCTCCTTTTGCCCCTGGACAATCACCCCTTCAGCATATAGTATAATTGCATGATGGTGAAAGGAAAATCACGGGATATCAAGCCAGCCCCCTACGAGCGCATAGAGGTCGAATGCTACAGCGGCTACAAGGCCAACGAGCGTCCTTTCGCCTTTACCTATCAGGGGCAACGGCGGGAAGTGGCGGAGATTATCGACCGCTGGTACGAGGAAGGCATCGATCCGACCAGGCCGGAAATAGACTACTTCAAGGTAAAGACAACCGACGGGGAGGTCTTTCTCCTCCGGTATCTCACCCTTTTCAACGCCTGGTCCATCCGCACTTAATGAGTACTCCCCATTTCTTGTAAGAGCTGTTCAAGCTCCTCCCGGGTAAAGTGATATCGAGTGCGGCAGAATTCGCAGTCCACATCTGCCTCACCGTGCACGGCAATCATGTCGGCGATTTCTTTTTTCCCGAGGGAAATGAGGACACGCTCGATTCTTTCTCTGCTGCACGTGCACTTCAGGACGAGTTCTCTCTTTTCCAGGATGTGATAGGGTATCCTCTCAAAAATGATATCCAGCATATCTTCGGGTGATTTCCCGGAACGCAGATTCTGCGTGACCGGAGGCATGCCCTCAAGTCGGGTAACCAGCTTGTCCACCATTGCTTCATCGGACGGGGGAAGCGTCTGGATCAGGAAGCCGCCGGCAGCGCTTATAACCCCCGTCGGTTCCACAAAAACACCAAGTCCAACACCGGAGGGAATCTGCTCGGATTCGGTTAAATAGTAGGCAATGTCCTCCGCAATCCCGCCGGTTCTGAGTTTTACTATGCCGCTGTATGGCTTCTCCAAGCCAAAATCCTTGATGACCGTCAGGAATCCTTCCCGACCAAGTGCACCGGACACATCAAGTTTCATCTCTTTGAGCGGCACGTCGACATCAGGCACTCCGACAAATCCACGGACAGTACCGGCGCTTTCCGCCTCCACGATAATTTTCTTGAGGGGTCCATCGGCTTCCATCTTGAGTGCCAGCCGCTGACCTTCCTTCAAGAGCGCCGCCATCAACGCCCCTCCGGTGAGGGCCCTTCCCAGGGCTGCGGAGGCTGTCGCGGAAGTGCCGTGCAGGCGGCAGGCTTCATTGACAAGATCGGTCGTCACACAGGCCAGTCCCACGACATTCAATGATTTGCTGATAACCCGAACGAGATAGTTTTTCATAAAATGCTTTTTCTACGAACATAGATTTACTCACCCTCGTTATTAAGGGGCGCGACATTTGATTGTCCCCCTCTGGAGGGGGTGCAGAGGTCTCCTTTGCGAAATCCCTCCCAATTTCCCTCAACAAAAGGGCAACCGAATGGAATTGATATACGTTATTACGTAGCAACACCAATTTCCAGGATCTTATCCACGTTGAAGATCCGCTTTTCCCGTCGCATCATACACAGTGCTTCCAGACCCATAAAAGGATGACCATTGTACTCCATGCCGCCGACGGCGAGGGGTTTGATGAGGCGGCGGGACTTCTCGTCCTTTGCCTTCAGGTACACAATTTCCAGGGTCTGTCTCTTCATGATGGCCGTCTCGAGGAGCCGTATTTTCTTTTCCCGGGGCAATTGCCGTTCAGCCCGGTCGTACTGGCAGCGCGTCAGGAATTTCAATACCTGCCAGTCCATAAGAACGTGATTCTTTCGTATGGGCTTCATCAGAACGATGCCCTCCAGGCTCGTGCAGCGGGAAAGGGCTACATACATCTGCCCGTGGGCGAAGGTGCCCTTCCCCACGTCGATGACGGCCCTTTCAAAGGTCTTCCCCTGGCTTTTATGAATCGTGACGGCAAAGGCAAGCCTCACGGGAAACTGGGTAAATGATCCGACAGATTCGGAGGAAAGCTCTCCTTTTTTGAGAAAAAAACGAAAGATCTCCCAGGTGTAGGGGGTAATTTCCACTTTTTTGCCGTTATCCAGCCTGGCCTGGATTACGTCCTCGCCCTCTTCATCCTTCTTGATGCCCATCATTTTTCCCACGGTTCCGTTCACCCATCGTCCCGCTGCATCGTTATTGAGGAGCATGATCTGGGCGTCCTTCTTGAGTGTGAGTTCCAATGCCGTGGGCAGGTATTCCTTCCCGAAATCACCTTCAATGATGCCATAGACAGACCGGGCCCTACCGGGCAACTTCGCAAGCTCTTCCTCATTGAGACGGTCTGCCATTTCGTTCGTTGTGGTGAGATAAATGTAAAAATCGTCGGGGGGGGCGGCGAAGCTGGGAGCAAAGCGCTGATTGAACAGGCTCAGATCATCATCGGTCACGGTGCGGTTGCGGATGGCATTCAGGAGGCGGATAAATTCATCGTCTTTCTGGCGGTAGATCTTCTCCAGTTCGATGAATTCCCATTCCAGTTCCTGGAACACTTTCGCGCCGAAAAAGTAGGGAGTCGTGTAGTGTTCCCGGAAAATTTCCCTCTCGTGACCCGTCACCACAGGAGGAAGCTGGTAGAGGTCACCGATAAAGATCATCTGGACGCCACCGAAGGGAAGCGTTTCATCAGGCCCGTTGAGGCGGAGGAACTTATCCACGCAGTCTAAAAGATCCGCCCGCACCATGGAGATCTCGTCGATGACGATTGCCTCCAGCTTTCTATATATATTCTTTTTTTCATCACGATATTTTTTACGGATGGCCCGCAGGGTCACATCGGGCTTGAACCCGAAGAAGGAATGAATGGTCTGGCCCCCCACATTGATCGCTGCCACGCCCGTCGGGGCGAGGATAACGGCCTTCTTACCCGTATGGTCACAGAAATAATTGAGGAGGGTGGATTTCCCCGTCCCCGCCCGACCTGTAATGAAGACGTTCCTGTGGGTCTTCTCCATAATATCCAGGGCACGCTGGAACTGGGGATTGAAATCGATGGCAGACACAACGGCGGTTTTTTTTGTTTTCATCATGGAAAGAAAGTTTTCTCAGATTATAGTTGACGAACCTGTAAAAAGTCAAATTATGTCATTTCGAGGAGTGCAGCGACGAGAAATCCTAAGGGCTTTCAAGATTTCTCCCTATAGTCGAAATTATAAACCTGATATACTTCAACTTCTTAAGAGACCGTCATTATCAATATGTGGCAAAATGGGAAAGAAACGCCTCAATATTTTTTGTGCCGAGAAGCCGCGGATGAGTTTTACCGCCAAAGTATTTGATATAACGTAGAATCCATTGACAATAGGTTTGTTCTGTGCGATACGCATAGTGGTGATATCGAAGGACCTCTCGAACTTGGTACATTAATTTGAGATTGGTTTGGGACGGAACTTTGGTTTGCTTTCCATGTTTGCACCTTTAATAACGTAATAAGTGGAAGATGGAGACTAATTTTGTAATAAGCGGAAAATAATTTGGCGAATTTTCCATATTTTATAGCTTAATATCACAATAAGTGGAAAATTTGTCCATCTATATGGGTTGATATGATGAAATATTTTCCATCTATTACAATGTTAACCTGATGAAAGCAGATGGAAATGGACTCGTTGCCAAACTCAGACTCATCAAAGCTCGCCGATTTCTGCCAAGCTTTTCCATTCCTCGAGCAGCTTCCTATTGCACTGCTCCATAACATCGATACCACAACTCTTTATCTGCCTAACGAGGCTATAGCTAAAATACGTTCTGAGCTTGAGGCCAGGCTGAACTGTCACATTGTGACCTACCGGGCTGTTCCGCTTGCATCGTGTGGGCAGGAAAGGCAACACCTTTGCCGCCTCCTTGTTCCGGCTTCTTTAGTTCCGGCACAGATGGAAGAACTCCAACGTTGCGAAGCTGCCTGTCGCGACGACGGCGCTGTCTTTGTGGCATACACAAAGCCGCTTCAGCTGCGAGAACAAGCGGAGAAGAAGCCCAGGTGAAATAGGGGACAGCCACCAATTACCAGATGTTCTTTTTTATTAGTGGCTGTCCTTAATTAACCAAGGAGTATATAACTAAACGTGCCCACGGTGCGGTGAGAAAACATTGGACGCCATGGACAAATAAACGAAATATAGCTGGTCTCGAGACGACAGTCATCGGGGGTTACCGAGCAGTCACGTTGTCTGATCGTAAGTCCGTGGTTGAGATAGTACAATATTGAGGAAAACTGATGAAACTTTTGTTATTAACCATTGCCCTTACGTTGTTGGCTGGTTGTGCTTATAGTATTAAGGACATCGATGTGAGCAAAGTCGAATCCACGTGCGCAAGAGAGTGCACCGCGACTTATTCATCCTGTGTTTCGGGGGGCAGTTAAATAGGCTTCAGGACGGAAACACTAAGGGCATGCAAAGAAGGATATGAAGCCTGCATCAAAACGTGCCCTGCAAAATAATGTCCGATGGGTCTGAAGCGAGAGACTCATTGACCGCATGCACGTACTCAGCAAACGGCACTATAGAACATGCCCAACCAGCCGCTGGAGCCAATCGGCGGAAAAGGACGCCCGCCTCTGGCTCATCTCTTTATAGCCCCTTCCTCGGACAAGAGAGCGTTGTGGGAAAAATCGATTAGGGATACGGAAGCGAATGGCATTTATGAATATGAACGGGACGGTTGCCCCCTTTAACAGAGAGGGAACATGCAGAATGAAGAGAGATCAATTCAATTTTTTTCATGAATTGCGCGTCAGATACGCAGAAGTTGATAGTCAAGGTATTGTTTTTAACGCTCACTATCTAACCTACTTTGATACCACCATTACTGAATATATGAGAAATATTAAATATGACTATCACACTCTCGTATCAAAGAGAGGGCTTGATTTTCACCTCGTTAAATCAACGGTGGAGTATCTGAAACCAATCGGTTTTGATGAATTGCTTGAAATTGGTATTTCTGCCAATAGAATAGGGAAATCAAGTTTGACATGGAGTCTCGGGATCTTCAAAAAGGGAGCGCCTGAGTGTTTGGCTAAGGGAGAGATTGTGTGGGTATGTTCACTGGTAGGCACTAACAAGTCCCATCCGTTGCCTGAAGATCTCGTGCAATTATTGACTGAGTGGGAAAAACCATAACCAGCGAATCCAGATGATCGACGATACGGCCCGGTTCCCTGATTCGCATGTTGCGTATCAATGAAAGGCGCTGAGAAAGTTTATGGCAAAAACGAATATGAAAACCGTGTCTCTGGTTTTAGGAAGCGGCGGCGCTCGAGGATTAGCGCACATTGGCGTTATTCATTGGCTTGAAGAAAATGGTTACAAGATACGCTCAATCGCCGGTTGTTCAATTGGTGCGCTTATAGGGGGGGTATATGCAGCCGGAAAACTCAATGAATATGAGCAATGGGTGCGGGCCATAAGGAAAGTTGACATAGTCACTTTTCTGGATCTTTCATGGGATAAGAGTGGACTCGTCAAAGGCGACAAGATCATAAATGCTTTAGTCAATCTCGTGGGAGAGCAATTGATCGAGGATCTCCCCATTCACTATACTGCTGTTGCGACTGATGTGAAGGGCCATAAGGAAATCTGGATAAAGTCGGGGAAACTTTTTGACGCGATAAGAGCATCTATGTCGATACCCCTTCTCTTTACTCCATTTAAATACAAAGGAACCGATCTTATTGATGGAGGGGTATTGAATCCTGTACCTGTTGCCGCAACGATTGGCGATGACACCGATATGACAGTTGCGGTATACCTGGGGGGCCCCGCAGACAATCCGGAACCACTGAGTGTCATGAGTTCTCCGCCAGCGTCTCATACATCACCGTTGCAGGAAAAGATCAACCGCTTTATAACCCTCCTTCAACAATCCGTGAATAGCAGCATCAGTCGAGACTGGGGCGCGTACGATATCGCCATTCAGTCGTTTGAAGCGATGCAGAGTGCCATAGCACGACAAAAGCTTGCCGCCTATCCAGCAGACATCGTCATAGAAATTCCCAGGAACGCGTGTAAGACATTGGAGTTTGACAGGGCATCTGAGATGATTGACCTGGGACATAGAAGGGCGAAAGAGTACCTGTCTCATGCTATATGATGAGAGTGTAAGGTGTAAGTTTTATGATCAAATGTTCGCAGTGCGGAAGGGAGAAGATACATTCGTGGCGTCCATATCCGGCAGTATCATGGGAGACGAATATATTGATTCGTATTTTTTTTGCACCCCATGCGGGGTTTACACCGTTGAGGTCTACCATGACCGATTCCTGGGAGAGGATGAAGTCTCTGTACGAGGTCCCGTGTCCAAATCAGACGGCGACGCGAAAGTCACATTGATTCAACAGTGCCCGGAGCCGTGGGATAAAAAGTGCCGCTGCGAGGCGCACCGGTCGTATTTTGGAGGATGGCTGGATTGATAAGGAGGTGAGTATGATTCTAACTTTTCCGTCGGCTGTTACTGCGCACACGAAGAGCGCTGTCACCGATCCGTGCTTCGTGCTTTGCTCCTGGAGGGGGGGGCATAAGTGAAATGAAGACATTCTTTGAAGCCGTTTTTTTTCTTCGTTTTTAGCGCCTGTGTAAAATAAGAGGAAACAACAGCCCGCCCGGGTGTTCCCCTTTCTCCGTGTCACCTTCGTATACAACCCGCTCCAGGAAAAGGCCGGAAGGCGGTGCCGTGTGTTTTGCCGGCAGGTCGGAGGGCTGTTCGAGCAATTTTTTAACATCCCGGTACGTCAGATTTCCCCTCCCCACTTCGACGATAATCCCCACCATCCTGCGGACCATTTTCCAGAGAAAATGGGAACCTACAAAGCGAAGAACTATGAGGTCTCCAATCTCCTGCATTTCCGCACTCTCCAGTTTGACCTTCGTGGACGCATCTTTATCCAGCCTTTTGTCCGCAAAAGACGCGAAATCATGGAATCCCTCAAACAGATTGCACGCGGACCGCATCTTCTCTATATCCAGCACATCCCTTACCCACCAGACATACCGTTTTCCAAAGGCGGTCCGGTGTTTCGAGATGACGTACACATAGCTTCGGGCCTGCGCGTAATGTCGGGCATGAAAACTGATGGGGACTTCCTCAACGCGAAGAATATTGATATTGGAGGGGAGCAGGTCATTCAAGCCTTCCCGGATTTTCCGGGGCGGCATTACCTTTGTCGTACCCATGTGGGCAATCTGGCCGAGGGCGTGGACACCGGCATCAGTACGACCTGCCCCCTGGACCTCCACCTTCTCCCCGAACAGTTTCTGGGCTGCATCTATCAATGTCCCCTGGACACTCTTCGCGTTCAGCTGTGTCTGCCAGCCCCGGTAACTGGTGCCGTCATATTCGATAGTGATTTTATATTTCACGTTCGTCAAAAAGAAATCCCCATCTTTCATTCGCGCTGAGGATGAATAAGGGAATAGACAGGCGAGACACCTGTCCTGCCGTCACGCACGCCGGGTATCTCGCCTGATGCTATGTACTGTTTGAAGGCAACTTAGTTTCTGCAGTGAAATATCATCCCACTAACTTTAACACTTCATTCACTAATTTTTCCATCCCCAGGGCAACGTTAGATATTGTCGGTCCCAGCATGTAGGCGGGGGTTGACGCGATCTTGTTTTTCTGGCACACCACCGCACCGTCAACAGGGGCATCGATATGCTTCCCTCCCATTTTTTCTATGGCCTCCGCCGTGCCTTTATCATTCCCTATGGTCAAACGGGGGTTGAACGATCCAAGCACTTTTGCCGCGATAACCGGAGCAATGCAGGCAAATCCCAAGGGCTTCTTCGCCGCGTGCATTTCTTTTATCAATTTCTCAACGGCGGGATTGACGGTACAGTCCACTCCCTTCACGGCAAAGTCGCACAGATTTTTCGCCGCGCCAAAACCTCCGGGGAAGATCAGGGCATCGAGATCGCCCGCTTTTACCTCTTTCATGTCTTTGATAACCCCTCTCGCGATGCGGGACGATTCGACCAGCACATTCCTCTTTTCACCGGTGGCCTCACCTTTTATGTGGTTGACCACGTGCATCTGATCGATATTCGGAGCCATGCAGATTATTTCCGCCCCCGCTTTGTCCAGGAATAACAGCGTGAGGGTCGCCTCATGAATTTCGGCGCCATCAAACACTCCACTACCCGATAATACTACTCCTACCTTCGCCATATCTTACCTCCTTGTCGGTAAATTGAACCATCTTGCGTGGTACATTACGAAATGCGGCTGCAGCCTTGTTCTTTTCCCGCTACCTGACCTCACTGCCGATTTTTTTAAGGATGATCCGGCAGTCAGCCACTGTTGCGCCTTCACCTTCGCTGTGTACCATGAGTGGATTGATATCCATCTCCTTAATTTCCGGATTATCTGCAACCATATCGGATAAGCCTACTAACGCTCTTTCGATCGCTTCGATGTCTACCTTCGGCCGCCCCCGGAATCCCTGCAGGAGCCTATATCCTTTAATTTCCCGGATCATTCTATGGGCCTCGTTTCGTAATATCGGACCCAGGCGAAACGAGACATCCTGAAATACTTCCACGAATATCCCGCCCAGACCGAACATGAGCAAAGGGCCAAAAGGCGTCCGATTCATGCCCAGTATGATTTCCTCTCCCGGCATGGCCATCTTTTGTACCATGACCCCTTCAATGAGCGCGTCCGGCCTGAGCCTTTTTGCATTCTCCATTATTTTCCGGTAGGCCTCTCGGGCATCCTCATTATTCCTGATGCCTACTATGACACCGCACACCTCTGTCTTATGGAGAACCTGCTCCGACACGATTTTCATTACCACGGGATATGCCATGTGCTCGGCAATACCTACTGCCTCATCCTCATTTTTTGCAAACTGCGCGGGAAGAACATTAAACCCATAGCTTTTCAGTATCTCAACACTGTCCAGACCGTCCAAGTGCGTTTTTCCCTGGGCAAGGCACCGCGAAATCTCTCCGGCAGCCCTTTCTTTGTCATGTGTCAAGGTAAACTGAGGAAGGTGAATTCGTTCAAGCCAACTGGCATATCGGTAGATTACTCCGAACGCCTTGGCTGCGTTTTCCGGAAACTTGTACACAGGATACCCGTTCTCCTGCAGATATTTCACACCGGCGGAGACATCGAATATGCCCATAAAGCAACATATAATAGGTTTCCCGGCCCCCCTCGCAACCCTTACTATCGCCTGTGCCGTGCCCAGGGCATCCGTCATGGACTGGGGCGTCAAAATAACAAGGGCGCCGTCGACTCCTTTATCCCTGATTACAGAACTGAGGGCGTGTTCATAACGATCGGAAGACGCGTCTCCGATGACATCAACGGGGTTGTGAATGTTCGCTGTCGCCGGCAAATGGCTCGCGAGATCCTCAATCGTCTCCTTTTGAAACTTCGCCAAGGTAAGGTCTGAGGATACCGTCATGTCTGTGGCCAGAATCCCCGGTCCGCCGGCATTGGTGACAATGGCAACTCGATTTCCTCTCGGCAGTATCCTTGTCCGTTTTCCCAGCTTGCTCTCCTGCTTGTAGGCAAAGACATTCGCGTAATCAAAGAGCTCATCGACAGACTCTGCACGGATGATGCCCGCCTGCTTGAAGATCGCATCATATACCGCATCCCTTCCCGCTAACGCGCCTGTATGAGACGCCGCCGCCATGGCGCCTGCTTTTGTCCTTCCTGATTTTATGGCCAGAACCGGCGTCGGTCTCGCCCCGGAAGTGATCTCTTTCACGGCCATCACAAATTCAGCGCCCTTTCGCAGCTCCTCTATATACAGCATGATGACCGAAGTATCAGGGTCCTCATGAAAGAACTTCAAGAGGTCCAACTCATCTACATCGGCCTTATTTCCTATGGAGATGAACTTGGAAAAGCCGATTTCCCTGTCCGCGGCAAAATCAAGGACCGCCGTACAAAGCGCTCCGCTCTGGGAAATAAAAGAAATATTGCCTGGTGAGGGCATCCGCGGGGAGAAACTGGCATTCAAACTGACCATAGGGATGGGATTAATGACACCGAGGCAGTTGGGGCCCACAAGTCGAACACCCGCTTCTTTACAAATCGCGACTATCCTGTTCTCAATTTCCAACCCCTCTCCGCCGATTTCCCGGAAACCCGCAGACACAATGACAAACCCCTTTATCCCTTTATGTATTCCTTCTTCGATGGCCGCAAGAGAAGCCTTGGGAGGAAGAATAATGATCGCGAGATCCACACTGTCGGGGATATCCATGATTGTAGGATATGCCTTGACGCTGAGTATCGACCGTGCCTTGGGATTGACCGGATACAGCGTGCCCTGATAGTGGCCGCTCAAAATATTGGCAAAAATGTCATGCCCCACCTTGCCCGGCGTGTTTGAAGCTCCCACAATGGCCACAGATTCCGGCGAAAAAATAGCATTAAGACCAGGCATTTTCACCACCTCTCATTGTTTCAATACTTCCGGATCTTTTGGATTTACTAATATGGTCATCCCCAGAATGCTGTTCACATAATTGCTTTCGGGAGCGCCATCATTCCGGAATTCCATTCCCGGGTTGAGGGTAGTGATGGCCGCATGGCCAACTATTCTTTGGCCTGCCCTGCCCAGCAAATCCTTCGTTCTGACACCCCATATATTATGAAAAATAAGGGGTTTTCCCTGATAATTTCCGATGTACAGCATAATATGACCCCTGCGCCATAGTAAGGTAAGATACGGTATTCCCTGCTTCAGAATCATCGATTCCTTCTCTTCCGGAGAAAGGTCCTGGAATTCTATGAATGTGCCCCCCTCTTTTGCCTGGTCAATAGAGTTCCTTGGCAACCAGATGCCGAAAGGAGCGAATATATCCTTGGTCAGGGATGAACAGTCCCTGTTCTGATATAAGCCTCCCCAGCCGTAAGGTTCATTGATCAGCTCGTTGGCCAGTTTCGCAATATTAAAATTCGTCAGTTTCAAGGGTTTTGCAGTTGCCGCTTCTTTTGTCACTACCGCTCTTGTAATATATGCCCTGCCGTCGTTATCCGCCATCGCTACAAGAAGCGTCATAGTAGTATCATCTTCCTCAATTTTCGGAAACATCGCTCCCAAGGGAGCCTTGAAAAGGTACCGGCCGTATGGATCATAGAGGGATACTTTATCCTTTATAAAAACCGCGTACTGGCCTGTTTCCCATACCTTTATGAAATCGTTATCTACAAATGCCAGGCTCCTTACGGACATCCACCCCACAACATAGGGCGTTTCAGCTAAAACCCACGCTTTGTCCTTCGTCGTATGGGATATAAAAACGGGCGTATTGGGGGCCACAGAGGACTCTTGGAGGGTATCGAAAGGATATCCGTTATGTGAATAGCTCGCGTTTGCAAAGCGTGGCTTATGGGTGGGCAGAACCCGTACATCCGCATTCTCGACAGTAATGGCAGCGATACCACTATTGGGATACTTTTCCAGGTCGGCACTTGCAGTCAACGTTTTCAGCCATGATTTCCTATGCTTTCTCCCATTTTCACCATACCCTAAATTTTTTCTGTATTTTTTAAATCCCCTCTCGATAATGTCTATCTGATAAAAAGGCTTTTCCCGATGCCACGGCTCAAAATACAGTGAGTTATAATGAGCATCTATTTTTTTTTGGACATCGGCAGTGACAATCTCTCGATCGTAAGAAGATTTATCGATATACGACAGGTGATCCTGCTTGAGATCCTGGATATCCTTGATCGTCTCAGGAACACTCACGCACCCGCATAAGAGAAGTCCAAAAAAAAGTGATAGGAACGCATACAGCCATTGAACATATGATCCTGTTTTCGACATGAAATTAATACCGCAGATCTTTGCTGTCATTCGTAAGATTGCCCACTAAGTAATGTATACTTACCGCATTTTAGGTATTTTTTCCCACAAGCGCAATACTTTTATATGTCTCTTCCGAATATTTTCGCAAAGCCCCCCGCATGATAATTTTTATGGCATTACCCATAAAAGATTGTTATTATAACAGTAGAAAAGCGGCGAGAGAATCAACACACCAAAACCTGTATCTTTTTTTCAGAAAGGAGGGATTGACACATGGTTTCGGTAGATATTTTAAAGCAATTCGCGTTTTTTAAAGGGTTTAGTGATGAAGAGTTAAAAAAATTTGCGACTATTGCCACGGAAGATTCTTATAAAGCCGGTGTCCAGATATGGAAAAAGGGGGATCCGGCAAAATATCTCTCACTGCTTGAAGAGGGTAAGGTCCTGATGGTCATGGATACGTATGTGGGCCCACACAGGCCCCCGATGCAGGTGACCGTGGATATTGTCACGAAGGGTGAAGCCTTGGGATGGTCAGCAGTTGTGGAACCCTATCTCTACAGATTGGGCGCCCGATGTATTGACGAATCGAAACTGCTCTCTTTTGACGCTGCGAAATTAAGACAAATCCTCGAGGCAGATAAATCCCTGGGTTTTAAATTCATGCATGCCGTTGCGAAAGTTATCGCCACCCGTCTTACCCATACTGAGATCATTCTGGTTGGCGAAAGAGGTCTGTCCACTTTGACTGAAATGTAACGGGGGAGAAAAAACTATGGCAGACGAGATTCTCATTTACGGCAAGGCCGGGTGACCCTACACGGATAACGCCAGGTCGGCGTATGGAAACAAGGCAACCTATATAAACGTGAAATCCGATGCATCGAAATTGCAGGAGATGCTTAAACTTACAGGCGGTGCCCGACAGGTTCCCGTCATAGTGGAGGGAAAGAAAGTCACAATCGGCTACGGGGGCAGTTGAGGGGTGTGAACGCCGATAGGTGATCGGCGTGAAAATGAAACAGGAAAATGTCTTTTCAAGGTACACGATTTACCATTATGTATGGTGAGCACAACTGGGGGACACAGTCCCCCAGTTTGTATTTATCGATCGCGTGGCTTCGCTTCACAATTTTTTAAGAACGTCATTACAGGGAGGTCCAATAAATAATCATGGCAAAGAGACCTAAGATATTCTTTTTTACGATTCTTTTTGTGGTGCTGATCTGTTGTTTGTATCCGGCACATTTTTCTTTTTTCCCAAAGGCATCGGGTGTGGATACAGCCTTTGCTGCTCCCACGGGAAAGATAGCGGGAGCGCCGGCATCTCTTGCTGACCTGGTGGATACATTGAGTCCCAGCGTGGTAAATATAAGCACCACGACCATCATCAAAGGCCGGCAGGGTTATCCTTTTGGACGCCGTATGCCTTTCCCAAGATTTTTCGACGAGGATGATTTTTTCAGAAGATTTTTTGAAAATATACCGGAAAGGGACTTTAAACGGCAGAGTCTCGGATCAGGATTTATCATTACAAGCGACGGCTATATCTTCACCAACAACCATGTTGTGGATAAGGCTACTAAGATTAAAGTCAAGCTTGCTACCGGCAAAGAATACGATGCGGAAGTCAAAGGCAAAGATCCCTCTACTGATATCGCTCTCATTAAAATAAATCCGGACAACAGCCTGCCTGTCGCGAAGCTCGGCAACTCAGATAAATTACGTATTGGTGATGGGGTTTTTGCGATCGGCAATCCCTTTGGGCTGGAACATACAGTCACCGCGGGAATCGTAAGCGCCAAAGGACGTGTTATAGGTTCGGGCCCATATGATAATTTCATTCAGACGGATGCTTCCATAAATCCCGGCAACAGCGGCGGTCCTCTCTTTAACCTCGCAGGTGAAGTTATCGGTATCAATACTGCCATTGCTGCCCAGGCACATGGGATCGGTTTTGCCATTCCTATCAACACGGCACAAAGCATTCTCGCTGACCTCAAATCAAAAGGCAGTGTAAGCCGGGGCTGGCTGGGGATTTCCGTACAGGATGTCACCGATGATATTGCCGCAAATATGAAGCTGAAAAATATAAATGGCGCCCTCGTAGGTCAGGTTTTCGAGGGGGACCCGGCGGACAAAGCCGGCATAAAAACAGGCGACATTATTACAGAAATTGCCGGGAAAAAAGTTCAGAATACCCAGGATTTATTGAGAATTGTTGCCGCGTTGAAAGTCGGAGATAAGGCCGCTGTGAAAGTTATCCGTGACGGCCGTGAAAGAGGGGTTGACGTCATCATCGGTGAACGAAAAGAAGGGAAAGAGATCGCCCGCAAAGGCAAACTGGACGAGCACTACGGCATGACCGTCCAGGAAATAACCCCCGAGATGGCCAGACACTTCAGGCTTTCCGATAAATACGGGATTATTATCACCAATGTTCAAGAAGGAAGCCCTTCCGACAATGCCGGATTGAAAGCTCAGGATATTATTCTCCAGATCAACAAAGCAAGAATTTCCTCTCTGAAAGATTTTGTGACGGAAATGACTAAGGATTCTCAGGAGGGAACCATTCTGCTTTTAATCAAGAGAGGAGAAACGACCTTCTTTGCAACACTGAAAAAAGAATCAACAAAATGATTGTGTACGAGCTTTGGAAAATCTTTCAGAGCCCACAGAATGCGCCGAAGGAAAATCAGTAACTGAATGATTATATAAATCATTTTTTGATTTTAGGCTTTCACGCCTTGAAGTGAAACTTCTTTCAAAGGTTTCATTGACATAGAACCAACAAGCTGATAATGAGACGGCCAATAGTTAGTGTTTGTCCTGTACCTGTTATCTATTCTGAAAATATTTTAACGATACCATGGTGGCTCTCGTTGTGATTTGGGGACATTGATTTTTTTGGGAGGCGGAGACATGAAATATTTTGTTCCCACGAAAATTTTTTTTACAAAAGGTGTTGGTACCCATAAAGATGAACTCCATTCATTTGAGCGCGCCCTAAGGGATGCGGGTATAGAGAAATTCAACCTTGTGCAGGTATCAAGCATCTTCCCACCACGCTGCAAAATGACCTCGAAAACTCAGGGGCTGAAAAACCTCATACCAGGTGGATTGACCTTCTGCGTCTTGAGTCGTTGCTGCAGTAACGAGCCCAAGCGGCTGCTGGCTGCTTCCGTGGGTTGTGCCATCCCGGCAAATAAAACATCGTATGGGTATATCAGCGAACATCATGCATTCGGTCAAACGGAAAAACAGGCCGGAGACTACGCCGAAGACCTTGCTGCCGCTATGCTGGCGTCCACTCTGGGTATTGATTTCAATGTCGATGAAAGCTGGGATGAGAAGAAAGAGATATTTAAAATCAGCGGCAAGATAGTCAGGACACGCAATGTGACCCAGTCCGCAATAGTGAAGAATGGAGGTTATACTACAGTCATCGCCGCCGCCGTATTTGTTTTTTGATTCAGTGTTTGTATCACACCTATTGCCGTAACCTTGGACGCATAGTCTATTGTATTCGCTAGTGAGGCCGCACTTCTTTTCCGTTGTTGTCTGAAATGTACTACCTTGAAGCACGCTCGATGTGAATTGCATCTCTCCACAGTAACCTGCGGAGAACCTTCGATCCTTAAGGAATAACAATGGTACCCGTGCGCTCGCTACCGGATTCAACCATGAAAGAGTAACGCAGTATCTCATGAAAAAATTCGGCGACGCAATTTTTTAACCATCCGCCCTTTCCACAATATGGCTTCATATGAACAAGACTACCAGGATTCTGCTTAGTTCTTTTTTAATTTTCATATCCATAATGGCTCTCTTAAGCCAATCAGCAAAACAGCGTGCCTTTGCCGCAAAGCCCGGTGACACGGAGTTTCTTGATAAGAGAACCTCCATGGTGAAAAACCAGATCGCGGAAAGGGGCATAACAGACCTTCGTGTAATCGAGGCGATGAAGTCTGTTCCTCGCCATAAATTCGTTCCTGAGAAATATCTCACAAGAGCGTACGATGACAACCCGCTGCCCATCGGCTATGGGCAAACCATATCCCAGCCGTACATTGTGGCGTATATGACAGAGGTACTGAATCTGAATAAGAACAGTACGGTTTTGGAAGTCGGTACGGGATCGGGCTACCAGGCGGCAATCCTCTCCCCTATCGTCAAAAAGGTCTACACTATAGAGATCATCCCTGAACTGGCAAAATCTGCCGCGGCCCGCCTGAAAGATCTCGGTTACCATAATGTGGAGGCCGGCATTGGTGACGGCTATTACGGCTGGAGCGAACATGCCCCCTTTGACGCCATTATCGTCACCGCAGCAGCCGGTCATATTCCCCCGCCCCTCCTGGAACAGCTGAAAAACAATGGCAGAATGGTCATACCGGTAGGGGGTTCTTTTATGGTGCAGAATCTTATTCTGATCATTAAAGACAAAGACGGCGCGATAACCACCAGAAACCTGATACCCGTACGTTTCGTCCCTCTGACTGGCAGGCACGATTGACATATGGCCTCCACCCTTCCACTAGTCCGCATTCAGGTTTCCGTCTTCCTTATATCTGCCTCCCTGATTTCCTATCAGCTTCTCCTGGTCAAGATGTTCTCCATTCAATACTGGTACCATTTCGCGTATCTCATCATCAGCATCGCCCTACTTGCCTTCGGGTCAAGTGGCACATGTATCTTTCTTTTTAAACGACAGCTGAACAACCGACTTCCCTTCGTGCTTTTCATCTGTCCTCTCCTTTTCGTAGTGTCAATCTGGATGAATCTCTATCTGAACCGGCTCATCGCGTTCAATCCACTCATGATCATCTGGCACTCGCAAGAGATCATACACCTTCTTGCCTTAAGCCTTTCCGTCTTCGTTCCTTTTTTCTTAGGCGCCCTGTGTATCGGAACAAGTTTTGTCGCAGCTTCCGATCACATTCATACAATCTACTTCGCGAACCTCACAGGTTCCGGTGTGGGAAGCCTGATCGTCTTTCTTTTCTTTTTCCATGTCAGTCCTTATGAAATCATGTGTATCATCTCACTGATCTCACTTTGTGCGGCCATGGTCGGAAGTACAAACCGCACGCGGCGGGGAACTACCTGTATCTCGGGAATTGCGATGATAATCCTCTATGTATTTCTATTCCGCTTTCTTCCGCTCCCAATGAGCAATTTCAAAGATCTCTCTCAGGCCGAAAGCCTCACGGACGCGCAAAAAGAAATGGAAGTCTTCGGCCCCTTCGGCCTTGTCACCGTGCTTTCCAGCCCTGCCTATCATTATCTCCCCGACCTGAGTCTAAAATGTCCATACCCGTTACCGCGACAGAAGGGTCTCTTTCTGGATGGAAATACCGTCGGTGCCATCAATGAGTTTACCGGTGCTATACATGACATTCGCATTATGGATTACCGGACCAACGCACTTGCTTACAAACTATTGGATCACCCTGAGGTGTTGATTATCGGCGGCGGCTCCGGGACGGAAATTCTCAACGCCCGCTACCATGAAGCGAAGAGCATCTCCGTTGTGGAAATGAACGATGACATTGTTCGCCTGATGCAGGAAACATACGACACATTCAGCGGCAATGTATATACCTTCCCCAATACCCGCGTTTTTATCGAGGATGGGAGGGGTTTCTTGCAGAGGACACGCGAACGTTTTGATCTCATCCATGTCAGCCTTCTCGAGTCTATGGGTACGGCTTCCGCCGGAGTTTACTCCCTGAATGAAAATTATTTTTTTACAACAGAGGCGCTAACGTTGTGCCTGGACCGTCTCACACCGGGGGGAATACTCAGCATCTCCACCTGGATTAAGAACCCCCCCCGCGACACTATCAAGCTTCTCGCTATGGCCGTTGAGTCCGTGAAAAGACATGGAGACAACGTTCCTGATCAATCGATCGTCATGATAAGGAGCTGGCAGACTGCTACGCTCCTGGTAAAAAACAGCGCGTTCAATCGTAACGACATATGGGCTATCAGGGAATTCTGCAAAAACCGCCTGTTCGATATATCCTATCTCCCGGGTGTTGATGAAAAAGAAACCAATACGTTTAACATCCTGGAAGAAGATTTTTTCTATCATGCAGCAATCAGTCTTTTATCACAGGAAAGAGAAAAATTTTACCGCGCGTATCCTTTTTATGTGAAACCGGCCACAGATGACAGGCCTTTCTATTCTCATTTTTTTAAAATGAATATGTTACGAGAATATCTCAACTCAGCCAACCGCGCTGTTATTCCTTTCCTGGACTGGGGCTATATCCTGGTATTGATTACGGCATGCATTCTTGTTGTTCTGGGCATGACATTTATTCTGGCTCCCCTCGTGGTCGCGCTCCCCTCGCGAAAAGGCCTCATATCTGTTCTTGTATATTTCGGTTCTCTGGGTATGGCCTATATGTTTCTAGAAATATCCATCCTGCAGCAATTCATACGCTACCTCTACGATCCGGTATTCTCCGCAAGCATTGTCATTGGCTCATTCCTCGTGTATTCGGGGATAGGAAGCCTGATTGCGGGAAAAGTGAGTCCCCTTAAATTAAAATACATCTTCTGGTCCGTACTGATCATCGGCATTGCCGGTCTCATGTTCCTTTCTGTC
The DNA here is from genome assembly GCA_964564625.1 of uncultured Syntrophaceae bacterium. Taxonomy (GTDB): domain Bacteria; phylum Desulfobacterota; class Syntrophia; order Syntrophales; family UBA2185; genus UBA2185. The sequence continues at coordinate 8,509 of CAZMBE010000014.1, read as the reverse complement.
GACCGGTGGCTTCAGCAGGCCATCTCGGGCTTTCCCATGTGGCTCAGAATGGTTTCGTGCAGCTTGCTTATTGCACCTCTCGCCGTTCCTATGGGAATCCCTTTCCCCTCGGGGCTCAGCACGTTCACCGCAGAAAGGGATGCACTCATCCCCTGGGCGTGGAGCATAAATGGTTTCTTTTCTGTCATAGGAAGTTCCGCAGCGGTGTTGATTGCCATAGGTTGTGGCTTTAAATGTATTATTGTGATAGCGTTAGTGCTCTATATTCTCTCGGCATTCACGTTCATCCGACTAAGAAAAAACGTTCCATGATTGTTGAAATGAAAGGAACGATACATCGATATGAAAACCCGCATAGATAGAGGTGTAAAGCCTTTAGCAATGAAACAAGACATCGGTGATGTCGAACTGCCGTATCTTTTCTACGACAGCCAGGGGCCAACCTTGATCCTGCTTCATGCAACGGGGTTCCTGCCCTGGTTATGGCACCCTATAGCAAGAGAATTGTCTCCGTCATTCAGGATCATTGCCCCTTACATCTGTGACTACCGGAAAGCGGATCCTGAACAAGGCGGCCTTCACTGGGCAGTTGTTGCACGTGATATTGCCGTTTTCTGCAGCAGAAATAATATCGAACATCCATTCCTGGTGGGACATTCCATGGGAGCAACAGTTTCCACACTGGCAAATGTCCTCCACGGCGTAAAGGCAAAGGGCATGATCCTGATAGAACCAATCTTCCTGCACGAAGATTTTTACCGCACCCGCATCAGTGTCAAAGAGCATCCGTTGGCCTCCAAAGCTTTGAAACGAAAAAATCACTGGAAGAATCCATCTGAGGCAATGGAGTATCTAAGATCAAAATCACTCTTTACGAAATGGACCGAGGAAATGCAGGAACTCTATATTACGTATGGGATGAAAGAAAGAAATGGGGGCGGACTTGAATTAGCCTGCTCGCCGAACACAGAAGCTGCCCTGTTTCTCGGCGGCGTGCAATACAACGTATGGCCGCTTCTCTCAAAAGTTTCCTGCCCTGTTCTTGTCGTTGAAGGAGAAAAGACTGACAGCAAAAACTATATAAACCTCGAACGGGCCGTCAGTGCGTTGCCAAGAGCTTCTCACATCACTGTCGCCGACGCAGGACATCTTGTTCCCATGGAACAGCCGGCGCACATTACATCAATCATCAAAGATTTTTTTCATACTGCGTAACAAAAAAGACCTCATACTCTCAGCTCACCACCCAAAAAATATCCGCATACGAAATTATTTTTAGCAAAAAACATAAAATAGCGCATAATCACTTGAAAAAAAATCGCGCGTCATGTAGAAGAGGATAGATGGTTACCGTGCAGGTTTCACAGAGGCCGGGTGTAAAAAATATTGATAGGAGGGAAGGGAGTATGGCAAAGTTCAAAAAAGGTGATGTGTTGACGTGTGAAGTATGTGGTCTCGTCGTTGTTGTCGATGACTCGTGCGGATGCGCCATGGGCGAGATCATATGCTGCAAGAGCAAGCCCATGATAAAGGGGAAAGCGGCAGCCGATAAGGCAAAAAAGCAGAAAGCAGCAGCCAAGACCGCTGCTAAAAAAGTTGTGAAAGCGAAACCTGCTGTAAAGAAGGCAGGGAAAAAGCCCGCAGCGAAAGCAAAAAAATAGCAATATGTGATGTACCGGTAGTACGTAATAATGTTTTGTGAAACCCCGCTCCTCACAATCAACATGAGGTCGGGGTTTTCGCTTTTCCCTGATTATTTTTGCATGACTCTTTGTTTTTTTCTGCATGGCATTGAGATTTCCCGATCCTCAATCGCTAAAGGATCATTTTTCTTGCGCCCTTCACTTTACTTTTGATAATGTACATTCCATGATCACCACGCGCACAGGCAATCGCGCATGCCTGCATCGAGATACATCAAACACAGTGAGGTTTCATAAGGAACAACAGACATGAAAGTTATCGATTCACATATGCACTGCGGTATCCAGAATGTGAACCTTCCATTTGCGACTATTAAAAAATATCTGGATGCAGCGGGAATCCAGGGCGCATGCCTCTTTGCGCCTGTCGAGGATATCTACGACCGTTATAATTATCACTTCGAAGATAACGCAAGCTGGGCAAGCTGCAGACAACAGGCCAACAGGTATCTCCTCGACATCCAGGAGACAAATGACGCTATCTTTTCCTATTACTTTGTGTGGAACGATTTCCGGAAAGATGAGTTGAAAAAAGGATACAAGGCAATTAAGTGGCATCGCCATGAATATGAACCGGTTTATCATTATGATGATCCTCTCTGCGAGGCATTCCTGCAGGAGGCCTATCGTGTGCAGTATCCCATTGTCCTGGAAGAATCTTTTGAAAACACCCTGTATTTCATAAGGAGGGTCAACAGAAGAACCCCTATCATTATTCCCCATATGGGAGGATTGAACGGAGGCTTTCCCAAATTATTCAAATCCGGCATATGGGACGATGAGACCATTTACGCAGACACAGCCCTGGCCACAGGATGGGAAATGGCTCAATTCTTACATAAATACGGAAGCGACAGGCTCCTCTTCGGAAGTGATTTTCCTTTCGGGACACCCGGCAATGAACTACAGGAAGTAATCCGGTTAAACCTGGGAAAACAGGATTTAGAAAATATTGTCTGCAACAATATTTTAAGGTTGTTGAAAATGTAAGTTCCTCGTGGTGATAAAACTACTAATCATTGTTTATTGTCGCACTTGGCGCTTGGAAAAAGATCCCTCGCCTTTAGGCAAAACCCTCTGTTCGATCCTTTGCGTCGCAAGGGTTCGAGGGGTCAAGGATTCGAGAATAATAGAAAAGAGGTACATATGAAAATCGCCATCATGGGAACAGGCGGAGTCGGAGGGTATTACGGAGCTCTGCTCGCACAGACCGGGCAGGATGTGACGTTTATCGCCCGCGGGGCACATCTTCAAGCCATACGAGAGAAAGGCCTGCAAGTAAAAAGTGTCCACGGCGATTTCACCGTCTCACCGGCAAAGGCAACCGATACACCTTCCGAGGTGGGACCTGTGGACATCATACTCTTTGCAACTAAAACATATCAGACCGACGAAGCGGCGCAATCGATTAAACCTATGGTCGGTATGAGCACAGTGGTAGTGTCGCTCCAGAACGGCATAGACGCGGCAGACCGCATCGGCCGGGCCGTGGGAATAGAACATATGCTGGGAGGTGTGACATGGCTCTCTGCGGCGGTTGAGGCGCCGGGGATAATCGGCCAGTACAGCCAGTTCCGCCGCATCGCACTGGGTGAGTTCAATGGTCAAACGACACCACGCCTTGAGGCAGTGTATAATGCATTACGGGAAACAGGGGCAACGGTCGAAGTAAGCGATGCTATCTTAAAAGTCCTGTGGACAAAATTTGTGTTTATCGCGCCTGTCATGGCCATGGGAAGCGTGACGCGTGTGACCTTCGGCGAGTACCGCAATGTACCGGAAGCACGCACCGTGCTTACCAAAGCCATCGGCGAAGTAGCGGCAATCGCACAGGCAAAAGGTGTAACGCTCAATGAAGATGTAGTCAAAAAAACTCTTGCGTTCATTGACAGCAGTGAACCGGGCATAAAGCCCTCGATGCAGCGTGATGTGGAATCCGGGAAACCCTCCGAACTTGAATCAATGATTGGCGTTGTTGTGCGTTTGGGGGCCGAGTACAATGTGCCCACACCGGCAATGCAGTTCGCCTATGCAATGTTAAAGCCAGGTGAATTGAAGGCCCAGCACCACTAAAGCTCTATTTTTTTAAGAAAGGCGGGCTTGAGCAGGATATACTTGCCTTCCAGTACTTCAATCTCTCCCGATTGAACAAACCGGCTGATCGAACGGCTTACCGTTTCCCTTGCGGTATTGGCGTGTTCTGCAATATCCTTGTGCGTAAGTTTTAAGTTGATGATTATCCCCCTCGGATCTTTCACTCCGAACTGATCACCGATATTTTTCAGTACCACCCTAATCCGCTGCTCTGCGTCCTCAAAGCTTAATACCTTGATCATTAACCACGCATCTCTCAATCTCATGCAGAGCATGGATATGATTTCCATAAGGGCCTTCCTGTTCTGCAACAGATACGACTCAAAATCTCTCTTGGAGATAAAACCAACTGTCGCATCTTCAATGGCTACCACTGTAGCCGGCGCGGTCATGCCATCGAGTATCGCCATTTCACCGAAGAAATCACCTTTTTTGCGAATGGAGAGAACTCTCTCATGCCCGTCGGCGCTAAGCTGTATGGCTTTAACCTTCCCGGAGTATACAAAATAGAGGTAGTTTGGCGTATCCTCTTCGTACAGAATTACCTGATTTTTTTTGAAGTGTTTTTCCACGACGAAGTTTCTTAATGCAGATATCTCCGTTTCGGAAAGGCAGGCCAAGAATGGTATTTTGGGAACAATAAAATCAAATTGAGATTTTTCCTGCTTATATTTTATTTTATCACTCATAGAAGTAGAATCGTGTGCACAGACTCACGATGATGTTTAGCGATCTCTGTGTTTCCTGCAAATTTTGATGATTTTAGCATCATTGTGAATCTTATGCACTAAGAATTTGATCGTACCGTCTCGATATACAACATGTGGGCATTGAGATAACCTCCAATTCTTCATAATTACAGAAAAAATAACTTGATTTGCGGCATCAAGGCCCGGGCTTGAATGCAAAATATAACTTCCACCGCATGTCTATTTTCCCTAAGTTTCCTTAATGCTTTAGAATCAATCCGGTCAGAAAGCGTTCAATGCATGCATTGGCGTCAATATTTACATTTGATATGAATCAAAAAAATTTTGACATCCCCCGTTTTCAAGCGGGTTCTTGTCACAAAGAATATTGACTTACATTCTTCTTATCCTTATACTCATGGCATGTATATGAAAGAGGTCATCCGGACCAACTATAAACCAACAACAGAGAGGAAGGAAGCCATGGAGACATACAACGCTATTTGGAAAACCGCCAGGCTGGTCTTGGTCATATTGTTTCTTGCCGTTCCTCTTGCGGCGGCAGGCGATGTTTCCGGTAAAGCAGCCATTGCCGTCGATCACGCAAAGCCTATGAAAGAGAGAATGGAGGCGATCTTTGACCTTGGGGCATCCGCCGATGAAAGCGCCGCACCGGTTCTGCTGGGAATCCTGCGAAACACTTCGGAAGAGCAACGGATAAGGACGAGCGCCGTCCTGGCCCTGGCAAACCTCGGCAAACCGAGAGGGGAGATCATCAAGACCTTCGAAACGGTCTATGATGAGCCTTACAGCGCAAAGAATTTCCGCTATACTCTTTTACATTCCTTAGGAAAGATGAAGGCCGTCGAGTCTGTTCCCTTGCTCTCTGCTGCGTTGTCGAGTGAGGACAGCATGATCCGTCTGAAGGCTGTCCAGGCCCTGGGCGCCCTGGAGGACGACAGCGCTCTGCAGTTGCTTGCAGACCACCTGGCAAAGGAAGGAGACCACATGGTCCGGGCAGCGGCCGTCAGAGCCGCCGGTCAAAGCCAGACTGCCACGGCTGAGAATATCCTGGCGAAGGCGCTCCGCTCCGACCCTGCACCTCTGGTAAGAAACAACGCTGCGCTCATGCTGGGGAAATTCAAGAATTTGCGGCCGGAAACACACGCCGCCATAGAGGCAGCCCGGGGGGATTCATCACCCACGGTCCGCGATACAGTAAGGAGGATCAAGCCATGAAGAAAATCATGTATCCGCCTTTTTTCTGCTCCATGCTCATTATTCTATTTCTGTTTACGGGTATCGCTCACGGTCTCGAACCGGGAGCCATTCTGTACCACTCCAGCAAAGATGATAAGATCTATGGACGGGATGCTCAATTGATTCTGCCCGAATCGGTGCTGCAGATCGCATTCCGGGAAATGAAATCCGGCCATGCAGGGTTATACATCGGCAATAACCAGATCATCCATGCGGTCATGCCCGCCGTGGAAATTACGGATTCCAGCAATTTCATCACACAACAAGACCTGGACGAGGGATGTCGTTATATCGGTGCGAAGGTGCCGGTGAACTTCAATAATCCGGCAGCGTGGCCCCAGGTCAAGAAAGATCAGCTAATTCTCGAGGCCAGGTTACAGGTGGGCGCGCAATACGACGTGCAGTTTCGCCATCAGAAGGGGCCTTATGCCAACGGATTCACCTGTGTCGGCCTCGTTGAGTACGTCTATGAGCAGGTCGGCTATGACATTACCCCAGCGGGCTATTACAATGGTGTTCCGATTACGGACGGCAAAACCTATACCCAGACCTATAGAAGCGAACTTACGGGATGGAATAACTGGGATGGACAAAACACTTTTGCCTATTGCGTCGAGTTCTCCAAGTTCGAGCATCCTTTGACGGAATTATGGGGCGCAGACATTGGTAAAAGTTATAACGGCGACCGGTACATGTTCTTCCCCTATACCCAATATTTACAGACGACGACGGTGGCCGTCGCCACGGATGTTCCCGTATCGGGCGGCGGGTCTGACGAAGGCGGCGGTGACAGCGGTGGTGGCGGGGATTCTTGCTTCATCGCCACAGCGGCCTACGGCTCTTACCTCCATCCCCATGTCCAGGTATTGAGAACCCTGCGGGATCGCTACCTCCTGTCGAGCAAAGCGGGACGGGCGTTCGTTGCGGCATATTATGCCTATTCGCCTCCCATGGCCGATTTTATCAGTCGCCATGACGCTGTAAAGACGGCGGTTCGCATCCTTCTGCTCCCCCTCATGGGGTTGAGTCTCCTCATACTGTGGATCGGCCCTGTCCCCGTTCTGGCGATGCTGGCCCTTTTATTGCTGCTGCCCGTCATGGTGCTCCCACGGAGAAGCATCAGACATTAAGGGCATGATGGCCATAGGAGAGGACATCGCCATCATCCATTCGGGGGCGGAAAAGATCTTGCCCGTCTTTTCGGGGGTGATCCGGATCAGGCTAAGCTATTTGCCAAACACAGTCTTCAGGAGATCCGTCACTCTCGCTGCAGGGTTGGTCCGTATCTTCTTCTCTTCCTCTCCTATCATGAGAAAGAGGCCTTCCAGAGTTTTGTTGGTCACATAATGATCAAGATCCACTGCCTCCTTCGACATAAATGGGAGGGACTCATAAGGGGCCGTCATATCCTTGTAAGCCTTCGTCACTCCCACCTTGTTCATATTCGAGACAACGACGGGCTTGAATTCATCATAGAGTTTTTTAGATGTCTTGTCCTTAAAATATTGAGTTGCCGCCGTGTCACCTCCCTGAAGAATTTTACGGGCATCGTCGAATGACATGGCCTTGATGGCGTCCACAAAAAGGGCTGTGGCCTTAGGCGCCGCCGCCTCGGCCGCACGATTCATACTAAGGATAAAACTGTTGACCTGTTCCTGAAAACCAAGTTTCGCAACTACATCGGCAACCTTCTGTGCCTTGTCGGGAAGAAGAATCTTCACCATCTGATTACCAAAGTAGCCATCCGTTTTTGACAAGGATTTAACGGCATTCTCCGTACCGATTGAAAGGGCCTCTTTCAAGCCTGAAACGGTCGTCTTCTGATCGGGACCGGACTTAAAGACACCGCTCTTAACACCGGGAAGCTCCTTCAGAATATCGTCAAAAAGGCCGGCCTCGGCCGAACCGGCAAAACCCACCACCCAGCACAGTGCGAAAACCAATAGTATCTTTCTCATCTTTGCTCCCTCCCTGCATGATTTAGCAATCCTTTGTAAAAAAAAATACGCGACTTTACGGCATCCCATAGACAGCTGAATACCCAAGCCGGACCAGCGGGGGTGTTTGGAAACCTCTCTCACCGCCCCGGCATTATAGCCTAAGTTCTATTACTCATATCATAATGATCGGCGAAATAACATCATTGATCACAATATGAATGTTCACCTTTCGTTGAACCGCTCCTCATGCGTTATTCTGAAATTCCGCACTGGTGAGGTCCTGCTGAATTGGCTAAAAAATGCTTTCTTGAAAGGTGAATCGACTGGAAGGTGAGCCGATTTCTTAACGATCAAAAGATGCAGCACACCCTCACCAGATGAGCGTGAGCACATTCCATGATTCGCGGTCGAAATCCTCTTGACACGCAAAATTCTTCTTCATATACTCACACCGTAGACAAGACGTTCTTATCAAACAACATCACACAAAAGTTTCACTGACGGCAGCTCAGGCTATCATCAAGGAAACGCGCTTCAAGAGATAGCTGACGGCTGCGCTTAGACTGAAAAAACAAGGAGACACCTATGGAAAAGCCCATTCGTTTGCGCCGATCAACCCTCTCCGTCCCAGCAAACCGCGAAAAAATGGTTCTCAAGGCCTTCAACCTCCCAACCGATGTCCTCATGCTCGATCTCGAAGACAGTGTTCCCGTTCCTGAAAAGGAAGAAGCACGCAAGCGCGTCATTGCTGCTTTCAAGGAGCAGGACTGGAGCGGCAAGGTGCGTTGTTACCGCATAAACGGAATGGACACTCCCTTTGCCT
>CAZMBE010000013.1:60107-81827 GCA_964564625.1 uncultured Syntrophaceae bacterium | reverse complement strand
TGGCGCTGCGCTGAAACTTTGATCGAATCGGAACGGAAATTCCCGCCGATGGTTTCCTGCAGCGTCAGTTTGGTGCGAGCCCCGGAACCCTGCGTCCAGCGGACCCGGCCATCATTTTTTGTCTCGTTGTTATCCACGCCTACTTCAATGCGGACAAAACGATTGGAAATAAAAAACTGCATGTTCTGCGGATCGTAGGGAACCCATCCCAAATCAGGGAACCAGACTTCCACCCAGGAATGTCTTCCCTGTCCCATTTTAAAGGTCAGTGTTCCCTTTGCCCAGGACACGTGAAAGGGCTGATTCATCGTGACGCCATTGACAATCCGCACCGGCACCCCCGCGTTCCGCAACAGCGCCGCCGTCAGATGGGAAAAGTTCTGGCAGTTTCCCTTGCCGGTTCGCAAAGAGTAAAGCGCATCGTATTGCACGGGAGGATTGACGTACCGGACATGATCCACGACCCAGCTCACGACTTTTTCCACGGCATCGAACTGCGTGTTCACGCCTTTGGTCAGTTCGAGGGAAAGCTTTCGGATAGCAGGATCATTGGTCTGCACCTGCTCGGAGGCCTGTAAATAATCCTTCAGGTGTTCGGGTGTGGACACAGGCGGAAAAGGGGCGGTGGAGTGAACGGGCTTCAAACCCGTGGTGGTGTGCGCGTCAAAAGAAATCGTCGCGTCAACAACCCTGGGAACGGTATTCCAGGTTGCCCCGATGATCTTATTGCCGCGGGCGTCGGTCGTTGTCGTTTTTCCCTCGGCCTCCGGCGATAATCTGACGGTGAAATTGGTAATCCGCTGTTTGTACGTGGGGGAATCGAAACTTTCAGGCTCGACGAAGCTCAGCATTAATTTTTTCATGGAATCGCCGGCCGTGATCTGATGCCGTAACTCATAATGGATGGTGGATGCCATGTCGCCCTTGACCGTAAACTTCTCGGCCAGGGCGGGGATGGCGGTCAGGATCATCAGGGTCAGGAAAAAGGCTTGCAAGCGTCTTTTCATCGGATGCCTCCCTTGTCGAAGATTTACGTCGTAAAATAATAAATGAGACGGGTAGTGAATGTCAACAGAAACAAAATCCGCGTGTAATCAGCAAATACGGTTGATAAGAACTTCTCTGTGGAAAAGTCAAGGAAACACGGTGCTATTACAAGTTGGTCCGCCCCTGTGATTCGCATCGGTACTCTCATTCTTGTGGGTTCTCCGCTTGAATTTCTCCTTTATCATCGGAACGACAGGTTCCCATGTTCTAATACGAATAGCAAAACAACTTGAAGAGGAAGCTATCCGGATCAATCCGGCGAAAAAGGATTTCGAAAGCGTGGTCTGTCACACCACATTACTGCTACTGAGATTCTGGTGTTTGAGTATTCTCGATGAAGCCTTCTCTTCAAGAGTATCAATGGTTGCCGTGGCCCGGATACGGAAAGAACATGGGGACTTTTTTCTTGTATTCTATGTAGGGTGTGCCAAGACGTTTTTCGAGTTCCGGCTCTTCGATCATCTTGAATTCAAGAAAGGCAATCGCCATGAACAGCGGCGTGTATATGATGACCAGTGAGAGTGACTGAAACAGAAAGCCGATACCAAAAAGTATAAGAAAGACACCAGAGAGCATGGGGTTTCTCGAGTAAGCATAAGGTCCGGTGTCAACAAGCTTTGGGGGCGGGCTGAGAGGCACCGGTGTACCTCTGGATTTGATAAATGTAAGTACAGACCATAGCCAGAGCCAGGTCCCTGCTACAAGAAGAAGAATACCAAGGATATGGTTTGATGGCGAGGGTGGCCATGCGTGAAGGTCCAGCAGTTTATCTGATACAAATGCCAGTAAGATGATAAAAATGATCACGCAGATAAAAAACAGGCCCCCCAAAAAGGTCAGGATACCGTGATGTTTTTCCCGCATGATTGCGCTCCGATAGAAAAAATCGATTATCCTGTCACGCAATCGGGCCATTATTCCGCTTTCTTTCCCAGAATCAAAACTTTCTTGTTTGGGCTTGAATTTTATGATGGCTGGCCGAGAGTGTCAAAGAAATAATGACCACAAGATATTGTTTCGTGCTTATATGGTTATGGTGGTGTTGTATCCGGCAAATGTCTTTTTAAATTCATTTGACGCTCGGGATGTTGGGATTAGCAGCGATCAGAAGAAATCTTCAGAAATAACCCCATCTCAACGGGTTCTGCAACCATGGTTCTTACCATGGAAAGGGAAGGCAGGGTCATTGGCTCTGCTTTTTTGCTTGCTGTCACGATGGGCAATACCTGGGCTGTTTGGTGATGCCCTACATTAAAATACCATCATTTTTTTTGCCCTTTATCTCTGATTCAAGGCATTTCTCACATCTTACACAGCCAATAATTCCATCACAAAAAAGCTGACAATACGCATCCCTACTGTTCCATTGACAATTCTGATGACACAACTTCCCTTCAACCCCCGTTACTTTAATATCAACCGCAACCTTCACATCCATCATTCATGCTCCTTCACTATTTATCATGTCAGATGGTCAGATGGGGTCAAATCTTTACTCTTGACATTTGGATTATTGGGATTATTAGGTCAACTCTTTATTATTGATAATTAGAAAAATATTTCTTGATGTATGTTGGTAAGTTCCGTTAAATCTAAAATGTCAAGAGTAAAGATTTGACCCCAAAATCCCATATCTCCTCTAAACCTGGAACTCTCTCGCCTTTTCCACCTCGAAACGACTCCCGATGTAGATGGGACATCGCTGATTAAGATTCTCCACCCTGATGGTGAGGATATCCTGCTTGCCGTCTGTGGCCATTCCACCGGCCTGTTCAATGATGAAGGCCATAGGCTGAAGTTCATACAGGAGCCGCAACTTTCCTTGGGGGCTCTCCCTGATGAGTGCAGGGTATGAAAAAATACCGCCTCTCTTGATTAACAACTGATTGATATCCGGCACAAACCCACCGCTGTAACGAAGCTTGTATCCTTCCTTCTCCAGAAATTCTAAGTATTTGAGGTGTTCCGGCGCCCAGTCTTTTCTCAATCCTCCCGGGCTGTATATGTCCCCCCGTTCCCTCAAGATAATGTTTTCCTCAGAAAGAACGTATTCCCCTTCACGGTTCAGCACAAATTCATGGGTTCCCTTCCCCGCAGAATAGACCATCGTAATTAAGGGTCCATACATAATGTACATAGCCGCTTCTAACGTTTTTCTTCCTTCGTCTAACATTGACTCTCTATGAATGCCAATTATCGTTCCCATAGTCAGGTTGGTCTCCACCAAAGAAGATCCAGCCAGGGGGTCGGCAGTGATGAAATATTTTTCTTCTCCCTTGCCGATTTGAATTACTGAACCCTGTTCTTCTGATGCATACGCCCGGACAAACCCCGAATCCTTGAGCTGGTTCTTGAGAATTTCGTCGGCACTCCTCTCTACAGTCTGTTGCTCTTCACCATGCTGGAAAATGCGTATGTTTTTAAATCCTGCCAGTTTCCTGTTCGCTTCCTGCATTTTGGCAGAGATGTATTTCCCCATAACGGCTATTTGCCATATTAGCCTGCGCAATTCCGTTTCCACACCCGATTTCCACATGTGTCTGCGCAGATCGATGATAAATTTAGTATAGTCCGAAACACCCTCGTGCATTGTTGTTCATCCTTCTTCATTATTTGTTTTTTTGTAACAATTAATTATCATTTTAACAAGGGTATTTTGATTTTTCTGGGAAGGAAGAATCACTGATTCGACCAAGATAGACCTTCGTCGTCTTCAAATCCAGATGCCTCAAGGTTACTTTCGATACTATTTCCAGGGGTATGCCGTTTTCACTAACATGTATGGCCAAGCATTAAAAAATCAATTCTTCTTGTTTAATCACGCGGAGAATGTTATTTGGAACGGCAGCGCACATATCCGTTACCAACAACATTCTCTCAATCCTTTGAGGCCGGCATGAAAATACACTACGAGTTCTTTTTTGAAAATACGCGGGTTGAGGCTTTTGACCTCACATTCAAAAAGTCCGACCTGAGCCTGCAATCCTTTCCCGTGGGAAATAGTGAACCCTGGACTGAGCTGAAATTCAATCAATGCAGGGTTTGCACATTGAAAGCGACAGAGCACAAATACTGCCCGGTTGCGCGCAACCTCTCCTATGTGCTTCTCCAATTCAAGGATGACTTCTCGAATGAAAAGGTCAGGGTAAAGGTGACGTCAGAACAGCGGGTGATCGAAAAGGAGGCGTCCCTGCAGGAAGGGGTCTCAACGTTGATGGGCCTTATCATGGCTACCAGCGGGTGCCATGTTCTTGACAAATTCAAACCAATGGCGTTTATGCATCTCCCGTTTTCAGACAGAGTCGAAACGATTTTCCGCGCGGTCTCCACCTATCTCACCGCGCAATATGTCCGTGAGATGAACGGGTTGACTCCGGACTGGAAACTGGCAAACTTCAAGGACATATATGTAAAAGTGAAGCAACTTAATAGCGACTTTTCGAAGCGTTTACGGGAGATCGAGGGAAAAGACGCAAACATCAATGCACTCATTCGACTCGACATGTTCGCGGAGACCGGTGCCTTTTCATTCTCAAAAAACTGGATAAAGCGGCTGGAGTCAATCTTCTCGGCCTATCTGGACGAATAGAAATTTCAGACTGGAAACCGATCTTCTGTCAAATGAAACTAATTCAGAAAGGGATATAATCTTTAGTGATGTTATCCCTTATCTTTCTTAAAGGATACTAAAAGTTCACAAACCTTATTAATTGCTTCGAATACGCGTCATTCTGCAACTCCGCTACAGAATGATGCGTATTCGAAAGAGATATTTTTTCGCCTGAAAATTCAGCTTGCTGACAGTCGAAATGCATAAAAGTGTAAGATTGTCGGCTTTCTTTACATTTCCCAGATCACTATGTAAATATATGTAATACATCATTTTACATGATATTAGTGCTTGCTTGTCGCTTGATAAGTGTCGGAATGGTTTACACTTTCAAATGTATTTATGGTTACGTAAATAAAATTTACGTTAATAAATACAATGTGTTACATCACATAATTTTTCGGCATGGATGTTGCTAGTTTTTTATCAAAAACGAGGTTGTTCACCAAACGTTCATACAAGATTTTAAAGAGTATCATGAAATGTCTTTGTCGAAGGGATGACACTATGGAAAACATAATGTCCGGAATTTACGTCATTAGACGGGAAAGCCATATAAAAGCCAAAGTTATCAAAATTAAAACTGCGGGCCAGCGTCACATAGAAGAAACGATCAGGCTGGCAAACAATGGTATTTCAGCAATGCTGTCAAGTCATTCTCGAACACCTGAGGGATATCAACTATTTCTGCAGGTTGATGCAGATGGGGAACTGATATACCAGAAGATTTTAGATGCCCTGTTGTCATTGCCTTGTGACAGGATAATCCTGGAGAGAATTAATTGTTAAACCCTCACGCGTAAAAGGGCGCACTTGAAATCCGGGTATTTTTTAGCGTAGATACATGATTGATATCAAATCGGTTAATTACATAATGCTTCTTGCAGGGATTATGATACTATCAGGGGCATTGGGTGGTATGACGAGCGCTTTCCTGAGGAAAAGTGACGATCGGCCATTCTTAACCATATTGTTTAAGTATACCTTTACAGGTATTGTCACCGCCATGATGGTGCCATTAATACTGAATCTGTTCTCCAGCGATTTACTCGATGCCGGACAGACAAATCCGCTGAAATTGCTTACGTTAAGCGGGTTGTGTATTTTTTTTGCACTGTTCTCCCCCAGATTTATAGAAAGCATTTTCAGGAACCAACGGAACGATGAAGGAAGGTACCCTCCACAGATCCATCTGGGTAGTGATACGTTAGAGAAAAAAATAGAAGTCAGGAGTAGTGCTGCTCCTGCAGTGGTACCTGAAAAAGCAAAATTTTCTGAACATCAGTTAAAAATATTGAAAGCCTTTGCTCAGGCAGAAGGGGCAAAACTTACTTTGATCGACCTTCTGAGAGCTACTGCGATTCCACAAAACGAGTTTGACGAAATGCTTGCGATATTAATGGTCAAGGGATTAGTTGCCCAGGAGCTGATTGAAGGCAAGAAGCTTCAGCTTGTCTTAACGGCACGGGGAGAACAACAGCTGAAAAAAATGACTACATGACTTCTCACCAGCACGGAAACTGCAATAATTATTTCTATGGTCGGTCGGTGGTTATTACCACATCCTTCACCGCGGACAAAACCCATCTTCTCGGTCCTTGCCTGTTCATAATAATTGCTTCAATGTTACTCGTTATATTTAGTTGATTTATTCTATCTCCATAACGCTGGCTTTCTTGTAATATCATCAAAGCAATAATTTAATACTATTATATTTAGTGTTAAACATTGTATATCATCGTAATTATTAGTGAATGCTGAAAAATACTGTCGGTTTTCTTTACATTGTCGACATCACTGGCTATGTTGATGATATGTTTATCATAACATGCCGTCTGCACTCACAAACCACCTGAAAAGTGTCGGGGTAGTTTACACTATTTGTAGTTCCGTTGTAACCTTAATATAAGATATCTATTTATATCATATAGTTACGCATTGGCATTATTTTTGCCAATCATTGTAAAGGTGATCCTATCTCCAAGTGATGGACTCACTACAATAGATGATATTGGGAAATGAGGTTGCACATGAAGCGCAATGACAATAAAGAATTACAGGGGTTAAAATCCAACTGCAGTAAATGTGCACTAAAGAAAAGCAACCTCTGCCCCTATCTTGAGGAGATAGCAAAGTGTGATCTGTTTAATGAGTTAAATGGTAAAAGGTATTCAAGATCATCCATGAAGGAAACCGTCAATACCATAGGATACTGACTTCACTCCCTACTTTCATTCACAATAAAATTTTAGGAAAAGCACTAGTACCTATTGGTTCATTAATGGATCTTTCCTGTGATGGGAATAATAATTTCTATTTATTCATTGGGAGATTTTTTTATGAAAGATGAAGAGAGTGGTAAGGAGAAATTTTACTTTGTCGTGAAGTTAGTCTCAGAGTTGCGTGAAATGCAGAATCAGCTAAGCGACCTTGAAAAGATCAAAGTAGAGTATGAGACGGAAATGTCGCAGCGAGTTCTTATTGAGGAAGAGTTCCACAAGACCAGGACTTCCCTTGAGGAACAATTGGCCGAGCGTGGGGCTGAACTGGAAAGGATCGCAAAAGTGCTTCAGGACGAGGTTAGAGAGCGTCATCGTCTTGAGGAGGAGTTTCACAAGATCAGGACTTCTCTTGAGGAACAATTAGCCGAGCGTGGAGCTGAAATAGAAAGGATTAGAGCAGAGCATCAGAACAAACTCCAAGAGTGGAGAGGGATCATTGACAACCTGAGCTTTCGATTACAAAATTCTAAAATTTAACATCGTTGTTTCTTTCTCTAAGTGCTTAAAAATATAGCTACCGCCTTTACTGATTGAGATATTAAAAAACATGATTTCAAGTATTTTCACCCGGTTTCAGCGTCACGATATTAAAAAAAATGGTCAAGGCAACCGGAAAATATAAAATAATCAACATGACAATAGGGATTACCATTTGCCTCACATCGTTACCTTTATCAACACCATGTATGATATATGCAAGGCACAGGAGAATCCCGCTTATATTATGAATACGAATGGTCAGCATGTTGGCTGGTGACATTTTCGAATCATGGTTATAATTTTTAATTAAAATCCTTAATGCCTTGAAGAACCAGGGGAGCGTGACCAGTGCGCAATAAACCCACGCGCTTGCAGATCCAATCAATGGTGCAAGGATAAGAATCAAGTAAGCGCTGAGCATGCTCAATCCGTAAAACCAAACAGATTTTTCCTTGCCGAAGATGACGACTAAATTCCGTTTGCCGCCCGTACGGTCATCATTTTCATCAGGAATTTCATTGATGATGATCATGGCAAACATCATGAAACCTAACGGCAGCAGCACATACATCGCGTCCCAGGAGATGTATTGTGACTGGACAAAAAAAGCCCCGAGTCCAATGGTCAGGCTAAAATTAACGAGCTGAGACAATTCGCCAAAGCCACGATAGCCATAGCGTATTGGCGGCGCTGTGTAAAAAAAGGCGCACCACAGGCCAAATACGCCAAAAAACAACACCTGCCACCCTCGTGTCGCCACAAGAACAAGACCGATGCCAATCGTGATCAAATACCCGACACGAAATGCCCGTGCCATCTGTCGGGGCAAGAGATGACCGCTCGTAAGCGTGCCGCTACCACCGGAATACGGATTTCTTTCCCTATTTTTTCCACGATCAACAGAATGGTGAAAATCATAATAATCATCCGTCATATTCAAGGCGATATGGTTGATGGTAACACCAAGAACTGTCAAAATAAAATACGACGGATAAAATCTTCCGGTCATAGCCCAGGCGATTATACTGCCTAAAAACGCGGGTAAAAAACTGGCAGGTACAAAATGATAGCGAAACGCCTGCCACCAGATCGCAATGTTCGAAGGACTGCGGCTCATGCCAATTCTCATGGAGAAAATTTTTTTGTATTTGATTTCGTGTTTTTTTACGACATTATTCTTCCGAAGCTAATAGGACAAAGAGCGTGAAACAGGGTGGATGAATCTTAAACCATCCACTCATGACTCAGATGACGCCCCCGATGCTTCCGGCGTATCCTGTCATTTCCACATACCCATCAGATGTCACTGGTTTATGGGAAGAAGTTCCTTTTCCACCGACGGATCCCTCGTAATAGATTACGCCTGTTGAACCAGCCGTGTCGAGTTCCTGGTTTGTGATCATCGTTGAAAATACCAAACTTATATCAGCCAGGGGGATACGGATTTGCCAGCGGCTTGGATACAGACCACCGCTCGCGGGGCTCTTCCAGTGAGCAAGCAGCTGTATATCTATGTCCTGAAGCTTCAAATGTCGAGCCCGGCCATTTTTCTCGACCAGTGTCCCCGATGAAGATGGCTCCACAGTGCCGTCTTTGCGGCGGAGCATATAAATCATGAGATCACGGCCGTCAGACAGATGGAGGCTGAACCAGTCCCACCCCACCTGCTCTCCGGAAAGTTGATGTGAGCCGAATTCCTGATCGAACCAACTCTTGCCGGTGACATTTACAGGATCGGACATCTTTTCTGTTTTCAGGATACCTTTTGTTTCCAGATTGGTGAATGAATAGTAGTACGTGGCCTGTCCACCGAGGGGGCCTTTTCTGCTCAGTCCGTTTTCACCGTGAAGGACGACGGGTTTTCCAGGGATGAGTTCCAACCGCAAATACGTGCCGCCGTGCTTTGCGTCGAGGAGGATCCTGCCGTTTTTCATCCGGGCGCGCCAATTCAGACACCAGACATCCATGCCGTGTGTGCTTGCTCCCGCCAGACCGGGGCCTGTACGGGAAACCTGTTCGGAAAACCAGAAAGAGCCGCTCCCAATGTCGGAAATGGCGAAGTGAGCAAGATAGACATCGCGTATGGACCAGGTGCTCCATCGATTTTTTCTCTCCGTTTGTATGCCCTGACGGAAAAAGGTGAGCTGATAGCCATAGCGATTGCTTTTTTCGTCGACAAGATTTCCCGTAAAATACCACCACTCCGTGCGGTAATCAGGATGAGCACCGTGATCCTTTGGAAAATGCCACGACCTCGGCGTGATGGCCTGCTTCCATCCGTCACCAGGTGCCGGCACCGGTGACATCAGAATGACGATCAGGACCGCTATCAGAACCATCATGACACTTGAAATCAGTCTTTTCATATTGCCTGCTCGAGGGTTCTTGTGTTTTTTTCGTTCTTATTCTTCCCTTATCTGCATCTGCGGATAATTTCGCCTGACCTTCCATATCGGATACAGTGCCGCCCCAAGACTCGCGAGGACGGCTGTCACGGCTGTAAGAAGATAGGGCTGCCACTGTATATGGAAAAAGATGGTCCAGTTAAAACTCCGGAGATTGATCACCTTGATCAAAATAAACGCCAGGATCGTTCCCACAGCGCAGCTGAGGACGAAGCTGATAAACCCCATTCCCATGGCTTCCATGAGTGTCATGGACGATACCTGGCCGGTGGAGAAGCCCAGAGCGCGATATATTCCGAAATCCCTCTGCCGCTCTATGAAAAGGGTCATTAAAGCCCCAGCAATGCCGAAAAAGGCAATGACAATGGCAATGATGCGCATGGAACGTGTTATAGCGAAGGTGCTGTCAAACACTTCAAGGATACTGTTATAGAACTGCTTCTGGGTAAAAACGGGGAGCCCCCTGGCCAGAGCTTTTTCTCTCACGGTGTCGAGAAGCTCCTGCCGGCGGGGATTCGCAGGGTTGATGAAGACAGCCACGCTGTTGATGGCATAATCGTGAAACAGATTAAGATATGTGCTCCGGTCCATCATGATGAGACCATGCTCCGTAGAATAATCATAAAATGCTGCTTCCACTTTGAGTTGAACGGTTCCTCCAATCCCGTCCAGTGCGATTGTATCCCCTGGTCGGACATTGAAATTCCTGGCAAAACTTTCCGAAATGATCACACCGCCACTTTTCACGGCTTCCCAGTGCTCGTCGCCACCCTCGATCCATGCGAAACGGGCAAAACGCTGCAGTACAGGGGCATTGATGGCAGCGATATAGGCAGTTCTCCCTAGATAGAGGATTTTCACCTTGCGGTACGCATCAACACCGTCAATGGCATTTATGGATCTTATTTCCTCATAGAAGTCAATAGGGACTTCCGTTTCCGAGGCGTTCGAAATGTAAAGATCTCCCCTGAGCTGGGTTCCCATCCACCATGCGAGAGACTCCCGGAAACTGCCGATCATGGAAGCGAGGCCGATGGACATGGAAAGGGCTACCATGAAGGCCGCCACGGCGACACCCGACCGGCCGAGATTTTGCCGGATGTTCCCTGCGGCCACTTTACCGGGTAGCCCACCTACGAGGGAAAGAAACACCTTTAAGACAGGCGCCGCATACACGAGGAGAATCCCCGTTAACAAGCTCAATCCCAAAAGAAACCCGAAGGTCGCGGCATAGGCCATATAGATTTGTTTCCCCGATGCAAGAAGAATGACGAGACTGATCATCAAGACGACTGTGCCGGCGTACGCCGCCTTTAGCGCTTTTTTGCCGCTCCGCCGGGATGCTGACCGGCCCCGAAGCGCTTCTACGGGATCAGTGCGGGCCAGTTCAACAAGTGGGAGAATGCTTCCCAGAATACTTGCTCCGCAGCCAAGTATGATCCCGTTCAGCAGGATCAAGAACGACCATATAGGTGGTGTCGGTCGCAGAAAGAAATAGAGATTGCTGATGGTGCTGCCTATGATCATCGTGAGAAAATGGCTGAGCAGGTAACCAAGGATACTTCCGATAGCCCCTCCTACCGTACCGAGGATCAGGATTTCGGCAAGAAAAGCAATGGTAACCTCATGCCGCTTAACACCCAGGCTTCTCAGAATACCCGCATCCTTTCTCCGGCTCACAACAGTGAACATTGTTGTGTTATAGATCAGAAAGACAGCAACAAAAAGGGCCATCAGTGACATGGCTTCGAGGTTCAGACGGAATGCACCTACCATGGATCTGAACGTTTCCTGACGCTCAAGACTTGACTGTATCCGGAAACCGGTTTCCCATCTGCTCCTGAAATCAACCTCATCATCAAGAATCAAATCGACATGATCCACTTGACCAGGAAGTTCAAACATTTTTTGGGCATGAGCGATGTCCATAAGGATAAGAGGCTCGCCAGACGGGTTGGGAAAAGTGGCAATTACCCGAAGAAGACCTCTGGATGTTTTCATATCATTGCCCGGAGAAATTCCCATTTTAGCGGCGAGCCCCGCCTCAAGAAAAACAGCCCGATCGTCGAGGAAAAATCCCATGTTCCGTTCTCCTGATCCTCCTCGTCGCTGTGTGAATGGTGAGTGTAAGAGCTCCGGCCGCATCTGCCGGTCAAGAAAGGGATCTATGCCGAGAACCCGAATCAGGTTACCGTCCTCAAGTCGAAGTCTGCGGTCGAGGACAGGTGACAGGAAACGGACTGCCCGATCACGCATCAAATCGGTCAAAATCCTTTCATCCATTGTACCTGCCGGACGTTCGATGAGGTGGGTGCCTTTTCCCTGGAGAAATGAAACGGCATCACTGAAACTTGACAGGGCCGATCTGGCCGAGAGGACCATACCTATCACGGCAGCCACGCCACAGGCGATGCCCATGAGTTGCAGGAGACTCAGGCTCCGTCGTCTGATCAAGTATCTCAAAAAGGATTTTGTAACTATTTTCACAAGGGGATTTCACCCTTCCTCATAGTTCATCACTGTTCAATTTTTCTGTGATGATGCCGTCGACCATTGTCAGAATACGATCAGCGTAATGGCATGCACGAGAAGTGTGGGTAACCATAACAAGGGTCATGCCGGTCTGCCGGCACCGGGAAGTCAGTATCTTCAGTATCTCGTTCCCAGTCACTGTGTCCAGATTTCCTGTCGGCTCATCGGCCAGAACCAGGGCAGGCTCCTTGACGAGGGCACGTGCAATGGCCACGCGCTGTTGTTCTCCTCCTGAAAGTTCATGGGGATAGCGCCGTTCCTTTCCATGAAGGCTGACTCCGGCAAGGGCTTCTCCGGCTATCTGAAGGTTCGATATACCGGCAAGTTCCAAAGACAGGTGCACATTTTCCAGAGCGGTGAGGGTGGGAATAAGATTGAAGAACTGGAACACAAACCCCAACCTTGTTCTGCGCAATTCTGTTCGGCCCGCTTCGCCGAGCGTCTCAAGGTTTTTTCCCTCGATTTCAATGAGACCGCGGGTAGGACGGTCGAGACCGGCAATGAGGTTGAGAAAAGTGCTCTTTCCGGAACCGCTCTTCCCGAAGATGGCGAGCACTTCTCCCCGGCGCACTTCCAGGCTTGTCCCGCGGAGAGCCGCCGTACCGCCGCGACCCTCTTCATCGTAGTATTTCCAGAGGTCGACCACTCGTATGACTGCGTGTGACACTACGTCCTCCCGTAACCCATATCACCCGGAATCGTGGATGTATGCCGGACACGGACTACGCTGCATGCATTTAAAAACCGGCAAAATTTGAACAAACCTCTCCTGTGCGTCTTTTCTCACAAAGTGTTTGGCGAATATATTCACCCGAGGAATATTGATGATGCCCATAAAGGTGATCATTACGCATTGAAGGCAGTTAAGATTTGGTGAAAAACAGGCATTTAGATTCTTTTCCTTATTCCCCTTTTTACCGTCTGTCCATTAATATGAGGCGCTTATTGAGACGGCTTGCTGTTCCACACGGCCAGTGTATCCGGTGAGCCCTGACTGCGGATACCATTGTCTGTCAAAATTTCTTCAGTGGCATTGACCATGTCTTTACGGGGAAAGATCATTGTTTCACTGAAATGGCGTTTAAACTCAATCTTGATAAACTCTGCCTTGCTGTCCCTGAGCACCTCCACAAGATGTTTCAGGTTTTTTATAACCGTATCGTTGACGGCCCACACTACCTCACCTCCGAGACTGGAGTAACCCTTCACCAGCCTGTGGGGGAAAGAAGGTGAAGAGACGATGACCAATTCCTCACCGTCAAATGCGGGTGTATCGCCAAGCCTTGTTGCTAGGGGACTCCCCGCAATACTGAGGGCAGCGAACACGTTGCTTGCCGAAGAAGTAAATCTGCCGACATACTCCAACGTTGCCTTGGAAAAAACGAGAGGCCCGTATACAAAAAAGGATGGATAGGCGCCGTTCAAGCTCGGTATCAGCAGTGGACTGGTTACTGCTACTGGAACGTCAACCGACAGTGTCTTTCCTCCGCGGACCACAGTGAGAGGAACCCGTCCTTTCTTTGAAATCTTCTGAATGAAATATCTAAAGTGGACACGGAGGTTTTTATTGAGCCTAACCATCCCCTGATTGTCCACTATGTTGTCGCCGATCCTGGTGATTACATCCCATTTCCTTAAGGGATAGGGCGCACCCGCGTCCGACGGTTCATGGACCACAATACCTGTCACTTCCTTGTCCAGCTT
Source organism: uncultured Syntrophaceae bacterium (assembly GCA_964564625.1). GTDB lineage: Bacteria > Desulfobacterota > Syntrophia > Syntrophales > UBA2185 > UBA2185. Next base: position 67,767 of record CAZMBE010000013.1, on the reverse strand, counting down.
GAGGAAGGTACGAAGGGCTGGATTTTCAAGGGTTTGCAGTTCGTCGAACAGCGCCGGCTTTCCGTCATAAACGCCATCGGCAATATCCTGGAGAAAGATTTCAACTTCTTCACAGGGGATTATGTAGCCGATATTCTGCGCCTTTCCGAGGTGACTGAAGGCAAGGCCGATCATCTTGCCGTCCACTATGGCTGGTCCACCGCTGTTGCCAGGATTGATTGCGGCGTCAATCTGAATGCGAAGTCCCGAAACAGGGTAATTATATCTCGTAAATTCAATACGGGAAACAATACCCTTGGTAATTGAGAGGCTTGAGCCACCCACGGGAAAGCCATAGGCCATGACGGTATCCTTAACCTCAGGCAGGGTGTGGGCCCTTTTCAAAGGTGGACGGTTATTGAAAAATGTTTCATCTTCGAGTTTTAGAACGGCAAGGTCAATACCCGGGGCGATTGCCTCAACAGTTGCGGAGATCTTGTCGCTTCCCTTATTTGCCTGAACGCTTACCTGACTTGCGTAGATCACCACGTGGGCATTGGTAAGGATTCGCTTACCCTCCATAACCACACCGCTACCGGTTACCTCCTGAGGGGCCTGTTTGGTCCAGGGTTTGGAGGGATCGGGGTTGCGCTTGGTCGCAAAGATTTTGACTACGGAATTTTCAATTTTGGAGTCGGTGGTTGGGTTAGGACTTGAACCTTCCAATCCGTAAGCAAGGGCAAATGGCGTCATTGACCCGGCGATGAGAATCAGCATGGCTATAACGGTACAGGAAATGGGAGATTTCATTGTTGGGGGAAAATTCACATTTTTCATATCCAAGTATTTGAACCACGTAGAGCGGTTTCTCCCAATGCTGTAGGTTGACATTTTTTCCTCCGTGTGCCGCCTGGGTTCCCGGCGGTGACAGGTTATTTCAACTATTCACGATGGCAATCTTGCACATTTCTTGAATTCCATCAACTGAAGAGTTCAGGAGGGACACCGCAACAAGAGATGTAACTATTTTTTTATGGCCGGTCGGTGGTTGCCGGTGCGAACGCCACCTGTAACGCCATAGAATTAACATGCTATAAATACTATCGATTACCGGTTGTATCCGTTCTTGACGATAATGTTTACTTATAAACTTTAGTCTGGTAATCTGCCACATTGATGATAACTACGCATTCTTAGAAGAGAAGGATCAACGATTACAGATGAAGAGCCAAGAAAAATATCTTGCTATCTTAAACAACATCAGCGACGGGGTATATGTGCTTAATACTGATGGCTACTTCACCTTCGTGAATCAAGCAATAATCGACAGGTCAGGTATCCCGTTGGAGAAATTTTATACTTTACATTACCTCGATATCGTTGATCCTGAATACCATGATCATGCCAAGAGAAACTTTCACCGTGTGATGAAAGGTGAGGAAGGAAGCCCCTATGAACTGAGATATACATCATTCAATGGGCAGACAAGAATTGTTGAGGTTCATTCCAAACCTGTCTACGATCGGGGAAAGATTAGCGGCCTTCAGGGCGTATCGCGTGACATTACCGAGCGCAGACGGGCGGAAGAGTTGCTGAGGAGGTCTGAGGAAAAATACCGGACTGTTTTGAACAATGCCAGCGATGCTATGGTGCTCGGGGATGAGCAAGGGAATTTGCTCGAAGTGAACAGGAAGGCGGAGGAACTCTTCGGCTACCCGAGAGAAGAGCTGTTGCGGATGCACTACACCCAGCTCCATCCTGCGATAGAACTGGAAACTACCATGGCAGCGCACAGGGACATTGTTACTCACGGAAAAGGTGGTCTTCAGAAGGGTGTTGTCCTCCGAAAGGATGGAACAGTTGTCCCCGTTGATATTACTGCCACCGCCATTGAATATGATGGCATGAGGATTCTTCAGGCATCGTTCAGGGACATCTCCCAACATAAACAGACAGAGGATACGCTGGAGAGGCTGATCCGGGAGCGTACCGCCGAGCTTTCCGAGAAAAACAAACAACTGGTCGAGGAGATCACTGAGCGTAAACAGATGGAGGAGGAAATAAAAAAAGAACGGGAAACTTTTTTCACCGTCCTTAAAAACTACCCCCATGGGGTTGCCCTGGTTGACAGAAATGGAGTTAACCAATATGTAAACCCTGAATTCACGGAGATTACCGGTTATACCATTGAAGATATCCCCACGGGAAGAGACTGGTTTCAGAAGGCATACCCTGTTGCGGAATACAGGAAAAAGGTCATAAATGCCTGGAAGGCAGACAGGGTGAAAACCGGTATTGGCGTGGACCGACATTTCAGTATCACATGCAAAGACGGACACGTGAAGGATATCGAATTCAGAATAACCTTTTTGGAAAACTGGAGCATTACCGTACTCAACGATATCACCGCCCGCAAGCGGGCAGAGGACTCATTGAAGAAAAGGGATAGGGAACTGGAAGTCAAGTCCCGTACGCTCACAGAAATGAATGCCGCCCTGAAGATTTTATTGAAGCAGAGGGAAAAGGACAAAGACGAAGTTGAAGCGAACGTACTGTCACACGTCAAGCAGCTCGTTATGCCCTATATTGAAAAATTGAAGAACTGCCGCATAGGGGCCAAAGAAAAAGGCTATGTAAGCATCCTCGAATCAACTATGAAAGAAATCGTTTCTCCCTTTTCAAACAAGCTGTCCTCAAAATATTTAAATCTTACGCCAAAGGAAATCGAGATAGCCAACCTCATTAAAGAAGGGAAGACAACCAAGGAAATTGGCGAATTATCAAATGTATCACCGGGGACAGTTGCCTTTCACAGGCATAACATCAGGATCAAACTTAATCTTAAAAATAAAAAAGACAATTTAAGATCCTATCTTTTGACATTATCATAATGTAAGGTTTTCCCCTATATTATCCATGCAATGTATTGCTGTTGCATATCCCGCCGGGATTTTCTATTCTTGAAAAAAAGTAACCACTCTGATCGACACCACACAAAACAGTGAGAAATATCATTCTCATATGAAAGGTGATGATATACTCTACGAAAAAACACTTGGAGAGAAGATACCATGGAGAATACAGAGCTTAAAAAAAAGATGGAGACACTGGGAGTATTAGAGACAGCGATTCTCTCTGCCCATATGAAATTTTTCAAGGGAACCACAGGGGTTCGTCATCATATTGATAGTGAAGAGTCTGTTCTTTACGATACCGTCATCAGGTATCTTACAGGCAAGTCTTGAAAGTCACCATAATTGTGAATTTCAGCAATTATGAGAATGAATTCCAACGACATCCATTATAGAAGGTCATAGAGGTTTGCAGCAATGGCAGACAAGGTATTGAGGAAACACGATCTTGTAAGAGAACTCGCTGAGTTGCGATGGAGAATTAACAAACTTGAAGAGATGAAAAGAGAGAGAAGTAGGGAAGAGCAACTTTCTGGAACAGAGGAGGAATTACGTAGTCATAATCAAAGTACTCAATTCTTTCTCGGTTTGGGTTTATCTCGGATATCAAAAACCGAGGATGAGCATATCATGGAGACCAATAACCATAGAGGATGAGACTATACGCATAGTAAGGGAGGAATATAAAATGAAAATGCATGAAATACGTGAGATTGCAAAGACGTGGGGAGTAAATATGGGTGTTATACGCTCAAAACAGGATATTGTCCGTGAGATCCAGATCAAGGAAGGATACGAACCGTGTTTTCGCACGAAGGACACATGTGAGAATGATTGTCTTTGGAAGAAGGACTGCACAAACGGAAGATGAAACTGCCCGTAAATTACAAAATTAGTTATGAACCGGACATGCTGGTGATACAAAAACGCTCTGTTGAAGTGGTTAAAAATGTAAAGCGGTTTGAAATCCACAAGAAGACAGAGGCGGGCAATAGAAACGCCATGCCAATTATGTAAGGAATGAGAGTTATGGTCTACACATTTTCATGCCCTTTCCCTTGCCTTCATGTAATAATGGTTGATGCACACGATGATGACGAAGCTGTTAACAAAATCATCGGAGCAGGGGCTCTCAGCTGTCGCAATATAAAACATACGCCCTGCTGTAAAAAAGTTCATCATCTTTCGCCGTTGCCGGAAAACAAGCTCATGGACATAGTTCGATTGTGTATGAATGTCGAGAATCATTAAAATACTTACTATTTCGACAGGTAAGTATTAAACAAGACTTGATAGGGGCTTATGGATTGTGAAATTACGCAAATAGTAATATGCCTGTCAACGTTTAGTTGAAAGAGATTACCGGCTCGTAAAGTCGGAAACAGGTGCAACTACTCCTCCTTTTTACACTCGCTCCAGCCCTTTTCCTTCAGGCATTGAGACATAAAAAACTTGAAGTCATGTTTTATCTTTCCAGTACCTCGAAGTGCCCCATGACAATCGGAACGATCTCTCACGTAGTCATCACTCGTTGCACCGGGCTTACACCATTTAGGGCCCGTAGCGCTCGCACAGCCAGATAAAATCAACCCAACGAATACAACTGCTATCATCAATCTTTTCATTTTTCCCTCCTGTTTTTAATGTATCCCTAATATTTACACATATTTCATACCATATCAACCAGGTTTTTGCGTCAAACGAAATGTGTGGACCTCCGGCAAAGTCGCAACTAGGGTCGGGCCGAGTCCGGGGAAGCAGTGCTGTCATTTTGCAGATTCATCAACCTCCAGTATTTCAAAAGTGTTCCCTTCTGTATCCCTACATTTGACAAGATAACCCGTCCCCGGTATTGGCCTCTTTGGTCCTGCGATCTTTCCTCCCGCCGCCTCGATCTTTCTTGTGAATTCATCCACCGAAGGGATATGGATTATATTTGTCGTAGTTTCTGAAGGCTTGGCCCGTTTCACCAGGCCACCGTCAATACCAAATTCATCCTCATCACCGGTCGTTATGTGCCAATACTCGGCAGGGCTGTCCCATTTCCTGATTTTCCAGCCAAACACGCTTTGATAAAATTCGATTGCCCGCTCCGGATCATCCGCACTGAGATTAAAATGAACAACTTTCGGCATATGGCACCCTCTTCCATTCAATATGAATAATGATTAGCAGGTATCATGATCCAAAAGGGGTTCATGACACCCCATTTCCTCAACACCGGACGCACACAGGTATCATGCCACAATGCCAGTGTTGAATGTTTATCGTTGTATTTCCCATAATGATGGTTTATTATATTACTACATTGATAAAGAATCATAAATGTTTTTCATAATTATTCATTGTAGTATGTATAGCTATTCCTTATAGTGTCATGAGAAATTAAATTTTAAACACTATTTGCCGTTATGGGAAGGGCGGGAAAAGAGCCGACACCTTCTACCGAAATGTCCAGCACATAATGGTTGCCTCGTTTATCCCGGTCTCCCGTATTGACACCCATACACTATAGCACAATCTCGTATATCAGGCCCTGATCACATGCATAAATTCTGGCTCTGCTTTTTTGCTATTTTCATGGCAGTGAACGCTACAGGTATTCTACCCCTCTTCACGAGTTTTACCCGGGGACTGGAAAATCCAAACATTAGAAGGAAGGATATTGTTTTGTGAGATACCTGTGATACCCGGACCGGGAACATTAAAAAAGGAGAGAAAATAGATCATGGGAAACAGCGATTCCGGTATGCTCAAGAAATTCACCGCCTGGACATTCCAATTCGGGTATGATCCGAGGGATGCCTTCCTGGAACAAATTCAACAAGACCTCACGGGTAAGGCATCCATTTTGGAACTACTGAAGCAATATATGGAAGAACTGGGGACAAGCCCGGACCATGCGGCCGTACAGTTTGACAAGATGGCAAAGCTTTTCCAATTCGGCATGACACCGAACGAGGTGGAAGGTCACTTCTACGGTGTCGCCCTATGCTTAAGGACAGGCGACCAGGAAGAAAACCTTGCCTCAATTGGAAATATCCTACAAGTTTTATGGGGGGCCACCCTTCACGATAAAGATCCATGGGTAGGAAAAAGTTTTACCCCTACAACTTCTCAAGACCTTGATGCCATTACACTCGGGGCATTCAGACCCGAAGGCAGGGTATTCCGTGGCATTAATCACTTTAACAAGATTGAATTCAAAATCCTGAATGTCCTTTCTTTTCACGTTTTAAACTTGTGGATCGGGCTTAATCCAGCCCCGCAGGAGGAGCAAAAAAATTACGGTCATGAAAAAAACGGCGGCAATTTTATCGCAGCAAAAGGTCCTTCTGTGTACCACGGCTTGAACCGGGAGGTGTTCCAGCTAAACTACCGCTGGAAGAATCTCGGCAATAGTGTACCTCTCTGCTGGCTTATCGATGAACTGGTGCAGATTGCCGAGGGGCTGTATTTGGGTCAACTCTTGTTTTCCACAAAACATCTTCTCCGGGATTATGATCCGGCATGTCCTGTCCCGGATTACGACTATCAGCATTTCGGTTATTTTGTGCTTTTTGACAAGACATGGAATATGGAGGCCCGCAGACTTTTTCCTTTTCTTGATATCCCGGAAACCGCTCCGGGCATGGTGGATTCCCATGCCGTGCCTTCCTTCAACCTTCCGAAATTTTCAACATTCACCTTCGAGGAACCGACTCCACGCATGTGTAACGATACCATCCTCGCATTGATTCGGGCGGATATGAAGAACAAACCGAGCATCATGCATCTCTTTAAAGATTATTCCGATGCATTGCACGGCGGCATGGACAATGACTCGCCATATTTTCTGCGCCTTCAGGAAATATTTAATCGGGGGGTGGGGGTCAGAGATATGGAGGGACATTACCGCGGCGCACTGGTAAGCTGGCACGCGGAAGGAATGTTAAAATTTTTTGATTTCAACACGATCAATCTGGCGTGGACAAGCCTGGTAAGGAATTTCAGCACGTGGACGGGGAAGTCTTTTGCAGAAATCACCAGGGAACGCCTGGAAGAGATGACAGACGGATACGAAAAGGAGGAACTGCCCACACGATGGGGGGCGAATACCCAGTCACTCCGCACGTTCAAAGAAAAATTCGTAGGCAGGCTGATGAACATCGCTGATGTATGGACTGAAACCGTACCGCCGGATGAGGCGCTGAGGTTTGGATACGACATTAAGAATTTCTTTTTCATTGCCCATCAGGCAAAATCAGTGAATGAGAACTGCCAGGGAAAGGATGTCTATCAGTTCAATTACCGCTGGCCGAAATTAAAAACCATCATTCCGGATTGTTATTGTATCGACGAAATTGTGAAAATAGCCTCGGGACTCTATCTCGGCCAACTCATGTATGCCACAGAAATCCTGATACCATATGACCCTGCGGCAGATCCGTCACTTTACAAATACGCCAACTTCGGATATTTTCTCCTTATGGATGGTGAGTGGCATCAGATACGCCTGAATATCGGTTTTGATCTTACGAACGTGTAAAGAACATCAAAAGGAGTAAATCATGGGAACAGTAATTTTGAATGATTTGCGTTTGGAAGATATTACGCTGGACAGCATGCCGCGCCTGAAACTGCTGCGCGATGCATGCGTGCAGGCAAAGTCCGAGGTGTGTATCGAGCGGGCCCGGTATGTTACCAGATACTTAAGGGACATGTCTTCTGAGGAAGAACCGATGGAGACCCGGTATGCGAAGGCGGTGAACTATTTCCTTTCGAACAAG
>CAZMBE010000013.1:0-60007 GCA_964564625.1 uncultured Syntrophaceae bacterium | reverse complement strand
GAGCGCATCATTTTCTTCATTGCCGGCAAGGCGGGCTGCATTTCCCATACAGTCCCCTGTTACAAAATCATCCTGGAAAAGGGACTGGACGGAATTATTGCCGAGGCATCAGGGCATAAGACACGGTTAAAAAACGCCGGTGCGCCTGCTGCTGAAACTGCACAGCAACTGGCTTTTTATGAAGCCGTCATCATAGCTATGGAAGGGATAAAAAACTACGCGCGCAAACTCAGTGAGAAGACCGCCGCATTGGCGCTGGCAGAGACCGATGCGCTCCGGCAGAACAATTATCTCAAGATGTCGGAAGTCTGTGCACGGGTTCCGGCACAACCCGCCCGGACATTCCGTGAAGCCGTCAACTCCCTGTGGCTTGCCCAGGTGGCAGTTCACGCGGAGAACATCAACATGGCCATGAGCCCGGGAAGGCTCGACCAGATACTGTATCCGTATTACAAAAACGAGATCGAAAACGGCGCGTTGACAATAGAGGAAGCAGCCGAACTTGTCGGGTGCCTGTGGCTGAAGCTCAATGATAATACCAATCTGGTCCCTGAAACCGCGGAAGAACTCTGGGGTGGCGCAGGAACCGTACCCGCCGTGACAGTGGGAGGAATTGATGAAAACGGCGAAGATGCCGTGAACGACCTGACCTACATCATGTTGCGGATCACAGAACTTTTAAGAACACGGGATCCGAACATGAATGCCCGCTATCAGTACGAAAAAAACACCCGGGAGTATCGTGACCGCGTAGCGGAGGTGATTGCAACGACAAAGGCCGTCCCGGCGTTTCATAACGATATTGTCGATATCAAGACTCTCGAAAACCAGGGGACAAACACGGAGCACGCACGGGATTACGCCATAATCGGATGCGTGGAGCTGGCATCTGCGGGAAAGAGTTATGATTCATCGAGCTCCATTCTGCTGAATATCGTCTCCGCTCTGGAATTGGCATTGTATAACGGCAGGAGACCCGTAACAGGTGATGAAGTAATCAGCTTTGAATCCGGCGACCCGACTCAGTTCAAGACGTTTGAAGAGTTCTGGGAGGCGTTTAAAAGTCAACTGGCATGGCTTATAGAGCAGGCGATCCAACTCAACGAATATTTTGGTCTCGTGCATCAGGAGATAATGCCCACACCGCTGCTTTCGGCGCTTTTCGAGGGACCGATGGAAAAGGGCAGAGACCTGATTTTCGGAGGCGCCCTTTACAATTCTTCCGGCGCGACCCACATCGGTTTTGCCGACACGGCGGATTCGCTTTCCGCCATTGAGAAAGCGGTGTTCATTGACAAGGTATGCAGTTTCGGCGATCTTCTGAAAGCCCTGAATGCGGACTTTAGCGGCTATGAAAAACTCCATGCCTACCTTATCCATAAGGCACCGAAATACGGCACGGATGATCCTCATGCGATCAAAAATTCCCGCAACCTCATCCGCTTTGTCTATGAAATATATCAGCGCCATACAAATTACCGGGGAGGGAAATACCGGCCTGCCTACTGGACCACAACCAACCATGCCGGACAGGGGAAGCTCACCGGTGCACTGCCCAACGGAAGAAAAGCATGCACTGCATTTGCTAGTGGTATAACCCCGGTATCTCAGGCAACGAAGGAATTGACAACATGCCTGAGAGCGGTGGGAGGGCTCGACAGTCTTTGTATACCGGGCGGCGAGGCCTTGAATCTTAAATTCCCAATCATACAAGGCAGCTTGGATATACAAAATTTCGGAGCCGCCATTGAATCGTATTTCCGGAGCGGAGGAATGCACGTACAGTTCAATATCATCTCCTATGAAACCCTCATGGATGCCAAAAATAATCCGGACAAATATCCGGAACTTCTGGTAAGGGTGTCCGGATACTCCGCGTACTTCCGGGATTTAAATGAGACAATGAAGGACGAAATCATCACGAGAACGGAATATGACATTCGCACCGGGAACGCGAATCCTTTGCCGGATAAGAAAACAAATCCATGACGGCTTTCGATCAAAATCTGCTCCCGAAGAATTAAGGAGGGTAAAGGAGAATATATGTTAGAGGAAATCGCAAATGCATCGAATAAGGCAAAAACAGCCATGGAAAAACTGCTCCAGGGGCTTGAATCAGATTTCACAGAAGAAATTCTGAAAATACTCCTTACAAGCATGAGTCTTATATTTGTGGTCAACAGCAAATACCGAACGAACATAGAGAATTTTCACGGCACCTATCTTTTCCGGAGCAAGGATAACGCATTTTCAGCGGCAGCTGTTTTCAAAAACGGAAAAATGGAAGTACATGACGGGGCTATAGACAGCCCCAATATTACTATTATTTTCAAGAACCCTGCGGCCTTGAGGAGTTTTATCTTCTCACCCAAGCCAGACATACTGAATGCCATACTGCGACAGGATGTGAGCATTGATGGCAATCTCAATTATCTCTATAAGTTTGCCTATATGGCAAATCATTTGAAGCTGATGGCGCAGAAACCCTTTGCACGACCTTAGCGCCTCCCATATATATTCCTTATGCCCCGCCGAAAGGAGGTGCAAGGCCTCAGGCATATTGAGTGAGGTACCATCTTATGATTCCCCCCGATTTTCAGCCGGAGACGTGCTCTGCAGAGCCCCTCATATTTGATATTCACCGGTTCGCGCTCGATGATGGTCCTGGGATAAGGACCACGGTTTTCCTCAAGGGTTGTCCCCTCTCGTGTATGTGGTGCCAGAATCCTGAATCCATTCGACAGGAAGCGGAAATAGCTTTCCACCCGCTCCTCTGCGTACACTGCGGGGACTGTGAAAGATTCTGTCCGGAAAATGCCGCACGCATGGACTACCCCGGCAGGATTATAAGGGAAAGGTGCGGTGCATGCGGGGTTTGCGCAGAAAAATGTCCATCCACGGCACTGAAAATAGTGGGAAAACATTATACCGGAAAAGAGCTGCTAAAAGAGTTGCTGAAGGACAGGTTCTTTTATGAGACATCCTGTGGCGGGGTAACGTTTTCCGGAGGAGAGCCCGCGCTCCACATGGATTATCTCAGTGAACTAATGCGGGAGTTGAAACAAAACAGCATCCACATCGCGATCCAGACATCAGGTTTCTTCGATATGCAAGAGTTCAGGCGGAAATTGATCCCCTTTATCGATCTTGTTTTTTATGACATTAAGCTGTTCGATGCGCAAAAACACAGGGAATACACAGGTGTGGGAAACGAGAGAATACTGGATAACTTCATCTCCATGGCAGATAACCGAAAGGAGATAATTGTTCCAAGAACACCCCTTGTACCGGGCATCACGGCAACCAAGGAAAACCTGGAGCAAATAGCCAACTTTGTGAGAGCCGCAGGGTGCGAAAACTATGAATTGCTCCCCTATAACCCGGGCGGTGTCTCCAAGATTCTGACTATAGGGAAGCCCCCTCCCCCATCTCTGCAATGAGGCGTAATGAACACAAAAGAAGAAAAGAGGTGGAAGGATACCGTAAGACATGAAGGCAGTCTTTAGACCGGACTTTTTCACCCGACAGCCTCCGTGTGAAACGACTGTCCGTGAACATGAGAGGCGCCCAAAACGGCGTGAAACTTCCTGCCTTCAGGGCGGGGCATTCTGGCATTTTTCGTAAACTGCCCTGCAAACACCACAACCCCTCCATATGCAGTAAAAAAGGGGCCTCACCATTCACAGGTTTGGCCCCTTTTCTATTAATGTACATGTTGAAGAGTTTTAATGTGCTTCTTCCATGGCACCCACGATATACATCATGGACAGTAGCATGAAAACAAGGGTCTGGATTACGGAGATGAATATCTTGAGTCCGAGAATCGGCAACGGGATAAACCAGGGGGCCAACAAGAATAACACGGCCACCACAATATGCCCGCCCTCGATGTTTCCGAATAACCGGACCGTAAGTGATACGGGACGCACCAAATGGCTGATAATTTCGATGGGTAAAATAAGCCATGACAACCACCATACCGGTCCAAGGAACTGCTTTATATACTTAGGTCCATGTACCTTCACGCCAATGATATGAGTCAAGACGAAAACTACGAGCGCCATGGATAAGTTAGTGTTCAAGTTGGCCGTCGGTGATTCAAATCCGGGGACAAGTCCCAGAAGGTTCGATATGAGGATAAAAAGTGTTATTGTGGCAATAAGGGGGAAAAACTTCCTTCCTTCGTGCCCCATCGTATCATTTACCAGGTTATCGATACCGCCGATAACGACTTCCATAAAATTCTGGAATTTGCTCGGGAAGACATCTATGTGCCGCGTCGCCAGATAGGCGCACACGATAAGGAACACCATAACAAGCCATGCGTAAGACACGTGAGTCGGAATGTGAAAATCTCTCGCAAGGAATTCAAAAAATGAAAGAGCATGCATCTTTTTTAACTGACCTCCTCAACACAATTTTTTTTTGAAAAAGCCGCGATTGCGGTAACTACCATCGTAATAACTACTGTCGAAAGCCCGACCAGTAAGCCTACAATATCAACGATATTCCCCGTAATGATAAAGTACAGGGCAACGCCGGTAACGGCAAACCTCAGGAAATATTTAACCATGAGAAACGAACCAGACCTCTCCGAAAGCTTGCCGAATACGCTTCGTAAATCCCTCTCCAACCAGTGAAAATTCACAATGCTTATGAAACCGCCCAGCACCATGCCGAGAGTGAACTTGAAAGGCATAAAGATTGCGCTGAGCATGAGCAATATGCCCATGATGATCCAGTTTGTTATCTCAAGTTTCTTTTGGAGGGGGTCTCTTTCTATGGGGTTCACTTTTCAGATACTTAATTACCGGTTTTTCATTCCGGGAAATTTTCTTCACCAGTTGATATAAATTTCGGAAGCCGGCGATAATACCAATCAATACAAAAATGATAGTAAATGTATATCCGGTTCCAAACGATTCGTCAACCTTGATGCCGAGCCAAAGACCTCCGAAGATCAAGAGCACCATGGCAATGCCCACACTGCTGGCATATGCCATCTGGATAGCCGTTTTCTTCGTATCCTTATCCATTTGCGTGGCGCTCCTTAGCACGTATGGCCGGGGATGTCAATTAAAAACTGCCTGAGTTTCGCATAAGGTTTCATGCCTGGATGAAAGCAGATAGTTTCCTCGAAACCAATCATTGTAGGAATTCAAATAACCTGTGCCGGAGGGAATCCATTTCCAATTTGGTACCGGAGATTTTATACACTCTCGACTCCTTCTTGTCACTTTTGTCAGTGCTTTCTATAAGATGCACAATTTCCGCATCCTCAAGAAATATCAAGGCGCTCTGGTAATTGGACTGCGAAAGGGCTTCCGCCCTCCGTATCTCTCCCTTCTTATACATCTTGACACCTAGCCGCTGAATCTTCCTCATCCATTCTTTTTCCGGTTTTGGCCCCTTCTTAAGATGCAGGCACCCCCTCATCACCACCCAGTAGGATTCGATATAGTTGCGCAGTAAACCGGCAAAGGGCATGAGGCTCATCCTTCCTCTGCCCTTCACTTCAACACAAGCCTGCCCATCACGCTCCAAGCCGGTAATCATGTTCCTGTTGCTCAAATAAGAGAGGACATCTTTCACTTCATCCAAATCGTCCTTCTTGTCGTCAAAAATGAATTCATGCCAGAAAAGTCTTTTAAAAAACTGGTAATCCCTCACAATCTGGTCCAAAGGTAGCACATCTTCCCGGCTCGATAATACAGACAAGGCTACGAAACTTATGGGAATAAAAAAATGCAGGATGTTATTTTTGTAATATTCTAAATTTAGTCGGTTATCATCTTCCAGGGAGTACACAATTTCTTCACTTTCATCCTGCTCCTCTTCATCAGCGCCCATCTTGGATATAACGTCTGACTGAACAAAAAGGTTGAGGGCATCAGTAAAAGCTTTTTCCTGGTGTATCAGGGTTGCAGCAAAGCTTGCCTGTCTGTCGCTGAGATAATCATAGAATGCATTGAGTACATCCATTAAGTCGTCGTGAGATATTCCGCGGCGGTCACGGCAAAGCAACCCGGCAGCAACAAGAGAAAACGGGGTAATGACGGATGCCTTGTTGATTTCCAGAGTAATTTCATAACCGATCTTCCTGTAAAGGCTCTGCCTTTCCTGCAGGGTCATGGTTTCAAAAGATTTTTCCTGGGAAGAAAGGTATGACTTCAGAAAGATCGGCTCACCTATGTTTACATAGACACGCCCGTAACGTTTTCTCAAAAATTTACGGCTCTTGATCACATCAGACGTCTTTTCCCTTGCTTTCGGTGCACCGCCCAGTTCCTTTAGGTAGGACTCTTCTTCAATGACCCGATCATAGCCAATGTAGACCGGAATCGCCGCCAGATCATCACAGGCTTTCTTTTTATACGCTTGAATGAGCATGGAAAGGAGGCCATACTTGGGCATTACCATCTTACCGCTGCGGCTTCTCCCGCCCTCTATGAAAAATTCTATGGGAAGGCCCTCTTTGAGAAGGGTTTCCAGATATTTGGCAAAAACCTCCGCATACAGCACATTTCCCCTGAAAGTGCGACGAATAAAAAAGGCTCCCGATTTTCTGAAGATATATCCTAAAGGCCAGAACGATAAATTAGTACCCGCCGCAACGAAGGGCATCTGTATATTATTCACATAAAAAACATAGGAGAGAAGAAGATAATCGATATGGCTGCGATGGCAGGGAATAATTACAAAGGGCATTTTTTTCGATATGTTTCTAATTTTTGCCAACCCTGCCTTGTCGGCGACGACACCGTCATAAATATTGTTCCATAACCATGTAAGGAATTTATACCAGAGCTCGATAAACATGTCATTGTAATCGGACGCAATTTCACGCATGTATCTTTTCGCATCCTTGACAAGAGCGTCATGGTCTTTCGCCCCACGGGCTGCCATATCATCTATAACATGACCGATGCCATTGTCACTGAGAACCATGCTGATAATCTCTTCTCTTGACTTCAAAACAGGCCCCACAATGCTCGTCTTCTCTTCATCAATCCGGTCTATCAGTTCTCTCCTCAGGTTATGGTATATCGCCTCTTCTGTCATGCCTTCGCTTTTATGAATAATTTCCATGAGATTGATCGCATCTGCAGGTATAACCACGGCTTTGTTTGAGTATCTAAGAAACGTGATCACACGACGCACCGCATCCGTGTCTTCCGCCTGACCAAAGAGTATATTGATAATATTTTCGTCTTCCTTATCTCTTCTCCTCCCGTAAGTGATCAGGACAGGGACAATATAGACTGGTACTTTTAGATCTTGTTGCGCCTCAATCAATTGTGTAACCGCTCCTTGGACAATGCGGTTCTCGAAAAATTCCGAACCTCCAAGATGGATTACGACACTTTTCCCTTCCATGACGGTTCGTTTCAAGAAACCGTTCTTGCAGGCATCCGGTAAGGCCATTTCGAAGAGTAAATGAAGCAGATTAAAAAAAACAACCCTGAGGGCCGCTGTGAAGGGCTGCCAGAAAACCATATTAATCCCGCAGCAATACACGGGCATGGGGATGCCTTTTCGGGCGGAAAGCTCCCGAATGATAAGGCTGTTAAGCTGACTTCTATTTTTAAGGGCATATACAACTGTCCCTTTTTCTGAGAGATTTTTCAATTCCTCGACATATTCATCAGCGATCTCAACTTTGGACAATACCTTCTTGACGAGCCAGAACAGGGGGAAATTGTCCTCCCTGTAAAGGCGTCCAACAAAAAATTCCCCTCTGTCCGTCCACGCTTTAATTTTTGACAGAATCGACATACTTACTATGCTAACCTTCACGGCCCATTCAGCTGAAATTCTTCCGGGAAGCGTTTACACATATAATCGCTGACATATTCACGTATCTCAGAAGCCGATGAAAGTGCCATAATTTTTTCCAATAGTTTCTTGGATTCCGACAGGGTTGAAGCCCTTATAATCTTTTTTACTTTTGGTATAGCCAATGGATTCATACTCAACTCATCAATTTCAAGCCCTAAGAGAATCATGACATACACCGGTTCGCCGGCCATTTCTCCGCACATTGCAACCCGAATACCTGATCTATGACCTATATCAATCACCTGCTTGATAAGCCTCAAGACAGCGGGATGGAGTGGTTCATACAAATATGTTACCCTTTCATTGATCCTGTCGATCGCCAGAGCATATTGAATCAGATCGTTCGTTCCTATACTGAAAAAATCGACTTCCTTTGCCAGTTCATCGGCAATCACGACAGCAGAAGGAACTTCTATCATAACTCCGACCTCGATGTCTTCACCCGTCGGTATACCTTTGGCACGGAGATCTCTTTTTACCTCACAGAAGATTTTTTTTGCTTCCCTCAATTCTTCAATGCCCGAAATCATGGGAAACATGATCCTCGTTTTTCCAAACGCGCTGGCACGCGCGATTGCGCGCAATTGTACCTTAAAAAGCTCCACTTCCTTCAAACAGAAGCGGATGGCTCTTAGACCCATTTGAGGATTCATCTCCTTGGCCAGCTTGGGGTCTGAGTAAAACTTATCGCCGCCCAAATCAAAGGTTCGTATAGTTGACCATTGCAAGCCTTCAGCACTTACAACACTTCGGTAATGTACGAAGTGTTCCTCTTCCGTTGGCAGTTGTTCCTTATTGATATAAATGAATTCCGTCCTATACAGACCTATGCCCTCAGCGCCATGGGATACGGCGGAAGGTATCTCTTCAATAAACTCAATATTGCCGCCTATTTCCACTTTATAATTGTCCTCCGTCAGCGCGGGAAGACGGGCATATTTCAGATAATTCTCCTGGGCTTTTTCAAAATGTCTTTGTTTGTCCTCATATACCTTAATCATTTCTGGATCAGGGTTCACCACAACGAGCCCTGCAGCACCATCAATAATAATGTTATCGTTGGTGCGCACTCTTTTCGTAATGGATTGCAGACCGACCACGGCGGGAATTTCTACCGCCCTTGCCACAATGGCAGTATGGGATGTTTTTCCTCCCATATCTGTCGCAAATCCCTGGACTTTATTAATCATCATCTGAGCAGTGTCGGCAGGCGAGAGATCAATCGCAATGATAATATCTTCACCATCAATCTTTGGAATGTCCTCTTTCTTGCCTCCCGATAGATTTCTCAATATCCTCTGTCCTACGTATCGAATATCGCTTACTCGACCTTTGAGATACTCATCTTCAACTTTTTCAAATATTTCCCTGTATCTATCAATGGTCATCTTCATGGCCCATTCCGCATTCACCAGCATATTCCTTATGTATTGCACTGTATGATTGATGAACATCCTGTCCTTCAGGATCATGATATGAACATCGATAATATACAAAGGTTCCCTGCCGGCCAATTCGAAAAGTCTGTTTTTTACTTCCAGCAGTTGTTTTTCTGACTCCTTAAGCGCTGCCCTGAATCTTTTAATCTCCTTGGCTACATGGTTTTTATCGCGCAACCTGTAAAATGAAACCTGAGCATCAAAACGGTCATACAGGTAAGCTTTTCCAATCACGATACCTGGTGAAACACCTATCCCTTTGAGGACAAAACTTTTTTTCTCAGCATCAGTATCCATCAATCTTCTCCAAATTTGTCCTCTATGAGTTTCCCGAGGTCTTCCATAGCATCCCGTGCATCTATTCCCTCCGCTCTGATTGTGATACGACTTCCCAGAGGACAGGCTAACGTCAAGATACTGAGAAGGCTCTTTCCATTTACAACCTTGCCATCCCTTTCAAAAAATATCTTCGCTTTAAATCGTGATGACACATTGACAAGCTTCGCCGCAACTCTTGCATGCAGACCTAGTTTATTTTTTATCTCAAATGTTTTAATTTCTACCATGCAAGTTCACGCAGCCTCCGTGGTTCAACGATTCTTTGTAGTACACAATTCTTCGTTCTCCAGAGGTGAATGCCTAACACGATTGGACTATGAAGTCAATTCGAGACCTTGATACATATGCTCTCATAGGGATATTTTCGCCAGATATTTTTGCACAACTGTACATTAATTGTGTATATTTTTTTTCTTGACATGAATTATTCTTTTTGTTATCAAGTTCAGCTTTTAGATAGGCTTTATCTTATGTAAGAACATAAAAACTATGAAAGGGGGGTGATTCCCATGGTTTGTCAAACCATCAAGGTTGGGTCTGAGTGCGCCTTTATGACCAAGAAAGGCTGCGGATTTAATGGAGGTAGTTGTCACACAATCACAGAAAAATGCGAAGGATGCAATAAAATCATAGATTGCGAGACCGGTCAGTACTGTAAGGTCTATCCTGAACCTGCCAGCAAATGGCTTTCCGGAAATTGTCCAACTGCAACACACATCAAGAGAGAAATCAAAGAAGCCACACAAAAAATCAATCCGCTTAAAGCATCAAAAAGATCATCAAAACATTAATAAGAAGGGGCAGGTTTTTCTTCGAGAAAAATGCCTGCCCCTTCATTCTTTCTATTTTTCTTCCTGTTTTAACTCACTATTTTTCTTAGCTGCAGTAATCCTTTTTTAATCTCAATAAGCCTGTCCACATAATGAACTTCATCCTCCCGCACTACCTCACCTTTCATTTTCAGCAACTGCTTCTTCGCACCGCTTATGGTAAACCCGTCAGCATAGAGGAGATTTTTAATAATCAACAGTTCCTGAACATCTTTTTTTCTATAGAGCCGCTGATCAGATTTCGTGCGCATCGGTTTTATTGATTTAAACTCCGATTCCCAGTACCTGACGACATACGGATCAACTCCAAGGATTTTACTCACTTCTCCAATACGAAAATATTCCTTATCCGGGATTGACAAATCCATGGAAAATCCTAATTGTTGATTCCCAATCAAGAGAATAACAAGTTGGGGGGAATTGAAAGGTAGACCCCTCGACTCGTAAGGTCAATCGGCCCAAGCAGAGTTCATACAATTTCGACTGAAAGGCCCTCTTCGTACCTTGAAGTTTTCCGTAGGCGCACTGTATAATGTTGAACACGCTTCCGGTCAATTCCTCGATTTGAGATGCTTGAATTTCGGATTCGCGTAGTATTATGGACTGACGGTCTCGTAAAAAGTACCAGCTCGGAGCTTTTTACAAAGCCATTCATTTTTTATTTCTGTTCTTATTTCCTTGTGCGAAGTGTAAGGATACGTATCTCTACCGCGTTATCAGGGTTTCTTATTTAGAGATTTGATCAGAGCGTTTATTTTAACTATTCAATGCCTTGCGCAGTACCTGACTCGATTTAAAAGTTAGCACTTTCCTTTCTGATATCTCTATTTCGCTGCCGGTTTGGGGATTCCTCCCTCTGCGTGACTTTTTCTCTTTCACAGAAAAGTTACCGAATCCGGAAATCTTGATCTTTTCACCACGAGCGAGACTATCCTTTATGATATCAAAAACCGACTCAACAATCCTTGCTGCATCCTTCTTAGAAAACCCCAGCTTCTCGTACACATCCTGAATAATATCAATCTTCGTCATTTCTAACCTCCCCCAATTTTGCAGATATCTAATTTCCTTCTCCCCTTATTTTTGCTCCGGTCAAATCAATAATGTGCTTAACTATTCCGCTGTGCACCTGGCTCACCTCATCATCGGTCAGCGTTCTCTCAGGAGCACGATAGATAAACCTTAATCCCAAACTTTTTTCCCCTTGAGTGATGCTTTTACCTGAATATACATCAAAAACACTTACTTTTTCAAGTAATTCTTTACCCATATCCCTGGCAATATTCAGCATTTTATCCGCTTCCAAATCTTCTCCAACGACAAAGGCCACATCTCTTACCACCGATGGAAATCTTGCCAATTCTTTATAGCACACATCGCCCGTAAAACAATCAGCTAATAAATCCATATCAATTTCACAAACATACGCCTTATTCTTAAGATCCATTTTTAGGAGGACATCAGGGTGCACTTCACCTAAAAACCCGATACATTGCTTATCAACATATATTCCACAGGACTTTCCTGGATGCAGGAAAGTCTCATGGTAATCAGACCTGAATTCACCATTCAGAATCTTTAGGCCATCGAAAATATTTTCTACGCATCCTTTTAAGTCATAGAAATCCATACATGTTTTTGATAGCCAGATATTATTATCCAGCATGCCCGAGATAAGGCAGCCGAACATGTTCTTGTCCTTCGGAAGCTCTCCCTCGCGCTGATGAAAGAAGACCCTGCCAATTTCAAACACCTTGAGGTCAAAACAACCGGCATTTGCATTCTTTTTCATCGTTTCCAGGAGGTTGCTCACGAGCGTCGTTCGCATCACCGATTGATCCTCTGTCAGCGGATTACTTATTTTTACAATTTTTCGACGCTCATCGCCCATGGGGAGTCCCAGCATATCCAACGAACCGGGGGAAATAAAACTGAAGGTGATTATCTCCGAGTAACCGGAACCTTGGAGAATATCCCGTAACCTTTTTCTCACAATTTCCTTACGATCCTTCGTTACCGTCACGGAGGAACCGGGGGGTAGTGTCACGGGAATACGATCATACCCATGAAACCGTGCCACTTCTTCAATGAGATCAATTTCCCTCTCAATGTCTACCCTGTATGTCGGTGGGGTTGCTCGATAGTTACCCTTATTGTCCCCATAGACCGTCATATGGAGGCTCTTCAGTATTTTGACGATTTCAGCGTCCTTGATGTTCGTCCCCAGAATATCATTGACTCTTTTTATGCGGAGTGGAATGTCTTTTGCCTTTTCCACTTTCTGCGGATACTCATCGATACATCCTTTGCACACGGTTCCACCGGAGATTTCTGCCATAAGCTGAGCTGCCCTGGCAGACGCGTTGACCACACCCTCAGGGTCCACGCCCCGTCCGAACCTGAACGCGGCATCCGTATTCATTCCGAGCCACTTGGACGATTTTCGGGTAGAAATCGGATCAAAATATGCACTTTCTAACAGAATGGTCCCCGTGTCTTCTTTCACTTCTGAATTCAGTCCACCCATGATGCCGGCAATAGCCACAGGCTTTACGCCATCACAAATCATCAATGTATCCGTTTCAAGGATGCGCTCCTTCCCATCAAGAGATATAAACGTTTCTCCTGCCCTGGGTCTTCTAACCACAATGCGCCCTTCCTCAAGAAAAAGGAAATCAAATGCATGAAGGGGTTGACCTAATTCCATCATCACATAATTGGTTACATCAACAATATTGTTGATGGCGCGAAGGCCCACTGCTTCCAGTCTCTGACGCATCCAGAGAGGTGAAGGTCCTATCGTAACATTTTTAATAATTCTGGCACTGTACCTGGGACATAGGTCGGGATCGAGGATATGAACCGAGGTAATTTTTTTTATATCTTCATCGTTTTCTGTTATGGTAATCGCAGGATATCTAAAACTGGATCCTGTTATTGCGGCAATCTCACGGGCAATTCCGATGATGCTCAAACAGTCTGAACGGTTGGGTGTAATCGCGATATCGAGGACAACATCAGTAAGGTCGAGTGCGTCTGACAGGTCTTTTCCGATAGGCAGATTGCTCGGAAGGATCATGATCCCTGTGGCATCATCGCCGATGCCAAGTTCCTCCTCTGAACAGAGCATCCCTTCCGATATCTCGCCTCGTATTTTTGAGCTCCTGATGGTATATCCACCAGGGATGACTGCACCAACCTTCGCGAAAGGAACCACATTACCGGACCTGATATTGCCAGCACCACACACCACAGGATAGGCAGTGTCCCCTGTCGTCACTTCACAAAGAAAACACTTGTCTGCCTGAGGATGAGGTTTGACTGAAAGGATCTTTGCCACTACAATGTCTCGAAAAGAAGGGCTTATCTCCCTCATGGATTCCACTTCAAGGCCTACCATGGTGAGCTTATCCGCAACCTCAGCGGGTGAAATCCTGATATCCACATATTCTTTAAGCCACTTGAGGCTGGCTAACATACAATCAAGTCCTTACTATTACTATCAAATCTACAGGATTTCGAGCTTAGAATTTTCAAACTCTGTCCTCATTGCATTCCCACTAAAATTGCTCCAAGAACCTCTGGTCATTTTCAAAAAATAATCTGATATCAGAGATCCCGAATTTAAGCATGGCAATCCGTTCAAGACCGAGACCAAATGCAAAACCAGACACTTCCTCCGGGTCGTAATTTACATTCTTAAAAACCTCGGGGTCCACCATCCCCGACCCGAGTATTTCCAACCAGCCACTCTGTGAGCATACGCGGCAGCCTGCACCACTGCACATGACACATCGGATGTCAACTTCGGCACTCGGCTCGGTAAAGGGGAAAAAACTGGGGCGAAAGCGAAGCGCTGTACCTTCACCAAATAATTTTTTGAGAAATGATGTAAGAACACCTTTCAAATCGCCAAAAGTGATACTTTTATCAACCAGGAGACCCTCAATCTGGTGGAACATGGGTGTGTGAGAGATGTCCGAATCGGGTCGATACACCCGGCCGGGGGAAAGAATCCTCACCGGTGGCCGCTGCTTCTCCATGACCCTGATCTGTACCGGTGATGTATGGGTTCGTAGAACGATATTATCTTCTACGTAGAAAGTATCCTGCATATCTCGTGCAGGATGATTTTTAGGAATATTTAAAGCCTCAAAATTGTAATAGTCCAGCTCAATTTCCGGGCCTTCGACGACTGAAAAACCAAGACCCTCAAATATCTCACAAATATCCCGACTAACCTGGATTATAGGATGAAGTTTACCTACCCGGATCTTTCTGCCGGGGAGTGTCACATCTATCCGGTCACGGAGGAGATAGTTGTCCTGTTTCAGATTGGCGATCGCTTTCAGTGCATCATCAAGCTTTCCGGTAATAGCATTTTTAATTTCATTGCAACGGTTCCCTACTAAAGGCCTCTTCTCCGGCTCTATATTCCCGAGGTCACGGAGAAACCCTGTGAGAAGGCCTTTCCTCCCCAGATATTTGGTTCTTAATGCCAGGAACTCCTCTTCAGTTTTTGAAATAAGCAATTCAGCATCTGCCTGCTTTTGAAGTTCCTCAAGCTCTTTTAGCATGCTGGCAGCTTACCCTTTGCAATACTGACTACTTCGGAAAATCCTCGCGGATCATGAACGGCAAGGTCGGCAAGAATTTTCCTGTCGATTTCTACACCCGCTTTTTTCATGCCATCGATTAACCGGCTGTACGATAGGTCATGAATTCGCGCCGCTGCATTTATTCTCGTAATCCATAGTTTTCTGAAATCTCTTTTCCGAACCCTCCTGTCCCTGTATGCATATTTCATAGCCTTTTCTACGGCTTCTGTGGCTGTTCTCAATAAACGGCTCCGAGCTCCGAAATAACCTTTCGCCATTTTCAGAATCTTTCGCCTCTTTTTCTTCGCAGTAACACTTCTTTTTACTCTTGGCATTTCTTTTGATCTCCCCGCTTTTTATAAACTAGGCGTTCTTATTTTCACCTACCGGAATAAAAAATATTTATTATCAGAACACTCCTTTGTCGTACCTACATGTACGGTATCAGCATCTTTATTCCCCTGGTGTCTTTCGCATCGAGAATGGTAGATTTTCTCAGATTTCTCTTTCTTTTGGTCGTTTTTTTCGTAAGGATATGGCTTGCATACGCCTTATTCCTCTTTACTTTACCGGTCCCTGTAAGGCTGAAACGCTTCGCCGCGCCTCTGTGAGTCTTTATTTTTGGCATTACATCACTCCTCATCTACAACGAACTAAAGTATCATTTCTAAATTTTGAATAATATCAATATTCAAACAATCACACCAACTAAAAAGCCAATGATAGAATCACGAATTTCCCCGGATGTCAGATCTCGTGTTCAACCTTCCTGCGCCTTATTTCTTCGGCGACACGATCATAACCATATTTCTTCCCTCAAGCCTCGGATGTTGATCAATAATCCCTATTTCTGAAAGCTCATTTTGGACATCATGCATGATTTTCCTGCCTAGGTCGGTGTACGCGATTTCACGACCCCTGAACATCATGGTAATCTTCACTTTGTCATTCTGGCTGAGGAATTTCTTAATATGCTTAATTTTTACCTGCAGGTCATGTTCATCAGTTTTCGGCCTTATTCTGATCTCCTTAAGCTGAATGGTACTCTGGCTTTTTTTTGCAACCTGCTGTTTCTTGCTCTGCTGGTATCTGAATTTTCCATAATCCATAATGCGGCATACCGGCGGTGTTGAAGTGGGTGCGACTTCAACCAGATCGAGACCTGCCTTCGCAGCAACATCAAGTGCTTCCGCCAGAGTCATAATGCCCAATTGTTTACCCTCTTCAATAACTCTGACCTGAGTTGCCCTTATCTCCTGATTTATATTTAAATCCTTAGCTATATGTCACCTCCTGCAATACTACATTCTGATATCGAAATCCTTCATAAATCCAATATGGTACTTCTTCCATTTTGTTGCAAGCCTGAATCTCTGACTAGCTGACGCATTATATCATTAAAATTATAGCATTTTCCCGGAAACGAACCACCTCTTATTGATAATGCTCGCATTCCCCCCGCACCAGTTCTATAAACTTGTCAATGCCAATGCCACCAAGGTCTTTACCATTCCGCTGGCGGGGAGAAACACATCTTGATTCCATTTCCCGATCACCAATTACCAGCATATAGGGTATTTTCTGAAGCTGGGCTTCTCTGATCTTAAACCCAAGCTTTTCATTCCTGAAATCTTTCTCCGCGCGAATCCCTGCGTCACACAATTGCGAATAGACACTTTCGCCAAACGGGATATGCCTGTCAGTAACGGTAAGCAATATCGCCTGAACCGGCGATAACCACACAGGAAAGGCTCCGGCATAGTGCTCTATCAGCACACCGAGGAACCGTTCTATAGATCCCAGGATTACCCTGTGCAGCATTACTGGTCGGTGTTTCTCTCCATCGGCACCTATATAACTGAGATCAAAACGTTCCGGAAGGGTAAAATCACACTGGATAGTCGCACATTGCCATTTTCTGTTCAGGGCGTCCTTCAGCTTAAAATCAATTTTGGGTCCGTAAAAAGCGCCATCCCCCTCGTTAATCTCATATACCATGTGGTTTACTTTCAGGGCATCTTCTAATGCCGCCGTCGCCATCTCCCAGTCTTCATCGGAACCAATGGATTTCTCCGGTCGCGTACTCAACTCCACACCGTAATCAAAGCCGAAAATTTTCATGGCATAACTCACGAAATCTGCAATACCGGTGATTTCACTGTTTAGCTGATCCGGTGTGCATAGAATATGGGCGTCATCCTGAGTAAACTGGCGTACCCTTGTCAGACCATGAAGAACACCAGTTTTCTCATGCCTGTGAACGGTACCGAGTTCAAAATACCTGAGGGGTAAGTCCCGGTAACTTCGGATTTTCGATTTGTATATCAGCATATGGGAGAGGCAATTCATGGGCTTTATTCCATATCCCTGATCTTCTATCTCCGTGAAATACATATTTTCCCTGTAGTGATCAAAATGACCGGATTTTTTCCAGAGATCAACCTTCAGGATCTGAGGACCCATGACCATTTCATATCCCCGTTTTAGATGCTCTTTCCTTTCCCACTCTTCAATAATCGCCCTCAGCATGGTCCCTTTGGGATGAAATATGACCAGGCCCGCTCCCGCTTCATCATTTATCTGGAAGAGATCCAGTTCTCTTCCCAATTTCCGGTGGTCCCTTTTCTTCGCCTCTTCGATAATACGGAGATATTCGGCAAGTTCTCCTTCTTTCGCAAATCCCGTCCCATAGATGCGTTGAAGCATTTTATTTTTTTCGTCGCCACGCCAGTATGCCCCTGCCACACTTAATAACTTGAAGGCCTTTATCATTCCTGTGGATGGAATGTGAGGCCCACGGCATAGATCCACATACCCACCCTGGCTGTATATGCTCACCATTTTCACATCTTCCGGCAAATCATTTATAAGCTCGACTTTGTAAGATTCTCCCTTCTCTGCAAACAGTGCAACTGCCTCTGTCCTTGATACCTCTCGACGAATAAAAGGATAATCGGCGGCAACAATCTCCCGCATCCTGGATTCAATTTTTTCAAAGTCTTCCGGGGTAAAGGTATCGGCATAATCGAAGTCATAATAGAATCCCTCTTCTATAGAAGGTCCTATACACACTTGAACACCATCGAATGTATCCTGGACTGCCTGGGCCATGACATGGGATATGCTGTGACGCAGTATGTCTAGACCTTCCTTTGATGCAGTGTCAATTAAAGAAAGCGTGGCTTCTTCTTGCACGGAGTAGCTTAAATCGACGAGCGCATTGTTGAGTTTCACGGCAACTGTTGAAACAAGACTCTCTTTGTTCCAAGATGTTACGATCTCATGAATTTTTGTACCGGCGGCATACATATGTATGGAGTTATCCGGCAATGTAATTTTGATTTTTTCCATAAACCGAAACCTGGTTTATTAGTGTTTTTATAAGAAAGGGCATCACCGCTTTCAACCTGCTGATGCCCTCACCAACATTAATTCTTATTCATGTCCCATAAAAAATGGTAGGCACGCAGGGATTTGAACCCTGGACATCCACCGCGTCAGGATGGCGCTCTCCCCCTGAGCTACGTGCCTACATCGATTTATTTCCAAAATAAGGAAGTTTTTTTAACAGCAATCCCCTGTTATGTCAAGCAAATATTATGATTTTATATATCTTTATGGCATACCCTGAGATCCTTGTAGTGATCTCTCCCTGAGGAAATACTTATGACGTTTCTTCTGTCTCAAGCCCGCTCCCGGAAAGCAAGGTTGCGAGGTGTGCATTGAATTGTTTTTGACATTCAAGACTTAACAGATCTATCCGCAAGGATTTATGCCGCGGAAGCGTTTAACTTTATCCCCCTTACCATGTAGTTCAGACCGGAAATAATAGTAAACAAGGCAGTGAGCCATTGCAGAGCTATTAGCCACCTATAGTCAATATATGCAGGAGTAATGCGAAACAAAAGGAAAAATAAAACCGTAAACAATTGGAGCGCCGTTGTAATCTTGCTGACAAATGACGGACGGATCTCGTACGGGATGGACATGATTGTCAGGATAGCAATGCCGACAAGGATGATGAAATCCCTGCTGATAACAATGACAGTGAGCCATCCCGGGATTACATCCTTTATCGATAGCATCACAAAACAACTCGCAAGAAGGGCTTTATCCGCTATGGGATCCAGATATGCACCAAGCACTGTCTGCTGATTTAATATGCGTGCCAGGAAACCGTCAAGGGCATCCGTAATACCCGAAATAGCCAGAACAATAAGTGCCTTCAAAAAGGCGCCTTGCATAAGAAATATCACGACAACAGGAACAAGAAGAATCCGTAATAACGTCAATAGATTCGGTATATTCATCGATCAGTTCTATCTGTCATATTCATGAGAATTCTAGTCTGTTTCTAACTCTCTATCCCTCTCTTTGTTCCAATCCACCCACTCATCCCTATCTTCCTCTTCGGTAAAATCACGTGGTTTCTCTGCCGTTCCATCAGCAGCGATCCTTATCTGTTGCATGGATTTAATAATGACTACCCATTCCTCCATAGTGACTTTTTTTGGACCGGAAATCCGCTTGGGACCCGCGATCTTATGGGGAGGGCCGATCATCTTCGGTAGATCCGTGGCAGGCCCTCCTCCGGAAACGTGAACTTCTCCATCATATACCTTAACCAGAGCTGACTTATCATCCTCTACATTCACGCGATATATGGTACCCCTGACTCCTGCGACGGCATTCTCACACTGAAGCTCAAATTGACCCCTCCTTCCTGCGGCTTTAGTCACATTGGCCCATGTCTTTCCTACAGCAATATGAAACTTTATCTTTCTCGGCTGAGTCTCACTGCCGGAATCAATCTGGAGAACCTTGAAATGAGAATTACCGGCAAAGCGTACCGTCGAATAATCAGGTAGGAAGAGCTCCAGTTTCGCTTTAGATCCGGTACTGACCTGGTCGCCTGCCCTGAGAACATCTCCTGCTTTCAAGGAGCGCCACTTTTTAGTCCCAGGAGCCAGAACCTTCACAGACCCTTTTACGAGGTTGACTTTCGCATCACCTCTTCCAATTTTTAACTCCATAATCCTCTTTGCATCAACCTGATCAAGACCAACCAACACAAATGATAATACGCACAAGAACATTATTATCTTTTTCATCTGGGTCTCCTTATGTATGTAGAGTATTTTTCAGCTTTTAAAGATCCACATCGTAAAAAATTTTACCGATCTTTTTTTAAAGTGATTAGTGCCGAACAATAAATGTTATGTCACAGGATCAGGAAAATCAGGAAGAGTCTCCATGGCCTTATCTACAACTTCCTGAATCGCCGGTTCATATGCCTGATATGACTCCATTTTGAGCTGTTCCCGTGAAAGTCCATAATTTCTTTTGACGGTTCTATACCGGGAACTCCAGAGAGTTCCGCCGGTCTTTGCACTTCGCAATTCGAACACAACGGATACATGTATTGGTGCATACATATACATGAAAGAAGTCGAGCACTCATGCAAAGTCGCATAAAGGACTGCGTCGACCCCTAAAAGCTCACCTACAGCCTTGGGAGAAAGATTTTCTCTCCTATAATCCGCATATCCCTCATATAATTTAGAAAGCTTTGCGTCGATGAGCTGCAATGATATTTTAGGATAGCCCTTAAAATACAGTTCGTTAAAAACTTTTTCCCTTAGTATCTGAGCCGCTTTTGCATCGGTAGTGTGATTGTTTACAGGTAACACGGCAATAAGCTTTGTGCCGCTTCTATGAAAATCGGGATCCACTTTGCTTGGTATCGATGTACATCCCATAGTCATCATCAGGATAATTAACGATAGAAGCAGTTGACTGTATAAACAATTAAAAAGTACTTTCATACGGAATCAGATACCTTTATTTTTGTTGTAAAAAAGTAACTTCCATATAATTTTGATTCGCACTAATATTTCGTACTGAAAATTGTCCCGTTTGCATGAGTTCATCCGCGACAGATTGAATATTGCCATCCTGAATATATAACACGAGCTTTGCCATACCCCCCTCGAGACGTTGAGGATGAAAAGTCCTCACACCTCTTACCCTGGTCTTCATGAGCTCTTTTACCTTTGAATAATCCGCATAATTATATAAACCCTGCACCGAAATAACTGCTGTTGTAAAAGCAATTTTGTTCATTGCCACCGCGAGAAGTCCCAGCGCCTGGAGACTATCCCTGATAGTGCTCATAGATAATTTTGATTTAATTTCAACCTTATAGATTGTATGATCCTGTTTTTCAGAAATGATTCTGTAATCATGAACATAATCATCACTTGTGGTATAAATACCATCTTTGATTATCTGGGCTTTTTCTTCAGCGGTGGCATGAGGAATTAACATTAATACCGCACGCTCCACAGCCTTCTGCAAGGCATTACGGATGGCGTTATTCCTTGCAGCGTCCATGTCATGATTTATTATAACACTTCTACCCTCTGCGTCCACTACAAGTATATCCACATTGTTCTGTGAAAATCCCTCACTAGAGAGCAATAAGAAAATACAGGATGCAACTACAATAAAAAATTTCTTTGTCATTTTTTAAGCTTATCTATCTCTTCCCTGATCACCCTTTCGGCAATCTCCGGAACCATCTCTTTTGCGATCCTTTCGGCGGTTTCAGCAACCCTTTTCATTATCTCTTCATTAAGGCCTGTATCAAACACCGGGTCCACGGAACCCTTTTCCACAACATCCGTATGCTCATAAACCGTATCGTCAGGTCTGGACACTCTCTCATACACCCGACCATCAATGACAATAATTTCACGATCTTTCTTGGAGTCGCCTTCTATGGTATCATCGGCCATATCAACGAGACTATAAATCCTCTCACCCGGTTTCAATAGACGGCCATCTATAATGATATCGTGATCACGGGTGTCCTCAACTGCCCTGCCACCTCCATTGAGCACTCCCACACTATACTTTGATGTTGCATCCATAATCAGCCTCACTTTGCCTTAGGATATGTCATGAAATAACTGTTGCATTCATGCATCTCATCTCTCTGTCATCTCTGGCCGATGCGCAACAGCACAATCATCAAACCAGCGCTGCTATTCCTGCTGTTTTGCTCAATAAGACCAGCCAGAACCGGTCCAAATCTCTGCACCTTACGGCAACAGCTCCTCAAGGGAAAACGTAGTGCAAATACTAGTGCATGAGAGTTATCATACCTCCCCGAACAGTTCAAGAAAATAGTAAAAAGCAATTCCCTTCTATCCCTCATGGTTTATCACAATCCTGTACACTCTTTTTCGGGATATTCTCATGTCATGTGCAAGCTTTCCGATGATATCCCGTCGAGATAAATCCGTGTGGATATGCAGTTGTTCAAACCGGGCACGTATATCATTATCTGAATATGACGGAAGTATCTGCTTTTCCCTGGCAATTATTATGGTTATTTCTCCTTTTACAGTCCTTCCCTGCAGTGTGCGAATAACACTGCTCACCGTTCCACGCAGGATTTCCTCGAAAACCTTTGTAAGTTCTCTCAAGACAACAACCCTTCTGTCGCCCAGGACGGTTACTATGTCACTGAGCGATGCCATAAGTCGCTTTGGAGACTCGTATACGACAAGCGTCTTTGTTTCTTCTGCAACCGACCGCAAAAAGTTTATTCGGCTTACTTTCCTTGACGGTAAAAATCCATAAAAAATAAAATGATCAATGGGTAACCCGGAAACGCTGAGTGCCGCAATAACTGCGGACGCACCGGGAACAGGAACAACCCTGATACCATGGGCAATAGCCTGCTCGACAAGCACATGACCAGGATCGGATATACCTGGTGTTCCCGCGTCTGATACATATGCTACATTTATTCCTTCGCGCAACATCGAGACCAGGCGACCGCTCTTTCTCTCTTCAACCTGTTCATACAGACTCATTAAAGGGGTATGAATATCATATGCACGCAACAGTTTTCTTGTCCTTCGTGTATCCTCGGCAGCAATAAGCTGTACTTCCTTTAGAATGCGCATCGCTCTCAGCGTAATGTCCTCCAGATTTCCTATCGGGGTAGCCACGATGTACAATATACCTTTTTTTATATCATCATTCTGCTGCATAAAAGACACATGAGGCCGAGCCCTTAGATTGTCCAAAATCTAAGGGGATATTTCTTGTTGACATAAGAAGGAGGT
This sequence comes from uncultured Syntrophaceae bacterium, assembly GCA_964564625.1. Taxonomy (GTDB): domain Bacteria; phylum Desulfobacterota; class Syntrophia; order Syntrophales; family UBA2185; genus UBA2185. Next base: position 36,824 of record CAZMBE010000013.1, on the reverse strand, counting down.
TTCCGTTAAATAGCAGAATTAAAAAAAAAATACCATAAAAACTCATGAAACGAATACTTGTTACCGGCGGCGCGGGCTTTTTAGGTTCGAACCTTTGTGATCGACTTATCGAACAGGGAAATGATATCTTATGCCTGGATAATTTTTTTACGGGCAGCAAGGACAACATCATTCATCTCCTGACAAACTCCCGTTTTGAACTGATCAGACACGATATCATCAACCCTATTTTTCTTGAGGTTGACCAGATATACAACCTGGCGTCTCCGGCCTCACCGATACATTACCAGTACAACCCGATCAAAACTATCAAGACGAACGTAATGGGAACGATAAATACCCTTGGTATGGCAAAGCGGGTGAAGGCCAGAATCCTGTTAGCGTCAACGTCCGAGGTCTATGGGGATCCTGAAGTTCATCCCCAAAGGGAAGATTATTGGGGCAGGGTCAATCCCATCGGGATAAGAAGCTGCTATGACGAAGGGAAAAGGGCGGCTGAATGCCTCATGATGGACTACCATCGGCAAAATAATGTGGATATAAAAATCGCCAGAATATTTAATACGTATGGACCACGCATGGCCTTGAATGATGGACGTGTTGTCAGTAATTTTATCGTCCAGTCCCTCAAAGGTGAAAATATTACCGTTTACGGAAACGGCTCCCAGACCAGGTCGTTCTGTTATGTTGACGACATGGTGGACGGCATGATACGAATGATGGAAAGCCGAGAAGATTTTCCCGGTCCTGTAAATCTGGGTAATCCGGATGAATTCACTATCCTGGAGTTAGCCAAAACAGTAACTAAAATGACCAAAAGTCGATCTAAAATTATATTTACATCACTGCCCCAGGATGATCCCATGCAGCGCAAACCTGATATTTCTTTAGCCAGAAAAACTCTGGGCTGGCAGCCAAGGATCAGTCTTGAAGAAGGACTTGAAAGCACAATAGCATATTTTCGCAATGTAGTTTAACCGACAGGGGTTATCATGAAATTCGAAAAAAATATCCTGTGTATCGGCGCCGGTTATGTGGGCGGTCCGACGATGGCTATGATCGCATACAAATGTCCCCAGTACAAAGTCACCATTGTGGATATCAATCCGACACGTATCGATGCGTGGAACTCTGACGAGCTTCCCATCTATGAACCCGGTCTTGACGAAATAGTCCGGAAAACCCGCGGAAAGAACCTCTTCTTCAGCATTGATACAGAAGGTAGCATCAGAGAGAATGACATCATCTTTGTGAGTGTCAACACTCCAACTAAAACGTTTGGCGCAGGTGCCGGCATGGCAGCGGACCTCCAATACTGGGAAAAAACCGCCAGACAGATCCTTCAGTACTCCGAATCATCAAAAATTGTGATCGAAAAAAGCACTCTGCCTGTGAAAACTGCTCAGGCGATGGAGAATATATTGCGCAATACCCATTCCTCTACCTTTGAAGTACTCTCCAATCCGGAATTTTTAGCGGAGGGTTCAGCCATAAAGGACCTGGAAAACCCTGATCGCGTTCTTATCGGTTCCCGGGAGACGGAAAGTGGCCTAAAGGCCAGGGAAGTTCTCGTCGAAATATACGCCAACTGGATACCGCGGGAAAAGATCATTACCTCAAATATCTGGAGCAGCGAACTTTCCAAAATCACATCGAACGCCTTTCTCGCCCAGCGAATATCGTCTATCAACGCTATTTCCGCTCTCTGTGAGAAAACCGATGCCGACATTACCGAGGTTGCAAGGGCGGTCGGTATGGACAGACGGATAGGCGATAAATATCTGAATTCGAGTGTTGGTTTCGGCGGGTCCTGCTTCAAAAAGGATATCCTGAACCTGGTCTATCTCTGCAGGCAATACGGTCTTAATGAAGTTGCCGACTATTGGGAAGGAGTTGTAAAAATCAACCAATATCAGCAGGAGCGTTTTACACTGAATATGCTGAAAGCCATGTTTAATACCCTTGCCGATAAGAAGATTTGCCTGTTCGGAGCGTCCTTCAAGGCCAACACAAGTGACACGAGAGAAAGTCCCGCGCTTTTTATTACGAAGAAGCTTATAGAGGAAAAAGCAGAAGTCGTTATTACGGATCCACAGGCATTGAGAAACGCCAGAGTCGACCTTGCAAATATCGATGGCAAAATCAGCTTTATAGAAGATCCTTACAGTGCAGCCGCAGGCTGTCACGCCATTGCCGTAATTACAGAGTGGAATCTGTATAAGGAACTGGACTATCAAAAAATCTATGATGCAATGATCAAGCCGGCGGCACTATTTGACGGGAGGAACATCCTCGACCACATAAAGTGCCATAAAATGGGCTTCAATGTCTATCCCATCGGTAAACCGTCACTGACGCATTTCTGATATCAATGACTGATATCGATACCTTCAATATCACTATTATCGGCGCCGGCGTGATTGGGCTTGCCATTGCGGAGGAGCTTTCCCCGCACTATGAGCGGGTGCTTGTACTAGAGAAAAACATCAGCTTCGGCCAGGAAACAAGCAGCCGCAACAGCGAAGTGATTCACGCAGGTATTTATTATCCCCACGGATTCATGAAGGCCGCCTTCTGCACGGATGGAAACCGGCTTCTCTATAAACTCTGCAGGGAACGGGATATACCCTATAATCGGATCGGAAAGCTGATAGTCGCCACAAATGACGAAGAATGTAGGAAACTCGAAGCCATCAAAAAACATGCCGAGGGAAATGGCGTCCTCGATCTCACACTTTTAGGGGAAAAACAAATCCTGACTCTTGAACCGGAGGTCATTGCCAAAGCTGCCATCTTTTCCCCATCCACAGGGATTATAGACAGTCACAGCCTCATGAGGTCATTTTACGTAAATGCGGAATCCAACGGCGCCATCATTGCTTTTCGCTCGGAAGTGACGGCGATTCATAACGAGAACGGATCTTACGAACTGGAAATGAACAGAGGCGAATACAGGTTCCGCACGAAGCTCTTGATTAACTGCGCAGGATTATACTCCGACAAAATTGCCGCTATGGCCGGCATGGATATCGACCACCATGGGTATCGCCTGCATTACTGCAAGGGGAATTACTTCTCTGCTTCACCGGCGCCAAAGCTGCACCACTTAATCTATCCCGTACCGCCCGACAATACCGTGAGTCTCGGCATTCACGCCACGCTCGATTTGGGTAATCGCGTCAAATTCGGTCCGGACAGCCAGTATGTCGATGAAATTGAATACAGCATTGATGAAGGCAGAAAAACATTGTTTTATCATTCCATCAAAAAATATTTGCGGGAGATCAAGGAAGAGAGCCTTCATCCGGACATGTGCGGTATCAGGCCGAAACTCCAGGGCCCGGGCGAACCGTACCACGATTTCATCATTAAAGCCGAGAAAGACAGAGGCCACTCAGGCCTGATAAATCTCATCGGCATTGAATCCCCCGGATTGACATCTTGTATTGCCATCGCTCGATACGTAAAATCCCTCGTGACCCAATACCTCTGACAGTGAGATTTCATGTTCTATGTGCACAAAGCTATGTCCAGGATGACCCCTCCTCTGAAGCTGAAAAAGCCGGCAGGTGCTAAAATGCGAGTTCGAAGGCGTTCTGAATGAGTTCTATGGTATTTCCGGCAGGCAGTATTTTAATTGCGACAACATCAAATCGGGCATCGCAAGGGTAAAGGTGTTTTTCTTCCAAATACTTGAGGGAAGTCAACGATATTTTTCTCTTCTTTTCCCGTCCAACCGCAGTCTGGGGGTCACCGAAATCTTCTGATTTCCTGCTTTTGACCTCTACAAAGACAACCGTATCCCCATCTTTTGCAATGATATCAATTTCTCCAAAAAGACATTTATAATTGCGCTCAATAATCCGATAGCCTGTGTCTTTCAAATAGGTAACCGCCATATCCTCCCCTCTTTTTCCTGTCCTTATCCTCCCAGAACCTTTCATAACCATCCTTTTAAAATTCCAGTTCCGCATTAACCTGAAGGGGATTCTTCTCTTTTATATTGAAGGATCTGCGATGAATCTTGCAGCGGCCGTATTTTTTTATTGCCTCTCTGTGTTCCCCGGTACCATAACCCTTATTCTTCAGAAAGTTATACTGGGGAAACTGACGATGATATATCTCCATGATGCTGTCCCTGGATACCTTGGCAATGATGGACGCCGATGCCACGGAGATGCTGCGGGAGTCTCCTTTCACAACGGCTTCCTGGGGCAGGGGGACAAAGATACAACATGACCCGTCTATGATGAGATAGTCAGGTTTTAAGGAAAGATTCAATACAGCCTCTTTCATAGCCATGAGAGTTGCCTGAAATACATTTACGGCATCGATAACGGACGCCTCGACAACACCGAGGCCTGTTGAGAGGGCATCGTGTTTTATAATTTCATACAGTCTTTCCCTCTTGCGAGGGGAAAGCTTTTTTGAATCTTTAATTTCCGGGTTTTCGTAATCGGTGGGAAGTATAACGGCTGCCGCAACAACGGGACCCGCAAGAGGCCCTCTTCCCGCCTCATCAATACCAGCTATCAGTCTATAACCACGCTGATGGGCACGCCGTTCGAAGCTATTCATCCTTTATAGTTATTTTCCCATTTCTTTGATTCTTGCCTTCTTTCCTCTTAGGCTTCTCAAGTAGTACAATCGGGATCGCCGTACTTTACCGCGAGTGACTACTTCAATTCTATCGATAACGGGTGAATGCAGGGGGAATGTCCTTTCTACTCCCACCCCGTAAGATACCTTCCTCACCGTAAAACTGGAGCGGCAGTCACCGCGTCGTCTCCGGATAACCACGCCCTCGAAGGCTTGAATCCTTTGTTTCTGTCCTTCAACAATCCGGACATACACTCGTACCGTATCACCCGGCTTGAACGCAGGGATGTCTCCTCTCATCTGCTCTTTCTCAAGCATCTCTAAGACATTCATATAAAATATTCCTCCACATTGAATAACTAATTATTTTTCTTTATTTCTTCAAGTATTTTTCTGTCTTCGTTCGATAATGTTGCTTTTTCCAGTAAATCCGGCCTCCTTAAATATGTCCTTCTGAGGGATTCCACTCTCCGCCACGCTTGAATTTCTTTGTGGTTCCCCGATAGCAGTATTTCCGGAACCAGCCAGCCCCGGTAATCACTGGGACGTGTATAATGAGGGTACTCCAAAATTCCCATAGAAAAAGAATCTGAAGGCGCTGATTCATCATTGCCAAGAACACCCGGAACCAAGCGGGAAATGGCATCAACCATCATCATGGCTGACAGTTCTCCTCCGGTTAGAATAAAATCACCCATAGAGACTTCTCTATCAACCAGATGATCCCTTACCCTTTCATCTACGCCCTCATAGCGGCCGCAGATAAGTACAATTCTTGAACAGAGAGACATTTCTTCGGCCATTTCCTGGCTGAAGGTTTCGCCCTGAGGAGTCAGGAGAATTGTGAGCACACCATCTCTTTCAGGCACTATTGACGCGAGGGCTCTTTCGATCGGCTCCACCTTCATCACCATGCCGCCGCCACCCCCATATGGGGCATCGTCTGTCATCTTATGCTTGTCCCCGGCATAGTCACGGATATTATGCAGGTGGATTTCCACTAAACCCTTTTCCCTCGCTCTTTTCAAGATACTGCAATTAAGGGGAGATGCAAACATCTCAGGGAATATGGAAAGGATATCAAACCTGATCATTATCTATTACAACCCATCAAGCAGCCTTACTATCATCACCCCCTGCTCAATATCAATTTTACGTACTACATCGGAAATGCCGGGTAGCAGAATTTCCCTTTCTCCTCCAGTACAGACATACACATCGTTACTGCCCGTAGGAAATATGTCCGTTACTATACCAAGAAAGTGACCATCTTCTGTAATTACTTTGAGACCTGTAATATCCCGCCAGTAATATTCGTTCTCAGGCAGTTTTGGGAGTTTATCCGCAGAAATAAGCATGTGACATTCCAAAAAAGCGCGCGCATTTTCGATGTCTTCGACTCCTTCCACGTCCACAATAAAATTATTTTTCCTAACGCGGATATTTTTCAGTGTAAAGGGGCCTTTTGTATCTTTCCCCTGTCTGACATACACCTCATCAAAGAATTGAAGTGCATCATGCGACTCGAGATACGACATCACCTTCAGGCGGCCCTTAAGACCTGAGGTTTTTACAATCTTGCCGATAACAAAGAGCTCCATCAACGTCATTCGATAATTTCTAAAACTGCCCTCTTACGAAGTTTCGTAGATGCCGCACTTAAAATAGTTCTCATGGCTTTTGCGGTTCTTCCCTGCTTGCCGATAACTTTACCCAGATCTTCTTTCGCGACTCTCAGTTCGATCACAGAAGTCTGCTCGCCAAGCACTTCGGACACTTCCACTAAATCAGGATTATCCACCAACGACTGCGCTATATACTTGATCAAATCTTTCATCGTCACAACCTCCACTGATTACTTGTTCGTTAAATCCATTAGTAATAGCGACTTCAACCGTAAAAAACCATCAATTCAGACCACTTATAATCTTTTTGCGATGCCTTTCTTCGCAAGTAACTGAGATACTGTTACTGTGGGCGTGGCTCCCTTGGAAAGCCAATCGGCAACACGTTCCTCTTTGAGGATAACCTCTGCCGGATTTTTATGGGGGTCATAACTTCCAACTATTTCCAGAAATCTTCCATTCCTGGGAGATCCTGAATCAGCTACCACAATTCTGTAAAAAGGCTTACTCTTTCCGCCAAGCCTCGCCAACCTTATTTTCACTGCCATTCTTTTTAACAATCACCTCCTGAAAATATTATATCATTCTGCAAGAACTTATCTTATAAATCATTTTATTATTAATTAAAAGGGCAAATTACCACGACGAAATAATTTCCTTCCTTCCTTCGTTGTCATTTTTTTCATTATTTTTCTCATTTCCGAATAATTTTTCAATAGAATGTTTACATCTTGCACTGCCGTTCCGCTTCCCTTGGCGATCCTTTTCCGCCTTTGACCATCAATAATTAGATAATTCTGGCGTTCCTTTCTTGTCATTGAATCGATTATGGCTGTAGTTTTTGTCAGTTCCTTTTCATCCGGGGTAACATTTTTCAGTGCCTTGACCTTCCCTAATCCCGGGATCATACCGATAATATCTTGAATGGAGCCCATTGATCTGATCTGTTTGAGTTGATCACGAAAATCTTCAAGAGTGAATTCATTCTTTCTTATTTTCTTTTCGAGCTCACGTGCCTGTTTTTCATTGACCGTAGCCTGTGCTTTTTCCACGAATGTCAGGATATCACCCATACCCAGAATCCGTGACGCCAGACGTTCAGGGTGGCACACCTCAAACGCGTCGATTTTTTCACCTACACCGATAAATTTTATGGGTTTTCCGATCACCGCTTTCAGAGAGAGCGCTGCCCCGCCCCTCGCGTCGCCATCCATCTTGGTCATGATCACGCCGTCAATGCCGAGGAGTTCATTAAATTTTCCGGCCACGTTGACCGCATCCTGACCGGTCATGGCATCGGCAACAAAGAGAATTTCTGAAGGATTCACGGCACTCTTTATCCGTTTCAGTTCATCCATCATTTCATCGTCTATGTGGAGTCTTCCCGCGGTATCAATAATAAGAACCTCATAGCCGTTACTTTTTGCCTCCTCAACAGCGTCAACACACATCCTTACCGGATCGCTTATATCGGCGGAAGCATAGATTCCTGCACCCTTAATCTTTTCTCCGAGAACCTTAAGTTGGTGAATAGCCGCCGGTCTGTAAACGTCTGAAGAAACGAGGTAGACCCTCTTGCCCTGGCTGACAAGAAGCTGTGCGAGCTTGACTGCTGTCGTAGTCTTTCCGCATCCTTGAAGCCCTACCAGCATCACGGGGTCAGGAAACCGACTGGTAAGCTTAAGCTGGCTGCTTTTCCCTCCCAGCAGAGCGATAAGCCTGTCATGGACTATTTTCACAACCTGCTGACCGGGCGTGATGCTCTCCAAAACTTCCTGGCCCACTGCCTGGCTCCTGATTTCCTCTATAAAGTCCTTTACTACTTTAAAATTGACATCCGCTTCGAGAAGGACCATGCGTATCTCTTTCAACGCCGAGGCAATATTTTCTTCATTAAGACTGCCTCTCTGCCTGAGCTTTTTAAATATTCCTTCCAGCTTTTCCGTTAACGTTTCAAACATAACCCACACACAATGTATTTATTGATCCTCAAGAGCTGTCACGTAATGACAGCTCCTATTTACTTTTCTCTCCCATTTTACTGATGACACAGTTCAGGCCGCTGATCTTTTTCGCCATGTTGTCTACCGCTTTCTGTGCCTGCTCCCGGCTTTCAAAACCTTCAAGGATAATGCGGTACCATTTCCCTTTGTTGGGTAAGTCAATCACTACAATTTTTGGTTTGAATCCCAAAGGTGTCAGCTTTTTACTGATCTGGTCCGCCTTTTCCCTTTCCTTAAGGGAAATTACCTGGATCTGATATTTTTCCTTTCCGGGAGCCGATTTCGATGGTGTTCGCTCGGCAACAGGCGGCGGGAGCGGTTTTTTTTCCTGAATTGCCGCGGCCACAGGCTGCTTTTCCTCTTTTACCTCAGGCGTTGTTAATGGATATTTCTTTCCTTCTCCGCTCTTTTCCTCTCCCTCAATATTTGCTGGCACGTTCGGTTCTTCAGCAATGCCGGTTACAGATGTTTCCGTTTTGTTTGATGACCACCCGAATTTTTCCACAAGCATACCTGGCAAACCACGTGAGTACTTTTCCGGGTAGGTATCGATATTTTTGCCAACCGTCACACCAAGGAGAAAAACAATAAAAAGCAAACATGCCGTCGCAATAACAAACAGGGCCAAGACCCGCTTGCCCAATTTCAGTTCAAAAGTGCGAACATTCTTAGATGCCATGGAAATTCTTTACTATGTTCACATTCTCTCCGGGGCGGAAACACCGAGCAACCTTAACGCATTTCTCACTACCGTAAGAATCGTTTTTATCAAAAATAGTCTCGCCTTACTAAGGCTTTCTTCATCCGATAACACCCTGTGCTTATTATAGTAACTATGAAACAGCGCTGCAAGGTCATTAAGATAAAATGTCAACCGATGGGGCTCCAGAGCTATCGCCGCGCCCTCAACAACCTCAGGAAATCTGATTATCGCCTTGATCAAATTAACTTCTTCAGGAAGTTTCAAAAATCGCAAATCCACTTCATCATATGATGGGATTGTATAGCCCTTTTCATCGGCGTTTCTCACAATGCTGCATATTCTCGCGTGTGCATACTGGACATAATACACGGGATTCTCGTTGGATTGCTTTTTTGCCAACTCCAAATCAAAATCGAGGTGGCTATCCGATCTTCTCATAAGGAAATTGTATCTTGCCGCATCCTTTCCCACTTCATCCACCACTTCTTTCAGAGTAATAAATTCACCAGCCCGCGTGGACATTGGGACAGGAATCCCGTCACGCAGGAGGCTTACAAGCTGAATCAGAACAATCTTGAGAGAGTTTTTTTCATGACCAAGAGCCTCAACGCAGGCGCTCATCCGGGGAATATACCCGTGATGGTCAGCCCCCCAAATATCAATAATCGCATCAAACCCACGAATATATTTGTCATGATGATACGCGATATCGGCGGCAAAGTAAGTCGGTTCTCCATTCCTCCTGACAACTACTCTGTCTTTCTCATCTCCAAAATCGGTAGTCCTGAACCAGAGTGTTTCCCCGTCACTATATACGACATATTTCTCCTCAAGCTCCTTGAGTAACGTTGCTACACGATCGTCTTTGTAAAGGTTTCTTTCGCTAAAGTAATTATCAAATACTACACCAAAGGCCTTCAGATCCTCCTTGATTCCATCCAAAATCGCGCCGGCAGCGTAATCAGTGAAAATACGAAGGGTTTCTTCCTGATCCTTCGAACGATAGATGCCCCCATCTTTATCAATGATTTCTCTTGCAATTTCCTTAATATAATCACCCTGATAACAGCTTACGGGGAATTCGACATCATCACCAAGAAGTTCAAGATAACGATACAGGACCGACTTTCCCAGGTTATTCATCTGGTTACCTGCGTCATTGATGTAGTACTCACGAAAGACTGAGAAGCCTGCTGCCTTCTGTATATTCGCGATGACATCGCCGACAACAGCCCCCCGGGCATGTCCTATATGAAGTGGCCCCGTGGGATTTGCGCTCACAAATTCTATATGGATCTTCTTCCCTTCTCCATAATCAGAGGAGCCATAATGATCTCCGAGGTTATCTACTTCTGACAGCAAGGTAGACCACACACCCTCCCTGATAAAAAAGTTCATAAACCCGGGACCTGCGATATCCACCCTTTCCAGCACGTCATCGTTGTCCCGTATATGATCGCGAATGACCTCCGCAACTTTTCGGGGGGGTAATTTTCCTTTGACTCGTGACGCAATCACCATCGCTATATTGGACGCATAGTCACCGAACGCAGCATCTTTCGTAATATCAATTTCTATGAGGGGAACCGCTTCTATTTCCAGCAAGCCCCGGCTGACACAAGCCTCAACCGCATCTTCCAATAGTGTTCGCAATCTGCTTTTCATTGATCGTCACATGCCATGAATCTATGATACAAGGTTCCCATAGAATAAAACCAAGACCCTCCGATGGGTACAGGGGCAAAAAGGGCAATTCTTTAATGAATTAAAAAAAGTTGGCTCCATGGCCAACCTCTCTCTGCAGAAAAGTTCATTGATCTATGATACCGCCGGTCATTACTCGCTTCGAGACTTTTTCCCAGTTCCCATAATAATTTAAGTATCTGAATCTCAGATGTAGATTTCGCTGTACAGTATATTTATAAGAATTTGATGTCAAGATATTTTGAGGCCCTAAAAAGCCTTACCCTGACGCTCCCCACAAAGCCCTTTTCGCTTGCTTTTTACGACTCGTTCTTCATAAAAACATCTCTTATTATGAAGTCAATTACGGAAGAAGAAATATTCCATTACATCAAGGCCTACAAAAAGATACGCAACAGCGGCAATGGATAAAAAGGGGCCAAAAGGCACAGCATATTTCATATCTTTACCCTTGGCGATCATTGTGGAAATACCCACAACAGCACCGAGTACAGAGCTGACAAACAGAATGAAAAACAACGACTTCCATCCCAGAAACGCCCCCATCATGGCCAGCAGCTTGATGTCCCCTCCCCCCATACCTTCCCTTTTTGTGATGAGTTCATACACGAATGCGATGGCGAACAGGCATCCACCGCCGATTAAAAGCCCTAGCGCCGCATCCATTACCTTAATATCCATAAAAAAAACAGCCGCAAGGAAGAAAAGAGGGATCCCCGGTAACGTGATGACATCAGGAATTATCTGAAGATCAAGGTCAATGAAGGTGATGACAATCAATGATGCGGTAAATACAAAAGAAAAAAGGTATTTCAGGCTCAGGCCGAATTTCAGGAATAAGAGGAGTGCCATGAGGGCTGTAATTGCTTCCACTACAGGATATCGAAGGGAGATTTTTCCCTTACAATCCCGGCATCTTCCCCGTAAAACGAGGTAACTTATGAGTGGTATATTATCGTAGAACCTTATGGGATGCTGGCATTTTGGACAATGGGATGGAGGGAAGACAATCGACTGACCCTCCGGAATTCGGCATATCAGTACATTCAGGAAACTCCCCACGGCAGCACCGGCAACGGTAAAAAATATATCAAAGAACACGTTCATAATTCTCCAGCCCCATTATTCGAGTGCAACGCTATCCGTCTTTCCGATCCCACTCATAGGGAATATCGTTATCGTGGGGATGGACCCTGAATTCGTCCGGCTCCTGGTAGTTGTATGCTTCCGTAGGTGTATTGATGACAACGGCATCCTCTACGGATATGCATTTAAATCCGTGATACACGTAAGGGGGTATATGTATCAGTACAGGATTATGCTCACCTGCAAAGAATTCATTGATCTCACCGCGAGTTGCAGAATCAGGCCTGCTGTCATAAAGAACAATTTTCATCATTCCCTTCACTACTGCCATATTGTCATACTGCTTTTTATGATAATGCCAGCCCTTCACTACCCCGGGGTATGCAGTAGTCATGTACACCTGGCCAAACCCTTTAAACATCTCATCGTCAACACGCAGGATTTCCATGAGCCTGCCCTGTTCATCCGGTATGACCTTGAGCCTTTTAATCATAACACCTTGGATCATAGTTTATTTGCTCCTGTTTTCGTGACTATATTGCCTGCATACTTGTAAATTCCAATAACGGCATTCTTTGATGCCGGCACGGCGGGTTTTTCCTCGACATTGATACTACTGTCGCCATCAAAAACGGGGACTCCGAACCGCTGGGGATTATGTACTTCTTTCAACAACATGCGTGTCCCTATATCATATTTTGAAACCCCTCACCAAGAAAAATCAGGGAAAATCAGGGGTCAAAAGAAAAATCAGGGGTCAAATCTTTACTCTTGACATTTCACACAATTTCCCTTGAATCGAAAAAAACTTCTTTCTCAATTCTTTGTCAACCCCGAGCTTTTGTTGAAATCTCTTTCTTGCCTGACTAACGGCGCTGTAATCAATTCCGCCCACAAGTTTCCCGATTTCCAGCTGCGTGATTCTGCAGAGTCGGTAGAGAAGCTCCATCAGCATCGCCCTTTCCGAAGAATGCTTACCACGCTGAACTAAGTCTTGCGCCTTCGTTAATTTCGAAAAATGCCTGATGAGTTCTTCCGGGCTGATCTCTTTTCTCAATTCTCTCATCGCAGGTTGTTCCCTTACCGGGTGATCTTCTTTAATGAATCTTTGCTTGATCAAATTAATGAAATCGGCTCCTCCCACAATACCGGTGCCCTTCGCCATATCCAAGGGATTTTCCAGTTGACCGCTAACCCCCGATATCAAAAAACTGCCATACGCTTTCCTGCCCGTGGGATTATCTCCCCCAAAGTGATCCAGAATTATTTCGTAATTCACATAACTTTTTCTTTTCCTAACAGATAAAAAACCGAGCAGACTGTTTGAGTCGTCTTTCAGAAGAATTGCCCATTTCTCCTCTCCCGATTTTCGCGCGAGATTACCGATACGCACCGGGTTAAGATGGATGTAGCGAGACACCTCAAGGAGATACTGATCGGCGTCAATAAGATAGGATTTATATCTCCCCTGATAAAGGTGCCCGGCTCGATGGTGCCTGCGATTGAAAGAAGCGGTATAGCTGATATTGAAATGGCGCATGAACTCGGACAGATTGCCCTCAGGGGTGGTAATCAGTAAATGGAAGTGGTTGGGCATGAGCACATAGGAGAGGAGACGGACGTTATGTATATCGAGGGAGCGTAGTAACCTCTCAAAGAATATCTCCCGATCTTCCCTATCTATGAATATCCTTCGCCGTTCATTTCCCCGGCAGGTTACGTGGTAGTATGCGCCGGGATATTGGATTCTCAGAGGACGTGTCATGGAGAGCTACTATGCATGGATAAAATGAAATGTCAAGAGTAAAGATTTGACCCCACTGCCCCTTTTTCTTACAAAGACGTTGCCTTCCGAAAACTAAATATCTACGGAAACTTTACCTGTGATTAATGCATATTTATTAAGTCTTCTGCACAAGGCCTCTTTACATACTCCCCAGGCATGGTATAAGATGCGCAAAATTGAGAGAAAAGGAAAGGTGTGCCGTGAATGATGAATTCTATATGAGACGCGCCCTCAGGCTCGCGCGAAAAGGGGAAGCATGGGTGAGTCCCAACCCCATGGTGGGCGCCGTTATCGTGAAGGAAGGCCGTATTATCGGTGAGGGATATCATCAAATATTCGGAGGCAATCACGCGGAAATCAACGCGATCAATTGCGCTTCGGAATCGATCGAGGGCGCAACTATTTACGTAAGCCTCGAACCTTGTACCCATTACGGGAAGACGCCCCCGTGTTGTGAATGTCTTATCGCGCAAAAACCGGCGAGAGTGGTCATCGGTACCGCAGATCCCAACCCGCTGGTCTCCGGAAAAGGGATCGATTCCCTTCAGCGACAAGGTATAGAGACGACCGTTGGCATTCTCAAAGAAGAATGCACCCAATTGAACGAGAGATTTTTCAAATTTATCAAGACGGGAATTCCCTTCATCACCCTCAAGTTTGCCCAGACCATCGACGGGCGGATCGCCGCTGCTTCGGGACACTCACGGTGGATCAGTTCCGATTTATCGCTCAAGCTTGCCCATAGACTCAGGAGTTCTCACGATGCCGTGCTTATCGGCATCAATACACTGATTCAGGACAACCCGGAACTTACCGTGCGACTTGTCAGGGGAAGACACCCCCTCAGGGTCATCGTCGATTCCTCGTTGCGCATACCCATGGAGGCACAGGTTTTGAAGAATCAGGCCAAAGCGAAGACCATCATCGCAACGACAAAGAATGCCAACCCGGCAAAAGTTGCCCGGCTGAAAAGTATCGGCATTGAGACACTGGTCATTGGAGATGATACGGATCACCACATAGATCTGAAGAAACTTTTTGCCGAACTTGGAAAAAGATCTATCTCCTCGATTCTCGTTGAGGGAGGATCTGCTATCATCACGTCCATGTTGAATGAAAATCTTCCTGACAGGGTGGTGATTGTCATCGCACCGAAGATTCTGGGCAAAGGGATTGAAGCGGTCGGAGACCTCGGAATCAATACGGTTGATGAAACCCTCCGCATTGCCTACAGAAAGGTTTTGCGCAAAGGTCCTGATATCATCCTTGATGGCAGAATCCAGAAGTAACAAAACCCAACCAACACAGTTCCTCTCACCATCATTGTCAACAGGGTTTAAAACTGAAACCTCTCTCTCTAAAAAGCGTGAGACACACATCCACCGCCTGCGGATCATAGAGAACGCCTCTGTGTTCAGAGATTTCCTTCAACGCCCTCTCTACCCCCATGGCCTGCCTGTAGGGCCGATGTGTACATATGGCTTCCATCACGTCAGCTATCGCCAGGATCCTCGCCTCCTGGAGGATTTCTTCTCCTTTTAGACCTTGAGGATAACCGGTCCCGTTCATACGCTCATGATGCTGATGGACTATCAGCGCAACGGGACTGATAAAGTCGATATCCTTCAATATCTGATAACCCCTTTCCGGATGGTTCTTTACTATGCCGTATTCAGCATCACTTAGCATCCCGGGCTTCCCAAGTATTTCTACCGGCACGGATATCTTGCCTATATCATGAATTAAGCCCGCCATGTGGATACCGCTAATGACGTCCCCAGGTAATTTCATCTGCGTGGCAATAGCTCGGGCAAGGTCTGTCACTCTTTTTTGATGTCCGGCGATATAGGGATCTTTTACTTCAACGGCGAGCGCCAAAACATTAATAATAAATCCAATCGCACTTTTATATTTTTCGAGGCTTTGTGAAAGCGCTTTTTCGACCTGCATGAGCTCGCTTCGCGATTTTTCCAGCTCCGCAAATTTTACTCGCATTACCTGTAAATCACTTATCAGCTGTTCTTTTGTTTTCTGTTCGTCTTCCATAGCAGGTACCTTGAGAGCAGGAATTAAATTCTTTCATCAGTTTTATATGATAACGGTATCATTCTGAACACCCTGTCGTAAAGAATAAGCACAATCCGTGCCACTTTATATTATTTGCCATTAAGAAATTATTGCCTCGGCAATCCTGATCCCATCCAAAGCGGAACTGATGATACCTCCGGCGTACCCGGCCCCTTCCCCGCAGGGATAGAGCCCGGCAACAGAGACACTCTGACCGTCCGGGCCTCTCACAATCCTCACCGGTGATGAGGTTCTGGTTTCCACGCCAATCAGAATGGCTTCCGCCGTAATGAACCCCCGCATTTTCCTGTCAAATTCGTGTATTCCCCGTTTCAACGCGTCAACCGCGTATGGGGGAAGGGCGTCACGCAATCGCGCCGGTTTTACGCCGGGAGAAAAACTTGTTGGGTTTTGTATGGCGCCTTCTCTATCCCGTAAAAAATCAACAAGCCCCTGGGCCGGGGCATGATAATTTTCTCCACCCAGGATGAAAGCCTTTTCTTCCCAGTGCCTCCGAAAGACAAGGCCGCTCAAAGGACGGGGAATGATATCCTGATAATCCTCCACGCGAATGCCAATTACAACGGCACTATTGGCGTATGCGCTCCCTCTCCGGTAGCGGCTCATACCATTGGTAATCACTCCACGCTCCTGAGAACTGCACCCGATAATGTATCCCCCCGGACACATGCAGAACGTGTATACGGACCGGTTTATGTCCGGAAGCTTCGCGGTCAGGAAATAGTCAGCCGGAGGGAGCTTCGGATGTCCGCTCCATTTCCCATACTGAATGCTGTTAATCGCCTCCTGGGGATGCTCGATACGGAGGCCAATGGCGAACGGCTTTGGTTCCAGATGCACACCGCGTTCGTAAAGCATGCCATACGTATCGTCCGCGCTCTGGCCAATCGCCAGAATCAGGTGGTCCGTTTTAATTTCCTCCCCGCTGTTGACAACAACCCCCTCTACCCTGCCCCGTTGGATTACCAAATCCGTGACCTTCGCTGCAAACCGCACCTCACTGCCACATTTGACCAGTCTCTCGCGAAAGTTGACTACCACATTACGAAGCCGGTCCGTCCCGATGTGAGGTTTCGCATCGATAAGAATCTCTGACGGGGCGCCGGCATCGACAAGGGTTCTCTTTACCCAATCCGTTGAGGGATTTTTCACCCTGCTGGTGAGTTTTCCGTCTGAAAATGTTCCGGCTCCTCCCTCCCCAAAATGAACATGGCTTTCCACATTCAAAATGCCCTTTCCCCAAAAGGTCTCGACATCGGTTACCCGCTCTGTGACTTGTCGGCCTCTTTCGAGAAGAAGGACAGGAATTCCCCTCTCGGCCAGATAAAGGGCGGCAAAGATCCCTGCGGGGCCGCTTCCTACGATGACGGGCCTCTTCTCCGGTTTCATCTTTGCCGGGTAGCACAAGAACCCTTTTTCCTCCGGCAGGACTTCTCCTTGCAGATTTCCTTTCCCGGTCAGATGATTGCCATCCGGCACAGACACACGCACTGAATACATGAAACGCGGAGGCTTTCTTCTCCTCGCATCAATCGATTTTCTGATGATTTTCAGAGATGAAATCGCATCAGTGGTAATATTGAGGACCAACGCGGCTTTTTCTTTCAATATTCCTTCATCTTCGCCAAGGGATAGAGCCAGTCCCGTGATCGTAAATTCCGGCATAATGATTTCACCATTGAAAAATAATTTTTATTAGTATACATCTTCCTTGCACTATCCACATGTGGGATTGGGGTAATTGTAACTTCGATTAAGGAATCTGGTATGCCATGGTACGCTGTTCATACACGAAGCCGTCATGAAGACAGGGTTTACACCGGCCTTGTCCAGAAATCGCTCCATGCTTTTTTGCCCAAGATAGAAGTCTGGAGCACACGGAAAGACAGACGCAAGAAGATCACGATCCCCCTATTCCCGGGGTATCTTTTTGTAGAACTCCTTGTACTCGACAATCAGACGAAACTTGATGTCCTGAAGACTTTCGGGGTAGTCAGAAT
This sequence comes from uncultured Syntrophaceae bacterium, assembly GCA_964564625.1. Lineage (GTDB taxonomy): Bacteria > Desulfobacterota > Syntrophia > Syntrophales > UBA2185 > UBA2185. The sequence goes on along the minus strand of CAZMBE010000013.1, from coordinate 19,230 downwards.
TCTTGGCAAACCGCGGGGGGCTGAGCCGATAGCAGTTCCCGATGCCAAGATAGAAGCTATCCAGAGAATTGTTCAATCTAAAGTAGAAGTTCAGCAAATTCAGTATCCGAAAGTTGGGGAACCGGCCCTCATTATCGATGGCCCCTTCAAGGGAATCGAGGGGGTTGTCGTCAGCACAGATTATAGTAAAGAACTTTTTGTCATCACCATAGAACTTCTTCAGCGTTCCGTTGCCATTAAGTTAGAAGGGTTTCAGATCAAAAAACTATAACCGCAAGAGCCTCGCAAAAGTTCTCCTCCCTGGACCGGGCACAGGCTTTTGCTACGCACCGCTTTATCCGGAGGTTTTTTCGAGTGGAGCGGGGCATCTCTTTGCTTACTGTCATTAAGGTCACGCACCGTTGAACGCCCTCGTTGCTTCCTCAACCAGGTTGTTTCCTGTACCCTTATACTTAGGAGAAAAATGAAATAGAGAAATCCTTTTTGCCCCTGCTCTGCGTGCAAGCGTTCCAGCCTGAAGGGCAGTGAGATGATACTTCCGCGTTGCTTTATCCGTGTCTTCATGGAGAAACGTCGCCTCGATAAACATCAGATCGGAAGCTTCGGCCAGCCGTACAATTTTCCGGGCGTTTTCTTCATTATAGATAGCATCGGTAATATATGTAATCTTTTGTCCCGGCGTTATCTTCACTATGGTCGCTTTCAATTCACCCAGAGGAATGATCTTTTCCTCCCCTTCCTCTCGTCCTGCTTTCCAACACACCCGTATGGGCGTATCATCGGGTTCTCCGCGGAGAATCCGGTCCTTCATGTCCATCAACCATACCCCCACAGGAAGTCCCATTTCCTGAAGGATATTCTTCTTGATATTGACGCGGCTTTTTTCTTCAAATCTGTAAGCCAGGCAGGGAATCTTGTGATCAAGGAACTCTCCTTTCACGGAAAAATGATTGTTTTCCACGATGGTTCCATCAAAACCCTCATGTATGTCTTCAATTTCGGGGGTGAAGGCTGTCCGGCAGCGATAATGCCTGATCATTTTGTTTCCCGGATGCACCTCTGTAACATGCAAGGCAAAATCGTTCGTGTAATTTTCTACAAGATTCCATGTGTACGCATTAATTTTATTCTCTATCTGCTTGTGAAAACCGGGAGGACCATAGAGCGAGATATGGTGGTCACGGCCTAAACATACTCTCAGCAGATAATCAAATCCGATAAAATGATCCATATGGGTATGGGAGACAAAGATGTGACCGATTTTGAGAAGCTTCCTCGGACTCAGATTATGAAGATCTCCCAAGTCAAAAAGGAGTGCTGATCGCCGGTACTTAAATTCAATATATACCCCTGGGTCGCCAAAGGGATCGTTCACCAGATGGGCGCTAAACATATACCTGCCTCAGTGCTATGGGCATAACAGGATTCAAAGGTTCGAGTGAAATGCATAGAATAAGTTCTCCATCCTTAAAACATGGAACCATGGACATCTTCTACTTTCTATTAGAATACCATGTTTTTTAATAAATTCAACTTGATAAATTGACGCTCTCCACAGTTAACTAAGGAGAAACTACGATCCTTAAGGAATAAAAATGACACCCCTTCGCATGCTTATCCCGAAGCATGTTGACAAAAATGAGCTCGCTACCGGATTCAACTTGACTTTCACGACATAGTGCGAAAATATTCTGGAGACAGATTTCAACTCTGCCCCGTTCACAAGGAGACAAAAGACAATGCCGGCCAATTTGCCGCCACATTATTTCGAGGCGGAACAACGGTTTCGGGAAGCAAAGACCCCGGAAGACAAGGTTGAAGCCTTGGAAGAGATGCTTGCCATCATGCCGAAGCACAAGGGCACGGACAAGCTCAAGGCCATGCTACGCGAACGTATCTCAAAATTCAGAGACCAGGCCCAGAAAAGAAAGGGGGCAGCCAGACAGAAAACTGCATACGACATCGAAAAAGAAGGAGCGGCACAGATCGTTGTTGTCGGTCCTCCCAATACAGGCAAATCTTCCCTTGTAAAATTAATAACAAATGCTGAGCCGATAGTGGCGGATTTCCCCCACACCACCCATAAACCTACTCCGGGAATGGCACACTATGGAAACATACAATTCCAGCTTATTGACACTCCGCCTCTCACAAAAGACTACATAGAACCTGCCCTCATGGATCTGATTCGCCGGGCTGATATCGTGGTTATCCTGCTGGACCTCGCTGCCGACCCTATGCAGCAGTGTGAAGACACCCTCGTTATTCTCCATGCCTTTCGCATTTATTCCGAGGCATGTACAATCCCGGATGACCTGAAGAAACCCCCTAAAATCAAGAAAACGCTTGTGGCTGTCAACAAGATGGATAAACCTGAAGACAAAGAAACCCTGGAAATTTTTTTGGAACTATCCGGGATACAATTACCCTGCCTGGGTGTTTCAACCCGTACCGGCAGGAACATCATGGCGTTTCTGGATAAACTCTATGAACTTTCAGGTATTATCAGGGTCTACACAAAACCACCGGGAAAAGAAGCGGACAAAAAGTCACCGTTTGTGATACCTGTGGGGAGCACGTTAGAAGACCTGGGAGGCAAGATTCACAACGATTTTGTACATAAATTGAAATATGCCAAGGCGTGGGGCAAATCGGTCCGGGACGGGCAGATGGTACAAAGGGATTATGTCCTCCAGGACGGGGATGTAGTAGAGTTTTTTGTGTAAAGCCATGAGTCTCTTTAATATTTCCCCGGAAAAGGAAAAGGCATTAAACGAACGCATGGAGCGCCTCGGAATTTCGGAAAGTGATTTCCGGGAGACATTCATCCGATCATCCGGTCCCGGCGGACAGAAGGTGAACAAAGCTTCTTCCTGTGTGCACCTCGTTCACGTGCCATCGGGACTCTTCGTGAAGTGCCAGCAGTCACGGTCCCAGGCGCAGAACCGTTTTCTTGCCAGGCGACTGCTTTTGGACAGGATTGAAAGAACTCAACAGGGAATTGTGCAGGCGGAAAGGCAGCAAAGGGAAAAAATAAAGCGGCAGAAGCGGCGCCGATCGAGACGAGCCAAGGACAAGATACTAAAGCTGAAGCACATGCAATCGGAAAAGAAGTCCCTGCGGTCGAAGACCTCCTTGCCTATGGAATAAGGACTAAAAAACTGCTATACGAAGGTACTATGTTAACCACTAGAGAAAAGAACATCGCGTACTTCATCCAGAACGACATCCCTCTCGTAAAGAGGCCTTTTAAATCTATTGGCGAGCAGGCTGGTATGTCAGAAGAAGAAGCCCTTACCGCTATCCGTGGTTTGATAAAGAAAGGCATGGTCCGCAGGTTTGGAACTATACTTAGACATCAAAAAGCGGGCTTTACCCGCAATGCCATGGTAATCTGGGCAGTATCTCAGGAAAGCATCGACGCCGCAGGCCATACTCTTGCCTCATTCAAGGAGGTGACCCATTGCTACGAGAGAACCCCTCCCTTTGCTGGGAAATACAGTATTTTCTCTATGGTTCACTTCCGTGAAGGAGAACAGAAACGTATAATCCAAAACCTCTCAAAAGCAACGGGAATCAAAGATTTTACAATCCTCATGAGCGAGGAAGAGTATAAAAAAAGCAGTATGGAGTATTTTACGGATGTCAAATAAATTATCTCAATCTCTGTATGAAGAAGCTGTCAACTACATACCGGGAGGAGTGAACAGCCCGGTAAGAGCTTTCAAAGCCGTTGCATCAACACCCGTTTTCATACATAGGGCTTCCGGTTCCAGAATTTACGACGTTGAGGGAAGGGAATATATCGATTACATATCTTCATGGGGTCCTATGATTATTGGTCACAGCCATCCCGACATTGTTGCCGCTATTCAGGCTGCGGCAGTCAGGGGAACAAGCTATGGCGCCCCGACGGAACTGGAAGTAGAAATGGCAAAGAAGGTCGTCGAAGCGTTCCCCTCGATAGACATGGTGAGAATGGTCAGCTCCGGAACTGAGGCAACCATGAGCGCTATCAGGCTTGCTCGCGGGTTCACCGGCAGGGAGATAATTATTAAGTTTGAGGGATGCTATCACGGCCATGCGGATTCACTGCTGGTGAAGGCAGGCTCCGGCATTGCAACCCTTGGTATACCGGGAAGTCCCGGGGTTCCACGAGCGCTGGCCGAATTGACAATCACTCTCCCCTTCAATGACACGGAGGCGGTGAAAGCAGCCGTGGATACATACAGAGAGGACATTGCGTGCATAATCGTTGAACCGGTAGCGGGTAACATGGGTGTCGTCCTTCCACGAGAGGGCTTTCTGGAGATGCTCCGGGACATAACCCGCCGGCACGGGATACTCCTCATTTTTGACGAGGTGATCACGGGCTTCAGGCTTACCTACGGCGGTTTCCAGAATATATCAGGAATTAAACCCGATCTGACATGTCTGGGAAAGATAATCGGGGGTGGTCTGCCTGTCGGCGCATTCGGAGGCAGGAAAGATGTCATGGAGAAACTGGCCCCGGCGGGACCAGTATATCAGGCGGGAACTCTCTCGGGAAATCCTCTCGCCATGTCCGCGGGAATTGCAACGCTGAACATTCTTAAAAAAAATATCGGGCAGTATGAAATCCTGGAGCGCAGGACATCTTCGCTTTGCAAGGAACTGCAAATATTATTCGACGGGCGTGATATACCTGTTCGTATTAATCGAGCGGGATCCATGTTTACAGTATTTTTTACTTCCGAGGCAGTCTTTGATTTCTTGTCTGCAGCAAAAAGCAATACAGAATTCTACGGACGTTATTTCAGGGGTATGTTAGCCAGTGGAATCAGCCTGGCGCCATCCCAATTCGAAGCCTCTTTCCTCTCATTTGCCCACACAGATGAAGACATGGAAAAAACTCTCGACGCCTGCCGTTTCACACTGAAAAATTGGTAAAGATTTTTGAAAAGCATCCGAAGTTATTGGAGAGTCACTCCCGTAAAGACGATGACAATAATGATTCGATGAATACGCATACACTCACCAGATCAAACCCTGCACGGGGAGAGAAAAAGCTTTATACCTTGAGCACAGGTGCACCGATCACGTCGCTCATTACACATAAAAACCCCCTCGATGAATACCGGACAGCCTTTACTGACAGAGCGCAGCCTTTCCTATGCTTTTATGTATTCGAGGGAGACAGAATAAAGAAGCGGTCATTGACAAGAGGAGAATTCTGGGATCTGGCAACAATGGGGGCAGCATACCTCGCAGAGCATGGCGTATCTAAGGGTGACCGGATTGTTCATGGTTTCTCCGACAACAGTCCGTATGACCTCATATTCAGGCTCTCGGCTGTTATGACAGGATGTATCCCCGTGACGATAAACTGGCAGGCGGATGACAATCATCGCCTTATTTATAAGGCTACTGCAAGCGGCGCGAAAATATTTCTCTATGACCAGGGCTTTGCAAAACGGGCCGAAGAGATCAGATCCGACCTTCCTGGTATGATATTTTTTATCGTTGAATCACTTGAAATCTGGGAACCGGCTGTAACCTGGATATCTCCACCGCTTTCTTATAACGATGAAAAGATGATCATCTTTACCGCAGGCACCACGGGCCTTCCCAAAGGGGTAAAGCTATCACATAGAAGCTACCTGGCAAACCGGCTTACCTTTGAAGCGTATTTCCGTTTGCCCACATCCACGCCTTTGGACCTGTTGCTGGTGAATCCCCTGCACCATACAAACTCATCCGCCTTATCCGACTGGGGAATGAGGCGCATCGGAGCTACGGTTCACCTCATCCAGCGTTACTCTACACCATACTGGAAAATCCTGGCCGAAATAGCACATACGAAGCAGGGCTTGTTCGTCGCCCCCCTCGTCCCCCGCCACATCGATTTTCTGGAAAATCTTATAGAAACAGGAAAGCTTCCTCTTGAACTTGATTATCTAAAGAATGCGCTGAGAGAGACCGATATTCTGATCGGCTCTGCACCGGTGGGGCCGACTACGGTCACGCGCATCCTTAAACGCAGTGGTCACTATCCCCATGTCCGCTTCGGATCCACAGAATCATGCCTTCAGGTGAGCGCCACGCCGACATCGATGACAGAAAACGAAACAATGGAGGCATTTGCAGCGGGTTGGAATCACGAACACCGCGGCGAAAAAATTATTGGATACTATATCGGCAGGGAACATTTCCCTTTTACCAGAGTCACGCTTGTGAGACAAATCCAACCACGGAAAAAGGGGTTTATGGAACCTTGTGAAATAGGTGAACCCGGCTATATTGTAACCCGGGGCGCCAACATCATGAGCGGTTACATTGGCCAGGATACAGCATCACGGGAGGTTTTTCGAAAAGGATGGTATACTGGTCTGAAGGATATCGGTTTCGCCCTGCGTGGAAGAGACGGCTGCCTTGATTATTACTGGATGACAAGAGACTCGGCGCTTCTCATTCGCGGTGGTGCAAACTATTCTTATGAGCAGATTGCCTCAGACCTTTCCAGGGTTCTTGTCGAGGATTTCAAAATGAGACCAGAACAGTTTAAGCTCGCCGTGGTGGGGATATGTCTGGAAAACGAACATGAGGACAATTGCTGTGTGACCATAGAACTCACCGAAGAAGCGGCCCATATGCAGTCATTACTGGAGGAACAGTTTATCGCCACAGCGTCCGGCAGAGTGTCAAAGGGCAGCAGGCCCGATTATGTTAGGTTCGCAAAGATACCCATGAGCTTTAAGGGGGCGGTTTTCTTCCCACAGCTTAAACGAGAATTTAGAGAAGCGTTAACAAGAAAAGGTGAAAGTAAATGAAGAAAATCCTTGTCACCGGAGCCGCCGGCTTTATCGGTTTGCATGTATCAAGACGCTTTTTGGAAGGCGGCAATACCTTAGTCGGCGTTGACAATCTGAACGACTACTATGATGTGAACCTGAAAAAAGCAAGGCTCGCTCTTTTGGAAAAAGAGGCAGGTTTCCGCTTTATCAAAGCCAATATAGCCGACAGGGAACGTATGTCGGTACTCTTCAAGGAAGAAACTCCCGAAATAGTCGTCCACCTTGCTGCACAGGCCGGTGTCAGGTACTCTCTTGTAAATCCCCACGCCTATGCAGACAGCAACCTCACCGGATTTATAAATATCCTTGAGGGGTGCCGATATCAGAAGATCAGGCATTTAGTCTTCGCCTCATCAAGTTCCGTATATGGAGCAAACACACAGATGCCTTTTTCCGTACACCACAACGTGGATCATCCCGTCAGTCTCTATGCAGCGACGAAAAAGGCGAATGAACTGATGGCACACACATATGCGAATCTCTACAATCTTCCCTGTACGGGTTTAAGGTTCTTCACCGTGTACGGACCCTGGGGCAGGCCCGATATGGCCCTGTTTTTATTCACAAAAGCCATCTTGGAAGACAGGCCCATTAATGTTTTTAACGAAGGAAAAATGTCCCGGGATTTTACCTACATTGATGATATTGTTGAAGGTATCCTCAGAATTACGGATAAAATTCCGAAACCAAACATACATTGGAATAGCAGCACTCCGGATCCCGGTACAAGCTTTGCCCCGTATAAAATATACAATATAGGAAACAACAAGCCCGTAGAACTTTTTGAATTTATCAGTATACTGGAGAGAAATTTAGGCAAAAAGGCAAAAATGAATTTGCTTCCCCTGCAACCGGGGGATGTACCGAAAACATATGCCGATATCGATGACCTTATGACCGATGCCGGCTTTAGACCTTCCACATCGATAGAAGATGGCATTGGCCGTTTTGTAAAATGGTACAGAGAATATTATAACCTCTGAGGAGTAAAGTAATGAAGAGGGCGTTTATCACGGGTATCACAGGGCAGGACGGTTCCTATCTGGCTGAGTTTCTGCTCAACAAAGGCTATGAAATTCACGGCCTCATTCGCAGGACAAGCACTTTCAACACGGATCGGATTGATCATTTATACCGGGATTACCATGATCCCGAGGCCCGCATATATCTTTACTATGGTGATCTTTCAGTCTCGGGACAATTGACGGACCTTCTGCACACGATCAAGCCGGAAGAGATCTATCACCTGGGTGCTCAAAGTCATGTCCGGGTAAGTTTCGACATGCCCGAATATACGGGCGACGTTACCGGCCTCGGTACACTGAGGCTCCTGGAAGCAATTCGAAAGACCGGCATTAAAACAAGATTCTATCAGGCGTCGTCAAGCGAGATGTTTGGTGCAGCCCCGCCTCCTCAGAACGAGACGACCTTTTTTGAGCCCCGGAGCCCTTATGCTGTTGCGAAGGTATATTCCTATCATATGGTTAAGAACTACCGGGATGCATATAATATCTTCGCATGTAATGGTATACTTTTCAATCACGAATCCCCCCGACGTGGCGAGACTTTTGTCACCAGGAAAATAACCCGCGCGGCAACCCAGATTAAACTGGGCCTTAAAGACAGGCTATACCTGGGAAACTTAGAGGCGAAAAGAGACTGGGGGTTTGCCGCAGATTTTGTTGAGGCTATGTGGCTGATGCTGCAGCAGGATAAGCCTGACGATTATGTGGTTGCCACAGGAGAAACCCATTCCGTTCGAGAATTTGTGGAATTAGTGTTCCGGAAACTCAACATGGAATACAGGGATCATGTATCTATCGATCCTAAATATTTCCGGCCCACAGAAGTTGATATCCTTCTGGGAGACGCAACAAAGGCAAGAAAGAAACTGGGATGGGAACCAAAGGTTGGCTTTGATCAATTAATTGACATGATGATCGAGTCTGACATGGAGCTCGCAAAAAAAGAAAAGACGCTGAAAGATGCCGGATACATGAATTGTGAAATGCACTAAAATGTCATTAAAAGATAAAAAAATAACCGTTACTGGCGGGAAAGGCTTTCTGGGTTTGCATGTGCTCAAGAAACTTAAAGAGTATGGATGCGCTCATTTTGATGCCATCAGTTCTTCAGAGTATAACCTCATCCACCTGGACGACATTAGGCGAATGTATGAAGATAAAAAACCGGATATCGTTATTCACCTGGCTGCCAGGGTAGGCGGCATCGGGTATAACAAAGAAAATCCGGCATCCCTGTTCTATACAAACCTGATCATGGACACCCAGCTCATACACGAAGGGTACCTGAGAAACATCGAGAAGTTCGTCGCTATAGGAACAATCTGCGCATACCCGAAGTTCGCTCCTGTCCCCTTCAGAGAAGACGATATCTGGAATGGGTATCCTGAAGAAACAAATGCACCGTACGGTCTCGCAAAAAAAATGATGTTGGTGCAATCCCAGGCCTACCGGCAGCAGTACGGGTTCAATTCCATATTTCTGCTCCCCGTGAATCTTTATGGACCCGGCGATAATTTCGATCCTAAATCTTCCCATGTTATCCCGGCGTTGATTAAAAAATGTATCGATGCAAATCTTAATAATGAAAAAGAGATTGTCGTTTGGGGAACCGGGGTGGCGACACGCGAATTCCTCTATGTGGAAGATGCCGCTGAAGCCATCTTGTTAGCCACGGCAGCCTATAATAAAAGTGAACCTGTCAACATTGGCGCCGGCTTTGAGATATCGATAAGAGACCTCGTTCATCTGATTGCTGAACTGACACAATTTAAAGGAAAGATTACCTGGGATGAAACCAAGCCTGATGGCCAGCCACGCAGAATGCTTGATACCATGAGAGCCCTCCAGGAATTTGGCTTTCGTGCAAAGACAAACCTGCGGGATGGTTTAAAGAACACAATAGATTGGTATTATGCCTCAAGATCAGAGGAACAATAGATATGGATGATGCGAATGAATTTGATGAGATTTCCGAGCTGAAAGAATTTCAGCGTGTGCAGGACATACTGCAGGATATCACGGATTTAATCAACACCGCAGAGAATATACAACAGGTGATCGGAGGCACGAAAGAGCATATTTTAAATCTCTTCAGGGTTGAGGCAGTTACTATATACGCTGTGGACCGTTCAAAAAAAGATATGTACACCTTTGATTCCGACAGCAACCAGCCAGGAGAGTTAAGGCTGCCCATCAACAAGCGAACCATACCGGGTTATGTCGCCATTACCAGAAACTCCGTAACCATTTCTGATGCGTATGATAAAGATGAACTGAAAAACATTGACAAGGAACTGACCTTCGATACTGAGTTAGACATAAAAACAGGTTTTTGTACGAGACAGGTCATGGCTGCTCCCATTTTATACAACAACAATGTAATGGGTGTCATTCAGATAATAAATAAGGCCGATCCTTCCGTCGCATTTGCGGAGGAAGAACCGGTAATATTGCACGATGTTGCAGAAGCGTTGGGAACAGCTTTTCACAAACACCAAAAAAAGGACCCGTCAAAAATCAGGGGGGTAAAATTTGGATACCTCATCAGTCAGAATTTAATCAGCGAAGAGGATTTGGAGAAAGCAAAGAATGAAGCGATTGCCAATAAGGAACCACTGGAAACCATATTAATAAGAAAATACGATATTTCCAAGAACAATATCCGTAAATCGCTGGAAGAATATTATCAATGCAGATTTATTTCATTCGATCGTAACACTTCAATTCCGGACTATCTATTAGCAAATCTCGAAAAAAGACTCCTGCTTCGAAACCTCTGGATCCCATTTGAAGAAGTTGATGGTTACCTGCATATACTTGTTGATGATCCTCATAACAAAAGGAAACGGGAATCTATCGAGAGCATTTTGAATTTAAAAACGTTAAAATACGATGTCGCCTTGCCGGAAGACATTATTAAATTCATTAATCATTCATACCAGGAAGATGGTGCTGAACCACCTGAAATTGATACTGCTGAAAAAGATGATAAAGATGAAGCTGCCTTTGATAGTGAGGCAGTCGTCCAGGAATCAGAAGAAGAACTGATGCAACTTGTTGACGACGAGGCAGTCACCGATGAGCACGAGCAACTAAGCAAAGAGCTTGAAAGCAAGGTAATCTCCGAGTCTCTCCATATGGCCCCAAAAGCTGCCCTAAAGGAAACATTTGTCAAAGAATCGGACAATGAAATCATACAGCTTGTAAACAAGATAATAAATGAAGCATATACAAAAGGAGCTTCGGATATTCATATCGAACCTGACGCGGAAGCGGGTAGCGTGGGCATCCGTTACAGGATTGATGGCGCATGTATCAATCATCTTTCCGTTCCGTATAGTTACAGAGCTGCTTTGGTTTCCAGGATTAAAATTATGTCCAATCTCGATATAACCTCAAGAAGGATACCCCAGGATGGGAAGATTAAAACGAAGAGCCCCGACGGGAAGACAATCGAACTACGTGTAGCCACAGTGCCGACCACAGAAAATCTCGAAGATGTAGTGATGCGTATTTTAAGCTCGGGGAAATTAGTGCCCCTTGAAGCTATGGGATTAACGAAAAGAAATTATAAAGAACTGCTCAAGATCTGTGAAAAACCGTACGGGATAATTCTTGTGGTCGGGCCTACCGGCTCGGGAAAAACAACAATGCTGCACGCAGCCCTGCGCCATATCAATACATCAGACAGAAAAATATGGACAGCAGAGGACCCGGTTGAAATTACCCAGCGCGGGCTGCGACAGGTTCAGGTACACCCTAAAATCGGATTCGATTTTGCAGCCGCCATGCGGGCCTTCCTCAGGTCTGACCCTGACGTTATCATGGTTGGTGAAATGAGGGACTATGAAACATCCAAAATTGCAGTGGAAGCCTCACTGACGGGGCATTTGGTCTTCAGCACCCTTCATACGAACAGCGCACCAGAAACAATTACCAGGCTTCTTGACATAGGAATCGATCCTTTTAACTTCTCCGATTCTCTCCTCGGTATTCTCGCACAAAGGTTGGTGAGGACACTATGCAAAAAGTGCAAAGAAGCGTATCACCCCTCACCTGAAGAATACAAAGAAATAGTGAGCGCTTATGGCAAGAAATTGTTTGATAAACTGAACGTGCCTGACCAAAAAAGTCTGATACTTTACCGTCCAAAAGGCTGTGACGCATGTGGTAATTCAGGGTACAAAGGCAGGATGGGTATTCATGAGCTTCTCATCAATACAGATACAATCAAAAGACTAATTCTCAAACGTGAGTCTATTGAAACAATGCGGGAAAATGCTATTTTTGAAGGGATGAGAACACTGCTTCAGGATGGTATCTCAAAAGCTATAATAGGCCTCACCGATTTGAGGCAGGTATTCAGGGCATGCATAAAATAACACCATGCGCATGATTCACAAATGTTACATAATCTATGGCAGGAGAGTGTCCAGGGGATGCCCCTCCAGAGAGGGGCCCTGTGCGAAAGATCTCACGGTGAGGCCCTTTCAGCGTCCACGGCCGTTACAGTTGCTTTCGCAACCTCAACCGGTTCCTGTTTGAATACAATCATAAAAGGTATCTGCCCTTTCGGCAGGATCTTGTCTTCACGGGGAATAGATGATAGCAGGCGTATATCTTCTTCTTTAAGCCTCCCTAACGCTTCATTGGAGAGCATATTCCCGCATGAGGATGTTCGTGCAGCAAGTAGTCGCCCATGGGAATCAAAAAGCTCTCCCATAACCTTAACTTTTGCTATAGGAAAATCAGCCTGATTTAACGCTGTACCTTCTATAATTCTGAGTTTTCCTAATGATTCATTCTGTATGAATCGTTGCCTGACATTTATACATTCGATCTGATCAATAATAATATTCCGTGCGTCCTTTTGTTCCCCCAGGAGCCTATCCAACAGGGGGATATTGGAATGCATCCATTCTATGGTTTGATAGCCGGCATCGGGATATAACCATAAATAACCCTGCGTTATGATAATAAAGACTACGAAGAGGCCGATCATGCGTAATCGGGATCCCTCTTGTTTTTTTTTGCTTTCCTTCGCAACTGCCCTTTTGGCCTTTATCCCTTGATCTGCCGGTTGAGCCTGTTTTTCGGCCTTTATTCCTGCAGGGCTCAAACTTCTTCCCGTAAGCTTTTCTTCTTTTAGTATAATGTGTTTCTCTTCTCTTCCAGTAGCTTCTGCAGGCACTTCTTGTCTATCTATAATGATTTTCTCTTCATCTGCAGAGTCCTTCCTTTCCGGTTTACCATGCGCTGATACACCACCATAAGGCGCTGAGATCATGATGGCATCTCTTACAGCATCTGGCTGCGGTTCCTTTATGACTTTATCAGGCAAAGGGGGGGCTGTAACACCGGACAGGAATGCATCTGTGTCCTCTTTTTCACGAAGCAAATCTATTGCTTCATTGTGATCTTTTCCTGTCAATGCTTCCTGTGCTTTTATTATCGCAGCAGGTTTTTCTCGCACAACTTCATCAGACAGCAGGATGCCCGTGATATTTGACAAAAAAATATCCAGCTCCTGCTTTTCATGAATCAAATCAAAAGATTCCTCTTTACTAGTCATGCGCTTTCCTGTTTCTTGGTGCGTTTTGTTTTCACCTGAATACGAACCTGGATCTTTTTCATCAACCCTTGGTTATTCTGCTACCCGGTGGATTCTTTACATCACGGTCCGGCAGACTTATTTTTATGAGATTATGACAGATAGTGCAATTGATTATTACCGTCTTTTCTGTAATGTCATTATTTTCTATTATATATCTTTCCCCGCACTCATCACAAAATATAACCATTTCAATATTCCGTCCGGACAGACCAATTGTTTAATTACGCTAAGAAATGCAGCATAATTTCAACACTACAGAGAGGGAAACACCCGTACAATGCTGTACACGTCATGTTCATTTATTTTTCCCGTCTCCAAAGTTTCATTTCTGCTCTTAGCGCACTGAATTCCGCACTGATTACTTTTTTTATCTCCTCTACCGCGAATGCAAATGCCTCGTGAGGGGTCAGTTCCGTATCTCCTGCGGTCGGTGCTGATTCTTTGAGTGCACGAATAGTTTCCTTCCCGGGTGACTCTTCTTGTGTCTTTAATAAAATGATCGGTTCCGCAGTCATGTACCCTTCATCTTTTTTGGATATTGCTTCTTTTATCTCTTCACGAGGCACTTCTCCCCTGTCCCGTGCCTCTTCTCTCTTTACAGTAAGATCTACGGTTTCCACCCATTCTTTATATTTTTTCGAGTCATTACACAAGATTTCGTGCTTCTCTGCATCTGTCATTTCTTTCGTTAATAACACTTTTTCAAGATTATCATACACGGCCATAAGCAATTTTACAGAAATATAATGGGCTTCCACTCCTTTGACTCTTATATACCTTCCTAAAAAATGCAGTATCTTGAGAAAGCCGAGAATAATTTTATCATCTGCAAATAATTCACTTAATTTATTAACCTCTTTGTCGAATCTCTCCATAACCTGATCGGTCACTTCCCATTCTATTGAAAGAACGGTACTTTTCAAGTCTTTGAGAGGCGAAGACATTATGGAAGTTGAGGTAACTAAGGCCCCAAAGAGTTGTTCAAACCGCTTTGACTTGTCATCCTCTTCATCAGACAATTTGGTGTCCAAAACACTCTCTTTCAGGCTTTTATGCGCTGCGAGATCATGAATTTCGGACTTTTCTGTATCTTCAGGCATATCATTATCCCCCACGGTCTTTATGCTGTGCTCTTTTTCATGATCAGCTGTTTCTTCTGTAGTGACGCTGACATTTTCATCAATGTTAAAATCTTTCTTACCCTCTTCTTTAGATACATCAGAAATCTCCGCATCGACGGTTATCTCTTTTGGGGAATCAACACCTTCCTCATCATCAGATTTTTTATTGTCTTGCCCAAATATTGTATCAAGGCGGTTCTCTATCCCACGAACGAACGAGGATTGGGACGCGATTGCTTCCTCGATTTTGGAATTCTTAATCCCATTCTCTGCATGCACACCGGAAATGTCAGATTCTTTCGTATCTGCTTCTAGAGGATCAGCTCCTCCTGCATGAGCGGATTTCTTGTTGTCTTCCCCAAAGATTGCATCAAGACGGTTCTCTATCCCACGAACAAACATGGATTTTGACTGGCTTACTTCCTCGATTTTAGCGTCTCTACTACCATCATCTGTATGCACACCAGGGATATCCGATTCCGTCTTATCCCCCCCCGGGGGTTCAACACCTTCCGCATGAGCGGATTTCTTGTTGTCTTCCCCAAAGATTGTATCGAGGCGGTTATGTATTCCGCGAATGAATGGGGATGCATTGTCTGTCTCCATCTTTTACGCTCCTATTTCAATTCCTTTTCCAGAGAAGCCATTGTTACTGATATTATTTTTTTAAGGGTAATAACCACATTGTCACCCTCTAAAGCGCTTGCTTCAAACGATGGCACTTTCAAATCCTCATTAAGGTCCTTTTCCAGCGTTTTTACATCCAAAACAGGAACCCCAGCTTTGGCAAGATCCCTCTTATTATACTGCATGACCAAGGGTATTTCAAAGATGTTCTTCTTATAGAGTGCCAGGTTCTCCTGCAAATTTTTGAGTGAAATGACATTCGCATTCCTGCGGTCTTCAGCTGAATCAGCCACAAATACAATGCCATCAACTCCCTTCAGTACCAGCCTCCTTGTTGAATTGTATTTTACCTGCCCGGGTACAGTATATAATTGTATTTTTACGTCGTATCCTTCTATCCTACCTATGTCAAAGGGGAAAAAATCAAAAAAAAGTGTGCGGTCACCTTGAGTCTTTATCGTGACCATTTTAGAATTTATCTGTTCCCGACACTTATTATAAATATATTCCAAGTTGGTGGTTTTGCCACATTTACCGGGACCGTAATATACTATTTTGGCTTGTATCAACTTATCTTTAAGATTAATAAATGCCAAATTATATTCCTCCTCAATATGACACCTTTATGAAATCCTCCTGTGGGGCATGGTCTTGGACACAAAAGTTATTGAGATGAATCAATGACCAGGATACCCGTCAAATCACGAATAGCACTGGCCACTTTTAACCTTAAAAGACCCAGAGTCATATCGTCATTAAAAATAACAAATAAGAGAAAATCATCGCTGACCGAGCTTAAATATATGTTTTCCTTCTGTCCTTTATGAAACAGAAGTGAGAACTCTTCTTCCCCCGCAATCTTCACCATGCTGCGCATGGCACTGAAGTTCGCAGCAGCCAGTGCTGCCAACGCATATACATCGTGCCTGTCTACACCATCATCAACTGTTGTAATAACGTTACCGGCCGTATCAAGTAACATCGCAATCTCGACACCAATCTCTATCAGGGCCGATTTTAGTGTATCATATATCTTGTCAAGCTGTTCCCCGTCCAGTGCTAAATTCATATCGTATACGCTTTCCCGTAGTGGCAATGTAAAAATTCCATATACTTCGTTAAATATTCTCTACCCACCACGCAATTATTCGCGATAATGTGGATTTGCCATTCACCTGCCAGCGGGAATGGGTAATTCACTCGTTGCCTATGGAACTTTTTTTATTGTGCCTTCCTTTAATAAGTGTTTGCAACACGGACATTGCATCTCAGGGCAGTCCAATATATGTTCACAACACTATCCTACTTTGCCGTCAAAGACCATTACTTATATCCTGTCAGCTCTCATATGAGCAATGCCAACTACTAAATCATGTATTCATTCTTTGCGTTCTTTCAAGGCACATCAAGAAAATTCTCAAAGGTTTCATATCATACCTGATTTCAAATTGTTCGAGATAACACATTACGAATTGTTATCAATTACATCTATTGCCGCAGCTTCAATTTTTTTTACAAGCACGTCTGTATCGTTCATTTCGGCGGCCTGCGTCATTGAAATTCCTGTCTTGTTTGCAAGTGCCAGCCTTCCTCTGAATCCGGTCTGTTCCGTAACAATCTCAAAGATGCGAACCAATTTTTCTCCCATTATTGCCTCCCCAGGTCATTACGTTGTTATCGCCTCTTCAAAGTCAGTGATCATTGCTGGTAAAATAATATTCATGAAAAGGCCGAGTTTACACTTCTTGGTATCTATTGCTACCCCCCACTGATAATCACCAAGAGGAATAAATATCAGTCCCCTGTTTCCCACAAGATCCATGTAATAAAACTTCCCGAGCTGCGGATAGGGCCCCTTTGAAAGGGCATTCTGGATAAAATTTGTCACTTCACCGAAGATAGAGGCAGTCACAGGGCTCGACTTCTCCGTCGCAGCGATCGTCTGATAATCCGAAGTTGTAATGATGCTCGATGCAATAAGACCTTCTCCCAAATCGCGCTTCAAATTCTCCAGACATTCGTTCAACTTCGCAATGTTCATTTCGCCCTCCTTTCGATGTCAGCGTAACCGTTATTAATCCCTGCCGACAATGGTTTCTCTTTTATCCTCTCCCTGTCATCGCATCTTCAAGGATCCTGATAATCTCAGGTACAATCACATTTAAGAAAAGATCCTGCTTTACTTTACTGCGGTCAAACACTATTCCCCACTGGTATTGATATTTGCCGTTCAAAAAAGAAAAAAGCGTTTTGTCATCTTCCAGATCCAGAATATAATACTTCCCCAGTGCTTCCGAGGAGTTAATTTCCAATACTCTTTTCAAAGAAGCTGTTATTTGATTAAAAAGGGAAACCGTTTCTGCATTGGAATTATAACCGCCTAATGCCCTTCCATCGCATATGGATATGACACTCGCGCTCATGAGTGCATCTCCCATGTCCTTCTTACAAAATTCAATGAATTCATCAATCTTCTTGTCGAAATCGTCGGGGAGGGTTGTCTTTTCATCATTCTGAACGTTTACGGCTTTAAAGACTTCTTCATTGTCTTGCACAATTTTTTTTGATGTTTTAAGACGATTTTCCCATTCCGCCTCATCTCTACGCCTCGAACTTTCCATCAACAGCGACAAAAGCCCTTTGTGTATCTTCCTGGCAACATCATTCATATTTGCATTATTATTTATATTGATCCTGGCTTTTTCCCAGGTAATCATTTCCATGGCAGCTTCTTCACCTTCAAGGTCACCGCACTTAGCATCATAGAGATCGCCCTCAATAAAATAAAAAGCCCCCCTAGTATTTTCATTAAGATACACTTTCACAAGGCACGTTTGTTGATCCATCGAAATTAATTGTATGAAATTACCCACTGATAAACCAATCATTGGCCAAGCCTGTGATTCATTCATTGATGCATATCTCGATTTCTAAATATCTTTATCAGGTATGGTACCATTTTTCACAACCAATTTCATGTTTTTCATTTTCTTTATCCCGGACCCCACGCGACAATTATATCACTGTTCAGTTCATCATCATTGGAGGCACAGATAAGTCACTTAACGAAACATTGGGGAGGCAAATAAAACGATAACATAACTCATTAGTTTTTTTGGTTAATATCGGTTTGTTTGATGATTATCTTTATCCCTAAAATCGATCCGTCATTATCCAGTTTATCGAAGAGCTCATCATTGAGTGTGCTCACTTCATGAACGCAACATGTTTATGAGATCTATGGACAGGGCACTTCACCACTCAGTATACAGCATGGTTAAATCGCTGCAACTATATGGTATTCCTTTGCTTTTATGCTGGGAATTATAGGGAACGAACTATTTTATGTCAACAAGAAACTAAGAAATCATAACAAGAAGTTGACGTATCATCTGATCTCAACGCCATGATAGTAAAATTTTAGTATATCGCTGTATGAATACCCGTCACGGGCCATCATATCAGCACCCGATTGACTCATCCCCACTCCATGGCTATATTCCTTGCCTTCTACATAGATTCCATCATTGCTATTCGTTATCAAGGAGAACCTTTCCCTTTGTTTCATCCACAGCCCGGTTAGACTTTTCAATTTCTACCCCTGCCCCACCATAAGCATAGGATATAGTGGACGCAATCACGTTATAGTCCCTGTCTGTATTTTTTCCCTTCTGATAGAGGTCGTATGTTCTCGCTGCTATGGCCTGCGCCTTCAATGCCTCAGAGTGCCATTGGGGACGCCCTTTCCATTGCCATTACTCACTTCACATAACGCAGGTGAGTCCACATGGATATCCCGAACACCGCTCATCGCTAAAACTTTGATACTTTCATCCCTTGTTGTTGTATGGGATTGTTTTTTTCTTATATCGCAAGAGAATATCGAGAACATATGTCGATTGTACATTCTGCTATTTCTTTGCGTTCCCCGTTGGGAAATCTCTTGAGGTATGCCTTGAACTGATGTATCGCCTCATTGTACCGGTAGTTTTCATAGAAGATCATGGCAA
>CAZMBE010000012.1:0-82498 GCA_964564625.1 uncultured Syntrophaceae bacterium | reverse complement strand
CTGTATTGAGTATCCGTATTTCATCGCGTTTATTTTGCCGATAGGAATCATGGTGCTGCATCGGAGGAGGAAGGGTAAACCAGTGACCGGATAACAGGTACTATCCAGAAACTATGAAGAGGGGCCAGGTGTAACACCTGACCCCTCATTTTTTCATTCGGGAAATGGGGATTGACAACTGTTGGTATTCCGCCATAACCTGGTTCCCACCGCGGAGAGGATGGCAGGAAGCGGTGAGATATTCTATGATCTTCTGTTATCCTTTGCGTTCAAGAATTCCATCTAGCTTGGCCATCAATTCCTCAGGTGTTACCGGCTTGGCGATAAACATTCTTCCCCCTATTACCCCTTCCTGGGATTGTACTTCCCGCCTTGAAGCTATGGCAGTAATGAACATTACAGGAATGTTTTTCGTTTTCGGGTTTTCGAAAAGCAGCTCAGCGACCTGTCCGCCGCCAATTTCAGGCATGATAATGTCCAGAAGAATTAAATCAGGACGTTCCCTTGACGCCATGATGATGCCGTTCGATCCGCTTGTTGTTGTGAGCACTTCATACTTCCCGGTCTTCTCAAGGTTGAGTTTGACAAAAAAGCAGAAGTCCTCTTCATCGTCTATGAGCAATATTTTCTTCTTTTTGGGTGTTGTGTCTGCTTTGTGCTGTTCTTCCATGATACCCTCCTGTTTTCATTGTAACTGTGGAGCACGTCATCGAGGATTGCTTGCGGGCAATTCTACAATAACCCTTGTGCCTTTATCAGGCTCGCTTTCTATCCGTACAGTCCCATGATGCTTATCGATAATGCCCTTGGTAATGGACAGACCCAAACCCGCGCTCCTGGAACTGTCCTTCGTTGTGTAAAAAGGGTCAAAGACCTTCTCAATTGCGTCTGCGGGAATTCCGCATCCCGTATCCGCGAAAATGATCTGTAAATGCCTCTCCTCAGGCACACTCCCCATCGCTTCGGCACTGATGGTTATGGTTCCTCCCTCCCGCATCGCATCAATAGAATTGAGAAGGATGTTTAAAAATACCTGTTTGATCTGATTGATGTCAATAGTAACCTTGGGAAGGTCCGTAGAGAATTGTTTGACAAGCCTGATGTGCTTGAGTTTCAACTGGTGCTCTATGAATGACAGCGTCTCCTCAATAACAGGCTTGATTTCCACCTGTTCGGTCTGAATGGGCATCTGGCGGGTAAAACTGAGAAGCCCCTTAATGATAGAATCCGCCCGGAAGGCAGAGTTGTTGATTCTATTTACTACATCAATGAGAATCTTGTCTGATCCAGTAGAGGATTTCAAGTAATCGACCCCCTGGATAATGATTGCCAATGGATTCTTCACCTCATGGGCGATACCGGCAGCGACAATGCCCAGGGCGGCGAGCTTCTCCGCCTGAATCAGTTGTTTTTGTGTTCTTTCTTTTTCATCAAGCGCTGTTTTGCGCGAATTGATAAGGGTTTGGGTGAAGATTCCGTATATCATAACCAGGCCTACTATCATCGAACGAGTCAGTACCTGATCGGATGACAGAGAATCGATAACCCAGTATATTGCTACCATAAAGAGCGCAATTAATATCAATCCATTGCGTTCTATCTTCTGACGTATACCGTGCTTTGTCATTGCTCATTTATTCCATATGGGGCCATACTATGTTCTATGAATGGAGGTTCGTCGTTGGTAACCCAATCATGACGCTCGTGCCCTCCCCAACCTTGCTTTCCACCCAGATTGTCCCGTAATGCTTATCCATAATACCCTTGGTAATAGAGAGCCCCAATCCGGCATTTCCCATGCTGTCCTTTGTGGTGAAAAAAGGATCGAACACTCTCTCAACTTCTCCTTCGGGAATACCACAGCCAGTATCGGCAAAAGATATCTGCAGGTAACTTTGGTCATATCCTTTTTGTATGTTCTCAACATTGATAGTGATGGTTCCGCCTTCCTCCATGGCCTCTATTGAATTTGACAGAATGTTGATAAATACCTGCTTTATCTGGGTACTGTCAATATTGACTGCGGGGAGATCCGGAGAATATTGCCTGACTATGGTGATATGTTTGGAGCTCAGCTTGTGTTCCATGAACAAAAGGGACTCTTCAATAAAGGGGATAATGTCTGCATTATTTTTCTGAAGCGGTGTTTGGCGGGCAAAACTCAGAAGCCCTTTCACTATGGCATCTGCTCTTAACGCTGATTTTGTGACTTTATGTATGATCTCGACTACCAACGAATCGAAGCCTGTGCATGTTCTTAAATACTCCACGCCCTGAATAATAATGGCCAGGGGATTCTTTATCTCATGAGCAATACCGGCGGCGCATGTACCCACGGCGGCTAATTTTTCCGCATCTACGAGGTCGTCATGAAGTTTTCTTTGAATTTCTTCGGCTTGTTTCCGCTCTGTGATATCTATCGCTATCCCCCGTAATCCGGAAGGTTTACCCTCCCGACGTAACGGATTGGCATACACGACAACAGGGCAGGGAGTACCGTCTTTTTTTATCACTGTATATTCAACCCCGCCCAAATTTTCTCCATCCAATATTCGTCGGGCGTTATAGCGTAACCTCTCTCTGTCTTCGGGAATGAATATCTGAAACGCGTCCAGGCCTTTGTTACAATCTTCCTGCCCATAGCCGAACAAATCAAATGCCGATTTATTGGTGAATAAAAAGTTGCCTCTGAGATCAGTCTCAAATACGGTCTGGGGCAATAGATCGGAAAGGTTTCTGAATCTTGATTCACTCTCCCTGAGCGATGATTCGACTTGCCTGCGCATGGCAATTTCCTGTTCGAGCTTGGCATTCCTGTCTTCAATGCGCTGTATGTATTCAACGACTTGCGATTGCAGAAGCGCATTTTCCAATGTGAGTCTGACCTCAATGATCATGTTCGAAATAAGGTCTTTATCGTTTTCGTTAAAAGGGGCTCCTGTTTTTTTATGGGAAAGGTTCAAGACAGCCGTAACATCGCCTTTTTCTCCTACATACACGGGTATACTGAGAAATGAGGGGGAGCCGTATTTGGGGTCGTTTTTTTTCCTGATTCGCGGGTCACTTTCCACATCTTTCACCAAAAGCGGCTTCTTTTCATCGATGACATGCTTTATTAACGTATCATCAATATTGATAAAGGCGCCTTTTTCCAGCTTCTCTATACCCCTCGATCCCGTAAGGCGGAGCTGCCTCGCGGCGGGATCAAATAGGAAGGACGACCCGATTTGCGCGTTCGTCACCGCAAGGGCTTTATCCAAAAGAGAATTAAGCAATCCTTCAAAATCTCTGTTCTGCGGAGCAGTGTTGGCAAAATCTCTCACTGCATTCAGCGCCATGGATTTTTGGGATGCCTCTGAAGCGGCTGCTTTATACGCTTCGGCCTGAAAAGAAATCCGGTTGAACACATAGAGCAGGGTGGCTAATCCGGCCAGGGTGATGAGAAACATAAGGGCGAATAGAATTTGGTGATGCGGCGTGAACACTATATCTGATTGGGAGAAAGTAGAAAGAAGAATAATTGCCGGAAGGAAAAGGACCAATACCCCTGTCACGATAAATGTATGTTTCAGCCTTTTTTCATTAGCGTCGTTCATGTCGCCCACAATCTCACCGTTTCCGCCACGGATTGAATCAGTGTTTTTGAAAGGTATTCAACAACATGTAGTGCGTGTCATTCCGGGGGCAAGACGCAGCCCGGCGTAGCGTGAGGGGGCGGCGATGAAGAATGACATGTTCCCTGTACTATTGTCTGTCTCTCGAAATGACAGGGCATTTTCATTGTTGTAGGTTTTTAGCGTAAAATGTCTCAAGACGCAAAGTATTTTATTACAATAATGAATACGAGATAATCTAGGGATACCACGTATCGTCAGAAATACTTTACAAGGTGCATTGATGCGTACATCATCCGTGTAAGGATCGTGCGATTTGCAAATGAACACTTGCACCCTTGATTCCTTGGCTCTTTTTTTGCAACGAAATGGGAGAAGAACCGTGTATATAATAAAAAGTTATGGAAGAGAGCTTGTGTTATCACTTAAAGCACAGCTACCGGTAATGCGCACCCTGCCGTCCCGTCCCCATGGCGCCGCACCATTCCAGTCCGTCGTTCCGGCATCGTTCGTTGCCGCCATGTTAGAAGTGATAGGAGCTGTCCCGCACGGAATTGAGCACACTGAGTCATTGAAAAAAGTTACCGTACTTCCCTGGTAAAGATCCACGAAACCTGTCGTCGCATTGATCTGTGTGCATACGCCTGTACCGGCAAACTGAGCGTACTTGGTGCCTCCTGTATAATTCTGTATCCTGATTTTTGTTTTCTGGGGTGTGCACACCTTGCTGTATAATTCATTGAATGTCAGCTCAGCGACGAAGTTTCCATATGTTCTGTCGTTCGACCTGTTGGCCATTTCATATTCGCGGGCTGTGCCGGCAATATTCTTGCCGTTCAATCCCAATGGGGCCTTGAAGAAACTATCCGCGGGTGTCTGACTGATAATCACCGCGGCGACGGCATATCCCTGAGGCACTCCAAGGACAGCGCCGATCTGGCCGTCGTCCACTGTATCGTTCGAGTTTGTAACGCAAGGCACTCTCTGTACACCTGTATCAGCTGCGTGATTCAGATATTCAAATAAGACACCGCAAAATGTATCATGGGTCGTATTGGTGAGTCCTCCTCCGCCCGCAGGCTCGTAACTGACATCATACCGGTAGACATTGCTGAAGGAGTCCCTGCCTCCCGGCAACTGCAGCTGCAGTGTCTGGAAAGGAACATAAAAAGGTACAAGACAGGGTGGGGTCGCGCACATGTTGCAGATACAATTTGTACCGCAAGTTCCGGGGTTAGGGCCTGATGTACCTATGTTGTTTGGCGGAACGGTAACATCTGGGCAGGGGAGTTTGCCACTGGCTATGGCAAAATTTATAACGGAATTTCTTATATTTTCCAGGTTGCTTTTTGTCGTTGATAATTTTGTGGCCCCGATAGATGATCGCCAGAAAGTAACCGCGGCTCCCAAAATCATTCCGACTATCACCAGGACTATGGCAATCTCAACGAGTGAAAACCCTTTTTCATTACGGAATAACCCGCACATCGCAATACCCCGTTTCCTCCTGTCCTCTCCGTATGCGCTAAACTCATAGAACTATCTTTTAAAAAAAGGGAAGACGGGCTTCCCTTTTTACAGTAGTGTGAAATTATATGTTCAGATCGTGCGAGATGTTTAGAGCTTGAATCCGATCTGGTACACGCCTGTTGTTGCCGGTATATAGTTTGTTGTTCCCCTGATCGTGCCCGATCCCGCGCCCATGCCTGTGGCAAGGTTTCCGTCATCGTATTGCTGGTCAAGAATCTTGCAGACATCATAAGGCATGTTCTGCAACTGGATCCAATGGGTCAACTGGGCGGCAGAACCGGCGCCAATGGCAGGCATGTTGTAATAGCTGACAGCAACGGCGCCGCCGTAAGGATGGGTGGGATTGGTGAAGCCGCTGCCGGTGAGAATACCGGAGAGCCTCAGTACGGCCCAGAGGTCGCATTGTTCAGTACCCGTTGCCGTGCACGCAAAGTTTGCCGCTGTTGATGCGGCTCCGACGGCAATGAGGGCATTCCCGTTTCCATTTGTGGGAACGGGAAGCGCCGGGGTGAAACGTGTTGCGGCTTGCGGATCATCGCCCGGATAGAACTGGTATCGGTCAAAGTACGTGTAAATTGCCGCGGCGATCTCCTTCTGGGTATTGTATGCCCTCTTAATCTTCGCGTTGGTGATGAGTTCCTGACCCTTGATGATGCCTGCGAGAATCAGCCCGATGATAACCAGCACAATCGCCAATTCGACCAACGTAAAGCCTTTATTATTTTTTATTTTTCCGTAGTTGAACATAGCTCGTCTCCTTTACAAGGATTATTCATCAGGATTCAATTTAAGGAATTGTATTAAAAAAGAATGAGGATAAATAATCAAGAGTAAAAGAATTTTACACTTCCTGACGTGTGGGGAGGACTATCTCAAACATTACGCCGGTCGCCTGAGAACGCACGCGGATGTCTCCCTTCATTGCATGGACTATGTTGCGTACCTGGTACAGGCCGATTCCCAACCCTCCTTTTTTTGTGGAGAAAAAAGGTTCAAATAACCGGGTTTTTTCTGCGATGGGGCTTCCTGTATCCGCGATTACTATCGTTATGTTTTTTTCATCGGCAGCAATCTCCATTGTGCATCTTACATCTCTTTCCTCGAGAGATTTGTCATACACATTTTTCAGGATGTTATCAAAAATAGACATGATCTTATACTCTTCAGCGATGATAGAACCTTCACCTGTAATCGTGTAATTGAGTTTATAGTTCTTGGCCAGGTTTTCCAGCAGGGTTTTCAGGTTAATCGGGACCTTGTCTGATGTTCCGGCATCTGTTTCCTTTTTCAGATCGAGAAGACCTATGATTGAGGCGCTGCGCCGGGACTGAGCAGGAAGCGATTCCCTCAAATACGAAATGAATCGTTCCTGCCTCTCAGCGGTGTCTATATGGCGTACATTATATGTGAGAAACTCGATGAACTGGGCGAGATTCTTGGCGTCATGCAGGATAAATGTCTGGAGCTGAGAAAATTTATAAAAGGTGTCGTTAATGATCTTCATCTTGATGAGCACATCCATTTCAATGAGGGCATAGAGGATTTCCAGGACGATCATATTCAGATAGTACTGTTCCCCCCTGGAATTGCGGGGCACAATCCCCACGTTTATCCGGTAATCACTCCTTTCAACAACTTTCTCGATAGAATTGCTGTGTACGGTTCTTTCCTGTGCGAGAGAATTATTCAGGTACGTGATATCGTAGAAAAGATCAATAATATTTATTTTTTTCAGCACCGGTGCCACCTCGGACAAAAACCGGTGCAGGTCGTAGTCGAGATTGGTGTTGAGATTGATGAATTCGAGTATGGAACGGATGGCTATTCGCGTGAGGTGTCGTATATAGACAAGAACGCCAATGATGATAAGACCGGCAAAAATAAAAAAAGGATATACAGTTTCAATCGTCATCGGTTCTTTTAACGCCAAACTTTCTCAAGAAATAATAGAGGCTTTCTCTTTTTACACCGAGGATTTTTGCCGACTGGTACACATTGAAATTTGTGTCCCTCAAGACGCTTAAAATAATGCTTTTATCTGCTTCATCCCGAAGTATCTGGAGGCCTTTTCCCACCTCTACATCTATGGAAATTTTTTTAATACCCTGGCTTTCGAGCTGCTGCTCAGTTTCCTTGAACAGTAAAGCCCTTTCAACTGAGTAGAGAAGCTTTTCCATACTTGCCGGCTTCATGAGATAATCGAACGCGCCTGATTTAATCGCCTCCAGGGCGATTCCTTCTGTCTTTTGGCCGGTGAGAATAATCACCTTACAGGTATATCTGCTGAGTATGTGATTGAGGACCTTTAGCCCTTCGTCGGGCGTACTTTCATGCGGCGGCAATCCCAGGTCAAGGATAACAATATCAATCTTGTTGAGTTTCAGCGCATCAACCGCCTCTTTTTGATTTCCTGCTTCAACCACGCTATAGGCACTTTCCAGTGAAAAGCGGATTTGCTTCCTTAGCGCTTTATCATCTTCAACTAAGAGAATCTTAACCATAATTCACCCCGTCACCTAAGAGTTCTGAGTTTTCAATCAAACTATCTCAATCGTAATCCCCGTGTACGCGGGGCTCCGGCCTTTTCAATCCGTTATGAATCCCTGCTTTGTGCAGGAATTACGGAAAATATGCATTAATAACTAATTGAAATGAAAATATTTTGCAATTATAATTTATTGACTATCTCTGAGAATGTTTTCGACATTGTAAGGCCACAAGGGGTCAAGGATTCAGGGATTCGTGTGGATTTATCAAAAAATCAATGATTTGAACGATTGTATCCCCGAAGTCCTGGTCAGTTTTGCATCTTAACGGGAGAAGCGCCTGTTTTTTGTGGTATTTCATATATGAAACTGATACAAAACGGAGCGGCGCGAGAAACAGAGAAAACCTTCTTCGCTATGCAAAGGGCACCATGAAGAATAGCGGCAAAGTTTCCTTGAGTAGAGCGAGGTAAATTTGGGGAAGTATTCAGAGTGAAGGCACACACAACAACCGCAGTGTTTCGTATACCCGGTATCCTCTTTATCCTTTTTTTGTTTTTTTTACCTCCGTCGTTACATGCGTTCTGTTTTGATGAGGCGGGAAAAGAGCATGGCATCAGTCCTCGCCTGCTTATGTCCATAGCCCGTGTCGAGTCGGGGTTGAATTCCAAGGCGGTGAATACGAACAGAAACGGCTCGAACGATTTGGGGTTGATGCAGATCAACTCGGCGTGGATCGAAATCTTAAGCCTGAACAGGGAAGAACTTATTGCCGATCCCTGTTATAACGTTAAGACCGGGGCCGGTATCCTGAGGCGGTGCATAGACGCGTATGGATATACCTGGGAAGCCGTTGGATGCTATAATGCAACAAGCATAGGCAAAAGAGTTGATTATTCGTGGAAGATATTCCGGGAACTGAAGAGAGAAAAGGCAAGGAATATAGTGAAAAAGAAAGAAGCGCCGCCCGGTACCGGCAGCTCTGTTCAGTCGCTTCAATTCAGGGTGCGGGACGCGGAGCAGCCGGTCCATGAAGGGGAACCATGAGTCTCATCACAGATTTACTTTCAAAGGTCAAAAAGCAGGAACCGCGAAGGGATATTCCCCCGATCCTGAAGGATGAGGTATTGCAATCGAAAGCTGACCGACGCTCCAGAATAAGATTGATGATTATCCTTATTCTTGCGTTTCTGCTCATTGCAGCAGGATTTGGGGTACTTTACGTTGTTGACTCCATGCAAGGACCTTCTTTGCTTGCACGCTCGCCCGCGACAGATACACCGCCTGTTCAATCAGCCCGGACGCCGATGGCGCCACCGCCTTCACCACAGGCTGATACAGGGATATCCGCATCAGCTTCCGGTGATGCGAAGGAAGCAGAAAGAGCCGTAACGCCTGTACGGGAGAAGGATTTTTCAATCCCTTCTCGTGGAAAAACAGGTATGAAAAAATATGCGGGAGGGATCGCACAAGAAGGAGCAGGCCGCGCGCGGAGCATGAAGCAGGTGAAAGCTGTTGCCGGTGAACAGATTGAGGTGGATACAAACTCAGGAACGATGACAAGGCAGGATAAAGACATGAGCCTCTATATGGCAAGGACATATGAAGCACAGAAGAATTATCGTCAAGCCCTCCTGCATTATAAAAAAGTACTGGCAATGGAGCCGAATAATTATGTGGTCATGAATAATGTCGCGAGCATGCTTATTTATTTAGGTTCCTATGAGGAGGCCATACGTCATGCTCAAAAAGCGCTTACTATCAGAAGGGGTTATGTGTTTTCTCTGATAAATATCGGTATCAGTTACGGGTATCTCGGCAAACAGTCCGAGAGTGAAAGTCACTTCAGGAAGGCGCTCATGATAGAACCATCAAACCGCTTTGCCCTTTTGAATCTCGGGCTCCTGTACGAAAAACAGGAGGCCTTCAATAAAGCAGATCAATACTTCCGCAAACTTTCAGAGGCAGGCGACGCACAGGGTTATTTGGGGCTTGCGCGCAGTGCGGAAAAGCAGAAAAAAGTGGAGGAAGCTATTCGTTATTACAAGATGGCGCTCTCGATGGAGAATGTTGATTCTCATACATCAAGCATGGTGAACGAGAGATTGCTGAAATTGTCGAAGTGATGATTCGATAAAATGATTTGTGATAAGAAAACCGTCATTGATTTGATCCAACGCTGACTATGTATGATGCAATCCAGTACTCTCCCACATCGGGGATTCGCACCTTGTACCACT
Source organism: uncultured Syntrophaceae bacterium (assembly GCA_964564625.1). Lineage (GTDB taxonomy): Bacteria > Desulfobacterota > Syntrophia > Syntrophales > UBA2185 > UBA2185. The sequence goes on along the minus strand of CAZMBE010000012.1, from coordinate 72,628 downwards.
TATTCCCGCCTGATCCCGTCCACTCATCAATAATTTCAAAACTGTCATCCTTGGAAACCATGCTCGCGATCCCTGCTTGGAGTGACGGCCATTCTCTTACCCTGGCGGCGCGTACGGTTACCGTTGCCATTCGTTGAACGTTTGCCGAAGCGGTTTTCGCGATAACATTTTGGGTGTTGGAATATGCCGGCGCTTCTGGTGATTTGTTGGTATGGTGAAGCGCTTTGTAGCCGACGAATGAAACCAGCACAACGCAGATCAACGCAATCGCGGCGACGGCGGCATATCTGAGAGTTCTATACCTGAAGCTGCTTTTCCCTTGAGTCTCCGGAATATGCTTCACGGTGTCAAGGATATGTCTTTTCAGGATCTGATGGCTTGAACCGATATAGGCCACCATCATGGCCCTCGATGCCGTAAGGTTGATTAATCGGGGAATGCCGCCTGAAATTGCATGTATCAGCTTTTTTGCTTTTTCATCGAATATGGCGGAACCTTTGCCTGCCTTGATCAGCCTGAAACTTATATAGTCTGATGTTTCCACCGCCGTGAGGGATTTCAAGGTTGCTCTGATGGAAATCCTCTGGTCCAGTTGCCGTAGCCCTTCCGAGTGCAGCCTTCTTTGCAGTTCAGGTTGACCAACGAGAATAATTTGCAGGAGTTTTTCCTTATCAGTCTCCAAGTTTGACAACAGCCTCAGCTCTTCGAGAGATCCGTCGGATAAGTTCTGGGCTTCATCGACGATGATGATCACTCTTTTATCGGCAAGGGAGCGGGCTATGAGGAAATCTCTGAAGGTCTTGATCATTTCATTCTTGTTCGTAGTTTCCAGGTGAATATTCAGATCATCTAAAATCGCCTGCAGCAGCTCCTCAGAAGAAAGCCTAGGTGTCATGATGAGGGCAATTTCCGCTTTTTCCTTCCACCGATCGATAAATATCTTGAGTATCGTGGTCTTTCCCGTTCCCGGTTCACCGATGATGAGAGAGAATCCTTCCTTCTGTTCCACGGCATAATCCAGCGATGCCAGGACATCATTGTGCATTTTTGAAGGATAGAAGTAGTATGAATCAGGCGTGAGACCAAAGGGGTCTTCTTTGAGGCTAAAAAATTCTAAATAATCCATATAATTTTCTATCCGGCAAGTTTGGTGAACACGTCATACATGGGTAGCAGAACACCTGCAACCATAAGCCCCATGAGGCACCCCAGGGTGATGATAAGGACGGGTTCAATCATTTTCCCAACTTTATCTGAGAAGTCATCCACGAGTTTGTAATAGTGCCTGGCGAGAAAAGAGAACTGCTGGTCAAGATTACCGCTGGACTCCCCTATCGATACCATCCTGATGAAGAGCGGCGGAAATATGCTCCGGGCACTCAATGCGTCAGAGATTTTATGTCCCGTGACAACATCTTCTTTTGATTTCAGAATTGCCCTTTTGAACACTTCATTACCCATAACGTCGGCTGCTACGTCGAAGGAACGGTCAATCGTAATTCCCGCGGTGATCAGCAATCTCAGTTGCTCCGAGAAAAGGGCAAGGAGCTTGTTGTAGACGAGGAGTTTGACAATCGGGAGCTTAATTTTTATGTAATCCCAGTGGTAGCGAGTTTCTGGCCTCAATTTCATTGCTTGTATAATTAAGAAAATCAGTACCGGAATGATCAGTAAAATGTACCAGTAGTTTTCGGTAAATTTGCTCAATTCGTAGAGGATGACCGTAAGCAATGGCATTGTGACACCCAAATCACGAATGACCAGCATAATTTTGGGCAATACATAGGCAAGCCAGAAAATGACAGCGGCGCCGGTTGTAATCAGTGAGAAAAACGGGTAGATGAGGGCTCGCTTAACTGTGGCTGAGAGGTCTTCCATCTTTTGCAGATGATCCGCTACCTCGGCGAGGCTTTCCTCCAAACGTCCCGTTTCTTCGCCCACGCGCACCAGCCGCACTAAAATGTCAGGAAATATTTTTTTATGAAGCTCCAGGGAATCGGAAAGCCTGCTTCCCATTTCAATATTTTTTTTTATATCAGAAACGGTAGACTTTAATTGTTGATTATCTATGGTGTCGATAATGTCATCGAGTGCAGCAAGGATCGGGACACCGGCACGTACCATGAGTGATAGATTTGATGAAAATTCTATTATGTCTTTCCGAGTTATTCTCCATGTAATGAATTTGTCGATGATTTTCTTAAAGAGTAAACTTGATTGTTTAACATGCAGAACGAATAGACCCCTGGCTGCGAGATTTTCATGTACGGAGGATACGGTATCTGCCTCGAGAATGCCCCTGATTACCATACCGTCGGCATCTAACGCCTTAAAAGAATAATTGTTCATCCAGCCACCCTGAGCAATTCATCAACAGAAAGTATGCCCTGGGCAACCTTGTTCATGCCGTCTTGTTTCATGGGTATCATCCCCTTGCGAATGGCGGCTGCCTGTATGGCGGTGACCGGTACATCAGAATAGATCAAATCCCTCAGCTCGTTGTCTATCGTTAAAATTTCTCCTATTACCACTCTGCCGGAATAGCCGGAACCGTGACATTTTGGACATCCGGTCCCTCTGTATGCTTTATCGATCTGTACTCCGTATTCTTGAAATATTTTATGCTCTTCATCACTGAGAGTATGCTCTTGCGAGCAAAACTGGCATATCTTCCTGGCCAGCCTCTGGGCAATAATAGCCAGCAATGACGAGGATACGAGAAATTTGTCAACCTTCAAATCCAGAAGCCGGGGGATAGAAGTCACTGCGTCATTTGAATGGATGGTGGAAAGAACAAGGTGTCCCGTAATGGATGTACGCACAGCAATTTTTGCTGTTTCTTCATCCCTTATCTCTCCTATGAGCATGACATCCGGATCCTGCCTCATAAAATTTCTTGCCGCAAAGGCAAAATTATATCCGGTCTTTTCATTCACCTGGCTTTGTTTTATGAGGCTTAATTTGTATTCAACGGGATCCTCTACGGTAATGACATTTCTTTCCAGTAGATTGAGTTCTCTGAGGGCTGCATACAATGTTGTTGTTTTCCCGGAACCGGTTGGACCGGCAATAAGAATGACACCGTACGGCTTTTGAAACAGTGACTTGATTGTTTTTACATTCTGTTCATCAAAGCCGAGCTTGTCGATTCTGAGAAGGGGGCCGGTACCCGCGAGAATGCGCATCACCACGTTTTCGCCGTATATGGTAGGCACGGTTGATACACGGATGTCGTAGCCCTTCTGGAGAAAGTCGAATGTAAAGGAACCGTCCTGCGGAAGACGTGTTTCCGCGATATCGAGTTTAGAGAGGATTTTAATTCTTGATACGATTCCCGCGTGAGAGAGCCGGGGAAGGCCATGCCCGTATTGCAATACTCCGTCAATCCTGTAGAATATGTGTACAATATCCGACGATGGTGAAATGTGTATATCTGTCGCGTTTCTTCTGATTCCGTCAATAAAGATAAGGTCTGTTAAGGATGTTACCACGGGACCGCCTGCTGTTTTTGTCTCTTTGATATCTGCAATGATTTTGTCTCGGCCCTGCTGAATTGGATTCTCAAGAAAAAAATAGCCCTTCTCCAGAGACTCGCGGAAATTATCGGGGTCCACCATATAGACTTTCGGCTGAGTCTTGGTAATCGATGTCACCTTGTCAATAGCGATAATGTTGCTTGGGTCAATGACGCCTATACTCATCCTGCTGCCCGTTAGTTCGATGGGAATAAAGCTTGTCGCTTCTGCTGTTTCTTTTGGAATTACTTTCAGGGCCTCTTCAGAGACGGGGTGCTGGCTTAGGTCAATATAGTCCACACCCGCCTGCTCAGCCAAGGCCTGACCGAGTTCTTTCGATGATACAAAACCGAGTTTTACAACCGTGTCACCAAGAAGTTCGCCGGTAATTTTCTGCTGGATGAGCGCAATCTGAAGCTGGTTATTATTGATGAGACTTTTTGACTGAAGGATTTCCCCAATCTTTACTATTGCCATATGTCTTTCATCCCCAATGTATTTTATGTGATTCTTCTGTTTGGTTGTAGCAGGATTCAAGGGTTCGAGGGTTCGAGTGAATATTTTAAATACTGGAAACCCTGGCCCCTTCACCCCTGCAGAAAATAGCAAATGTTCCGGATGTAACTATTATTCCTTTACTTGGAAATAATCACGGGCTGAAGTAATACAACCAGTTCTGTTTTCGTCACCGTCTTTGACCTGCTTTTAAACAAGTAACCTAACATGGGAATATCTCCCAAAAATGGTATTTGGCTGTCTGAGAATTCTTCCCGGTTGGAGATCAGCCCCCCTATAATGACCATATGTCCGTTTCTCACTTTTACCGTCGTATTCATTTGTCGAAGGTTTATTGTAGGAAGTTGAATAAGATAGGGATAATTGCCTGCAGTATCGGGTGTGCCGAGCTTCTGCGAATCGATCTTGACGAGGTCTGAAGTAATGGGAGTAATATTGAGGGATATCTCGCCGCTTTCGCTGATAAACGGTACGATTCCAATCATAATGCCGGAAAGAAGGCTGCTTGTGTTTACCGTAAAAGTGGTTATGGGTGTGGTACCCGCAGTGGTAGTTGTTTCAATTTTGGAAATATAATTTCTGTCCTGCCCTACACTGAGGAGCGCTGTCTGCCCATTCATGATGCTTACTCGCGGGTTAGAGAGGATTCTTGTCTCTCCCTGTGTTTGTATGGCTCTCAGCAGGGAAGCAAAATCAGAAGCTACGGTGGTGATGCTGAAATTGGGATTTGCCGTGGAAACTATATCGGCAAATTTTTGTGTTGAGAAGGTGGCGCTTTGGCCGTCACCGGTATTTAAGACAAAACTCCAGTCAATCCCAAATTGCAGACCGTCAGAGAGGTTAACCTCAATAATCTTTGCTTCCACCAGAACCTGCCTGTTCATGACTTTTTTTATCGTAGTAAGATAGTGTTCAACTTTTTCAATGTCTTTTTTTGTGGCGGTGACAATGATGGTTCCTGTCATCCTGTTGACCGTGAGAGTCTGTGGCGAGGTGGAATATGATCCTGCCGAGGCGCCAATGATTTTCTCCAGGGATTTCTCAATAACATCCCAGAAGTTGTAGGCAGATTTATCGATCTCCGCTTTTTGTGAAATATTACCTTTCACTGTGGTGCTTCCACTCGTCCCCGCAACAGCGCCGCCAAGCATGTCGCCACCCAGGTCTGTGTGATAGGTTTGTATAATGGCGGGAATCCCAAGTTCGTATGTCCTGGTGGTGGTGGCTTTTATATATAACATGTTATCCTGTACCGTGTAGTAATAGTCGACGGAAGCGCAAACTCTGTTCAGGGCCTCTTCTGCGGTGACATTTTTTAAAGTAAGGGTTATGGGGAGTTCGGGCGCTATCTCTTTTTCCATAATCAGGTTTAGGTCTGTTGCTTCTGATATGATAAAGAGGACATCCCTCAGAGGGGTATTCCTTGCGGAGATGTCAACAATTCGCGTCTTAAGTGGTGATATGTCTTCATGCACAGGAACGAAATCAGGTGTTTTCACGGGAGCGACAGTGGTAAAATCAGCGCCTTTCGTTGTTTTGGCTTCCGGGGGTATCTGGATTTCCCTTTTAATATCGAGAGTGCTGCTATTACAAGATATCAAGCATATGGAAAGAATCGGAAGTAAAAGTACTATCACTATGGTAAATTTACTTAATCTAAATTCAGCCATTTTTCACCTTCTCTGCCTTTTAATAAAACTTTGTCTTTTTCAATCTTTGCGATTTTCTGGTTACCAAGGTGATCGCCTTCATGTACGAGCTTGCCGTCAACAATCGCCAAATTTCTTTTTTTATGAAGCAGAATGAAGGAAACCCTTCTTCCTGTGGCATCCGGTGGTGGTGACATTTCCACGAGGGAAGTCTTTGGAAATCCGCGCTCAGCGTTTTGTGACAGGGATATTGGGCTCTTTATCCAGATCACCGGTGATTGCTTCCTATGAGCAAATTGAGGGGTTTGCTCGTCGCTGAAGTTGAAGACTTTTTGCTCCTCCGCAGAAAAAGAGGGAGAAAATTTCACGCTGGAAATCATATACATTATCAGGAGCGCAACAACAGGCACCAATACAAGGATTATGATAATCTTATAATTCTCGTTCATGAGCTTCCACCTGCAGGGGCTGTTTGCATTTTTAATGCCCCCCTGATTTCGAAATTAATCACAGCATTTTTTTCATCTGACTGATCTGAGATTGTGACGCCGCTGATATAAAAAACAGGTGATGGGAGTGATTGCAAATAGCCTATGTTGTTGATGAAATATGCATAATCTTGAATTGTTCCGTTCACGGTAACGGGCAATTCAATTTCGTTTCCCTTTTTTTCAAATTTTGTCACGGTAATGTCAGAGTTCTTCATGCGGTCTTTAATTGAATCTAAAGTAGTTAATATAGTGCCTTCCATAGCTTCAGTTTTGTCGTATGATGAAAAAGCTGATCTGATGGTTGCGAATGTTTCCCCCGCCTTTCTTGACGCCTCTTTCATTTTCACGCTGTTAATTTTTAAAGTCTGAAATTTATCCAATGTGTCTGAAAGGCTTGTCATGTAATTCTCCGTGAGCAATGCGCCGGAGATGAGCACTGTGGCGCAAAGTGCAGAAACAGCATAGTACCGCAACAGCTTTTTGAGCTTTGCATCCATGGGAGAGCGATCTTTCGAATCAGCCCCTATTTTCGACATCAATTTGGAAATGTCCATTTCCTATCTCAATATTCTTCGAAACAATTGCCATGCCTGAAATATTTTGAAAATTGTTGAGGAGACTTACAAAAATTCTGTGCATATCACCGTATTTCTTTGCATGTACAAAACCAGTTACCTGTATCAGTAACGCATCTCTTCTGTTGGTTATTTGTATGACTTTAATATGCACGTTTTCCATGGGAAGAAACGTAAGCGAAGCCAATGCTCTCCGTATATCAGGAGTTGCATGAGCATCATTGACGAAATTAATCAGAGGTACAATTTGCTGCATCTTTTCCGTATCTTTATCATATGCAGCGGTGATTGCATCTATTCCTGTAAGTTCTTTCCTCAGTAGATTAATCTTTTCGTTCACTATGGAAATTTGTGAAAGATTGATGCAGATGTGAACCAGCCCAAGGAGCGAAAGCATGAGAAATAGAATGCTGGCATACGAGGCAATACTCCTATAGTTATAAAGAGTCTTATACTTGAGGGGCAGAAGGTTTTCGTTTTTGAGATTTTGTTGGAAAATGATTGCTGATATTGGCGCGATGAAATTTTGTAACGTTTCTTCGGGGGCAAGGACACCCTTAGGATATGTGACAGGTACTGTCGGAATAATAGTGTTAAACGGCCCTTCGTTATTTTCGGCATTCATAAGAATAATGGATTCGGGATTCACCCGCAATTTCTGCCTGCAGTAACTGACCGTCATGTTCATATTATCGACATCAACATCAGTGAGATTATGAACCGAAGATGGCGTTACTCTGATAAAACATATCTGTCCTTCGCGGACAAGAAAAAGGGTCCGGTCTGTTCCTGAAGTAAACATGGGAAGGACGGTTTTGCTGTTGAACTCGCCCGATGATGTAATGAGGCGGGAAAATATGAGAATATCAGGGTATATGTAGCGAACGGATTTATCGAACTTGTTAAAGCGTTCTATGATTTCAGTAAGTTCACTATTATCGACAGCGAAGAAAAATACTTCCCTGGTGCCCTTCTCGCCGGCTGCTTTTCCCGTGAGCATGCTGAAAAAAAAGGAGAAGTCCTTCAGATCTGGGAAACGTTTTCTGATTTCGGCTTCAACAATTTTTTTGAGATACGCAGGTTTCGTTGGAGGAGCTGTCATGAGGTCGCTGTAGAATTTTTTAAAATGACATATTACAGTAAGATCAGGTAATTTAGTGGTTTTTAAGAATGAATCAAAATCTTCTTCCTTGAAAATCATCGTCTTTTGAACAATTGTCCTTCCCTTACGGGAAGATGAGTACACCACCTTTACAACGTTATCCTCAAAGCTTACAGCAACTTGTTGTTTCAATGGTTCCTTCCTGTCTGTCCCTCATTCTGCATAAGAATGATTTTCGCCATATATACTCTGAATTTCTTACGATTTCAAGCATATTTGAAATGTTTGAAGGTATGTAACAGGATAGTTCCACCAGAAAAGATATAAGAAGCATATGCAGGTACATTTATGTGGAATAGAAATGGGGATGTGTAAGGAATCACGTGTACCTCCGAAAAAGTTGCTATCTCCGCAATTCTAAAATAAACCCTTGAACCCTCGAATCCTTTTTGCACGTAAACAAGCATAGATCCAAACATGAAAAGTGCTCGCTCTGGAAGAAATATTTTAGTATGCTTGGTGCCATTGTAAAACTGCAAGTCCATATGAAAAAACATGCAAATAATGGTATTCTACTGGGTAAATTTTCACAGGATGCACGGCATTTCATGACCTAGAGGTGTAGTCTGGAAACACTCATGGAAATCAGACCTGGAATGAGCGTCAATATCGTCACTCATGTCGATACGGGAAACGAAATTACGGATGTGAGAAATGCCCTGGTATACGACGTTGAGGGAACTAAAATTATTCTGTCTCAGACATCACCTCCCCTTACAAAGTATTATGTCGGGAAAGAAATAACGGTCACATACCTGATCAAGAAAAAAGAAAGTTTAAGCCGCGTCGGTTTTACAGGAAAGATCAATACAATACTCAATGATTATCGCCTCTATTCAATGAAAACAGTTCAGGCCCTGTCCGTAACTCGGCAAAGTGCTCTTTCAAGGTCTAATATAAGAATGCACTACCGCGTAAAACCGAGATCAGACAGCGGCATTAGCCTTTTTTTTGGAAATGAAAGGGCCAGTCTGATAGATATTTCCATCGGCGGTGCACGTTTTTGCCATGCAAAAGATAATCCTGTGGGAACAGGCACGATAATTCAAATTGTGTTAGCTCTTGACGACCAAACGTTCAATGTTGATGCAAAGGCAGTAAAAGTCTGGCATCCTTATGATGCCCCCAGGAGGAGCGATCTGGAATATGTGTCTGTTCGTTTTTTAAAGCTGGATAAAATATGCAGCCATGTATTGAGCGGTAAAATCCTTGCAATGGAGAGAACACATCTGTCCAAATCCTTATAATTCAACAATCTCCCCCAAGCACTCATTCCCCCACTAGGAATAAATGTAATCCGCGTAATAACCTCATTAACGAACGTGTGGTATTTTCAGAATCCCCATTTTTCATTGATTCAGATGAATGAATGTGTCGGTCGTTTTCGTTGAATCCGGTAGCGAGTGAACGGGGAAAGTTATTGTTCCCTATGAATCGTACATTCTCCTCAGTTCACCGCGGAGGGTTTTAAATAATAAAGTTTTCAACGAAAATGACGATAACAGGTATGAGAATTTCTTTAATTCTGAATATATAAATAATGTATCATTAATTATGGGGCGAAAAGATGGGGATAATTAATCTCGCAGATATTCAAGTGAATATGGTTCTGGCGAAGGACATAAAAGATCGAAGCGGCCGGGTATTACTGGCCGGGGGCAGTAAGATAAATGAAAAGCACTTGAGAGTATTCAGAATGTGGGGCGTCACCGAAGCAGATATTCAGGGTATCGAAAAAGATGAACTAACCGCAAATATTGCCGCCAGGCTTGATCCTCTTCTTTTAGAGGAGATGGAAAATAAGACTCGTGAACGTTTCCTTGACGCAAACATGGAAAATCCATTCAACAAGGAATTGTTTCGACTGGTTACAATTCGTAGTGTGAAACAGGGTTGTGCGCACGGTCATATCAATGATTGACGGGACTGTGTTTCGTAACTGCTAAGATTATACAATTATGTGAGGTAACCATGAACAACAGACCGGAAGATCTTTTAAAAGGGTTAGTGCAGTTGTCATCTTTGCCGGTTATATACTCCAAAATCAACGAGGCCGTGAGCAACCCCCGCTCTTCAATGAAGGACATCAGCAATATCATTAGCGATGATCCTGGCCTAACCTCGCGGCTGCTCCAGATTGTGAACAGTGCGTTTTACAGTTTTCCATCAAAAATCGAAACGGTCAGTCGAGCCCTTTTCATCGTAGGGACGCAGCAGGTACGTGATCTCGCATTGGCTACATCCGTGATGAGTCTCTTTAAAGGGATACCGGAAGATCTCGTCAATATGGAATCTTTCTGGAGACATAGTGTGGCGTGCGGTATCGGCGCCAAAATACTTGCCACCTATAGAAGGTGTGAAATGAATGTGGAGCGTTTTTTTGCCGCGGGTATCATTCATGATATTGGACGTCTCGTACTGTACAAAAAAATACCGGAGAAGGCCCGGGAAATGATTTTGCGCAGCAGAGCCGAAGGCAAATTACTCTATACGGTGGAAAAGGAAAATATGGGGTATGACCATTCTGATTTAGGCCGGGTGTTGGTGGGATTCTGGAATCTACCGCCGTCCCTTGAAGAGGTTGTAGCATATCATCATGCGCCGCGGAACGCGCGAAGATATCCTATAGAGACTGCCGTGGTGCACATAGCTGACCTTATTGCCCATGCCATGCAATTAGGAAGCAGCGGAGAACATTACATTCCCTCTTTAGACGAGAAAGCGTGGGAACTTGTCGGTATTCCCGTGAGTGCTGTCTCTCCCACGATTGATCAGATGGAACGAGAGGTCAGCGACGTTGTGCAATCGTTGTTCGGAAATCCAGACAATGACAAAGAATGTAAAAAGAAAAAAGTATCTGTCTGAACTTGAGGAACAGATAAAACATTTGGAAGAAGTAAACAGGTGGACCCTGGATGCCCTGGACATGGTTGTGTCTCTTGGTGATTTTAAAAGCAGTATTAATCCTCCTGACCAAGAGCCCACGGCGATTTTTCGCATGGCCAAAACTCACCTGGAGCGCCTGGTGCCATGTGAGGTGCTCGCGCTATACATGATTGAAGAGGCAAACTCGGATTTTGTTCTCATCGACTGTGATCCTGAAAAAGATTCACTACTGATCGAAAAAGAGGTTGATTTCCAGATTGACGAGGGAGTATTCGCGTGGGCATTGCATCAAAGCCGGGCGGTTACGGTGCCGGCGAAATATTTTGATCATACAGTGGTCTTTCATCCCCTGGTGACAAGGACACAAGTGATAGGGATGGTTGTGGGAATTCTTGAGAATGATGAACTTTCCGTCAACAATATGTTGTCAAACCTGCTTACCATAATACTCTTTAACACTGCCCGGGCGCTTGAAAACGCCATTTTGTATAAGAAAATACATGACACGAATATATATCTTGAGGACGTTGTCAAGAAGCGTACGGCAGCTCTGCAAAAGGCCCTGGAAGCCGCAAATGTATTGAATATCGCAAAAACTCAATTTCTGGCAAATATGAGCCATGAGATCAGGACGCCAATGAATGGAATCATCGGGTTTGCCGATCTGATGATAGATACCGACCTGAATGAAGAACAGTTCAGTTACATTGATACAATTAAAAAAAGTGGTGATGCGCTGTTATCCATAATCAATGATATTCTGGATTTCTCAAAGGTTGAAGCCGGACAGTTGAAGCTTGAATATATCGATTTTAATCCCGAAGAAGTTGCATATGATGTATGCGATCTTATTCAGCCTAAGCTTGGGAACAAGTCTATCGATCTATTGTGCAATATTGGCGACGGTCTTCCTTCCCGTGTGAGGGGAGATCCTTACAGATTTAGGCAGGTTCTTATAAACCTGATGGAAAATGCCGTGAAGTTTACAAAAGCAGGTGAAATAGAGCTCTGTATGAATGGGGGAGAGAAGAAGAACCATCAAGTAAAGATCGACATAACAGTAAGAGATACCGGTATTGGTATACCGCAAGATAAATTAGCGGCGATATTTGATTCCTTTCAGCAGGTCGATTGTTCTTCTACCAGGAAGTATGGTGGTTCCGGACTCGGGCTCACCATATGCAAGCAGTTATCAAAGTTAATGAACGGTGATGTGTGGGCTGAAAGCAAGGTAGATAAGGGCTCCGCGTTTCACTTTACGGCCGTGCTGGATGAGGCTGCATGTGAAGGACACCAAGAATATTCATCTCTTGATAAAAAGAAGCTGCTTATAGTTGATGATAACAGGAAAAGCCTGCATATATTGTCGCGCATGGCTGAATCTTCTGGTATGCGAGCTGTGACAGCGGAAAAAGGGGCTGATATTTTACCGGCGTTGATCCATGCGGACGGTGACGGGGATCCTTTTGATTTTTGCATGCTGAAAGTTACATTGCCGCATATGGACATTAATAAGGTTATTGAAAGTATCCGGTCAGCAAAAACTGGCGTAGTGCATGTCCTAGTATTTGGCCTGCTCAAGGATAGAGTTATCCTGAAGCACGAAGCGTCCAGACATAGTATCTTCATTAAGGCGCCAGTCAGAAAACAAAAGTTGCTTCAGGCCATGGAAGAGATACTGCATAGCACAGGCAGGTTTCATTACAAACGTAGTCAGACACCGGTCAATAAAAATCATGTGTCTCAAACGTCAAATTGCTCACTGAAAATACTATTGGCTGAAGACAATATAGTGAATCAGAATTTGGTGAAAATAATGTTGCACAAAGCCGGGCATAAGGTAGAGCTGGCAAATAACGGCCGTGAGGCAATTGAAAAGCTGCACCTGACAAATGACTCCTTTGATCTGATTTTCATGGATGTGCATATGCCCGAGATGGATGGCATGGAGGCAACGAGGGAAATAAGAGACAGGGGCTACGGAGACATCCCTATTATTGCCTTAACTGCAAGTGCGATGGAAGAAGATCGCGTGAAGTGTTTGAAAGCAGGAATGGATGATTATCTGGCAAAACCGGTGAGAATGGCGTTTTTAAAGGGGGTACTGGAAAAATGGGCACTACGAGAGAAGCAGGCATCACTCTGAAACAAATGGCAGAAAATGTTGGCCTGGAAGAGGATGACTATTTACCGTTGCTGGAACTCTTCATTACAACCAGCATGGCGTATGTTAAGGAATTGCAGACGGCGATACATAATGGGGATGCAAAGAGTGTGTATGAAACAATTCATACTATACGAGGTGCCGCCGAGAACCTTTGTATTCCGGAAATGTCGGTAGTAGCGAAAGAACTGGAGCTGCGAGCACACCGAAACATTCTGGAAGGCGCGGAAGAAGCCGCTGAATGCCTGATGAAAGAGCTCACACATCTTATGAGAATTATCCATTAGGAGAAGGAGTATCCAAATTAATTGTGGTCTGCCAAAAGTTCATAAAGAAAGGATCATCTGAGAAAATATTGAAGGGTGGATTATATCGATGATTAGCCTTACAGAGAAAAAAGTACTTGTGACTGCAGAAAAGGGATCAGGTGGAGAGAAAAAGGTGTTGGTCGTAGACAATAATCCCGTCGTGTTGAACTTTATGAATAATCTGCTTGTGAAACATGGTTACCAGGTAACAACAGCAGAAGACGGTGTGACTGTTTTAAAGATATTAGAAACAACCACACCGGATATCATCTTCATGGATTTGATTATGCCGAATATTAATGGTGAGAAGCTGTGCCAGATGATACGAAGAATGCCGCGCATGAAAAATACTCGAGTAGTGATCCTGTCAGCTGTGGCTGCCGAATATAAAACAAACCTAGTGGCCCTTGGCGCCAATGCCTGTATTGCAAAAGGCCCGTTTAACAAAATGTCCCAACGAGTGATAGAAACGCTGGATAAATTGGAATCATCAGCAGCAAATGATTTTAAAGATGAAGTAGTAGGTCTTGAAGAGACAAATTCTCGTGACATCGTCAAAGAATTGCTGTTTGTAAAAAAGCATTTGGAGGTTGTTCTCTCCAGCATATCGGAAGGTATCTTTGAAATCACCTCTGAGGCAAGGATTGTGTATGCAAACCCGACGGCTATTTCTATTGCCGGTATCGCGGAGGAAGATCTCTTGGCGTCACATATACTTGATCTGTTTCATGAGATTGACCGGGGAAGAGTGGACAACCTTGTGAACAACATTACCGATGTTACGCAAAACACAAACGGTGATTCATTTCGCCTTGCAAACGGAAAAGAAGTTTCTCTCAATGTGTTGCCGATTCATGATGCAGAGAACAAATCAGTCCTCATCATTAATGACATCAGCGATCGAAGGCGTCTGGAAATAGAATTGAGACAAGCGCATAAAATAGAGGCCATAGGTACCCTGGCTGGCGGCATTGCCCACGACTTCAACAATCTCCTGATGGGTATCCAGGGGTATACGTCGCTGATCCTTTTTGACATGAATACAAACCATCCCTACTATGACAAATTGAGAAGAATAGAGGAGCAGGTGAGAAGCGGTGCAGAATTAACCAAGCAGCTTCTGGGTTTTGCCCGTGGCGGGCGTTATGAAGTAAAAGTTGTCGACATGAACGAAATCATAGATAAAACGTCTATAATGTTTGGAAGAACGAAGAAAGAAATATCTATTCACAGAAGGTTGGATGAGAATCTCTGGGCAGTGGAAGTAGATCGTGGGCAGATTGAGCAGGTGCTTCTCAATCTGTATGTAAACGCATGGCAGGCCATGCCAAATGGAGGCAGTTTGTATCTGGAGACGGCAAACATTGTTATTGATAAGGGATATGTGAAACCCTATTCTGTGAAAGTCGGAAGATATGTGAAAGTTTCTGTAACCGATACAGGTGTGGGAATGGATGAGAAGACCAGAGAGCGTGTCTTTGATCCATTCTTTACTACGAAGGAGATGGGGAGAGGAACAGGTCTGGGGCTCGCATCCACGTATGGTATTATCAAGGGGCACAAAGGGATGATCAATGTATATAGCGAAAAAGGAAACGGCACCACATTCACCGTCTATCTGCCGGCATCAAAAAAGGAAGTTATAAAGGAAGAGACTGTCCCCATAGATATTATGAAGGGAGAGGGGACTATCCTTCTAGTGGACGATGAGGATATTATTCTCGATGTCAGTCGTGAGCTTTTAGAAATGTTAGGCTATAAAGTATACATGGCGAATGGCGGGCGAGGGGCTATTGAATTATATAAAGAGAAGATGAATGAAATTGATCTTGTTATTCTGGATATGATAATGCCCGGTATGGGTGGCGGTGAGACATTCGATTTTCTCAAGTCAATGAACCATGATGTAAAAGTGATCCTCTCGAGCGGGTACAGTATAAACGGTAAGGCGAAAGAAATAATGGACCGTGGTTGTAGAGTATTTATACAGAAACCCTTTCAGATTAATGACTTGTCTGATAAAATAAGAAAAGTGTTGGATTAAAGGAATGAGGCTTTGCCTTCTTTCGGGAACAGAAACCGAACAAGGGAAAGGTCGAATTGATCATGTGTCCCTGCCTATGCATTAATCAAAGTATTACGTCATGCCCGGCGCCTTATAAAGTACAGCCAGGCTTTATGTAAGATCACAAATGTCATCAATACCGTTGCCGGCAAAGATGCTTTCTTATGTCACACTTTGATGATTCTTTTGTGCGCGAGACCTAAGATGAAAAAAATGAAATTTATAATGACAATGGTTGCCCCTGTTGGAAGATCGAAGTAGAGCGAAACAATAACCCCTGCAACTACAGAAATAACGGCCGAGACTGAGGCGGCTATCATCAGCGCCCTGAAGCTTTTTGCGATCTGGAGGGCAGTCACCGCGGGGAAAATGAGCAATGCGGAGATGAGCATGATACCCACCACTTTCATGGACAGGACCACTGTTACTGCCGTAAGCAGAACAAAAATCGTATTGATCAGTTTTGTATTTATGCCCGAGGCTTTTGCGGAGTCTTCGTCAAAAGTGATGGAGAGAAGCTCATGGTAATAAAAAAAGATAATCATGATGACCACTACTGAAAGCACGATCGAGATGATAACCTCGGCTTTGCTGATTGAGAGTATGCTGCCGAATAAATAGCTGAAAAGATCAACATTAAAGCCGCCGGCAATACTCGCCAGCATGACACCCCCGGCAATGCCTAAGGATGAAACTACACCAATGGCGGCATCTCCATATAGTCTTGCCTTTTCGGTCAGTTTAAGAATACCGAGGGAGCATATCATGACAAGGGGGATGGATATATATAAGGGCGAAATCTTCAACAGCATGGCCAGCGCGACACTTCCAAACGTTGCATGGGCAAGGCCATCCCCTATCAGGGAAAATCTCCTCAACACAAGAAAGACTCCTAAAGTAGAGCAGAGAATTCCGATGAAAGAACCGGCAATGAGCGCCCTTTGAATAAATCCGTATTGGAGAAAATCAGTCAGTTCCATGTTTACGAGAGGAAAAATCCAGATTCGGATCATGTCTGTGGCAGATGATGTGCTGCGCGAATGCCCCAAAAATTTGAGTGATCTCGCCAGAGCTGCAGAATTCATCGAAACTTCCGTAAAAAACCACCTTTTTATCTATATAAAGCATCTTCGATGTGTATCTCCCGATATTACCTACATCATGGGTAATGATTACAATGGTGATGTTATTTGTTCTGTTAAGTTCCTCAAGGAGCGAGAAGAATCGGTCCCTCATCTCCGGGTCCAGGGCGGCTGTCGGCTCATCGAGAATCAGAAATTCCGGGTTATTCACAATAGCCCTGGCCACGAGAACTCTTTGCTGCTGCCCGCCTGAGAGTTCTCCTATGGGATTGTTTTTGAGGTCCCTGATATCGAGCAGTGATAGTGCGGTATCGACGGCAGTATTGTCAGCGCTGTTGAAATATTTCGGAAAGCCTTTTTTAGAAAGGAGCCCCATCGCGACAATTTCCCTTACTGTCGCCGGAAAACGGGGATTTAAAGAAGAAATCTTCTGCGGCAGGTACCCAATACGATCCCATCCCGAGAAGGTGTTGATGTGATCACCGAAAAGTTTCACGTCCCCGCTGAATGGTGTCAGCAAACCAAGGATGATCTTTATTAAGGTTGTTTTTCCTGATCCATTGGGCCCCACAAGGCCGATATAATCACCGGTTTGAACGGAGAAGGAGATATTGCTCAGAACATCAGTGGAGTTGTATCGAAAAGAAAGATTTTCCACTGCAAGGACATCTACCGGCATTGCAATCCCATTTTCAGATTTTTTAAATTATTTTCCATTAATTGAAGAAAAGTAACGCCCCCTGCTTTTTCTTCTCTGGTTATATTGTGAGCGCCATGAAGCATCAACAGGGTGCATCCCGTCTCATTCGAGATCGCCTCAGCGACCTTGGGTGTAATGAGCTCCTCATAATAGATTGAGCGAACATTGTGTTTCTTCACAATCTCAACAAGCTCAAACATTCTTTTCGGTGTAGGCTCCGCATCCGACGCGAAGCCCCTGAACGCAGATACATACTTCAAATTGTATCTTTTCGCGAGGTAACCAAAGGCAAAATGCCCCGCGTGGATAATGACCCTGTTCCTGCATTGTGACAATGTATCTTTATACTTTCCGTCAAGCTCCTCAAGCTTTTTTTTATATTCTTCAGCGTTCTTTCTGTAGAAATCTGTATTTTGAGGGTCTCTGGCCATATACGCGGCAGCAATACTGTCTACTATTTTCATAGCATTGGAGAAATCAAGCCATACATGCGGATCCGGACTTACCAAAGTGTCTGTATGGGTGTGTTCAGACTTGTCATGGACATGGTGACCTTGTATAAGGTTGATATTATGGCTAGTATCCACAACACTCAGGCTTTTTGTGTCAATGCCTTTTAACAGCGTGTCAACCCATGGTTCCATGTACTTGCCGGTGAAGATAAGGAGGTCAGATCCATGAACACGTTTCATGTCGGCAGGACTTGGTTCGAACGCATGAGGTTCTACGCCGGGCGGCAACAGCAAACTCACCTCTGCCCTTTGTTGACCGACATTTATCGCAAAGTCGTAGAGCGGGAAAAGGGTGGTCACAACCTGCAGCCTGTTCCGCTCTCCCACCGCTTTCTCGTTTTTTTGGCATGCTTGCAGGAACAATGTTGTGAATACGGTAAGCGCGACACACAGCAGGAAAACTCTCTTCATGTAGTTTCACCAGGTAATGATGTATAAAAATTCTGTTATGCGTGTAGTAGCTGTAAAAAATGTCTGATACCGCATGACTAATGCTATAAGGGAAAAGGTTCACCGCCCACCCAACAGCGAAGGTCGACATTTTTCATGGGTTCTCTTAGCAAAAATATCAAACCTTTGCAAATTTCAATACTGTAAGCATAAAATATTTCTTGACATCAATCTGTTTACACATACTATTGCGAACGGTAATTCAATATTTGAATATTAATTCTACTAATTGAACAGAGGTTCAAGAATGGAAAAAACAAAAAGAAAAGAGATGGAATTTCAGGTGCGCCGTGGTGAAATCCTTGCTGCAGCGGAAAAGATATTTGCCTCAAAAGGATTTCATAATTCTACCATGGCGGAGATTGCGAATGCCTCCGGTTTTGCCATTGGCACACTGTATCAATTTTTTGAGGGAAAAGAAAATTTATACACAACAATGGTGAGCGAAAAACTGGACAAGATGTATGCTGAAATCAGGCAGTCCGTGAACAGGGAGAGTGCGATATTTGATAAGCTTGAAGAACTGGTGCGTTCACATTTTCGCTTTGTGGAAAATAATGCCGATTTCTGCAACTTGCTAATCAGGGGCGAAGGAGCAACCCTTTCCAAAGGTGAAAAGGCTTTGAGAGATAAGATTATCGCGGATCATCTCAACCACATTGGGTATGTAGAATATATGATGCGCTGGGGGACACAGACGAAGGCTTTCAAAATAATGGAACCACGAGTGATGGCCTATGCTCTCCTCGGCATCATCCGGTCGTTCATTTATGGATGGATGCTCACAGCTCAGGGCACCCCCCTACGTGATAAAGTCCATTGTGTCCTGGATATTTTTTTGAATGGAGTCAGGGCGGGGGTGAGAGAATGAATTGCCGGAATCTATCGTCAATTGTCTGGATTTCTTTGCTTGTGAACGTGGTGATTATGCCGGTTTGCCTTTATGCTGAAGAGTATTCTCTCGGGGACCTGTATCGTATTGGCTTGGAGCGTGCAGAAAGGATCAAGATATCTGAGGAAGATCTTTATATTGCCGAAAGGGGAAAAGATAAAGCGATGTCCCTTTTGCTTCCCAAAGTATCTGCCTTTGGCTATTACACAAAATACAATGAAGATAAACGCGGTGCCACGGGTGCAGTCATTCAACCGGACAAGGATACTGCCTGGGGATTGAGGGCCGATGAGTCACTTTCTTTGAGCGGGCGTGAATTAACCGCGCTGGGTATATCGAGAGAAAATATCATAAAGAGCCGTTACGACCTTTATGCTGTGCGTGAGGCCTACCTTATGAACATCGCGCTGGCATATTATGATGTGTTAAGGGTGAAAAAAGCCCTTGATATCACCGGGTCAAATTTGGAGAGACTTACCAAATACAGGGATGCCGCACAGAAGCGGCTGAAAGTAGGCGAGGTGACCAAAACAGTTCTCCTTCGGGCGGAAGGCGAACTTTCCGGTGCACGTTCTGACTATGTAAAAATGAAAAATGCCCTGGAGCTTGCAAAAGCGGTACTTGCAAGGATTGTGGGAATGAAAACGGGTTTTCAGCTTAAGGAAGAACTCATAGAGGACATTACAATACCGTCAGAGTCTTCTTACTTTGAAATGGCATTATCCGGAAGAGCAGACCTGAAGAGTCTCGAAATACAGAAAAAGATTGCTGAAGACCTGGTTCAGTTTACAAAGGGAGCGTACTGGCCGACCCTTTCAGTGTCAGGGGTATATGCGAAGGCCGATCAGTCTCCGGAAACGCCGAACCTGGTAAAGGAAAGGACGTATGGACTGGTCACGTTAAATTTCCCGTTTTTCGAGGGTGGCTTGAGGGTAGCAGAAGTAAAAGAAGCCCGGGCAAAGGAGAGGCAATCGGCACTTCTTTACGAAGACTATAAAAAATCAATAGGTGTGGAGGTAGAGAGTGCATATCTGGATCTTGTGACACAAAAGGGGATACTTAAATTTTTGGAAGATCAGCTTGTCTATGCCAGGGATAATTACAACGCAGTTGCCAAACAGTTTGAATTTGGATTATCTCAAAGCCTCGACGTGATGGATGCGAATACATTGCTGGTTACAGCAGAGAGGGAACTATCGGCGGCTGTGTACAATTATCAGGTTGCCATTTTGAGGATGAAAAAAGCGACAGGAACGTTGCTGAAAACGGTCGTAGGTGATCAATCATAAAAGGAGGAATCATTCATGTCAACGCGGCATTCGCTATCGGGACCGTGCAATACCATATGTGTGAACAAGTTTGAAACCGCATCGCTCATTATTTTTCTTTTATTACTCGGCGGTATTTTCATGAGCTCAGGATGCGGGAAAAATGAAGCGAAGGTTCCAGAGGAAAAAGTCATGAATGTGAAAATCTGGACTGTGGAACAAAAATCCCTCAGACCTTATGTGGAAACAATAGGGACATTAAAGCCATTCGAAGAGGTGATTATAAGCTCTGAAGTTGACGGTATTGTGAAGAATCTCAAAGTCAGTGAAGGGTCGCCAGTCACGAAGGGGATGACCCTTGTCGAAATCAACGATACCGATTATCATTTAGAGGTGAGAAGGGCAGTGGCTTCGTTGAGGCAGACGGAGGCGTCTCTGGCCAATGCGAAACTGGAGCATGAAAGAAAATCTGCCCTTTACAAAGAGGAACTGGTGACCAAGCAGCAATTTGATGATATATCCGCCCGCCTGGCCCTCGCGGAGGGCGATTTAGACCGGGCCAGGGCGAGCCTGTCTCTCGCGAAAGAAAAACTTGCAAAAACAAAAATTCTTTCTCCATTGCAGGGTGCCGTGAGAGACAAAAAAGTGACAACGGGAGATTACGTGAAAAACGGTTCACAGCTCTTATGGATCGTCAAATCGGATCCTATTAAGCTGAGTTTCACTGTTCCTGAAAAGGAAGTGGGGAAGCTTAAGACAGGCCAGGATGTTATGTTCAAGGTAGATTCGTTTCCCTATAAAGAATTCACAGGGCACCTAAGCACGATCTACCCAAGCCTGGAAGAGAAAACGAGGACACTTCAGGTTGAGGCCCTTGTTCCCAATCGCGATGCGAAATTAAAACCTGGCCTTTTCGCCAAGGTGACGCTCTATACGGGCCAGTCAAGGGATCTTGTGGTCGTGCCCATTACAGCAGTCCTTTATGAAGATTCCCTGGTTAAGGTTTTTATCGCGGAGGGAGATCGGGCGAAGGAGAAACCTGTGAAAATCGGTTCAAAATATGGTGAATATCTGGAAATAGTAGAGGGGTTGCAAAAAGGTGAAACAGTTGTCGTCGTCGGTCAGAACAACCTCGCAGAAGGGGTGAAAATCAATGTGGCTCGCTAATACCTCGATTAAGCGTCCCGTTTTTGCGACCATGTTTATTTTGGCTCTGGTCGTGTTAGGGGCGGTGAGTTATCCGGAGATCGGCGTGGACCTCTTTCCCAAGGTTGATTTCCCTATTGTGAATATCACCACGACCCTCAAAGGCGCAAGCCCGGAGATCATGGACATCGACGTAACCGACAAAATTGAGGAAACGGTCAATACCATCAATGGTGTGAAGACGATCACCTCGATGAGTGTGGAAGGCGCATCCGTGGTCACAGTCGAATTTGTTTTGGAGCGGGATATTGATCTTGCCGTTCAGGATGTGCGGGAAAAAATATCCATGATCCGATCGAAACTTCCGACGGATATTGACGAGCCTATCATCCAGAAGGTTGATCCCGATGCCAATCCCGTGATCTGGCTCAATCTCGTGGGCAAAAGACCTATACGGGAACTCTCCATGTATGCCGACGAAGTGCTGAAAGAAAAGCTGCAACGGATTAATGAAGTCGGTGCTGTACGTATGTATGGATTGAGGCTACGCCAGGTAAGGGTCTGGATCGATGCGGACCGAATGAGGGCGTACGGGGTTGCGCCCAGTGATATCATTCAGGCCCTGCAGCGGGAAAATCTCGAACTTCCGGGAGGCCGAATCGAGACTATTTCCAAGGAGTATGAGGTTAAGATTAAGGGGGAATTTTCTAAAGTACATGATTTTAACGACCTTGTCGTAACCTATTACAATGGCGCACCGGTAAGGCTTCGGGATATCGGGAAGGCCGAAGATGGGATGGAGGAAAAAAGAACCGTTGTCCGGTTCAACGGCATGACTGCTGTTGGCCTGGGGATACAGAAGCAATCGGGAACGAACACGGTAGAGGTCGTGAACCGTGTGAAGGCGGAGTTGGAAAATATCAAAAAAACTCTCCCGCCCGGCATGGAACTCGGCATTTCCTTTGACCAGTCTACCTTCATCAATAGATCCATTAATGAAGTACAACACCACCTGATCTTCGGCGGTTTTCTGGCCGTCCTCGCAGTTTTTATTTTTCTCCAAAACGTAAGGACGACACTCATCAGCGCGGTCGCCCTCCCTGTCTCGGTAATAGCAACCTTCGCGCTGCTCCGGGTATTCGGGTTTACCTTCAACAACATGACCATGCTCGCCCTTTCGCTTTCAATAGGGATTCTCATTGACGATGCCATTATCGTCATCGAAAACATTCATCGCCATATCGAGGAAGGCATGGCACCCAGAGAAGCAGCCTCTTTTGCTACTTCCGAGATAGGGCTCGCGGTCATGGCCACGACATTTGCAATAGTCGCGATTTTTCTTCCTGTTGCTTTCATGAAAGGGATTATAGGAAGATTCTTCCTCCAGTTTGCCCTTACGGTGGTGTTTGCCATCCTCGTTTCACTCATCGTCTCGTTTACTTTAACACCTATGATGGCGTCTATTTTCCTGACAACACGGAAAAAGGACACGAGTAATAATGTGGGAAATCCATTGAGGTTTGCTCCTGTATTTCATGTCCGGGATTGGTGGGAAAGAGGCTATAAGAAAACGGAGATAGCCTATCGGAAACTTCTTGAAGTGTCACTCCGCCACCGTGGAATAGTTCTCGTCCTTGCCGTTGTGATTTTTGCCGTCAGCATTTTCATAACAAAGTTCATAGGCAAAGAGTTCATTCCTCCGGAGGATCAGAGCCGGTTTATAGTGCGCCTTGAAGCCCCCGTCGATTACTCCGTGGACCAGGCTGACAGCATGTTCAGAAACGCGGAGAATATAATCAAGAACATACCGGAAGTGGTGTCTGCATTATATATCCAGGGTTATGGACGCACCGTGCAGATAAACAAAGGGATTCTCCTTGTCAGCTTGCAGAAGAAGTCGGAACGAACGAAGAGCCAGGAGCAGATCAAAAAAGAATTGAGGCGGAAGTTTTTTGAAATCCCTGGTCTGAAAGGAACGGCAGAGGATATTTCCCTTGTCGGTGGGGGAATAAGAAATGTGCCGATTCAGTACAGCATCCGGGGTCTTGATCTTTCCGCGCTCCAGTCCTATACAAAGCAGATCGTCGGTGAATTCGCCAAACTCCCCGGTATTGTTGATGTTGATACATCGCTTGAAGCAGGGAAACCGGAACTGAAAGTGTTTATCGACCGCGACAAGGCGGCCGATCTTGGCGTCAGCGTGGCTTCCATCGCGGAGGCAGTGAATCTCCTGGTCAGCGGAGAGGTTGATGTAACCAAGTACAAAGATGAGCAGAGGGGGAGGCGTTATGATGTTCGTGTAAGGCTTAGTGCTGCGGACCGCACCAATCCCGATGATCTTGGGAAGATTTATGTCCGGGCAAAGGATGGAAGGCTAATTCAACTTGCCAATGTTGTCCGGATTCAGGAAGGGGGAGGCCCCAGCGTCATCAACCGGGTGGACCGGCAGCGCGCTATTACCGTCTTTGCCAGTCTTGAAGGAAAGCCTCTTGGAACAGCCATAAATGAGCTCAATGCTATCTCAGACAAAGTGCTGCCTATGGATTACATACCAAAGTATAAAGGAATGGCGGAAACAATGGGAGAATCCTTCCAATATCTCATGTTTGCCCTGATACTCGGGGTCATCATGGCCTATATGATTCTCGCCGCACAGTTTGAGAGCTTTCTCCATCCATGTATCGTGCTTCTCTCCATGCCCCTGTCATTTATCGGTGCCTTCGGAGCCCTGTTGCTTATGGGAAAAACAATCAGCATCTTCAGCTTTATCGGGCTTATCCTGCTGATGGGTTTGGTAAAGAAGAATGCGATCCTTCTTGTGGACTATACCAATACGTTGAGGGAGAGAGGTATGTCGAGGAGAGAAGCCATTCTTCAGGCCGGACCAGTCAGATTGAGGCCGATCCTGATGACCACCTTTGCCATGGTCTTTGGTATGCTCCCCGTAGCCCTGGGCTTGGGTGAAGGTGCTGAAACACGCTCGCCAATGGGTATCGCCGTCATCGGCGGTCTTCTTACCTCGCTCTTTCTGACGCTCGTGGTTGTTCCGGCGGCCTATGACCTCTCTGATGATTTGCTGGAAATATTTAAGGGGAAGAACAAGATAAAGTTCTTCTGGCGAAAGGACAAAAAATCACCTGTAACTCCCGTTCAATAATGCCAGTTAAACTAAGGAGGGACTGAAATAATGAAGATGTTTCTCAATGAGAAATATTTTTTATCATATTTCTTAATATTCTGTAGAATTTGACCGAAATAGTTGCTATTAGGAAATGATACGTTACAGGCGGTCACATGAGCGCTCGTTCCCCTGCAAGAAGCGATTACGGACTTGATACACTGGCAGGTGAAAAAAAGAGAACTGTATGAATAAACGCAAGAAATCAGGTATTATAGATTTTGCAATCGGTCTCGCACTAACCCTGGCCACACTCGCCGCTTTCTATTTCGAATGGACTCCCACGCACATTCTTGAATGCAAAGTGATTTTAATCAGGGATTGCGCAAGGTGCGTGAGCATATTAAAACTTAATGTCTGATTTCACGGGGCGAGTGGGTTCAATTCTGGAAAAACTTCTTGTCAAGGATGTGGATATAAGATACCAGCAGGGTCGTGAGTTAGTTCGTGATCTTGCTGAAAGCATAAATGCGTAGGAGATGCCGTTGGAAATATTTCTTCATGGTCAAACGGATAAAGGACTTGTAAGAGCCAACAACGAGGACAATTTTTTCCTTGATAATAAGACAGGACTTCTGGTCGTGGCGGACGGTATGGGGGGGCATGCATCAGGAGAAATCGCGAGCAAGATAGCCATAGATGTTATCCGGGACTACTTTACAGTGTGTAAAGAGAAAGGGGCGGCAGCGGTAGGCAACTATCAGGAAGAGTATTCCGAAACAACGATCGATGTTGGATCCGCGGTGAGCCTTGCCAATAAGGCTATCTATGAAGCGGCCAAGAGCAATTCCGCCTGGCAGGGAATGGGGACTACTGTCGCGGCGGCTTTACTGAATGGAAATAGACTCAGCATCGCCCATGTTGGTGACAGCAGGGTGTATCTTGTGAGGGCCGGCAATATCGAACAGTTGACCGATGATCACTCGGTTGTCTATGAGCAGATGAAGCGTGAGTTATTGACAAAAGAAGAAGCGCAAAAATCTGAGATGAAGCATGTGTTAACAAGAGCCCTTGGTACAAGGTCAGATGTGGATGTGGATGTTGATGAGTTGACTCTGGCGGGCGGCGATATTTTGATACTATGTACAGACGGTCTCAATTCCATGGTTTCTGATGATGATATTCTCTCTGTCGTGGCGTCAACAAACGATCCTGCGTCAGCGTGCGAAACACTGATCAATATGGCCAATAATAATGGTGGCAAGGACAACATAACAGTTATTACAGGATATATGCGAAATAAATGTTGGTATTCCTTTTTATTAAACATAAAAGAATGGTTCAGGAGGTAAAATATGGCAAAGGTTTTACTGAAATTTAAAGAAGCCGTGGTAAAGGAGATACCGCTTGATGAGGATCTTATCACTATCGGGAGAAAAGCGGAAAATGGGATTGTTATCGATAATCAAGCTGTATCGGGCCGCCATGCTCAGATCAATAAGGCGGGTGATTCCCTGTTCATTGAGGATGCTAACAGCCTTAACGGTACGTATGTAAATGGCCAGAAAATTCAGAAATGCGAATTGTATAACGGCGATATCATCCTGATTGGTGTCCATACTCTTGAGATCGTATCCGATAAAGTCAGGGATACAGACTCAAAAAGCTTTGCCGTACGGGGCCGCTCCATGGATGAAACTATGGTGATTGCTCCGCAAGACCAGAAGAAGATACTGGCAGCTGTTGATAAAGAGAAAACAGATGTCATGGGTGGTTTCCTTGTCATTGAAGGATCGACTGACAAAAGGGACTATCTCCTTAAAGAGAGAGTTACAACTATTGGCAAAGAGGATGCTGCAGGGATACATTTAAAAGGCTTTTTTGCCCCTAAGGTAGCTGCACTTGTAAACAGGAGAAAAGATGGTTATTTCATTACGCCTGCGGGAGGAAAATCGCTTAAGGTAAACGGTCAAGAAATTGATAGTAAGCATGATTTGAAAGATGGTGATATAGTAGAGACCGGCGGCCTAAAGATGCAATTTTATATAAAAGACTGAATTAACGATGTCCAAAGAGATAGTTACGAGAAGACAAAAAGATATAGCGCGATTACTGCGTGAAAAGAATCGGCTTCGCAAGGGTGTAACGAAAAAGATAAAAAAGAAATAATGCGCACAAAAATTCCCATACGTAGGATTATTAATCAAACATTGAAGGTGCTCCGACCACGGCAGAACGGAAAGGGAAGAGCACCTTTTTAGTCACACTTACATGTAGTATGAGTGATTCACGGTTGTTTAAAATGACATTTACCTATGCTGATATAAAACAAATCGAAAAAGAGGGGCAGAGCGTTGATCAAGTGTTGGCGCAGATAGACCGCTTTAAGAAAGGTACTTCCCCGATCAAATTGAACAGACCTTGTACTATCAATGATGGAATTGTAACCATTCCTGAGGGAGATCTAAAAAAAATAACTGCGTTGTACGAAGCGGAGGTACAGAAAGGAAGAATGCTGAAGTTTGTGCCTGCTTCCGGTGCGGCGAGCCGCATGTTTAAAGACTGGTACAAATGTTTTGAGGAAGGCAATTTTTATTCAGATGAAGCCGGTGCAGTATTCATCGAGTGCTTGAAGAGTTTCGCATTTTTTAATGATTTAAGGGATGAGATCTCCGGCAAGGGCGGAGACATAGAGAGCCTCATAGAAGAAAAGAAAAAAATCGAGATATTGGAGTTTATATTAACCTCGAAAGGATTGAATTACGGGAATCTCCCTAAGGCGCTCCTGAAATTTCATTCATATCCGGACGGCAACCGAACTGCCCTGGAAGAACATCTTGTTGAAGCAGCTCTCTATGTGAAAGATGCACACACTATGTGTCGTCTCCATTATACCGTTTCTGAAGAACATCAAAAGCAGGTAGAAGATTATCTGTCCCGGATTACCAATATCTATGAAAAGCGTTATGACGTGAAATATTGCACTACTCTTTCAATTCAGAAATCTTCAACTAATACCATCGCGGTGGATTTGGATAACCATCCGTTTCGTGATCAGCAAGGCGGACTTGTATTCAGGCCTGGTGGACATGGGGCACTTCTTGAGAATTTAAACAGCATTGACGGTGACATAATATTTCTGAAGAATATTGACAATATAGTTTCTGACAGATTGAAGCCGGTTACAATAGTGTATAAAAAGATTCTGGGGGGCTATCTCATATACCTTCAGAATACAATATTCAGGTATCTGCGCCTCTTGGCTAAACAAGAACCGGGTGAAGATGAAATAGCGGAGATAGTATTGTTTTGTGAAAAGATGCTTCACATTGTGTTCCCGCCGTTATTTAAAAATTTATCTCTTCCGGAGAAATGCGGGTGTGTTGTTGCAAAGCTGAACAGACCTATTCGGGTATGCGGCATGGTTAAAAATGAAGGAGAGCCGGGGGGGGGGCCATTTTGGGTAGACGAAGAAGATGGTACACAATCTCTCCAGATACTGGAACAATCACAGATAGACTCAAATTCCAAAGAGCAGAAGGATATATGGAATTCGGCAACCCATTTCAATCCGGTAGATCTTGTGTGTGGGGTAAGAGACTACCGTGCACAGAAATTTGATTTGCATGAGTTTGTGGATAACAAATCGTATTTTATATCACAGAAATCGGAGAAGGGCAGGGACCTCAGAGCACTCGAACTTCCGGGTCTTTGGAATGGTTCCATGGCTTTCTGGAATACTATTTTTGTGGAAGTACCCATCGAAACTTTTAACCCAGTAAAGACGGTCTATGATTTGCTAAGGCCGCAGCATCTGCCGTGACATAAGTATCATGTCATCCATCGCTCAGCCTCTTCTTTCTTTGCCGCTTTTATCCTGATGGTATGGCTGGTATCTCCTTCCCTGCAAAGAACAATGACTTCCTCGTCTTTTGGGGCATCACTATAGAGAGCGCAGAGAGAGGCGGCATAGAGGAGTGTTGCATCATCGCGTTTATAGGGAACGAGTACGGTCGGTCCGGGAAAATGTGCCACGCGAAGTAACGCGTCTCCCCCCTCAGACAATTTCTGGAGCGCGTCGTTTTCAAATATATTCCGCCCAACAACGATCTTGGAAGAAGGGTCTATGCGAAATTGTCTGCCATATTTAAGAAGTTCTACATCTCTGATACGGAAATCCTTGTTATGCGTGAACAGATCCCTAAGCCTTTTTGAAAACATGGGATCGGTAAGCAGACATCCTCCTGCGGGGGCAGCGTAATCTGTAATACCATAATAACGTGCAAGCTCAATCTGATCTTTTCTGCCTTTTCCGCGGATGGCAAGAAGTCTTTGGCGATCCACTTTTCCTTCAATTTCCGGTTTTGTTTCAGGGAGGAGCTTTGCGCTTAAAGGTCTTATAATATAGTCCTGGCAACCTGAATTTTTTGCGACTACATGGAGGGACTGTTTCGTCTGGGACATGGGACGCTGGCCAAGTACTTCCCCTGTAAATATAAAATCAGCCCCTGTATCTTTCATCATGCCTCCGGCAATTTTCAACATGAGCGTATGACAATCTATGCATGGATTCATGTTCTTTCCATAACCATGCCTAGGGGCCTTTACCATTTCGAGGTGTTCCTCAGTGATGTCTTGTAGTGTGAGGGGAAGACCGATTTTCTTTGCCGCAGTCCTGGCCTTTGTATCGCCGAAAAAAGGGGTTTTGTACGTGAGCCCCATGACTTCAATACCTTGCGACATAATGATCTTTACTGCAAGTATGCTATCCAGACCTCCGGAAAATAAAGCTATTCCTTTTACTTTCAATAATAGTGATGCTCCCAGTCTGTTGTGAAAATGACGTAACGGATTTAAATGTCTGCATCATCCACTGACATGCGTAATCCCTTGAACATATAAGGCGCTGTCAACATTTTAGGGGATGAACCTCAATACCTGACTATGGTTACGCCCGACTTGTTATTGAGCAGTCCATAGATATCACGATCAATGTCGAATTCAGTCAGATAGATATATCCTTTGTCCTGTGCTATTTTAAAGGCGGGGAAACTGATGGTACCCTTTGGGTAAGAGGTCTTTTCAGGAAATGAAAACAAAAAGTTTTCATGCGAGAAAGGAATATGTGCAGCCTGTAGAATTTTCCCAATAACGGATTTGAGAGGGTCTCCATCCTCAAATAAGACGACCTCCGTTCCACTGTTTTTCAGATTGTCTATGTTTTGCTGGGATATCTTCCGTGGGTGAAATACTGCGACAATTTTATTCCCTTTTGTTGCAAGCAGGTCAGTTTTCATGGACAGGTTAAAATTTTCTTTGCCTTTTTCACCTGCAACAATCTCAGAATCTTTCGCTGTTGAGTAACCAAGCAAAATAAAAAGCGCATCGGCAAGTTCAATGTTTGTGCCAGAGGGTAGGGTAGATAACTGTGGCATTGCATATTGTTCAAACGGGGCACTTATAACACCTTGGCCATCCAGGATTTCTGTAACGATCAAACCGTGTTTTTCCGCGTACACAATCAAATTTCTGGGCAAGAGATGTGATATATCCCTGATAAAGGACAGCCCCTGTGAATACGATTTGTCAGAGGGGTTCTTCTTCGTGATTAGCCAATCGACGGCAATGGTTGTCCGTGGGAATTCTCCCACTATGAGTGGATTCGTGCTTTTTGTCATTGCATAGGCATTTGATGTGTCGATTATTTTCATAAGAATGGCTGCCGTGCTCTCAAGTCTATTGACTTTCAGAAATGTGTAATTTTTCCAGTTCGCTTTGATAATGGTATTGAGAGCATCCGGTATTCGATCAGCAAAATCCAGGAAAATCACGCTTCCATCGTCAAGTTCAGCAACCGGAATTGTAGAGCAGTCAATAGTTACCTGTCTTGCTTGAGGAAGAGGTATATAATATTTGCCTGCTGTTAAAAAGGTTCCGTTCATACGGTTGATCACATGTCCAACGATTGCGAGATGTAGTGCCGGCAATATAGCCTGCGTTTCTTTGGGATCATCTTTGATTTGAAACAATGTCTCAGGCTCTGAAACCCCAGCTTCCTGTTTGCCAAGGAAAATCCCTTTTCGTGGCAGCCGCAAGGCATGTCCGGGATAAATCAGGTCATAGTTTTTAATATAGGGATTCAGTCGTTTAATAAGATTTATGGTCTTGTGCAATTCTGAAGAGTTAACATGTAAATGACGGATAGCAATTCTGGTTATGGAATCACCTTTCCTGATAATATAATTCGCTGACCCATCGCCGCGAGGATCTATGTCGGGGAGATATATTACATCGCCTGGTTCAATTTTATCTATATCTTGTATTTGGGGATTAAGAGCCTTTATTAAGGTATATCGACCTGATGTAATGCCAGCCTGTGTTCGTAATATATCAAAGAGCCACTCACCTTTTTTGACAACATAGGGACGCTTTTTTGAAAGGGATGTAGCTGATTTTCGAAATTCGAGATGAGCCGTTTCGTCTTTCGCAAGAACGACGTTGAAGCTGTCAGATAGAAAGATACATGATATAAGAATGAGAAAAAAAGCTGATGATCGGAGATAGTTCATAGTAATACCTCATCTTATGGGCCACAGTGTAGATATAAAAAACAGAACATTTAGATGATTAGCATAATTGGATTGTGGTGCAAAGTAAAATGTATCAATAGCATTACGCGGATGTAGTTGCTTATCATTTTTAAATCTCTGATTCAATCTATGTTTTAAAATATCACCGGTTGCAACAACTATGATACGTGATATAATGAAGCGCAATGTGAGCTAACTAATAGAGGTGGATGATAATTGGCATGGAAAACCATAAAGCACTTATAAAAGAGATCCAGACAAAATTTGATAAAAAGGTGAAAGAGAACGAAATATCTCTATTGGAATACTGGAAGTCACATCTTGATAAAGTATTATCAATGAAGCCTGAAGGGATTGCCTCGCTTCAGTTGCAAATAAGGAAGATCTCAGATATGATGGAAAACAGGATTAAAATATTAAAAAAGGGGTAAAATGAGAGACATAGCTAATTTTTTATTTGAGGTTGGTATGTTGAAGAAAACCCCGAGAACGGGTTTTCGTTTTTTAGGTTCCGGTTGCGAATCAGTGGCAGAACATGTGTTGAGAACGATATTCATAGGATTTGCGTTAAGCAAGCTTGAAACAGAAGTTGATGAACTAAAAGTACTGAAAATATGTCTTGTCCATGATCTCCCCGAAGCCAGGACCGGGGATATGAACTATATGTATAAGAAATATGTTACCGTAAATGAAGAGAAAGCGATAAGAGAGCTGACGGAGACCCTTTTCTTTGGCGAGGAAATTAAAGCTGCCATTCATGAATTTAATGAAAAAAAAACAAAAGAGGCTCTTATTGCCCATGACGCCGACCAGCTATCTCTTATTCTTCAGTTAAAGGAATACGGGGATCTGGGGAATAAATATACTAAAGACTGGATTGAATTTGCCAGCAAACGACTCTGTACCGAGACAGCGAAAAAACTTGCGGTCAGCATTATCAACACAGATTCGTCACAATGGTGGTTCAAAGGTAAAAGCGACTGGTGGATTAATGGCGGCAGCAATAATAATGTATAGCAACTGACGAGAGCCTGACCCATTGTATGAAGGTCTCATTGCTGCTAGTGTTGTATTATGACAGTATCCTTCCTTGAGTGCGACGCCTCTCATATTCGACCGAATTATCGCCTTTTGATGACTTCATCGCACTTGACACTGTTGTGAAAATACCCTACATTATCGCCGTTTTTATGAAGACTGGAAGAACACGCCTTGTTTGAGAAGAGAAGCATCGCGAGTCGGTTTTCATAAGGGCGTAAAAGTGACATTTCCTTTTAAATCCCTGAGCAAGGGATCTTTTGGGGAATCTTACAGGACAAAGATGAGTATTACTGCATAACCAACAATCGCTTGAGCTAAATTTTCTATGTAAGGAGTCAGGGGGGAGCGGCTTTTGTCACTCGGATATCAATTAAGGAGAAAAACGGACAATGGTTACAAAGAGAAAGATAAGAACCGACGAGATAAAGGTAAAGAAGAAGAAAAAACGCATGAGGAAATCTGTTCTTTTTTTGATAGTTGTTTCCATAGTCGCATTCTTGATCATTTTCTTTGTCGTACTCTTTGAATATGTATTTCCGCCAACTAAAGGCAGCGTTGCAAAAAGAGAGAAGCAGGAGGTGGTTCTCTATTTTTCCGATATGAATGAACGGTTTTTAGTAGCGGAAAAGAGGTATGTCCCCAAAGAAGAAAGTGTGGAAGGTCAGGCGGGGGAAATCGTAAAAGCATTACTCGATGGTTCAAAGACGAAACTGGTGAATACTTTTCCGGAAAAGGTTTCCCTGGAAAGCATCAAAATAGATGACAAGAAAACAGCGTATGTCAGTTTCGATAATAATCTAACGCAATATCATCCGGGAAGCAGCGCCAGCGAAATGACAACGATATATTCGCTTACCAATACGCTCATACGCAATATCAACGGGATAAAAAAAGTAAAATTACTGGTGGATGGAAAAGAAGTGGAATCCATTAAAGGGCATATTGATACGAGGCATCCGTTTAGTATGAATAAAGAAATGTTGGCACCTGGTTCAAGAGAGGGATGATAACTTAGATATCAAGACGTTTATCTCGCTGAATATAAAGTTATGGCTTCAAGAAAAAAACTTTCCAGAACAAGAAATATAGGGATCATTGCCCATATTGATGCCGGTAAAACTACTGTGACGGAGAGGATCCTGTTTTATGCGGGGAGATTGTATAAGATGGGTGAGGTTCATAATGGTGAAGCCACGATGGATTGGATGCCCCAGGAACAGGAGAGAGGGATTACAATAACATCTGCCGTGACAGCCTGTACGTGGGCTAATCATGAGATCCAGATCATTGACACACCTGGCCATGTTGATTTTACCATGGAAGTTGAGCGCTCTCTGAGAGTTCTTGATGGGGCCTTGGTGGTGTTTTGTGCCGTCGGCGGTGTAGAACCCCAATCAGAAACGGTCTGGCATCAGGCAGATAAATATGGGGTTCCCAAGATTGCTTTCATCAATAAGATGGACAGGATAGGCGCCGATTATTTTGGAACCATAAAAACAATGAGTGAGAGGTTTAATTCAAGGCCTCTACCTATTCAAATACCCTTTGGACAGGAGGAACATTTTAAAGGAATAATAGACTTAATCAAACAGAAAGCAGTGACCTGGGATGACAGCAAACTTGGCGTGTCTTTCACAGTTACGGATATTCCGGCAGATATCGCTCAAGAGGTCAGGGAGTACCGGGAGAAGCTTATAGAATCGCTCGCCGAGATGGATGATTATATTGCAGAGAAGTATTTGGAGGGGACCGAGATTCAGGAGAAAGAAATAATCCAGGCGATCAGGGACGCAACAATCTCTCTGAAAGCCGTGCCAGTCATGTGCGGTACTGCTTTGAGAAACAAGGGCATTCAAATATTACTCGATGCGATTGTCCATTTTTTACCATCACCGGAAGACATCCCCCCTGTTAACGGTATCAATCCCTTGACCAGAGAAGAAGAAATACGACTTAGCAGCGACGATGAACCCCTAGCCGCTCTCGCATTCAAAATCATGCAAGATGAAGGAAGGAAGTTGACGTATCTGAGAGTGTATTCGGGACAGATCAAGGCAGGCGATGATGTATATAATGCCAGCATCGGGAAGAAAGAGAAAATCGCCCGTCTGTTAAAAATGCATGCGAATAAACGGGAGAGGATTGAGCGGTGCGGGGCAGGCGGGATTGTCGCCATTATGGGCCTCAAAGATACAACCACTGGAAATACAATATGTGATGAATCTTGTCCGATCCTTCTTGAACCAATAGAGTTCTATGAACCGGTGATAAGTCAGGCTATCGAGGCCAAAACTCCGGCAGATCAGGAAAAGCTGACAGTGGCATTGGCAAAACTTATGGAAGAGGATCCTACAATCAAAGTAAAGTACAATGATGAGACTTCCCAAACTGTTGTTTCAGGTATGGGGGAACTTCATCTGGAAATCCTCATTGACAGATTACAGCGAGAGTTTAATGCGCGCGTCAATGTAGGTAAACCCAGGGTTGTATATCGGGAAACTATTCAAAAAAGAATAGAGATCGAAGGACTTTTTGACAAGGAACTTGGCGAAAGAAAACATTACGGCCATGTGAGATTATTGCTTGAACCTAAGAGCAGGGGTGAGGGCAATGAGCTTGTGAGAAAAATTGATGAAACAGTAATTCCGGCAGAATACCATACCGCGATAGAAGAGGGCGTGGAAGAAGCATCTCTGAGCGGGGTTATAAGCGGCTACCCCATTGTGGATATAAAGGTGACAATAACAGGAGGATCGTTTAGGGACGGGGAATCTACAACACTTGGGTATAAAATAGCTGCTTCATCTGCGGTAAAAAATGGATGTATGCAGGCTGATCCTGTATTGCTTGAACCGATCATGATGGTAGATATTATCACGCCAGGTGAATTTATGGGTGAAGTCATTGGAGATATAAATGCACGACGGGGAGAAATTCAAGCCATCACAACGAAAGGAACAATAAGCGAAATAAAGGCCAGGGTTCCTCTGAAGGAAATGTTTGGATATTCAACCGACCTTCGTTCTGCAACTCAGGGTAGAGCCATATTTTCCATGCAGTTTCATGCGTATGATAAGAGTTGATGTGTGTATGCGGCAGATCGCGATGAATACACCATCAGACATACGACGTCTCACAGCATTATAGTGCATGAAGTTTAATTTAGAGAAGGACTAGATTCAATGGTAACAATAGATAATGAGAATGATTACTTAAAAGTATCAGCAGCTCCTTTGCTTGATAAAGAAAAACTACTGAAAAGTATATTTCGTATAAGCACCTTCCTCACGGCACCGTCCAATGTGGATGAACTCATGGCCAAAATATTAGACGAAGTCGTCGATACAATGGGTTTCGACATGGGGATCATTCGTCTGGTTGATGAAACGAAACAATATCTGGAAACAAAAGTTGTGAAAAATTATAATCCAGAAGAGACAAAAATAGCCTTTTCCGTTGCGCTTAATATTAGAGAACATGATTGTCTGTCTACAAAAGTGGCTAAATCAGGTCTACCCATAGCCATTGAAAATATGAATACTGATCCCAGGATCACCGAAACCGATCGTATGCTCACAAAGGTCTATAATAGGGGATCTATTATGTGCGCGCCCCTGAAAATCGGTGATGAAGTGATTGGCACTATTGCTGCGTGGTGCAAAGAGGAGATAAAATATTTCACCGAAGAGATTAACATCTTCCTGACATTTGCGAGTCAGATGAGCATCGTTATTCACAATACGAGGCTTTTTGAAACGAATGCGGAAAAGATACGTCAGCTCATGATTCTTCAGGAGGCTGTTTCTGAGATAAACATAAGCCGCGTCCTTGATAATCACATACTCTATGTTCTGAGTAATAGTGCCCTGAGGATTGCAAACGCTGATAAGGTACTTGTATATTTTCTTGACATAGAAAAGGATCGCTGTCTCGTTACCGATGGTGGAAAGGTGTTCATCGAAGATAGAAAAGCGTATGATAAAAAAATAGGGCAAAGTATCATTAAACGAACAATGGATACAGGGAGTATTGTGGTGCGTCGTAATTCTGATGACAGCGCTGCAATCTATCCCATTTATGAAGGATGTTCCTCAGAGATAGCCTTCCCCCTTCATATAAAAAACAAGTTTAAAGGTGCATTATATCTCGCCAAGCTGTCAGACGGCTACTCACAGGATCAAATAAATATTCTCGACATATTAGTTAAAAATGCAGTTACATCATATGATAATGCGATTATGCATTCCATGCTATCCCTCGAAGCGGAATCTCTCAAAACGGAAGTTGAAAAACTCAAGGAGCGGGAAGATATTTTATTAGGATTTCATAATATTATCGGCAAGTCGAAAAAGATGATTGGCATATTCCATGTGGTAGAAGAAGTAGCCTCACATAATACAAATATATTAATTCAGGGTGAAAGCGGTACTGGTAAAGAATTGATTGCGCGCGCAATTCATAGACAGAGCAACCGGCATTCAAAACCTTTTGTCGATGTAAATTGTGCTGCTATTCCCGGAACGCTTTTAGAAAGTGAACTTTTCGGCTATGAAGCAGGAGCATTTACGGACGCAAGAAAAAGAAAAATAGGGCTTCTGGAATATGCTAATGGTGGAACATTGCTGTTAGATGAAGTGGGTGATATGAGTATCCAGTTGCAAGTAAAATTCCTCAGAATGCTGGAAAATGGTTATGTCAGACGACTAGGAGGTACAGAAAATATACCTATAGATGTGAGATTCATTTTCTCTACAAATATGGATCTAGCTAAAATGGTAAGTGAAGGTTCCTTTCGGGAAGATCTTTTTTACAGGATAAGGGTTGTTCCTATTGTGATACCGCCACTTCGGGATAGATCTGACGACATCCTTCTTCTATCACGACATTATATAGAAGAGTTTAATAAGAAATTCGGAAAAAAAGTGAGAGGCTTCAGTAAAGAAGCCGAAAATATTCTGAAAAACTATTCTTGGCCAGGCAATGTTCGTGAGTTAAAAAATATTATTGAACGGGTAATGATATTACAGCGAATCGGTACAACGATTACACCTGATGATCTTCCTGCGGAAATAAAAGTGATTCCCACGCAGAAGTATCTTAACGTTGAAATTGAAAAATTTCTCCCTCCATTATTTTCCGGTGAAATACATTACACATCCGTAACGGAAAAAATCATGAACGATATCAAAGAGAAAATACTCGAAAATGCTCTTGAAATGAGTGGCGGCAATAAAACTGTGGCAGCGAAACAATTGAGCATATCGCGATATAAATTTATCCGTGAACAGAAGAAGATCAGTAAGCATAGCAACTGATTAATTATACTAAATGTGTGCGTATTAAGCACGATAAGTGCGGATATTGCACACAACTTAAAGCCCTCAATAGCTTAGCATCCCCCAATGTCATCCCGTATGTATTGTGCGAATGTCGCACAAATCATTGTATGAAAAAGCCTGTGAAACCCTATGCTTTACATTATGCTTATAGCCCCACCACAATATTATAGTTTTTAAAATAAAAATATAACTAGTTGTTATTGATGTACATATAGGAGAATTGGGGTATGTGTGTACGCAAAATATAAAATTCTAAATAAAAGTGGCAGTAATATTGCAATATAGAAACAACAGTTTTAATAAGAGACCTCTCGAGAACGTAAGAGACCTTTAGGAATAATAGCCGATAGAGCATATATGAAAGGTAGATCTCAGAGGTCTCTTAAAATTGATATTCAATAACGGCAATGTGTTCCATGAAGAAGGAGGGGAAACACCGCAAAGATAAAATAAAAAAAACAAAAGGTCTGGAAGATTCCTTGCCAGATGCGGATTTCGGTAATGATGAATACGGTTTTGAATATGATTTTTTCATTACACCGAGTAATGAAAATATAGAAAAAAAATTATCCGTACTAAAACCAAGGAAAAAGGAACAAGAAGAAGCTACAGAAGACCAAAGTAAGACTTTTTTTCTTCCTGACTTTTTTATCCACGAGGATTAGTCCTGCTGACGTTGGAAAGTTTTTCTGATGTTAAATCGGTGGGTGGTTTCCATTCCCTCCTTTGCCATCCACCGGCCCCCTGAACAGATAATCTGAAGAGGACGAGCATGTATGGTCCCTTTCAGTTTACATAGAGGTGGATGGTTTGTTTTCCCTCCTTTAACCATCCACTTTTATTTTGTTCAAAAGACGGTAACTTCCGACAAATATTTATACATTGAACCGAAAAAAGGCAATATCACCGTCCTGCAGGATATAGTCTTTCCCTTCTAAGTGAATGAGTCCATGTTCTTTCGCTTTTGACAAACTGCCAATTTTAATAAATTCGTTATAATGAATAATTTCAGCTTTGATAAAACCTCGTTCCATATCTCCATGTATTTTTCCCGCTGCTGCGGGAGCTTTTGTTCCGTCGGGAATCGTCCAGGCCCGAAGTTCTGTTCCGACGGTAGTATAAAAAGTAATCAAACCTAAAAGCTCATAGCCCTCTTTTATTAATTTCTGGAGACCAGATTCCTGAAGACCGAGATCACGAATAAATTCTCTCTGTTCTTCCTTTGGAAGTTCTGCTATTTCAGCTTCCAGATCACCGCATATGACGATTACCTTCAAGCCTTCCTGCTCTGCTATTAATTCTACTTTCTTAATATAGTCATTATTTCCCTTAAGGACAGCCTCACTGACATTCGCAACGTACAGAATTTTTTTAACTGTCAGCAGGTGGAGGTCGCTAAGGGTATGTTGCTCTTCCAATGAAAAAATACTTTTACGTGCAGGGGTACCCTTTCCCAGAGTATCCCTGATATGGAGACATATGTCGAACTCTTTACGGGCGAGCCTGTCTCCCGTTTTTGCAAGCCTTTCGATCTTTGCAATCCTCTTTTCAACTGTTTCTAAATCAGCAATGATTAATTCGGTATTTATTATCTCTATGTCGCGGGCGGGATCGACAGCTCCGTATATGTGGGAAACAGAGGGATGGTCAAAGCATCGAACAATGTGCACAATGGCATCGACTTCCCTGATGTGTCCGAGAAACTTGTTTCCCAATCCTTCCCCCCGGCTTGCACCCCTCACAAGACCGGCTATATCGAGAAATTCTATAGTGGTGTAAGTAATCTTGGGAGGTTTTATGATTTTCGCGATTGTTTCAAGTCTTGCGTCAGGTACAGGTACAATTCCTATGTTTGGATCAATAGTGCAGAAGGGATAGTTGGCAACCTCAGCGCCTGCGGCCGTGAGGGCATTGAAAATAGTGGATTTCCCAACGTTCGGAAGTCCTATAATGCCGCATCGAAATCCCATAGTAATATCCCATCATTATAATTGCTTCCATGTGAACGCTAAGTTTTTTTACTACTACTGTCAAGCATAAAAAAAGAAGCATCTCATGAAGAGACGCTTCTTTTATGGTACGAAAAGATATTGTTATGATAAACCGCACATGAAATTAAGTTACGATCAGCAGGGCAGAGTATCATCTCCTTTGGCGGATTGATTAGTGCCTTTGCAGTTGTACTGGTTCATGGCAGCTTGAATACCAGACACAATAATTGCCGTTAATGCATTACTTGCTGTGTTGGTAATGAAGGGAAGCAGTTTCACTTCTTCATCAGTGAATGTTTCAAGAACATACTTTTCTACCAGTGACTTATCAGGCGGTTTCCCTATGCCAACTCTCAACCTGAT
Source organism: uncultured Syntrophaceae bacterium (assembly GCA_964564625.1). Lineage (GTDB taxonomy): Bacteria > Desulfobacterota > Syntrophia > Syntrophales > UBA2185 > UBA2185. Next base: position 32,805 of record CAZMBE010000012.1, on the reverse strand, counting down.
AAATTCCGCATTGCCTAAATATTCTATTATCGAGATTAAGCCTTTGTGTCCCGCATGGCCTCCGCCAGCTTTTATTCGTATCATTCCAAACGGAAGATCAATGTCGTCATGAACTATAATCAAATCTGCAAGATCAATTTTATAATAATCTGAACACTTTCTTACTGAAACACCACTTAAATTCATGAAAGTCTGTGGCTTGGCCAGTAAAACCGGAATATCACCGATCTTGCCTCTTCCAACGCAGGAATTAAAGCTTTTCATGATTATAGAGATGCCATAGGTATCAGCAATCTTATCAAGGGCAAGGAAGCCAATATTGTGTCTTGTGGCCTGGTACTTAAAACCAGGATTTCCAAGCCCGACTATAAGTTTCAAACAATAACCCCTTGCGATGCTTAGATATCGTTCATTTAAATTTTATCAGCTCTGTTCCTTCGATTCCTCCTCCACTACCGGTTCCACTGCTTCTATCTGTTCAGCTTGTACGGTAGTTTTTGGTGCGGTAACTGATGCTAAAATTGTATCCTCAGAGTCAAGTATGGTAATACCCTCAGGCAGCTTCAAGTCTTGTACCTTTATTGAATCACCGATATTAAGATGGCTCACATCTACCTCAAAAAAATCGGGTAACACTGCAAAGAGGCATGATACCTTTATTTCTCTCTTCACATGATGAAGATCGCCGCCCATTTCGACACCCACGGCCTCTCCTGTGAAGTGAATCGGTATATCAAGGGTAATGGCTTGTTGTTTATCGATTTCGCAAAAGTCGACATGAAGGAATTTTCCAGTGACAGGATTTAACTGCAGTTCCTTGATAAGGGTAAATTTTTCAATTATTTTCCCGTTCTCAACGCGCAAGTTGATGAATACATTTTCTTCTTTGCCCCTTAAGAGTTTTGTTAATTCATTAGTGTTTACGGCTAACAGGAGAGTGTCCTTATTATTACCGTAAACGACTGCGGGAACCAAACCGCTTTTTCTCAATCTTCGAGCAACACCTTTTCCGGTAGTATTACGGAGAGTGGCCTTTAATTCATTTACTTCCATTTAATCCTCCTATATAAAAAGCGAATGTACTGAATCGTTATAATAGATACGCCGAACGGCTTCACTAATTAGACCCGCCACGGAAAGAACTTTAATGCGGTTACATGCCCGTGCTTTATCATGCAAGGGTATCGTATCTGTGACGATAATCTCCTTAAGATTTGAGTTTTCAAGTCTCTCGATAGCAGGTCCTGAAAGAACGGGATGGGTGCAACAGACGGAAACTTCCAAGGCTCCTGCCTGTTGGAGAGCATCGGCTGCATGTGCTATGGTTCCTGCGGTATCAATCATGTCGTCAAGAACTATTACTCTTGCTCCTTTTACATCACCGATAATATTCATAACTGTAGATTCGTTAGGTCCTTCTCTTCTTTTATCGACAATGGCAATGTTAAGTCCTAAGCGTTTACCGAACGCCCTTGCCCTTTCGACACCGCCCGTATCAGGTGAAACGATGACAATATTTCCCTGATAATTTTTCCTGATGTACTCTAAGAGAACTGGTGTTGCATAAAGGTTATCGACGGGAATGTTAAAAAAACCCTGTATCTGTCCGGCGTGGAGATCTATTGAAAGTACGCGGTTTGCCCCCGCTGTTGTGATAAGGTCCGCGACAAGTTTCGCCGAAATCGGCGCCCTCGGTGCCACCTTTCTATCCTGCCTTGCATAGCCGTAATAAGGTATGACCGCTGTGATCCTGTCTGCAGATGCCCTCTTCATGGCATCGATCATGATCAGAAGCTCCACAAGCGTGATATTAACGGGAGGGCATGTAGACTGGATAATGAAGACGTCCATACCCCGCACATTCTCGTTGATTTCCACCCTCGTTTCGCCATCACTGAATGTTGAAACATTGGCCTTGCCTAATGATACCCCCAGTTTTTCACATATATTTTGGGCAAGAGATATATTCGCATTACCCGTAAATATTCTTATTCTATCGAGCATGTTGACCCTTTCTCCCGCTGTTGGCGGGTGACAAGTTCATTCGATGATTTTTTATGGCTGGGGCGGGAGGATTCGAACCTCCGTATGCAAGAACCAAAATCTTGTGTCTTACCGCTTGACGACGCCCCAATCTTCAGTATAAAAAAAGTTCAAAAGCTCTATTGCGTGCCATTGACACTAAGAGAAGAAACACTGCAGCCGTGTTGTAAAAAGAACATGATATTTTGGGTCGTGGAAAGTCTGCTCTGCGCCTCTCATAAAGAATGAGCGACAACTACGGACCAGTTCTTCTCCCTGATGCTTTCTATGGCTTCTTTCGCCTTGAGTGCTTCTTTTTCTTCTGTGAAAATCCCCGCCACGGTCGGGCCGCTGCCGGACATTAAAGAGCCCAAAGCGCCATTCTGCATGAGATAATTCTTTATATACTGCAATTCAGGATAGAGACCCAGGGTAACCATTTCCAAGTCATTGTGGAGTCCCTTTATCAATTCTTCAACCGTGTAAAGTGCTGGACATGTATACTTTACTGCCTGTTTTGTCAATCTTAAATTAAAATTTTCATAAATCATTCTTGTGGAGACTTCGAAACCGGGATTTATCAGGACAAACCACAATAATGGAATATATTCAATGGCTTGGAGTTGGTCACCGATGCCAAATGCCCATGCCGATTTTCCAAATATAAAAAATGGAATATCCGCGCCTATATTCGCACCTATTTGCATGAGTTCCTCACGTGTATAATGAAGTCCCATTAAATCGTTTATGGTTGTCAGGGTTGTTGCGGCATTGGAACTGCCCCCCCCCAGTCCTGCCCCCACGGGGATTCTCTTGGTGATAGTAATATGAATTCCCGATGAACATGATGCCTGGGATAGAAGGGCATCCGCAGCTTTGTACACAAGGTTATCTTCATTTTCTGGAATAGAGCTATCCGGGCAGCGTATAGTGATTCCGTGATCGGCGGGGCGGAATATCATTTCGTCATATAGACTAATGGGGTGCAGTAATGTTGCTATGTCATGATAACCATCTCTCCGCTTTCCAAGAACGCGCAAGTGAAGATTAATTTTTGCCGGTGATAATTTCTGCATCATCACTGGGCCTTTTCTTTCACATACCTCATCATTAATTCATACAGGATTCCCTCCAGAAGGGATTTTTCATTATTATCAAGATTTCCAGCCGTCTTAATCTTTATCATGTTCAACATATCAATGGTTTGTTTTGCTGCCGTAAGATTTTTTTCCGCTTTCTTTGTCACGGGATCAGGAAAATCTCCAAAGTGATACATGGCGGTTGTACTGAGTGAAAGTACGAAGGTGGAAAAGGTGACTTCGGGAAAATATTCCTCCCGGGATGTTTCCTCACTCTTCTCTTCCGGAGGCTTGTCCTCTATCGTTGATTCTTCTTTTTTTAACTCTTCCTGGCGAGTTTCTCCAGACTCATCAAAAAGTCGTTTATCCTTAATCACGAATCCCTTTTCTTTTTTCTCGTCTTCCATATTTGTCTCCTTCTCAATAAGTATTCAGAATTGAAACAGAAAGGAGATGAAAGAGATTTTCCTGTCCTATCCCGGCTCAATCCTGACTATATGGACGTCCCTGCTATCGCATAGTAGAATGAATAGTTTGCTGAATACTCAATATTAGAAAGAATTTCCTTCCAGTTAACTGCCTCTTGCGCCATTTCTCCGTCTGCCTCCCGCGAGTGGATATAGGAGAATGTTTTTATCGCGGTTTCATGCTCCTCAGCCTTGCAATACGCTCCTCTATGGGGGGATGGGTGCTGAAGAGATTCATGAGGGATTTTCCCGTCAGGGGGTTTACAATAAACATATGAGCCGTAGACGGATTCGCATTCATCGGGATTGCCTGAGATGCCCTTGATAGCTTTTCGAGAGCGCCTGCCAGCCCGTAAGGTTTGCCGGATACCTGTGCACCGCCTTCATCGGCAAGGTATTCGCGAGAACGGGAAATTGCCATTTGAATAATTGTCGCGGCAATAGGGGCGAGAATCGCCATAAGAATAAGCCCAATCACACCGCCGCCTTCTTCATCCTCACCACGGCTTCCTCCTCCGAAGATTGCCGCCCATTGCGCCATGTGTGCCAGCATTACAATTGCTCCGGCAATGGTTGCCGCAATGGATCCGATGAGCATATCTTTATTCTTGATATGGGTCAATTCATGGGCGAGAACTCCTTCCAGTTCGTCTCTGTTGAGCATTCTCAGGATTCCTTCCGTGACAGCGACGACAGCATGGTTTTCATTCCGGCCAGTGGCGAAGGCATTCGGTGTGTCCCCGGGGACAATATAGACCTTGGGCATGGGGAGTCCCGCTTTTAATGCCAGATCCTTCACCATTCGGTAAAGATCGGGGGCTTCGCTTTCCGAAACTTTTTGTGCGCTGTACATGCGTAATACGATCTTGTCAGAGAACCAGTAGGCCCCGAAGTTCATCAGCATGGCGAACATAAACGCCATGACAACGCCGCTTTTTCCTCCAAAATATCCTCCTATAAGCATCAAGAGGCCCGTCAAGGCTCCGAGCAATACACCTGTCTTAATTGTATTCATCAAAATCCTCCTTGATTATCTTTTTTCAAACATCATTTCACCGCTGTCTGTCGCATCAACCATAATGTGGTTTCCTTCCGTAAACGTTCCATCCAGAAGCTTCAGGGAAAGATTGTCCAGAAGCAGTTTTTGGAGCGCCCTTTTGAGTGGCCGTGCACCATACACGGGACTGTATCCGGTTTTAGCTATATATTTTTTTGCATTTTCTGTCAATTCGAGTGTCAACTTGCGTTCCTTGAGTCTTTTTTGTATCAGATCGATCTGAATATCGATAATCCTGTCGATATCATGAGTGGTTAATGATCTGAAGGTGACAATATCGTCTATGCGGTTCAGAAACTCCGGTCTGAAGGTAGACCTGAGCAGGTCCATGGTTCTCGTACGTTTTTCTTCATCGCTGAGAGCAATCTCATGTATCAAGTGCCCGCCTATATTTGAAGTCATAATGATGATGGTATTTTTAAAATCTACGGTCCTCCCATGCCCATCGGTCAAGCGGCCGTCATCGAGAATCTGAAGCAGGATGTTGAACACATCCATGTGCGCCTTTTCAATTTCGTCGAAAAGAACCACAGTATATGGCCTTCTGCGCACAGCCTCCGTGAGGAATCCGCCCTCATCGTACCCCACATAGCCGGGAGGCGCACCGATCAGTCTCGCGACGGAATGTTTTTCCATATATTCGGACATGTCGATTCTGATCATGGCCTGCTCATTGTCGAACATGAATTCAGCAAGTGCTCTTGCGAGTTCCGTTTTCCCGACGCCCGTCGGTCCCAGGAATATGAAAGATCCGATGGGCCTGTTCGGATCCTGGAGTCCGGATCGGGCCCTGCGCAGGGCGCTTGAGACTGCGACAATGCCCTCATCCTGACCAATGACTCTTTTCTTCAACCTCTCTTCCATATGGATGAGTTTCTGGATATCGCTTTCCAGCATGCGAGATACGGGAATGCCTGTCCAGTTTGCGACAACCTCCGCCACGTCTTCAGCGTCAACTTCCTCTTTCAGCATTTTATTATCTTTCTGGATTTCGGAAAGTCTGGCATGTTTTTGGTCCAGCTCTTTATTCAGCTCGACAAGTTTCCCGTATCGGATCTCCGCCGCCCTGGCGAGGTTTCCCTCCCTCTGGGCATGAAGCTCGTCTGTTTTGTAGTCTTCGATCTTACTCTTGATGCTCTGTATTTGCCGGATTATTTCTTTTTCCCCGGCCCAGTGCGCCTTCATTGTTTCCATGGACTCCCTCAGTTCCGAGAGTTCCTTATCGATCTTGCTTCTCCTCTCCTGCGTGGTTTTCTCCATATCGTTCTTCAGAGACTGCCGTTCAATTTCCAGTTGCATTATTTTTCTCTCTATTATGTCAATCTCCGACGGCATGCTGTCCAACTCGATGCGCAGGCGTGAGGCAGCCTCATCTACAAGATCTACGGCCTTATCCGGCAAAAACCTGTCGCTTATGTAGCGGCTGGAAAGTGTTGCCGCCGCAATGATCGCGGAATCCTTAATCCGTACTCCATGGTGTACCTCATATCGTTCTTTTAGACCCCGGAGAATGGCGATGGTATCTTCCACCGTCGGTTCCCTCACGATGATCGGTTGAAATCTCCGTTCCAGGGCCGGGTCTTTTTCTATATGCTTCCGGTACTCATTTAATGTCGTTGCGCCTATGCAGCGCAATTCTCCTCTTGCCAGAGCCGGTTTCAACATATTGGATGCGTCAACAGCCCCTTCCGCTGCGCCGGCTCCCACTACTGTGTGTATTTCATCAATAAAAAGAATTATTTCTCCCTCGGCTCCTGTAATTTCTTTGAGTACCGCTTTGAGCCTGTCTTCGAACTCTCCCCGGTATTTTGCTCCAGCGACCAGAGCCCCGATGTCCAGACCGATAACGCGTTTATCTTTCAAGGTTTCCGGTACGTCACCGTTGACGATGCGCTGGGCGAGTCCTTCTACGATAGCCGTCTTTCCTACACCCGGTTCCCCTATAAGAACAGGATTATTCTTTGTTCTCCGGGAGAGAACCTGCATGATTCTCCTGATTTCGTCATCACGCCCGATGACAGGATCGAAAGCTCCCTTTCGGGCCAGCTCATTGAAATCTCTGGCATAACGTTTCAGTGCCTGATACTTCTCTTCAGGGTTCGGGTCGGTAATTCTCTGGCTTCCCCTGATTTCTACGAGAACTTTGAAAATATTATTTTTTGTGATGCCTTTGTCCCGCAGGATCTTTCCGGCAGACCCTTCCTTTTCTTCCACGATGGCGAGCAGAATATGCTCGGCGCTCACGTATTCGTCCTTGAGACGTGCTGCCTCAACAAGGGCGTTATCAAATACTTTATTTAATCTGGGAGTCATGTATGCCTGGCCTGTGCCTGAACCTTCCACTTTCGGCAGCTTTCCCAGTGATTTTTTAAGTTCATCTTCAATGCTCTTGGGATCTATTCCCATTATTTTGAATGTTTCTCCGGTGATACCTTCCGGCTGGGCCAGCAGTGACGCCAGAACATGCTCCACGTCGACAGCCTGATGCCCGTAGTGATTTGCCAGTGCTTGCGCTTCCTGCAGCGCTTCCTGGACCTTTAATGTAAATTTGTCGAATCTCATAGTTTCTCCTGATTATGGTATTGGCTTCAAAATGCTCACAAAGAGCTTCCCATTTTTGAAAACACTGACGTTTCCGGTAGATTCGGAAAGGACTATTGCAACGGCATGTGTAACATCCGTAATCCCTGCAGCAGCGATATGTCTGCTCCCCAATCCCTGCGGAAAATCCTTGCTTTCTGTGGCTGCATTGAGGTGTCTTCCCGCGGTTACGATTGCGCCATTGTCTTTGATGATGAACGCGCCGTCGATTGCCGAAAACTCTTTTATTGTTTCCAGTAAATCAGGATTAAGAATATTCCTTTCCTCTTCGCTATATCCCAGGAAAGGATTGATGACCATCTGCCGGGAGAGCTGAAGCACCTTTTCATGATCCCCCAGAATGAAAATGGTTCCGACTTTTCTTCCTTCTCTGCCCTGAGCTGCGAGTTCGAGGATAATATTAAGCGCTTCACTGAATACTTCCGGATGCACCCCCTGTGTTATGTCTGTGATACTCTGCGATGTTAAGATCTCGAATTCCTTGCCTACATCGATCACCAAGATGCTGTCCACATATCCAAGTTTGGGAAGCCCGCTGATGCAGACGAGCTTGTCCCCCCTCTTGAAAAGACCTGTGGCGATACCTTTGGTGATGGCTATCTTTATCTGTCCGACCCGCGAAAGGTTAACGTCGGGAACATTGATGACGGTTCCTAATGTCTTCAATTCTTCCGGCAGCTCTTCTTCACCCTTGGTAACCAGGACAAGATTGAAACACGGTTTTTCATCTTCGGCAATTGGCAACTCAGACGCAGAGTCCGCATAGAGCATGAGAGCCTTTACCTTAAGTTCTTTCGCAATGCGACAGGCATGATCAAGAATAATCTTGTTAATGTCCTTCATGTGTCTTCTCCCGATTGTCAGTTTTTCGGCTTTTATATACTGATTGATGCGAGACAGCTTCAATCAACCATGAAATTATGTGTTAAATTAACAATAGATAAGGGGTATGTCAAGGCACGGTACAATGAATATCGTGACTTGATGTCTTCATGATAAAATACTCTTGACTATGTCATGATATTTAATAGTATAGTAATTTCAATCGGTAAAAGATAGATGAAAAGTGGAGGAATATTGGGTGGAACTGCCGTTAATCACCAGTACTCTTGACATTTACATATCGGAGATTAATCGATTCCCCGTGCTGAGCGCTGAGGAAGAATTCAAATTGGCCGTAAGGTTCAAGAAGTATAACGATGTGGAGGCAGCGGAGAGGCTGGTTGTCTCGAATCTTAGATTTGTGGTCAAGATTGCCCATGAGTATAGGAATTACGGGGTGAAGCTTTCGGATCTGATCCAGGAGGGCAATATCGGCCTCATGCATGCTGTCAAAAAGTTTGATCCCTATAAGGGCTACAGAATAATATCCTATGCCGTGTGGTGGATCAGGGCATATATACAGAATTACATCATCAAGACATGGAGTCTCGTAAAAATAGGGACCACCCAGGCGCAAAGAAAACTTTTTTTCAAGCTGAGTCAGGCAAAGAAAAAACTCGAAACCCTTTCGCAGAAAAACCCTGAATTCGGGGAAATAGCGGAATCTCTGGGTGTTAAAGAACATGAGATTGAGGAAATGGACCTAAGGCTCAGTCATCGCGATCTTTCGCTTGATGCGTACATCAGTGATGAGGGTGAGACATCGCATATCGACTATCTCACTTACAAGGGCGAGGATCAAGAAATGGCTCTTATTAAAAAAGAAGAAATGGATCTGGTGAAAAGGAACATTGCGGGTGCCTTGATTAATCTCAATGAACGGGAAAGTTATATCGTCAAACATCGCATTATGACGGACAACCCCATAACCCTTCAGGAAATTGGAAATAAATATAACATTACAAGAGAAAGGGCAAGACAGATCGAGAAGCAGGCACTCAAAAAACTGAGACTGGCTATTCCCTATTTCACAAAAGAGCAGGCATTGATAGAGGCGTAACTTTGATGTAGCTACCCATCCATATCAATCCCTCGGGCCAGGTTTTCAAAACGCGCGAATTTATCCTGAAAAGCCAGTTTAACCATACCGGTTGGGCCGTTTCTCTGTTTGCCGACAATAATCTCGGCCATGCCTTTCTCGGGATTTTCTTCTGACTTGTCGTAGACATCATCCCTGTATATGAATGCTATGAGATCTGCATCCTGTTCAATCGCCCCGGAATCCCTCAAATCTGCCATTTGGGGACGTTTGTTAGTCCTGTCCTCCACCTTCCGGTTCAACTGGGAAAGTGCTATTACAGGAACATTTAGTTCCTTTGCGAGTGTTTTCAGGGAGCGGCTGATTTCCGATATTTCCTGTTCTCTCGACTCCTTATGGCCGCCGCTTCTCATAAGTTGCAGATAATCAAGGATAATCAAGCCGAGGTCCACCTCGGATTTTAATCGTCGTGCCTTCGCCTTCATCTCCAGTGCGCTAATTGCCGGCGTATCGTCGATAAATATCAATGCTTCGGAAAGTCTTCCAGCTGCTGTAATCAATTTCGGCCAATCAGCTTCTCCCAGAAAGCCCCTGCGAATCCTCTGGGAATCTACCCTTGCCTCTGAGGAAAGCATACGCAAGGCGAGTTGTTCTTTAGACATTTCAAGTGAAAATATTGCCACTGGAATCCCCGCTTCAAGCGCTGCGTATTGGGCTATATTCAGGGCAAATGCCGTTTTCCCCATACTTGGCCGGCCTGCGATGATTATTAAATCTGACTTTTGCAGGCCAGAAGTGATGTCGTCAATCTTTTCAAACCCTGTGGGAACACCCGTAACAAGTTCTTTTCTCTCGTACAGTTTTTCAATTGTTCTGACGCTGTCTTTGATCAAATCTTTGAAAGGACTGAACGCTGGCCGTATCTTATTTTCGGATATTTCAAATATGGCGTGTTCCGCCTCATCAAGGACAGTATCGATATCAGTCGATGAGGTATAGCTCTTGTGCAAAATTTCAGTGGCTGTACCGATAAGCTTGCGAAGAATGGACTTTTCCTTCACGATTTTTGCGTAATGCGATATATTCGCGGCTGACGGTACGCTGTCGGAGAGAGAAGACAGGTAAGATACCCCGCCGGCTTGATCGAGTTGGGTCTTGTTTTTTAAGATATTGCTGAGCGTGATAAGGTCACACGGTTCACTTCTATCATAAAGTTCGATAATCGCAGCGAATATTTTACGGTGCGCTTCACTGTAAAAGTCATCGACGTTGAGTATTTCCAGCGCGCTGTTGAGGGCCTGGTTATCGAGCATAATTCCCCCTATCACGGACTGCTCAGCTTCGAGATTCTGGGGAGGAACTTTATGTAATGAAATATCCATGTTTTTCATGTAGTATTCTAGGATTCACCAACAACCGTTATTGTTATCTCGGTTGTAATACCAGGCTGAAATTTAATCTTGACAGGAAATTCGCCGAGAGATTTAATCGGCTCTTCAAGGATTATCATTTTTCTATCAATCTCCATTCCCTGCTCAATGAGCGACTGCTCAATATCTTTCGTAGTGACGGAACCAAATAACTTGTCCTGTTCTCCGACACGTCTGGAAATAGTGCAGGTTACTCCTTGTAGTTTCTCAACCATAGCTTCGGCTTTTTTCCGATCAGATTCGTTTTTCTTCATGATGCGGCTTTTTTCGTGTTCCAACGCCTTCATGGATCGACTGCTTGCCTCTACCGCAAGCCCCTTGGGGATCAAATAGTTCCTTGCATAGCCGTCGGCAACTTTAATCATTTCTCCTGCTTTTCCAAGAGAATCAACATTTTCTTTCAATATAATCTTCATACTTACTCCTTATAGTAATCTGGTTTTAATAATTGTTTTTTTATATATTCGCATTCGGTATCGGTTTCACAAACTTTCGGAAGTCTATCCATAGATCAACAATGCCGGCGGCAATTACGACCAGGATGATATATTGATGAGCAAAAATAAGAAAATAACATGGGATCCTGAAAAGTCTGTGAACGTTTTTTGTTCTGAATATAAAACTTATAATGGAAAGACCATGGAGCAGATAGATAAACAAGCATACGATCAGGATATTCAGCCCAAGAAACTTTGTCCATTCAATGGGGATTATGAGCATCACTCCACCGGTTATAAGAAGCCATATGAGCCTCTCCGGTGCCTTCCAACATGAAAGATTACCAAAATCAGGATATGCAATACCGTTTTTGAGAAAAATCTCCCTCGCGGCCAGTGTATTTATCCACACTGTAAATGATACACTTACAAGGAATAGAGCAGGAAATATGTTTGTAAAAAAAACAGTAATCTGTTTGACGTTATCCTTAATCGGGGCTATCTGTTCCGAAGGAATATCCAGCTGAGTGTAGAAATTAATGCTTTCCTGAATATTTTTTCCTATATAATCCTCAATTAAATGCCACGGTTGTATTCCTGTGATAAAGCTTAATGAAACAATAAATAGTAACCACAGTGTTATAAGAACCGTCACAGGATAAAGGACAGTTTTTTCGATAGAATAATTTCTACGTAAAATTTCCGAAAGTAGTATTCCTATAAATCCGGATATCAAAAGGACCGGGATGCTTGTTATTGAACCGAGAAATGTAAGCACCAAGGCGACCAGTGAGAACGATATGATAAAGACGCCCCATCCTTGCATTCTACCTAGCATGGAATTGTAATAAAGAATTGGCAACGGTGTCAAGATGAAGAAAACGGCTCCCCCTAAGGGAATGAGCATTGCAGCGAGAAAAGTCAAGGAGGATAAGATTATGCCCGCGAAAAAATCTTTATTTAAGAATGAGCCCCTTTCTTCTTTCAAATTCTAAATCCGTCATTTAGGACAAAAGAAAACCGTGTTAGAAATTCTTTTTACCATTCAGATACCACAAAAGGCAGCAGGGCAATGGTCCTTGCCCGTTTAATCGCCACGGTAACTTCTCTTTGATGTTTTGCACAATTCCCAGTAATTCTTCTGGGTATAATCTTTCCCCGATCGGTTACGTAATCTTTTAAAATCTGAGGTTCTTTATATTCAATTTTAATATCTGAATCTGTACAAAATCGGCAGAATTTTCTTTTATGGTAAAATTTCTTTTGCGGTCTGGTATCGGGTCTTTGTGGTCTTGCATCTCGTGTTGATATTGTCATCTCTTATATCTTTCCCCCTTCCTTGTACTTATTCTTGCGAAGGTGCTGATGAGGAATCTTTTCCTGCATCCACTTCCAAGGTTTCTGCAGGAATGATTTTGCTTTCCGCTTTCGGTGCTGTACGTTGCGCCTTTTCCTCAATTTCTTCCTGTTTTTCCTTTTCTATCTTTGCCAGATCAACATTGTCATCCTTCATTATCGTCATGAATTTCAAAATTTTATCATCTATTTTGAAATTTCTTTCCAGTTCGTTGATTATAGCGCTTTTACCCGCATAATCAATCATGACATAATACCCGGTTTTGTGCTTTTTGATTTCGTAGGCTAATTTTCTTTTGCCCCATTTCTCTATTTTCACGATAGTGCCTTTATAGGCTGTAATAATTGCTCCGTATCGTTCAATGAGGCTGGTAAGTTCGTCGTCGGGCAGGTCAACTTGGATAATGAACAGGGTTTCGTATCTTTTCAATTTTTCCTCCTTATGGCTCTAAAGTCCGAAACGTAAGTTCGAACAAGGAGTCCAGTAGTAAATTTTAGATGAGGCCGTCTTGTATAATATACTTTTTACAAAATCAAGATTTTTTACATAGGGAATAGCAGTTTGGATATATCATACTATCATATGGATCTTTTGCACATATAGACTTGATTGTACTTGGCGGGCGATCCGCGACTCGAACGCGGGGCCTCTGGTTCCGGAGACCAGCGCTCTATCCACCTGAGCTAATCGCCCGCTTTATGTGAGTTTCTCGGCTTTTTAAATTTTTCTGAAACGAAGCGGTGTTCATCAGGGCGTGCTAGATACACTGTATCACACAAATACTCAATATATTTTCCGCATGAAGATACAACTTTCACCTGTGAAGAGAGAGTTCACCAAGGATTTTCTTGACCGGCTGGCTTCTGTTCATGCAGTAAAAGTGCAAACCGGCGATTTCATTTTTTATCAGATTTTCAACCTGGTTGATCGCATATTCAATTCCATATTTTTCTATTTCTTCCGGATTCTCTTTGTTTTTTTCTATCTTTTCTGCGAGTTTGTTCGGTATTTGGGCACCGGAAAGAGATACAATGCGTGTAAATTGGTTGTGGTTTAAAATTGGAAAGATTCCAGGTATGATCGGGACAGAAATTTTTAAAGCTTCTGCACGATCACGGAAATTATAGAAACAGTCATTCATAAAGAACATTTGTGTGATAATAAAATCAGCACCCGCATCTACCTTGCGCTTTAGATTCACCATATCTGCATGATGGCTGGGGGCTTCACTGTGTTTTTCGGGATACCCGGCAACACCTATCGAAAAATCATTATGCGCTCTGATAAATTCAACAAGTTCATTCGCATATCCAAATCCACCTGCTATCTTCGTGAATTTATTTGTTCCCTCAGGAGGATCTCCTCTCAGGGCGAGGATGTTTTCAACATTATGATCTTTTAGTGCGTCTAAAATACATGCAATATCATGCTTTGTGGACTGTACGCAGGTTAAATGTGCGAGGACCTCCATGTGAAATTCATTTCTGACGGTGGAAGAAATTTCTATTGTCTTCTCCCTTGTACTTCCTCCCGCTCCATATGTTACTGAAATGAAATCTGGCTTTGCCTCCCCCAATTCTTTTATTGTAGTATACAAGTTCTCAAGATTGCCTTCTCTCTTGGGAGGAAAAACTTCAAAAGAGAGGGAAAATTTTTTTTGTGCGAAGATGTCTTTGATTCTCATTATCTGAAACCTGAACGTGATTACTGTGGTAAATTGTCATCATGAAAGGAGATTGTCAATATATTTTCACTATCCTTGTTGAAATCATGATATAAATCTGGTAGATTTGCGAGAATTTTGGAAGATGAAATATGGCGAGGATACAAAAATATTGCATTTGGTCGGTGCTGGTACTATTGCTCTTTTCTCCTAGTCATGCCTTTGCACTCAACAAAATCTTTAATATCAGACATTGGACTGCTCCTGATCATACGAGAGTCGTTATAGATGCGAGCGATGATGTCCCTTACAGGGTGGAGAAAGCCGAAAATAAATTGCTCATCGATTTTAAAGATACGGAAACCTCAGAAGACTTACCGCCAGATATCATTTTAACAAAACCCGGTATTGAAAAAATAGTGGTCATTCCCTTGCCAAACAGCACGGTGAGAGTTGAGTTGTCGATTGCTGAAAACGTTGAAACGAAAGTCTTTCACATAGGGAGAATTCAGGATAAGCCCTATCGTATAGTAATTGATATTCAGTTCCCGGATGTAGAAAAACGGGAAGGGCAGGAGAGGGAGCAGGTCAAGGTTCTGGGAAAGGAAAAGATCATTATCATTGACCCCGGACACGGCGGTGAAGACCCAGGTGCAATAGGGAAACGGGGAACACAAGAGAAAAAGGTTGTCCTCGATATCGGAAGGAAATTAAAAAATATTTTAAACAAGAAAAAAGGTTACCGCGCCTTTCTTACCAGAAATGGGGATTATTATGTACCATTCAAGAAGAGAATGACAATTGCGCGAGAATACGGGGCCGATCTGTTTATCAGTATCCATGCGGATGCATTCAGACGGAGAGGTGCGAGTGGGAGCTCTGTGTATTGTTTATCACTCAGAGGAGCCAGCAGTGAAGCAGCAAAGATTTTGGCACGGAATGAAAATTTGGCCGATATCATCGGAGGATCTCCCAATGGCGAAAGCAGCTATGAGCTGGATCCGATAATCCTGAATATGTTTCAAACCAACACAATCAACTCATCAAAAATCTTTGGCAGTACCGTCCTCAAACATCTTGATAGAGTCAACCATGTAAAATTTAAAAGTGTACAGGAAGCACCTTTCATCGTGCTGAAACTTCCGGAAATTCCGTCGCTGCTCGTGGAAACGGCCTATATTTCGAATCCAAGAGAAGAAAAAATGTTGCGAAACAGCCGCTTTCAAACTGACATCGCGAAGGCATTGGCAAGTTCAATAACTGAATTTCTGCCGCTGAAGCCTTTACGGCCTTCAAGGGCACCAAAGGTTCTGTTAACAAAGAGAGAAGATAAAAATATATTACCTGATAAAGACCCGCGCCCGCATAGTGAAGAGGCTCTCGCTGCCGGGCAGTCACTGCCGCAGGAGGCGAAGGTTCAGACGGTTGACGCAGATACAACAAAACCAGAAACCACCGTGTATTTAGTGAGAAAAGGCGACACTCTGGAAATCATTGCGTCAAAGCACAATACAAAAATTGGTACACTACTGAAACTCAACGACATGCAACTTGACGATACTCTCTTAGAAGGGCGTATATTACAAGTGCCGGCGGCTAAGAAAGACATTACCGGTGAAAAGAAAGATATGGATGTTCAACCACCTCGTGATCTTGTCGAGACTGCATCAAAAATGTCAACGCCTGATGTTATCGTCGGTGGAAAAAAGAAAGATGAGAAGGACACGACACCACCTGTCCGCGTGGAATCATCATCGCCGAAACCTGCAATGGCAGTAACTCATTATAAGGTGAGGAAAGGTGACAGTTTAGATAAAATAGCAAAAAAACACAACACGACATTAAGCAATCTTCTAAAACTGAACAACATAAAACCGGAAAAACCTCTCTACGTCGGTCGTCTGGTGAGAGTATCCGAACGGGAAAAAGACATTACGAGGATAAAGAGGAGGGATACAGAAACTGAGGCTGTGAGTACTCGCGTGGAATCTTCATCTGTGAAAGGTGTGCGCCCAGTGGCTGTATATAAGGTAAAAAGGGGTGACAGCCTGGATACAATAGCAAAAAAGCATAACACGACGATTAACACTCTCCTGAAGCTGAATGACATGGAGTTGAGAGATGTACTCTATGTAGGCCGAAAGTTAAAAATACCAGAGACAGGAAATAGTAAAGATAAAGAAAAAAAGTCGGTGGTTGCGAAATCTGTGAAAACATATATATACAAAGTAAGAAAAGGAGACAGCCTCGATAAAATTGCCCAGAGATGTAAGATAAGTGTCAGTGAAGTGAGAAGGCTTAATAAAATCAAACGTCATGATGTACTCTACGTGAACCAGAAACTGAAACTTCCCTCGAATCCAACACTATAATCTGATAGAGAAGAAAAGCTATGAGAAGGATATATAAAGCACATTATATGTTCATTGTCGCGGTATCCCTTTTAGTACTCATGAGTGAGGGAAAATGTCTTGCCAAGGGAATCGTTGCT
This sequence comes from uncultured Syntrophaceae bacterium, assembly GCA_964564625.1. Lineage (GTDB taxonomy): Bacteria > Desulfobacterota > Syntrophia > Syntrophales > UBA2185 > UBA2185. The sequence goes on along the minus strand of CAZMBE010000012.1, from coordinate 16,280 downwards.
CGATGGGAACCATTTATTTCAAAGACAGAACTTCAATTACATGCGGCAAGTGTGCCGTTAGATAGGGCTATTCCGCTGCGGGATGATGAAATCTACAAAAAAGAACAAGCAGTGCCGATTGAGCCTAATTCTACGGATGAAAAAAATTCATACATGCAGGATATAGTAAAATTTCATAACGTCAGTATATCATTTTCTCGTATGGCGGTTCATCAAACACACATAAGCGCACTTGAACCATCAGGGGAGGGAAGTGACAAATTCAATGAATTAAAATCTTTCCCCTCGACATTTCTCACTTTGCCGTACAGGGATGCTTTTGAATCGGTTGGCAGAATTTTTGAGCCGCAAGTAAATTTAAGAATAGAATTCTGAAAGGAAAAGATCTTCCAGGGAATCTGAGGGGAAGGGCTTACATCCTACAGAGGGAAGTGAAGCCCCGCCCTTTAGGCGGGAAGCTTCACTAAAGAGAATCTTACATTCTCACTGAATACTACTATTACCCATTCCCTCGCTGAACCCTCAGCAAACGAAGAATAAGGCGCTCATTGCCTGGTTCAGTTCCACTATCAAGTCTACGTGGTTGTAATTTCGCGCAACTCGTGACTTTATAGAAGATTACTTCTTTACCGCCAGATACCCTTTCGCTAATGCTGTATTGACGTGGACGACGCCCTTATTCAGGGTTTTCATGGGATAGTCGTCAGTAATTACCGGGAGCTGATCAGCCTGCTCCTGAGTCTTAATCACGGATCCGGCGGGAACGTAGCGGCCATCGGGCACGGACACCCCCATGAGAATGACTCCCGGTTCAATGACACACTGCTTCCCCACGGATGATCGGAACACTAACGTCTTCATGCCAACAAAGGTATCATCCATGACCACGGCAGGGCCGTGAATCTGCACCTGATGGGCCAGGGATACGCGGTTTCCCACATAGACGGCGTATTTCCTGCCGGAGACTTCATAGAGATTTTTCTCCACGGGTTTCCCGTCAAGCTCCGTCTCCAGGGCGTGGATTACCACTCCGTCCTGGACATTCGACTGATCGCCGACATGCAGCGGCTGCCCCTCATCGCCCCGGATGGATGCCATGGGGGAAACCATGATATGTTTTCCCAGGATGACATTGCCGATCACTGCTGCCAAAGGATGGACATAGGTGGTAGGATCGATAACCGGCTCCGTTATCCTTGCACTAAAGTCCGTTACTACGTTTTTTTCAATCACGCCATTACCTCTTTTTTACACACTTCACCATACAGGTTATAATAAGTCTTTAACTATAATGAAATCTCAGAAAATCGATCAACCGCCTGCAGTCTGCGGGAAGGCCGTATTGGAGTAAAGGTACTCCATCTTTTCCTTGTGTTTCATCTCTTCGCTTGCCATCTTGTTCAAGAGATCTTTTACATCGCCCGCGGGATGGCTGTCCGCCAGACTTTTGTAAAAGTTATACGCGTTAAGTTCCCTGTCGGCGGCGATAAGATAGATTTCCGCGCTTTTTATGTTCTTTTTAATATCCGGTTTTTCCATGTGTTCTATGATTTTATAATCAACGGGCGTCTCAAGCTTCAAGACTGCCGAGCAGAACTGGCCTTCCTGACAGGTGGTCAGAAATTCCTTGTGTTTGGCTTCTTCCTGGGCGATGTACTTCAGGGTGCTCTTCGCCTCCTTGTCTTCCACCTTGTTGTAAAGGTCCATATAAAAATCATAGGCCTCTTGTTCCTTCGAAATCGCAATTGCAATTGCTGAGTTCAGTGTGTTTCCCATTTCTCTATTCCTCCCATAGAAATTTTAGTGCGAACATAGTACCACACATCTCCTTTTGAGAAAAGGGAGATGTGTCAGGTATGGATCCTCATTCCCCACCGGAGCCTGCCCTCGAATGTGTGTATCGTGGACGGGGACAGCGTTCAATCCTCGTGGCGCCCAAGGTGGCATGAGGATGTGTAAGGAAACGAGGCGGATTTTCTTCTCATGTACGATATACGAGAGAAAACCCGCCCCGGTGTTTCTTTGAAAAAGGTACTGCTACGCCTTTGCCGATTTCGGCGCCGGTCTCTTGTAGCTGAGCGCAATGATGAAGCCAACGACAAGTATCGCACCGGCAACATAGACAGCGATTGATTTAATTTCGGCAAATACAAGGGGCCCAACCACACCTGCCGCACCCCACGCCGTCAGCATGATGCCGTACACCTTCCCGATGTAGCCGGGACCGAAGGAGTCCGCCGCGAATGCAGGCATGGTGGCGAAGCCGCCGCCGTAACAGGCCAGCAGGTAGCAGGCGATAACGGTGAAGATGAACTGACTGCTGATCTGCGGCAGAATAAAATAGAGAATCGCCTGGGTGATGAACATGGTGATGAAGACATTCTTCCTTCCGATGGCATCGGATGTCCATGCCCAGAAGAGACGCCCCAAACCATTGAAAATAGACGCGTACGCAAGGATGGATCCACCGACGACGGCAAGGGCGGCAGCGGCCATATCAGGATTGGCTTTTCGGACCACGTCCTGGGCCATGGGGGATAGTTGGGAAATCAAACCGATGCCTGCGGTCACGTTCAAAAACAGCATGGCCCAAAGCATCCACCACTGGGGTGTCTTCACGGCTTCGTCAAAGGTGAACGAGTCGGCGGCGGAAACTCCGGTTGCCGCTTTCGGGGTGAAGCCCGCCGGGAGCCATCCCTTGGGGGGGTTCTTGAACAATTGGGCAGCTCCGAAGCACAGAACCAGGAAGATGACGCCCCAGATGTAGAACGTATTTGCCACACCCATCGAAATGACCATGGGAGGCGCGATCTTACCCATGAAAAACGCGCCGGCGCCGAATCCCATGACGGCAAGGCCCGTCACGAGACCGCGCTTGTCAGGGAACCAGCGGATCAGCGTGGCGATGGGAGTGATGTAGCCGAAGCCGTTTCCCAGACCGCCAATGAAACCGAATCCGAGCCAGATCAGATAGATGTTGCCGATGGAATCCCCAAGGCCCGCAAGGAGTGTTCCGATACCGAACAAAATACCGCCGATGGTGGCCACAAACTTGGGGCCTTTTTTATCCACCAGGGTACCGCCGAAGGCGGCGGCGATACCGATCATGCCGATACAGATCATGAACGTTGCCTGGACAGAAGTTTCACCCCAGCCGTGGGTCGTCATGAGGGGTTTCTTGAAGACGGACCAGGCGTAGACCGTCCCCAAACACAACTGCATAATGATTGCCCCTATGGCAATAAACCATCTCTTTCCTTCTAAATTCTCGTTACTCATAAATACAAATTCCTCCGTCTTCTAATAATTGTTTGCTACTTTATAAATTGCCCCGCAATGAAGCGGGGCAACGTGATTAGTGTTCTTATCTTTTTATGCTGCTTCTACTTTGACCGCGCACACCTTGTATTCCGGAATCTTGCAGACCGGATCAAGGGCCGGATTTGTAATTAAATTCACCGCTGCTTCCCTGAAGTGGAAATTCATAAAGATAGTCCCTTTAGGAACCCGCGTCGTTACTTGAGACTTCGCCTGGACAACACCGCGTCGTGATGAAACCTTTGCCGGCTGACCATCTTTGATGCCGAGTTTTTCTGCATCGTCAGGATGGATCTCCACGAGGGATTCCGGACATCGTTCCATGATCCCCTTGGACAGCCGTGACATTGTGGCTGTATGATACTGATACAGCACACGCCCTGTCGTCATCACAAATGGATATTCCTTATCAGGGACTTCTGCCGGTGGCTTGTATTCAATGGCGCTCATGAGGCCAAGACCACGAGAGAACCGGTCTATATGGAGATATTTGGTTCCCGGATGGGATGCATTGGGACAGGGCCACTGAATGCCGCTTGTTTCAAGTCTGTCGTAGGTTATCCCCGCATAGCTCGGAGTCAATGCATTAATTTCCGTCATGATTGCTTCCGGATTTGCATAGTTCATGGGATACCCCATCTTTGTGGATAACTCTGCAATGATTTCCCAGTCGGCCTTTGCCTGGCCGGGGGCTTCCACGGCCTTCCTTACGCGCTGTACTCTTCTTTCTGTATTGGAGAAGGTGCCTTCCTTCTCCGCGAAACATGCCGCAGGAAGGACGACGTGGGCAAGCTGGGCCGTTTCTGAAAGAAGGATATCCTGCACTATGAGAAGGTCCAGATGGCTTAACGCCTCTTTCGCGTGCGTGAGATCCGGATCGGAAAGCATGGGGTTCTCGCCGCATACATACAATGCTTTTATCTTTCCTTCATGGGCGGCATTCAGCGTTTCCACGATGGTAATACCGGGTTTCGCGGGCAATGTCACCCCCCAGGCCTTTTCAAATTTTGCTCTTGCCTCGTCATTCCCTACCGGCTGATACCCGGTGAAAACGACGGGGAGTGCGCCCATGTCGCAGGCGCCCTGAACGTTGTTCTGGCCCCTCAGGGGATTCACGCCGCCCCCTTCAACTCCCACATTTCCGCAGAGCATGGCCAGGTTGGCGCAGGATTTGACGTTGTCTACTCCTGTTGTGTGCTGGGTGATTCCCATGGTATAAAGAATAGATGCCTTTTCAGCCCCTGCGTATATCCTTGCAGCCGCTTTGATATCTTCTGCCGGCACGCCACAGATTTTTTCAGCATACTCAGGGGTGTATTTTTCCACAACTTTTTTCATTGCTTCGAAGCCTTCTGTGCGATCTTCCACGTATTGCTTCGCGTAGAGCCCTTCAGAAATTATGACGTTCATCATACCGTTCAGCAGGGCGACGTCAGTGCCGGGCTTCTGGCGAAGCCAGATGGTGGCGTATTTCACCAGATCGATTTCCCTCGGATCGGCGACGATAAGCTTCGCCCCTCTCTGCCGTACGGCCCTTTTTATCTTGGCGCCTATAACGGGATGGTTTTCCGTCGTGTTGGTGCCGATTGCGAAAATGGCGTTCGTGTATTCAATTTCGTCGATGGAATTAGTCATTGCACCACTTCCAAAGGTAGCGGCCAGACCGGCCACTGTGGAAGAGTGTCAAAGCCGGGCGCAGTGATCGACATTGTTGGTTCCGATCACCGCCCTCATGAATTTCTGGAAAAGATAGTTTTCCTCATTGGTAACCCGCGCGGAAGAGAAGCCTGCAATGCTGTCGGATCCATTTGCCTTCTTGATGGCCGATAATTTATCAGCAATGTAGGTGTACGCCTCATCCCAGCTTGCCTCTTTCAATTCCCCTTCTTTCCGGATCAGGGGGGTCTTCAAGCGTTCCGGGCTATGCACAAAATCCATGCCGAACCTGCCCTTGACACAGAGACTGCCTTCGTTTGGCTGGCCGTATTCGCGATTCCCTGTGACCTTCACGATTTTGCCGCCGTGTATATTAAGATCCATCTGGCACCCCACGCCGCAGTAGGTGCACGTTGTACGGACCTTCTTGAGTTCCCACGGACGGCCCCCAAATCGAGCCTGTTTGAATGTAATCGCTCCTACGGGACAGGAGTCGACGCACTCACCGCAGAAGAAACATATAGAGTCGATATAATCTGTATCGAATGCGGGACCAACCTTCGCGCGGTAACCCCGTCTCGAAAAATCAAGGACTTCGTTTACCTGAATTTCGTTGCAGGCCCTAACGCACCTGCCGCAGAGGATACACTTGTTGAGATCCCGCTGGATCATCGAGTTGGTTGTTTCAATGGGGTACCCGGGGGGTGATATTTCAAACCGGGGTTTCTCGATTCCCAGCCAATATACCAGATTCTGCAGCTCGCAATTTCCATTCTGTTCGCAGGTCAAGCAGTTATGATCTCCTGATGACCACAGAAGTTCGACCACCAGTTTCTGCGCAGCTTTGACGGCCGGAGTTTCAGTCTTAATAACCATACCCTGGTTGATGGGCATACAGCAGGAAGCCACCAGTGTTCTGGCTCCCTGAACCTCAACAACACATACGCGGCAAGCGCCGACGTTTGTGGTTTTCCCATATTGACAGAGAGTCGGTATATATATGCCGTTGTCACGGGCGACTTCCAGGATTGTTTGCCCGGGGGTTGCCTGTATCTCCTTTCCATCAATAGTCAATGTAACCTTGTTTGTTGACATTATGCACTCCTTTCAAATTTCTAGATCAAAGAATATCAGCTTATTTCGGCATCACACCGCAGACAGCGGCTTGCTTCCATGACTGCTACGAGCTTTTTATATCCAAGCTCGACTTCCTTGAAGTTTCGCTTCCTGTCTGGGCCGTGCAACTCAGGCATCTTTGCCTGAGGCGCTTCTTCGGACTCTTCATCAATGATGAAGGGGATCTTTATCTCTTCTTCCGGCGGCGCCTCATATGCGGGCTCACCATTGAGCTGTCGTATATAGGCATCCATATCGTTTGCAGCCTGATGTCCGGCAGCAATGGCGCCGATGACGGTATCCGGTCCTGTCAGGGCGTCGCCACCCGTGAAGAACTTCGGATTGGTCGTCTGAGACTTGGATCCCGCGGCCAGATCAAACGTAGACCACTTGTTGACACTAACACCGCTGTCCTTGGGGACAAAGGTCATATCCGGCACCTGACCGATTGATGCAATTACGGCATCCACGCTGAGAGTGAATTGTGACCCCGGAATTGCGACAGGTCTTTTCCTCCCGCTCCTGTCAAAATCACCGAGTTTCATCCGTTCACAGGTAATCCCCGTTACCTTGCCATCTTTCTCTTCAATCTTGAGTGGGGCAACGAGAAGATCAATTTTGATCCCTTCTTCCTCAGCAGCGATGATTTCTTCCTCTGCAGCAGGCATGTCCTTTTTCTCACGGCGATAGAGGATGGTTACGTTCGCGCCGAGACGAAGCGCGACACGGGCGGCATCAATCGCCGAATTGCCGCCGCCGATGACGGCGACTTTCGAACCCAGCGATTTCTCACCGCTTATCCAGGCTGCTTCGTTGGCATTGAAATCTCGCAGGAACTCAACACCGCCGTAGACGCCTTTCAGGTTTTCTCCCGGTACGCCCATGGGCTGACTCTTATGGGCACCGGAAGCTAAGAAGATATAATCAAACTCTTTGTTTACCTTTTCAAAGGAAATATCTTTGCCGACACGAGTGTTGCACTTGATTTCCACTCCAAGTGATTCTACATTGTCTTTGATCTCACTGGCCAGGGTGTTCCTGGGGAGTCTGTACGAGGGAATGGCCCATCGGAGCATTCCGCCCGGTTCAGAGAGTTCTTCGAAGACGGTTACCTTATATCCTCGAAGGGCAAGATCTCGCGCTGCCGTCAAGCCCGCGGGCCCCGCACCGATCACGGCGATCTTCTCTTTCCTGGTAACAGGAACAGCCTTCGTTTCGGGTCTTGGTGCGTTATCGGTGATGAACCTCTTCAGGAATTTAATTGCAAGGGGCTCATCAAGATTGCCCCTGCGGCACTTTGCCTGGCACTTATGGTCACACACTCTGCCGCATACGGAGGGGAAGGGGTTTGTTCTTAACATGACTTTATACGCATCGCTTAAACGTTCCGCCCGGATAAGAGCGAGGTATGCAGGTACGTCCATTCCCGCGGGACATGTATGCTGACACGGTGATTTGAAGAGGGCCGAACACACAACAGCCTTGCATTTCTTATCTCTAATGTGCGCCTCGTACTCATCCCTGAAGTACCTTATGGTGCTGAGGACCGGGTTTGGGGCCGTCTGGCCGAGTCCGCAAAGAGAGGCATTTTTGATGATACCGGCCATCTCTTGGAGGAGTTCAATATCTCCTTCCCTTCCTTTGCCCTTGGTGATGTTGGTGAGCAGCTCCAGCATCCTCTTTGTTCCTTCCCGGCAGGGAGTACACTTCCCGCAGGATTCATCCTGGACGAAATCCATAAAGAAGCGGGCCATGTCCACAGCGCACTTGTCCTCGTTGAGAACGATCATACCGCCGGAACCCATGATGGCTCCCAGCTCTGTAACTCTTTCAAAATCGACCGGCGCGTTGAGGTGTTCTACGGGAATGCAGCCGCCGGAAGGACCGCCCAGCTGAGCGGCCTTGAACTTCTTCCCCCCGGGGATACCGCCGCCGATGTCATAGACGATCTGTCCGAGGGTGGTCCCCATGGGAACTTCCACAAGGCCGACATTGTTCACATCACCGGTGAGGGCGAAGACCTTCGTGCCCTTGCTCCGTTCAGTCCCTATCGCGTTATACCAGGATGCGCCGTTAAGGATAATCTGACCGATGCTTGCAAAGGTTTCAACGTTATTCAAAACGGACGGTTTCTGCCAGAGACCGGCAATGGCGGGGAAGGGCGGTCTTGGTCGCGGCATGCCGCGCTTGCCCTCGATGGATGTCATCAATGCAGTCTCTTCACCGCAGACGAATGCGCCCGCGCCCTGATAGATTTCAATATCAACATCAAAACCCGTGCCAAGGATATTCTTTCCCAACAGCCCGTATTCCTTTGCCTGTTTGATGGCGATTTCCAAGCGATGAAGGGCCAGGGGGTACTCTGCGCGGCAGTATATGTAACCCTGATGCGCCCCGATCGCCTTGGCGCCAATGACCATGCCTTCAAGAAGGGCATGGGGATCTGCCTCTAAAACACTTCTGTCCATGAATGCACCCGGGTCGCCCTCGTCGGCGTTGCACAGGATGTATTTTACATCACCGGGAGACTGGGAACAGAACTTCCATTTAAGACCCGTAGGGAAGCCGGCGCCGCCTCTTCCTCGCAAACCTGAATCCAGCACTTCCTTGATGATCTGTTCAGGTGTCATCTCCGTCAGGGCTTTCGCCATTCCGGCGTAACCGTCCCTGGCAATTGCCTCATCAATGTTTTCCGGATCGATCTTCCCTCTGTTTTTCAATACAATCAACTTCTGGAGAGCAAAAAAGGGAATGTCCTGCATCGTGGGCAGATGTTCTTGAGTCGTCGGTTCTCTGTAGAGAAGCCGCTCCAGAATTCTCCCCTTCACGAGATGCTCTTCCACCAATTCGGGCATGTCTTCCGGTTTCATGGACATGTAAATAACGCCCTCCGGATAGGCCACCATGATGGGACCCAGGGCACAGAAACCGTTGCATCCGGTTTCAACAATTCTTACCTGATCTGAAAATCCCCGCTTATCAATCTCTCCCTGCAACGCCTGTTTTACTTTAAGGGTTCCGGAAGCGTGACATCCGGTTCCTCCACAGATCAAAAAATGCGAACGAAACACTTTCATGTGGATATTATCCTCCTTCACGTAGTTATATCATGATTCAAAAAGGGAGCATTCGCGCGCCCCTTCACAGTTTTCCCTATAGCCCTAGCCCCGGGCAATCGCAAACATGGTTTGCACTTCTCCCTGCTGGACGTGCCGTTTGAACACCTGGCGCATCTTGTTTGCGTCCATCTGTCCGTACACGATCGGTTCCTTCCCGAGTATTTCTACCGTGACCATAGGTTCTTTGCTGCACATGCCTGCACAGCCGGATGTTGTCACAATGACATCCGTTACCGCTGCTTCCGAAATTTCATTCATCAATGAATCCATCACTGCTCTCGCGCCGGCGGCAACACCACATGTACCCATGTGCACGGTAATTTTCGCACGCTGGCCGCCCTCTCTCAAAGAGGTTTCCGAGTGTACCTTTTCCTTGATTTTCTTCAAATCTGCTATCGATAATTTTGCCATAGCTCTATCCCTCATCCTTTATATTAATTGTATTGCTTTATTACATCTTTGACCTTCGCTGGTTTTAATCTTCCGTGGACATCCTCGCCGACGAAAATGACCGGTCCGAGTCCGCATGCGCCTACGCAGCGCACTGTTTCCAGTGTGAAGAGCCTGTCAGGGGTGGTTTCGCCTTCCTCTACATGGAGATCTTTCTTGATGGCCTCGTATATTAATTTACCGCCGCGGACATAACAGGCAGTACCCAGACACACGCGCATAGTGTGCTTGCCGCGGGGGGACATCGTAAAGAATGAATAGAACGTCACCACTCCATATACTCTGCTTAACGGCAGATTGAGCCCGCTGGCGATGATTTTCAGGATGGGCATGGGCAGGAATTCAAGTACCATCTGCGCCTGCTCCAAAACAGGAATCAATGCCCCCGCTTTGTCTTTATTCTCGGCAATGATTTCGTCTAGCTTTTTGAGTTGTTCCGGTGTAAATTCCTTTGATATATCAATATCAACATTTCCCGCTTTTGCTTTCATGCACTAATTCCTCCTTGTGTTAATACATAGTTCATGCTTCCATCCCTATTTCCTTCAGGCCCTCCTGGATATGTTCCCTGATGAAATTCAAGACTTCCACATTATTGATTGGTACATCCTCAATTTCTCTCTTGATGTCTTTCGTATTTAGAACGTATTCCCGGTCATTGTGTTGATGGCGGTAGATGAAATCAACATCCGGATTGCCGGCAATCAGTGTAACTAAAGTACTTGCGATATCGCCAAGGGGTTGTCGGTCAATGTGACGAAGTCTAAATTGAGCTTCAACCCTCGTTCCTTCACCTCCCTTCGATTTTATAATAAAATGACCTTCTGTTCTTTCTGTAGCCTGAGCAAGCATCGGAAGGCCCAACCCGACGTTTCGTACAGTTTTTGTCGTATAAAACGGATCGAGTACTTTTTTAAGAACGTCCTCGCTCATCCCTGATCCATTGTCTATAATCTCTAAAAATAATGTGTCGTTCCGTGTGTTTTCCCGTAAGGTTATATCAACATTTTTCGCGCCGGCGCGGGTAGAATTTTCTACGATATCCAGGATATGGAGAGACAGTTCGAGCATTTTTACTCCTGAATATATCTCCCGCCCTGATGCGTAAAAGCCATTTTCAACTCGGCAATCGTTCCTCTTTCAAGGAAGATGGTTGTAACCCCTTGCCCGATATCCTTGATGAAGTGCGCATCCGATGATTCGATGAAAGGGAAGCGTGCGAGTTCTCTGTATTTTACCCTCGCCTTTTGGATACCGGTGTGACGCGTAATTTCAAGGGCATCGAAAGGAATGTCAGGGTCGATAAAACCCAACTGGCTGATGACACTGAAGCTTTCCCGATCAATATGGGAAGCAATTGCGAGTCCACCGAAACCGTGTACCTGATGTATGATTTCAAGTAAGGGCAGCTTTGTTGCCCCGAGGAGAAATTTGTCGTTAAATCCTTCCACCTCGTCTTGATCGTTTACGATGGCCTGGCAACCGAACACTTCTTCCCGATTCGTGCCGGAAAGGTGATTGTAGATAACATCCTGAATTTTCTTCAGGTCTCCCAGTGTATCAAAAAGAGCCAGCAGATGAACTTCCTCACTGCTTGTTATTTCTATGCCCGGAAGAACGGTGAGGGGCTTCCCCTCTGCCAACGTCAAGACGTATTGCATGTTTTCCGAGGCGTTGTGATCGCATATCGCAATGATATCGAGATGTTCGGCTATGGATTTTTCCACCACGGCCCTTGGATACATGTCCAAATCTGCACAGGGAGAAAGGCATGTATGAATGTGAAGATCACAACGAAAAGCCCTGAGCATAAAGAATTAGTATCCACATAAAAAAGACCGAGACGATCCTTTCTCTCGTTTGTTGGAGAGTTAATCAGCTTTTTTAAGAAGGTTGAATATCCTGGCAGAAACTTCAAACCCGGATAGCTCCGACACCAGGATCGGTACCCCCTCCTTTACAGCTTTTTCAAGAGTGTCCTTTGCCGGCTCGCTGTCCTGAACAAGAACGATCCCGGCATGGTCTTTAAGGCTGGCAACGGCAACGATATTCTGATGAACCTGACGGGTAATCCAGATGTCACCTTCTTTGCTGTTTCCCATGACATCGCTCAACAGATCCCCGGTGTATCCTCCCCGCACCTCTGTTTTCAGTTTGTCTTCGCCGGATCTTACTTTTAGATTCAAGGCTCTGACGATAGATTCCAGATCCACGCCGTCGGCTCCTTCTCTCAACTACTGTAAAGTGTTGCTATTTGTTTTGATGATCATTCTCAAGTGAGTTCCCTTGCCGATTTCGGATGAAATATTGAACACATCAGAAAAACTTCTAATATTGCATAGTCCCATTCCGGCGCCGAACCCCATTTCCCTGATTTTCTGATTTGCTGTTGACCAGCCAGGTTGCATGGCCAGATCAATATCAGGGATTCCCTGACCCTCGTCAATTGCCTCTATCATGATGCATTGAGGCGAAACGCAGAGCCGAATCATCCCTTTTCTCGCATATGAAACAATATTAATTTCTGATTCATATGCCACAAGGGCAGCTTTCCTGATTATGTCACTGGGAAGTCCTATCTTCTTCAATATCGTTTTGATGTTGCTTGACACTTCTCCAGCATTGTCGAAATTGCCGCCAACAACCGAAAAACTGCCGTCATACAATGGCTTTTCATCCACCATACTATCTATTTAGTCCCCACTTTTTCTATACAGCCCCTGATATTATGTGAGTACAATCGCCCCGCAATTTCAAATAGAATGTATTTCGTTGAAAGAATAGGGATATTCAATTCCTCCGCTAATTGCAACGTTTCCGGGGAAGGTTTTTTCCCTCTACCCATGATAACCGCGGCAATATCAAGTACATCAGCAGTTCTCACTACCTGGGGATTGGTTAATCCTGTAATCAGAAGACTTCCTGCAGTCGCAAAGGCAAGAACGTCGCTCATCAGATCAGCGACAAAGGCGGTTTTCACTTCCATATCCAACTGGTTTTCGCCGATGATGACTTCCGCGTCAAGAAGATCTTTTATTTCCTTGAGGGTCAATGTAAGCTCCGGTCTGAAGAAATTTTTTTACTGAGTACTCCTGCTGATAATAATGACATACAACTTTGCCTTCGTACCATATCTCCTAAAATACGGGAGTGCGCATACCATATGCTCTGGTCTATGTCAATACATTTTTGACGACTTCGCAAAAATTACAAAATCTTAACAGGCACCATTGATGGCATGACTACAAAGGTAATATCCAAGACCAGTCACACCATAAAAGCCAAATATTTCTTTGAATCGGTGTTTTTTTGTGATAGAAAATCGACCGCGGTAAATATTTGTAAATGTGTGTATAGAATACTTCACCAGATGAGCGCTATGTTTTCATTATCGGTCTTGCGGAAGTCAATACGATTGTGTATCACAATCTTCTATGCCATCGACTTGAAATCGTACGAATTTATGCGAGCAAAAGCTTGCTCACATTTGAAGTGCAGTGAGATACTACGGACATGATGGAAATTATTTTATCCATTTCTGTTTTGCTGCAAGTTGCGGCAGCTGTTTTGGCAGTGAGACTCATCAAAATTACTGAAACCCGTACTGCCTGGATTTTGATTGCTGCGGGGTTTGTAATGATGGCTCTAAGACGTATTTTCGATGCCGCGCCTTTTTTTTCCATGAGAATGACCCATGAAATCAGCGTCATCGATCATGTGGTGGGTGTGGTGATATCTGTTGTCATGCTGGCAGGTGTCGCATTGCTTGCGCCTCATTTCTACTCTATAAGGAAATCAGAGAAGGCACTTCGGGAGAGCGAGGAAAGATACCGGACGCTCGTCGAAAATTTAAATGTCGGTGTATACAGAAGTACCGGGGAACACAGGGGACGCTATCTACAGGTCAACCCTGCCATGATAAAAATATTTGGATATGAAGCCATCGAAGACTTTATGAACGTCACTATTACCGATTTATACAGAGAACCGGAAGACAGAAGAACGTTTGTCGATAAGATAAAAGAATTTGGTTACGTACGGAACGAGGAATTGGCGCTTCGCAAGAAGGATGGTACGCCAATCACGGTTTCCGTTACCGCCGTTGCCCAATTTGAAGAGAACGGGGATATAAAATGGATTGATGGTGTCACCGAAGATGTTACGGAACGGAAACAGGCAGAGGCGGCCTTGCGGGAAAGCGAGGAGAAGTACCGCTCCCTGGCCACGACGGCGGACTCAATGTATATGATAGACAGGAATTTTCGTTATATATTGATAAATGAAGGGCATTTATCACGGTTCGGCCTTCCCTTGGATAAGGTTATCGGCAAGTCTTACAGCGATTTTCATTCCAAGGAAGCCTCTCAAGAGTTTATGGGCATCGCGGAAAGGGTATTCAAATCCGGCAACCCTATCCAGTATGAATATCAGAGTGAAAGGGACGGTCAGTTTTTTCTGCGCACCCTCAGCCCCGTGAAAAGTCACGATGGGAGCGAGACTACCGCGCTGACTGTTGTTTCTAAGAATATCATGGACCGCAAACGGATGGAAGAAAAACTCAGGGACAGTGAGCAGCGATTGCATAATGTCATCCAGGGTTCCCCTATCCCTGCCTTTGTCATCGGGAAGGAACACAGAGTATTATACTGGAACAAGGCATTGGAGAATCTCAGTGGTATCAACGCTGAGGAAGTTGTTGGTACAGGGGACCAGTGGAGGGCATTTTATCGGAAGGAAAGGCCCTGTTTGGCGGACATCCTTGTCGATCAGAAACTTGAGACAATACCTTACTGGTATCCTGATAAATATATCAAGTCCAGTTTGATAAAAGAAGCTTACGAAGCATCGGACTTTTTCCCGGATCTGGGGGATACAGGGAAATGGCTTCAATTCACGGCAGCGGTGATAAGAGATTCTTACGGAGAAGTGATAGGTGCCATAGAAACCCTTGAAGACATTACGGAACGCAAACATGCGGAAGAGGAGCTCAAAAACAGCGAGATGATGCTACAGAGCGTGGTCGAGGGTTCACCGATCCCAACATTTGTCATCGGTAAAGATCATAGAGTGATGTATTGGAACAAGGCGCTGGAGGAACTGAGCGGGATCAATGCAGAAGCTGTTGTAGGGACAACACATTCCTGGCGGGCTTTCTACAGAACGGAAAGGCCCTGTATGGCCGACCTTATCGTGGATCAAGCCCTTGATGCTCTTCCTCGCTGGTATTTCGAGAAATTTACGAAATCGCGGCTGTTGGATGAAGCATATGAGGCGACAGACTTTTTCCCAGAACTGGGCGGTACAGGGAAGTGGCTGCAATTCATGGCGGCGGTCATACGGGATGCTCAGGGGAATCTCGTTGGCGCCATAGAGACACTCGAAGACATCACAGAACGCAAGCGGGCGGAAGAAGAACTGATACGTGTTGAAAAACTTGAATCTTTGGGGATATTTGCCGGAGGCATCGCCCATGACTTCAATAACCTCCTGTCTATCATGCTGCGCCATATAGTTCTTGTGAAAATATCTCTCACGGATGAACAGCAGGAAGCATTGGGAGAAGGTCTGGAAATTGCCGAGAAAGTAGGACATCAGGCAAAAGAACTGGCCCATCGCCTCATTACATTTGCAAAAGGGGGAGAGCCCCTAAGGAAGATTGGTTCCATATCGCAATTACTTGTGAATACCGTTGATCTGTCACTTTCGGGATCTAATGTAAATTGTGAATATTCCCTGCCCGATTACCTCTGGCCTGTAGAAATGGACGATGTGCAGATCCGGCAAGTAATCAATAATCTGGTCGTCAATGCCCGGGAAGCTATGCCTGAAGGGGGACAGCTCCATGTCTATGCGGAAAATGTCAATGTAACGGCAGGAAACGGACTACCCCTGAAAGAAGGCAAGTATGTAAAATTTTCATTACGGGATCAGGGAATCGGCATTTCCGGGGATGATTTATCGAAAATATTCGATCCTTATTTTACGACAAAGCCTTCGGGAATAGCGAGGGGAATGGGGCTTGGTCTTGCTATTTGTTATTCCATCATTAAGAAGCATGATGGTTTTATCGGTGTTGAATCTGAACTTGGTGCCGGATCCACCTTTTCTGTGTATCTGCCCGCAACTCCTCCGGAGGATTTATCGAAGAAGGATGGGAAAGACAAGGCTGCTAAAAAGGTAGGGAAAATTCTTGTCATGGATGATGATGAAGCGGTACGCAGCGCAACGGGTATTGTCCTCAATTATCTTGGATATGACGTGGAATATGCAAAAGATGGTGTAGAAGCCATTGAAATTTATAGATCGGCGAAAGAAAAAGGACAGTCCTTTTCTGCGGTCATTCTGGATGCGAATATTCCGGACGGTATGGGTGGCAAGGAGACAATGAAGGAATTACTTGCCATCGATCCTCATGTGAAAGGAATCATTGCATGCGGCTATTTAGATGATCAGAGTCTTTCCGAATTCAGAAAGTTCGGTTTCTACGGGGCCGTAGAGGTTTCGTTTGATATTGAAAAGATGAAAGACATACTGGACGATCTGCTGAAGTAAAATTATTTCTGCCTTTTTTATTTCACAGCATAGTGAAGAACTGCTATTCATCTTCTTTGATGCTGTCAA
>CAZMBE010000011.1:13314-84449 GCA_964564625.1 uncultured Syntrophaceae bacterium | reverse complement strand
TTTTTATTTCACAGCATAGTGAAGAACTGCTATTCATCTTCTTTGATGCTGTCAAAAATTATCAAATCCTTTTTACAAGTAACTATGGAGAAGCGCAAAAGATAAAAAAGCTTTGCGTCCTTTGATCATTTGCGTTAAAAAAATATCATGACTGAGTTTGTTGATGAGTACCTGAATTTTCTTACTGTTGAAAAGGGAGTTTCCCGACTCACCTTAGATGCCTACAGCCGAGATTTGAACAGGTATATCAGTTTCATTTGTAGATCAGGCATTAAAGATATGGCGAATGTTACTCCCGATGATGTCATTTCTTATTTAGCGCAGCTTAAGAAAGAAGGACTTAACGCGAGGTCTGTGAACAGAGGGTTGGCTGCCCTCAGGGGATTCTACAAGTTTCTCATTCATGAGAAAAAAATTGACACAAATCCTGTGGCAAATATAGAACTGGCTAAGGTATGGTCACGTCTCCCGGGCACATTGAGCATGGAGGAAATGAACCTGCTTCTGGGGGAACCGGGTTTAAAAAATCCTCTTGCTATACGGGATACAGCAATGATGGAACTCATGTACGCTACGGGGATTCGTGTGTCTGAAATAATTACATTGACTATGAACACTATTAATTGGCAGATAGGGTATTTGGTTGTTATGGGTAAGGGAAGCAAAGAAAGGATTGTTCCGATCGGGCGATCGGCGTATAACTGTCTCCAGGAATATGTAAATCATGCAAGACCAATGTTTGTGAAGGAACATGCGACAAACATTCTTTTTCTCAACAGGTCCGGCAGGGGATTGACACGCCAGGGTTTCTGGAAGATTTTAAAAAAGTATGCACACAGAGCAGGTCTGCAGAAGAAAGTACACCCGCACACTTTCCGGCACTCTTTCGCATCTCATCTCCTCGAAGGAGGAGCCGATCTTCGCTCTGTCCAGACAATGCTTGGGCATGCAGATATATCAACAACGCAGATTTATACTCATATTACTCGCGAAAGACTAAAGAACATTCATAAGAAATACCATCCAAGAGGTTAACATTGAGGTGGCGAATGTCGCGTAACATACTTACAAAGAAATGGGCAAGCCTACATAAACAGGGCCGATTCATAGTAATGGCGGGTAGCATTGTCGCGCTAGTGATAGTATTTGTTATTGCTGGTTACCTATTTGGGGGGAAGGGTCATTATTATCTTGGAAGCATTGTGAGGATAAAAAATACTTTTTCTTTTGTCTTTCTCAAACATCCTCCAGTGTTTTATTACCTGGATATAGAAAAAAACGGCAAAGATTACAGATTGATAAAGGGTGATACATTTGATGTTTCATACCGTGATGAATTTGTGGTGAAGGGCATTTCAACGGATGTTTTATGGGGCCGGAGTATATTTGTTGATATTGAAGGTGTTGGTGGGCCGGATGATTTTGGCGTCATGCTTCGAGGGATCGATCTGGTTGATAAGGCTATCAAGAGCAGAGGGAAGAGCGTGAATGCAGAAACTGTTGATGTAGGAACCGTCGCAGTGAAGTATCACGATAAAATAATTGCCTCTATTCCTATGAGGGTAATTATTACTCCGCAAGATTGGTTGAGGTATGCGGAAAATTCAGAGAATCGCTTATCCCAGATCGAGTATCTCAAACGGGCCATCACGATGAATAAACGGGACATTGGTGTCCGTAAGTCATTGGCTGCGCTCTATGTTCGTGAAGGAATGACGAGGAAAGCGATAACGCAATATAATGAGATCCTTTCATTGCATCCCAATGACACCGCTGCCTTGACGGAACTCTTAAAGTGTTACATACATGTAAAAGAACATGACAAGGCTGTCAGAACGGGCATTAAACTTATCAAATTGAAACCTCATGACGCCGCTGCATATGCCAACATCGCATATGCATATGGCAATTCGGGAGCGTTGGAAAAAGCCATAAGCAATTACAAGCAGTCCCTAAAGCTGAATCCTGATGATTACTTAGTGCGATTTAAACTTGGTGAAGCGTATGAGAACGGTAAGGATTTTAAAAATGCCATTGAACAGTACAGGATCGTATTGACTAAGGCAAGAGAAGTAGAAAATGTTAAACTCGCATTGGCCGGAGCGTATCTTAAAGCCGGTCACTATGATGACTCTATTAAATTGTACAGAGAAGTCATTGCCAAACAACCTCAAAATGCCTCGGCCTACGCAAATTTGGGTCTTGTGTATGGAAAAAAGGGGCTGGCAAAGGAAGAGATAGAGAATTACAGGAAGTCAATATCACTGAATCCCAAGGATCCAGTCGTACATTTTAATCTTGCCGGTGCCTATGAAAAGAGCAACCTTCATCAGGAAGCGTTTCAGGAATACCAGAAGGTGTTGAAAATAAATCCTGGTGATATGGAGGCATTGACAAGAGTCGCGGATATTGAGCTAAAAAATAAGCGATACAGCGAGGCGATCAAGAATTATGAGAAGGTAGTTAAATCTTCACCCGGAAAAACATCCATGTATGCCAATCTCGGTTTCGCGTATGGAGAACTCAAAAAGTATAAACAATCCGCCGAAAATTATGAGAAGGCGATCAAACATGGGATCAAAGATCCTCAGGTCCGTTATAACCTTGCCTATACGTATGATAAACTCGGCAAGAAAAAAGAAGCCATGCGGGAATACGAAAAATTAGCATCTTCGCGTCCTACCATGGAGGCCCTCGATAGTTTAGCGGATCTTTATATGAAGGAAAAACGTTATGACAATGCAATAAAAATCTATAAAAAAATGACTGTTCTTAATCCCCAAAAAGCATCTGTTTACTCAAGCCTTGGATATGTCTATGGCCTCAAGAATAATATTGAGAAGGAAATTGAGTACTACAGGATTTCGTTAAAGTATGATGCAGAGGACGATCATGTGTATCTCAGTCTTGCGGCGGCATATGAAAAAAAAGGAATGTATGAGGATGCCTTGAAGGCGTATAGGGTTGCCTATGAGTTGAACCCCGATTCGAGCACGGCAGCAAAAAAAATTCCTGCGTTAAAAGTAAAAATACTGCAGAGAAAATATCAGGATTCATAATGTACAAGAGACATAACTTGGTCGATTTGGGCAGATCATATGGTGTCTAAAGGGGATTTCTGCAAATGACAAAGAAAATTGCTATAGAAGATATCGTTATCGGGGGAACAGCTCCCTTTGCACTCATCGCAGGTCCTTGTGTTATCGAGGATGAACAGACAACGAGAGAAATAGCACTTTTTTTAAAAAACATTACCAGGCGATTGAATATGCCTTTCATATTCAAGGCCTCGTACGATAAGGCGAACAGGACGTCGATACATTCTTTCCGAGGCCCTGGCATTACTAAAGGTTTGCAGATATTGGCCGATATAAAAAGGGATTTTGGCATTCACGTACTTTCTGATGTGCACCGTTTCGAGGAAATTGATCACGCTGCGGAGGTTCTCGATGTGGTTCAAGTGCCTGCCTTTCTTTGCAGGCAGACAGACTTTGTTATTGAAGTTGCCAGGAAGGCCAAAGTTATCAATATTAAGAAAGGGCAATTTCTTGCACCATGGGACATTGCCAACATACTGGTTAAAGTGTCTTCAACAGGGAATGAAAATGTCATGATTACGGAAAGGGGTACGAGTTTTGGGTACAACAACCTTGTTGCGGATTATCGTTCGATCCCTATACTGCGAGAGATGGGTTATCCTGTAATATTTGATGCTACTCATAGCGTTCAACTGCCCGGAGGGACAGGTACGGCATCGGGAGGTCAGAGTGAAATGGTCCCCTACCTTTCAAGGGCTTCCGTTGCAGTTGGAATTGATGGCATCTTTTTGGAAGTTCACCCTGATCCTGAGAGTGCCAGGTGTGATGGCCCGAATTCATTGCGTCTCGATTCGCTTTTCGAACTTCTGCAGACACTTATACAAATTGACACAATCGTAAAACGTGAGATGTCAAAAGGCGAGGAGTGCCAATAACGGAGGATGATGGTGTGGATGAACGTATAGGGGAGAAGTTGCACAAGAAAATTAAAAATGTTTGTGTCCTTATCCTGGATGTTGATGGAGTAATGACGGATGGAAAAATAATCATTGACGATTTGGGCAATGAAGCAAAACATTTTAATGTGAGAGACGGACACGGGATTAAAATGTTAATGAGATATGGTATTGATGTCATCCTTTTGACGGGCAGGAAGTCAGTAGTTGTCGAGCATCGTGCAAAAGATCTGGGTATCAATGAAGTTCATCAAGGTACCCATGACAAACTCCTCATATTTGAAGCGATTCTTCGAGAAAAGTCTCTAAAGTATGAAAATATAGCGTTTATGGGAGACGATATAGTGGATATACCTGTGTTGAGAAGGGCAGGGTTTTCTGTTGCTGTAGCTGATGCAGCGGAGCATGTAAAAAAGTGTGTTCATTATATTACAAAAAATTCAGGTGGAGATGGGGCTGTGAGGGAAGTATGTGAGCTGATTCTTCAAGCCAAGGACAAATGGAGTGATGTGGCGATGAGGTATGAGCTAATATGATTTTTATATCTTGAAACGTCTATAATCCTTTCCGCAAGATGCATAATGTATCTTCTTTATCTATTCACATCCTGAATCCATGTTTCGCTATGTCGTTCGCATTTAAAGATCGAAATTTTAAACTTATCGTGATTTGTAGTTCCATGGTGTAATGATAAAGATACAGCGCTTGGAATTTGCGCTCCCACAGAGCACATATCGACATTCCAGGTATCATGTTTGATCTTTACATATAGAGAAACGGATGATATAAAATATTGAAAGGCTTTGGGAGAAAGTGCTTTTGTAGGATTATGAAGTTTAAGAACAAGACATTTATCATAACTATCGCAATAGCCATAGTTGTTTCAGCAGTTGTGGTGTTTCTGGTTATGAAGAATAATAATTCTTCACAAGGCAAACTGCTTCAAATAATGTCGGATAATGTAGACCTCCAGGTTAAAAATGTTAATTATACGGATGTGGGTGATTCAGGATTAAAGTGGGAGGTCAAGGCGGATAGTGCGAATTATATAAAAAGTGAGAACATCGCAATTTTGGATAAGATTAGAGTAAAACTTGTGATGTCTGACGGTAAGATCCTTATGATGACAGGGGATAAAGGGAAATTACACACAGATACAAAAGATATGGAGATAATGGGTAATGTAGAGATCATCTCCGATAAGGGAGACCGCCTGACTACAGATGTTCTGAAATATTCGGATTCTGAACACCGTATTTATACGGAAGGGGCAGTCAAAATGGAAAATGCCCGTATGCAGGTAAAAGGTGTGGGCATGTCACTTTCGTTGGCTGATAAGGATGTGACGTTGTTATCCAAGGTTAAAGCAAATATTAGATAAATTTATGAAAGCCGCCGGAATGCCCCACGTAGAGGCGTGGAGCTTCATGTTGTGAAAAAGCTTCTGTACCAGGACTTCAATATGAAAAAAAAGATAATGATTCACCTTATGATCTGCTTCATCTTTTTCTCATATGCAGGGGCTACGGAAAATGGTACGAAGAAGATCAAAATTGATAAAACCCAGCCAATACAGATTGTCTCAGACCGTCTTGATGCCTATAATGAAAAAAGACTCGTAATCTTTACAGGTAATGCAATTGCCACACAGGGTGATAGAACTATAAAATCAGATCGTCTTCTGTTGTATTACAAAAAAGATCAGCAGGAACCGGAAAAGATAGGATCTAAAGAAACAGGTAATATGGGAGACCTTGAGAAAATTGAAGCAAAAGGCCATGTTATAGTAACACAGGGTGATAGAATTGTCACCGGGGATAATGCCACTTACTATCACGAGACCCAACAGATTATTATGACAGGTAATGCCCTGATGAGTGAGGGAAGAAACGTTATCCGTGGCAACAAAATAATAGTATATCTTAACGAAGATAGAGGTGTCGTGGAAGGCATAGAAAAAAATCGTGTCAAGGCTACAATATATCCCGAGGACAGGAAAGAAAGAAAAAAAGAAGCACCTAAATAGTCATAACATAAACGGAAATTGTAAACAAACACAGTCAATGGCACGGGTCTTGTGAATTAATGGGAAAATTGTCAGCGAAAGGGCTGAAGAAGATATACGGAAACAGGGCAGTTGTTAACAAAGTCGATCTGGAAATAAGTCCCGGAGAAGTTGTAGGACTTTTAGGTCCTAATGGTGCTGGTAAAACGACTACTTTTTATATGATCGTAGGTTTAATATGGCCGGATGAAGGGAAGATTTTCTTAGAGGGTGAGGATGTCAGTCACTGTCCCATGTATATCCGCGCAAGAAAAGGATTAAACTACCTGCCGCAGGAACCTTCCGTATTCAGGAAGCTTACCGTCGAAGACAACATTATGGCGATTCTTGAGACCCTGGATATTGACAATAATGAAAGAAAACGACGTCTGACGGAACTTCTTGGAGAGCTTGATATTTCCCACCTTGCGAAGGCACATGCATATTCTTTGTCAGGCGGAGAAAGAAGACGAGTCGAGATTACGAGGGCGTTAGTTACATCTCCGAAGTACATTCTTCTCGATGAACCTTTTGCAGGGATTGATCCCCTTGCTGTGGCGGATATTCAGAGGATTATATTCAAATTAAAATCTAAAGGAATCGGCGTTATTATCTCCGATCATAACGTAAGAGAAACGCTTTCCGTATGCGACAGGGCATACATCGTAAATGAAGGAACAATTTTGGTAGAGGGGGAGCCAGAAACTATAGCGAATTCAGAAATCGCGAGGAAAATCTACTTTGGAGAGGATTTCGCCCTGTAGAGTAGTATGTGGTAAATTACGAGTAAAATGAGATAACACATGGCGTTTGAACTTAAACAAAATCTGAAGCTGGCACAACAGTTGGTCATGACACCTCAATTGCAGCAGGCAATAAAGCTTCTGCAATTATCAAGACTAGAACTGGTTGATATGATCTCTCAGGAAATGGAGGAAAATCCGCTACTTGAGGAGATTGTGTCAGAAGAATATCCAGAAGAGGTGAATGCATCGGAACGCGACGTCATTGACACTGTTATTGATCGTGAAGAGATTAAAACGATTGAGCGTACAGAAGAAATTACAGGAGAGGGTGACGGCAAGGAAGAATTCGACTGGAATAATTATCTTGAGGACTACGGCCCCACAGGAGTGAGGTATGATCGAAAAGATGATGAAACGCCTTCATGGGATAATATGTTGATGGTAAAAGCTCAACTGGCAGATCATCTGATGTGGCAACTTAAGCTATCACGTTTGACGGACTCGGAGATGAAGGTCGGAGAGCAGATAATTGGAAACCTCGATAATAACGGATATTTGGTGGCATCCGTAGAGGAAATTGCAGCACAAGAGGTTGTTGATCCGAGTTTTGTAGAGAATGTCCTGAAGAAAATTCAGGAGTTTGACCCGCCTGGTATTGGAGCAAGGGACATTAAGGAATGTCTTTTAATCCAGGCCAGAATTTTAGGAGTGTTAAGTCCTCTTGTAGAAATGATCATTACAGAACACCTGAAAGATCTTGAAACAAAAAATTATACCAATATATCGAGAAAATTAAAGGTTCCCCTCTCTGATGTTTTGCAGGCGGTTATTATCATAAGCAACATGGATCCCAAGCCTGGCGGTATATATAATGAGGAAAGAATAGATACTATTATCCCTGATGTATATGTATTCAAGACGGGAGATGAATACAAAATAATATTGAATGATGATGGCCTGCCTAAGCTGAGAATAAGCAATTTCTATAAAGAAATCATGAGTGGCATCAGCACCTATCCCGATGCGGAAAACAGCAAGAAATATATCAGGGAAAGAATGCAGTCAGCGACCTGGCTGATCAAGAGTATTCAGCAGCGGCATAGAACAATATACAAAGTGACGGAAAGCATCTTGAAACTGCAAAGGGATTTTTTTGATTACGGGATTACATACTTAAAACCGCTTGTACTGAGGGATATCGCTGATGATGTTGAAATGCATGAATCAACCATAAGCAGGGTGGTTACAAACAAATACATGCATACGCCGAGGGGCATATTCGAGCTAAAATATTTTTTCAGCAGCAGGATTCAGAAAACTGGCGGCGATACTGTGGCATCGAAGAGTGTAAAAGAAGAAATAAAGAAAATTGTAACTAGTGAAGACCCCAAGAAACCACTCAGTGATAGTGATATTGTTAAGCTATTAAATAATTCGGGTGTGTCTATTGCGAGAAGAACAGTAGCAAAGTACAGAGAAATGATGTGTATTTTGCCGTCCTCTAAGAGGAAAAAATATTTTTAGAGTTAAAAAACAGGTTGACCTGAGTAAATTTTAAGATTAGGATGCGCGCCTTTATACGCAAGAGGTAAATAATAAGGCACAATGAAACAAAAATTAGGAGGATGTTTATGAAGATTTCTGTAACCTTCAGAAATAGAGAAGGAGAAAACTGGCATAAGGAATATATAGATCAGAAGCTGAAAAAGCTAGAGAAATATATGGATACTCCCGTTGAGGCTCGTGTAGTTCTCTCTGTAGAGAAGTTCAGGAATGTGGCAGAAGTGAATTTAATGACAAACGGTCAAAATTTAAATGCTAAAGAAGAAGCCAAGGATATGTCCCTTGCCATCGACAACGCAATCGAAAAGATCGAACGTCAACTCAAGAAACGCAAAGAAAGAATAAGGGGTCATAAGTCTAATGCGTCACGTGGAGAAGAAATTACTCCAGCGGAGCAATATGTGGATGATACAGATGAGGTTCAGGAATCAAAAGTAGTCGAGATGAGGAAGATGGTATTGAAACCTATGTCATTAGATGATGCCATTATGGAGATTGATTCGTCAAGGAATCGGTTTATTGTGTACAGAGATTCTTCTACAGAAAATGTCAGCATTATATATGTTCGTGATGACGGGAATTACACCCTCATAGAAACAAGCAGCTGAAGTTCGAGGAATAATCATGAAAATTGCAGATATATTCAGGAAGGAACATATTGTTGAAGAGTTACAATCAAAAACAAAAGGCGACGTTCTTGCTGAATTATCGAGTGTGTTTCTCCAGGGTGATGTAAAAATAAGTCGTGAGGTGGTCGTAAATACATTGCTCGAAAGAGAAAAACTTGGAAGTACCGGGATAGGGGACGGTATTGCTATACCCCATGGCAAGATATCAGATCTGGATAACTTGATTGTTTCATTTGGCAGAAGCATGGAAGGAGTAGACTATGATTCTATGGATGGCAAACCCGCCCATCTTTTCTTTTTATTACTGGCGCCTGAAAATACAACAGGTCAGCACTTGAAAGCGCTAGCGAAAATCTCCAAAATGCTCAAGGATACTACATTCAGGAAAAAGCTCATGGAAGCAAAATCAAAGAATGAGTTATATATGATAATTGCAGATAAGGATGATGCATGCTGAGACCTTTTCCCCGGGTTACCATGTACGTGTTTGAAATATGAAATATTGTTCGGGAATACTAAGGGGCTGAGTCTCGAAGGCTGTGATTTTTTCAAGGTCTCAGGATCAGTTGCTTGCATGTCTGCAGTGAAGTTAAAAGATATATTTCAAGATGCTGAAGATATATTAGGAATTACAGAAATAACCGGTGAAACCGGTTTGACAAGGGAAATATGCCATATTCGGGTGAAGCAATATATTGAGGAAAAAATTGACTGGGACAGACTGATTCCCGATACCATTCTTATACTATCACCTTCATACCTTTCTAAACTTGCGTGCCCGTCATTAAAGGCGCGTAAAAATTTTTTTCAAAAAATCATCTCATCCGGCATATCATGTATAGCAATTTCCGGGACTGATTCGCTGCCCGTTTTTATGCGCTCTTTTTCCGAATTCTATCATATTGCAATTTTCACATCGATCTATGATGAGTTTCTTTTAGAGAGTCGTCTGATTGGGGTCTTGCGGGAAAAAATTTTAAATGCCGTTTCTCTCCACGGGTCGCTTGTCAATGTATTCGGCCGTGGCATAATGATCACAGGAGATAGTGGTGCAGGTAAGACTGAATGTGCGTGGAGGTTGACGGAAAAAGGACATGCATGGATTGCTGATGATGTTGTAGAGGTCGAAAAAAGAAGC
Source organism: uncultured Syntrophaceae bacterium (assembly GCA_964564625.1). Taxonomy (GTDB): domain Bacteria; phylum Desulfobacterota; class Syntrophia; order Syntrophales; family UBA2185; genus UBA2185. Next base: position 74,335 of record CAZMBE010000011.1, on the reverse strand, counting down.
AATATGTTGTATGGTCGGAGTCAAGGCCTTATCAAGCATCTTATCCATAAAAAATATAGAGGTATCATCGATGTAAAACAGCTCTTCGACCCTGCGGTTATATGTGATGAAACAATCATTGATATTATGATTGAATTCAAAATGATAAAAGATATCGGTAAGGAAAAGGAATGTAGTTATCCTGTGGAAAAGGTGCATTGTATTATGGGGGTCACATTGCCATGTTTTCAGCTGCCAGCTTTCCCAATGGGCACGAACGCACATACATGCGTTGAGAATATCGTGAGCAAATTCATGCTATAAAGAGGCATTTCATGAAAAACCTACACGTTGTGATTATCACGGGACTATCCGGATCCGGTAAGAGTACGGCACTCCGTGCCCTCGAAGATATTGGCTTTTTTTGTGTTGATAATATGCCTGTTGTTCTTCTACCCAGGTTTCTCAAGATTCAATCTGATGCTTCAAAGACAAGTACACCAGTTGCAATGGTGATGGACTTACGGGAAAAAAGTTTTCTGGAAAAATATACTAAGATATTTTCACAATTGAAGAATATGGGATACAGGTTAGAAATTGTATATCTGGACGCAAGCGATGATGCCCTTTTACATAGATTCAGCGAAACAAGGAGAGTGCATCCTCTGTCCATAAAGGGTACTGTGATGGAGGGCATCAATCTGGAAAGGTCGAAACTATCACCCTTGAAAAAAATGGCGGATAAAGTCATCGACACCACTTCATTTAACGTGCATCAGTTAAAAGATGCAGTTCAGAGGCATTTCATTTCTTCATCGGCTAATCATAGGATGATCGTTCATGTGACCTCATTCGGATATCGTTATGGAGTTCCCGCTGATGCGGATATTGTGCTGGATGTGAGGTTTCTCCCCAATCCTTACTTTATTGAGGAGCTAAAATTCTACAACGGGCACCATCCCGATGTTCGTGATTATGTGCTCAAATCAGAAGAAAGCAAGATATTTATTCAGAAACTCTTTGAATTGATGGCCTTTCTCATTCCTCTATACGAAAAGGAAGGAAAGGCAAGAATCAATATTGCCCTGGGCTGCACCGGTGGCAGGCATCGTTCAGTTGTGATGTCAAACAAACTCGCTGCATATTTTACGGATAAAAACTATGTAGTGACGATTAATCACCGGGATATTACTAAGAGCTAGAAAGAAACAGCCATCTTCTTGTTCACATTGTCGGCTATCCAGTGAGGATCCCACCATTCCTGGGGATTTACAAACTGACCACCGATCAATAACCCAAAGTGGAGATGATCACCACCTGCAAGGCCTGTTGTTCCCGTACGGCCGATGATATTCCCCTTTTTCACTTCTTGTCCATTTTTAACATCTATGGAATTAAGATGTGCATAGATGCTGAAAAATCCTAGACCATGGTCGATAATGACCATGTTACCGTAGATGCCGAGGTATCCGGCATAGGCAACGATACCGTGATTTGCTGCCTCGACAGGAGCGTTTGCTGTCGAGGCAAGGTCAACTCCCATATGTGTGCTTTCACCAATTGCTTTACCCTGGTAGTGATAGGTTCTTTTGTCACCGAATAGAGCCATGGGAGCTGCATTTTTCATCCTCAGAAATGTTCCCTCCCATAATTGCCGTGGCTGAGATTTTTGACAAATCTCGCGAAGAACAGAATCATTATCTGTTCTCATCTGACTGTTCACATAGACAAAAATTTCCTGGGGGGTTCTCCCCTGTAAGTCAGGATGGTGGCTTTGAAACTCGGGCATTTTCTGATGCAAAAAGTTATCACTCAATACCATCTTATCGCTCCGGAACTTTTTATTTTTGATAAGATGGGGCAGATTTATAGAGGATTCGTTACCCGCCTGATCTCTGGCAGTCACCTTTATACGTGCAACGCCCTGCCTGACGTCAGCAGACACAGGGAAATACGTTATCATACATGGTTTACCTGAAATGATAATCGGGTATCCTTGAATAAATTGATTATCTGCTTTGACCCCTGTAACAATAACCGGTTTGGAAGTTCTATAAAGCACAACGCATGTACCGCCGGGATTGATATTGTTGGTGGGGGTAAGTAAAAATATCTGAGGTGGGGTAACATCGATTGTAATCTGTCTGGATACGGCAGTTTTATTTTTCCAGAGTGAATTATCTGTTGCAACTACATCAAGCACAGCGGGGCCATCGTGAAGTTTCATGGCTATCGCATCAATAGTGATCGTAAGAGTAGTGTCCTTTGTTACTGAATCGGTATAATTGATGAGTGACAGCACCTGTGTTTTACCATCCTGCGTAATGGTGACATTTGTATTGCGAAGACCACTCCTTGTATCTGTGAAGGTGATGTTTGTTGTTGTATACTTTCCTAAGGAGGTTATATCTTGATCCATTTTCACAGTAGGATTTTCCCATTCGGCGTAAGAATTAAAAAACCAAAACCCTATACCGGCTAGCAATAGAACTAAAACAGCTATTAGATATGGTTTGTATGTTTTCATAAAATGTCACTTAAAGGGACCATGTCCCTTACACTCCCTTCATAAAATATCTTCATTTCGATTCCGAAGCATAATAAAAGGAAAAATACTATTCTTCATTCGCTCGCTTACCCCGCAGCACGCAACAGGGAATGCATTCGTTACCTGATTCAGACAGTTTTCACACAGAATACCGCGCGAACATATAATGATTTTCCCATTGCTTTGCAAGTTAAAAACTTTAATTTATGTAGACCCTCTCATTACTCCTTGAACTTGTCAGTGAGAATTGCTATATGTAAAACATTATTAATAACCTGATTTCACGTGATATTCAAAAGTCACTTAAGGAATAAAATATGCTAAAGGGTAAAAAAATTGTCCTTGGTGTTACAGGAGGTATCGCAGCGTATAAAGGGGCGGAGTTAACGAGGGAATTGGTAAAGAGGGGATCGTTTGTCCGGGTGATAATGACGAAGAATGCGACAGAATTCATCACCCCCCTCACCCTTCAGACTCTTTCCGGACATCCGGTATTTGTCGATATGTTTGTTCCGACGAGAGAATTTGAAATGGCACATATTTCACTTGCTGAGTATGCGGATGTTATCGTAATTGCGCCGGCTACCGCAAACATGATCGGTAAGATAGCCTTAGGTTTGGCGGACGATCTTTTATCGACGACGGTTATGGCAACAAAATCACCTGTCCTTATATGTCCGGCAATGAACACGAATATGTATGAGAATGCCAGCGTGAAAGAAAACATCAGCAAACTTACAGGGAGAGGGTTTCTGTTTATCGAACCCGCATATGGCGAGATGGCCTGCCGGGCCGAGGGCTATGGGAGACTCCCGGAGATAGCTGATATTATAGAGGAAGTTGAATCTATTCTTACAGAGAAAGATCTCAAAGGAGAAAATGTTCTTGTTACCGCGGGTCCCACCAGAGAGCCCTTCGATCCTGTGAGGTTCATTACAAACTATTCCTCTGGGAAGATGGGATACGCTTTGGCAATCGCTGGAAAGCGAAGGGGAGCCAATGTTACACTCATCAGTGGTCCCTCATCATTACCAATACCACGTGGGATAGAATTCATTTCAGTGTCCAGCGCTGTGGAGATGAGAAACGCTGTCATGGAGAATATGGAGGCAGCCTCTGTTATCATAAAGGCCGCGGCTGTGGCAGACTATCGACCACACGCACGCAGGGACAATAAGATAAAAAAAGGGGAGGGTGATCTTACCGTGCGTCTGGAAAGAAACCCGGATATCATTGCCGAGGTGGGTAAAAAGAAAGGGAATCGTATTCTCGTCGGTTTTGCGGTGGAGACGGAGAACCTCATGGAAAACGCCAGGACCAAAATGGTTGAAAAAAATATGGATATTATTGTCGCGAATGATGTGACAAAAGAAGGTGCAGGATTCGGTTACGATACAAATAGCATAAAGATTCTGTGCGCAGATGGTAACATTGAAGATGTACCGCTCATGAATAAAACTGAGGTCGCTCATCGCATCATGGACAGGGTCAAGGCACTTTTGTTGAAAAGGTAGTAGTGTGATTATGGCAGATCTCGAAGAAAATTCAGAAGCCGAACTTCTTAAGTTGGTACGATCATTAAAAGCAAATATCTACAGTGATATAGATTCGGGAAAATTCCCGTCACATTTTTATATGAAGGGGCATATCAAAAGTGAAATTGAGGTGTTGCGTGACAAGCTTCCTGGTGATGATTGTAAAGCGCCCCAGAAAACCATGACCCTGGAAGAAGTGAAACAGGAACTTGTTGATTGTCAGCGGTGCCCCCTCGGAAAACTCAGAACAAACCTGGTTTTTGGTGAGGGAAACCCGAAAGCGCGACTAGTTTTTGTCGGTGAGGCGCCGGGAGGAGATGAAGACATCCAAGGGAAACCGTTTGTTGGACGCGCCGGTCAGCTTTTGACAAGGATTATAGAAGCAATGGATTTAAAGAGGAAGGATGTATACATATGCAATATATTGAAGTGTCGTCCACCGGGTAACCGTAATCCGAAACCAGAGGAAATCAATGCCTGCGAGCCCTTTCTGATAAAACAGCTTAAAGTTATTAAACCACAGATAATCTGTGCGCTTGGAACGTTTTCCGCCCACACCCTACTGAAGACAGATGTACCCATAACTATACTCCGCGGGAAATTCCACGCATATCATGGTATACAACTGATGCCGACATATCATCCGGCCTATCTTCTCAGGAATCCGGGGGCAAAAAAGCAGGTATGGGAAGACATGCAAAAAATAATGAAAGGATTGCTCCCGCAGACCTTTCGATGACTTTACGAGAATGTTGAGAATACTAACCTAATGCAATGGTAATGATCAAATGACCTGAAGCCACGAGGTAAAGCCATAGTGTCATTTGAAAATAGTGTTTAGCAATTACTTAAGATAGTTCTTTTTCTGCATACCACGTGCAGGTCATACTTATGTCGATATGACAAACTGTAACTTTATGAGCTGTCTGTATTATAAATGCCAAGAGGTACTACATGGTAAAAAATAAAATCTCCACATGGATACTTATTTTCATACTGATAATGGTTACTCTTTTATCATATCAATTGTATGCCGCAGAAAAACAGCCTGTATTTGATGTGATAACCGTCAGTGCTACTATTACCCCTCCGGTTGCTGAGTATATTGTCCAAAACATAGATGCATCAACAAAAGGAGGTTCTGACGGTCTTGTAATCCTCCTTGATACACCTGGGGGGTTGGATCTTGCCATGAGGGATATTGCGAAGGGAATCCTGAATTCTTCTATTCCTGTTGTTGTGTACGTGTATCCATCCGGTGCACGGGCCGCCTCAGCGGGTGTTATAATTACCATCGCTGCCCATATTGCTGCTATGACGCCCGGTACGAATATCGGCGCTGCCCATCCGGTTGGGATCGGCGTGGGCGGGACGGACAAAGTCATGATGAAGAAGGTTGAAAATGATGCTGTTGCCTATGTCCGTGGTATTGCAGATAAAAGAGGGAGAAATGCTGACTGGGTTGAGAAAGCCGTCCGCAAGAGCGAGTCCATAACTGCGGAAGAAGCCTTCAAACTTAAAGTGATAGATGTTGTGGCGGCAGATCTGAAAAGTTTGCTTGAACAAATTGATGGTAAAGAAGTGACTCTTTCGACTGGCAAGAAGGTTGTGAAAACAAAAGGTGTCATTCTCAATGAGAAAAAAATGGGGACACGGCAGAGGATACTTGCCGCTATAAGCGATCCCAATATCGCATACATCCTATTTCTTGTTGGGCTTGCGGGTCTCTATTTTGAATTTGCCCATCCCGGTGTTATTCTGCCGGGCGTTGTCGGTGGCATTTCGCTGATCCTGGCATTTTTTGCGTTACAGACCTTGCCGGTTAATTATGCGGGAGTTCTCCTTATCCTCTTTGGCATTATTCTTTTTATTGCAGAAATAAAGGTTATCAGCCATGGTTTATTAACGGTAGGCGGGATCATTTCTCTGGTATTGGGGTCACTTTTGCTTTTCGATTCTCCTGATCCTGCCCTCAGGGTATCATGGAGTGTCATGATCCCGACATTAGCAGTCATATCTCTCTTTTTTGCAGGGATTATTGCCCTCGTCATGAAGGCCCAGATGAGAACACGGCGCACGGGAAAAGAGGGCATGGTAGGTGAGGAGGGAACGGCGGTGACCGATATTCATGAAACCGGAAAGGTCTTCATAAAGGGTGAGTACTGGGATGCATTAAGTGATGCACATGTGGAAAAGGGCAGAAAGGTGAGGATCGTCAAGGTCGAAGGTCTCAAAATCAGAGTTGAAGAAATTGAAAGGAAAGAGGGAGGATGAGTATGTTTTCTATTCCATTGATTGTAGTAATAGTACTGGTAATAATGTTTTTGGCATCAGCCATCAGAGTGCTCAATGAGTATGAAAGAGGTGTGATATTTCGTTTGGGGAGGATTATCGACACGAAAGGCCCAGGCCTTATCATCCTGATACCGGTGGTGGACAGGATGGTCAAGGTGGATATGCGGACCATCACCATGGATGTTCCTCCGCAGGACGTCATTACCCGGGACAACGTATCAATTAAGGTCAATGCAGTTTTGTATTTCCGGGTTATCGATTCAAACGCTGCTGTTGTTGAGGTGGAGAACTATCTTTATGCGACCTCCCAGCTTGCCCAGACGACGTTGCGGAGTATCTGCGGTCAGTTTGAGCTGGATGAGATTTTATCTGAACGGGAGAAGATCAATGTGACATTGCAGGAAATGCTTGATCGAAGCACCGATCCGTGGGGTATCAAGGTAACACTGGTAGAAGTCAAGCATATCGACCTGCCGGAGGAGATGAAACGGGCCATAGCTAAACAGGCCGAGGCGGAAAGGGAACGTCGGGCAAAGGTAATCAATGCCGAAGGCGAGTTCCAGGCCGCCCAGAAGCTGATCGAAGCAGCCGCCCTGATGGAAACGCAGCCCATGTCCCTGCAGCTCAGGTATCTTCAAACTTTGCATGCGGTAGCTGCTGAGAATAATTCGACAACACTGTTTCCTATTCCTATCGATCTGGTAAAGCCTTTTCTGAACCTTGCGGAGAAGCAAAAATAATATTTTAGCAAATGGAATTGAGCACAGCATGGAAGAAAATGTGGGAAAAAAGAATCCCGGGATGTTGGTATTGTGCGACTTCGATGGGACCATCTGCACTGTAGATATGGGAAGTGAAGTCCTGAACCGCTTTACCGATAAGGGATGGAATGAGATCGATCGGGCTTACTGTGCCGGCGAGATCGGCTCACGAGAAGCATATTCGAAAGTGGTATCACTATTCAAAGGTACTAGAGAGCAGATGCTGGAATTCGTCAACGCATCGGAAAAAATGGATCCACACTTTCCGGAGTTTTACAAGTATTGTAAGGAAAAAGGAGTAGATATCAAGATCGTATCCGATGGTCTTGACTTCTATATCGATGCCATTCTGAGAAAATATAATCTCCAGGAAATTGAATTTTTTTCAAATGTAGTAGTATTTCGGAATGGTAATGCACTTTCCATACTATTCCCCCGCATGAATATTCAATGTGAGAAATGCGGTACATGCAAACGCGTCGTTCTCAAAGAGTATCGCGGATCCTATGAACATGTCATTTACGTGGGAAATGGATATTCAGACGTATGCCCCGCAAAAAATGCGGATATCGTATTTGCCAAGGAAGTTCTGTATGAAAAATGCAGGCAAAATGGTACAGCATGTGTATGGTATGAAAATTTCCATGATATTCGTGCTTTTTTGGAGAAGTCAATGTTGATCTGAAATTCTATTAAGAATAACGGTCATTCCTATTTTCTTCGTCGTACAAGCCGTTTTCGTACTAATTTTCTTGTGGGATTAAGATCCTGATGATATTGGCACGTAGCCCGGGGACATTTGAGGATAGTATTTCCAGTGGTGTCAGTCACTTCCACTAAAAATGGGTTTTTGCAACGCCGGCACTCTATATGATGAGGCTTGCCCCAGCTTATGAAATTACAACCTTCGGATGGACAGGTATAGTAAACTTTTCCTGCAGCCGTGGTTTGTTCATGAAGAGTGCTTACACGGCATATTGGACATGTGAGCGCCAGGTTACTTTCAAAAGCGGCAATCTTCTCAGCAATTGCATCGTCCGTCAATATAGTATTTTCCTGGCATCTATCTGCAATCATAAGGGCATTCTCTTCCATTTCTGGGGGCAGTTCGGGTTTTCTGTTATTTGCCTTTTCATTTTGAAAGACTTGCTGAATTTCCCGCCTGTTTAGCAATGTGGTTTCTTCAGAGCATGCACAAATTCTTTCTGCCTCAACGGTATTTGTCTGTCCTTCTTCTGGAAGCTTGCAGTCAGTTTTGTTGAATACATCCTCTACAATGGGTTCTTCTTTTTTGATATTCCTATCGGAAAGGCTCTTGTTCGTGGGGAAAATTTCTTTAATCTCGGCATGTCCTGGTATGCTGCCGCACGATAGTACTTTGAGGCTTGCACGTGCAGGCTGCTGAGAAATTTTGTCTGTGTTGTAGAGCTTCGACAGTATCTCTTCCCTATTCCTGTGAACATTTTGTTGATCTGTAGATGTAGTAACTGTGTGTACGGATTTCTCCTTAAAAAAGGGAACTCCGTGATGCTGGAGTGTCTGGTCTAAACGGGATACTGCTGCTTCTATATCAGTGCGACCGGTGACAGCCTCCTCTATTGTTTGTCCGATGAAAGCAAGCAAATTGATGCCCCGCATTCTGGGGAAGATGCGATCTAACAGACGGGTCATGGTTATGGTTGGTTGTCGGGATAGGAATCTGTCTTCCGTGTCAACTTCATAGTATCCTTTCTGAACCATGTCCTGAAGTGCAGACTCCAGAAAATCAGCGGATCCTATACCCAATTCCTTCGCTTCTTGCAGTAATGTATTGCGGGTATGTCGCTCCGTCTCCTCTGATGATGAGTTTTCTATTTCATTCTCCCGACCTCCGAGGAGGACTATGCATCCTATAGTTGCCAGATTCAGGGGCATCCCCCCGATTCCCTGTCGTGTTCCTATGAGACGGTCAAAGTGCCGACTAAGAATTTCGTCAAAACGAGGCCATATAGTATTTTCCATATCTTTACCCCTTCTTCATGCACAGACTGGCGCTGTGAGATACTCGGCATTAATATCGTCAAATTCTATAAAAACATGAATTGAATCTTTCATTTATTAAATATTCATTTCAATAATTTTTAAAGTGGGACCATTGATTAAAGAAAATGTTGTATTGATCGATATATATTTTATCGTACTATAATATACTTTCTAACGCATCTCACTTTTACATTCGGGAGATTTTTGTGGCCGTTATACTTAAAATTCAAGACATCGATGAAGCCATCACCAACCTTCAATACAAGAGCAAGGAAACCCTTAAATACAAACTAATCCATATTTTACGACATTACTATGCAGATGACAGTTCGGTTGAGTCCTTGCAGAGCATTACTCATGACGAACTCATTAAGTCCCTTTGGTGTATAGGAGACGATCCTGAAACTATAAAAGGCAAGAGGAAAAACTTGAGCAGCATCAAGTCAGGCCTAAATGCTGATCTGAAGAAACTCTATCATCAAGGCAAAAATCCTCAGGGAGTTATTGTCGGGCCTAATAATGTTTTTACGATGTCCGATGAGGCCAAGGATAAAGCCCTAGAATCTGTCGCTGCAGTTTTCAAAGAAAAAGGTTCAGATACCATAGGTAAAATAGCGTCGGTGTTAAGTGCTGTACATGATATCTTATCCAATTCTGGTTCCCTTTCAAATTATGCAGAGGGTAATGATATCCTTGATCGTGTAAAAGGACTTATCCTTGATGTATCTAGGAAAATAGGACTATCATTGCCCGGGGAAATGGGTACGGGAGTAACTGGGAGTGCCGGTTCAGATATCACTGAAAATGCCATTGCCAGGAAGACAACAGACAATCTGACAGCATCTGTGGAGGAAGATGCTCTGATTGATGACGCAGAAGAAATTATCGAAGATCAGGTTGGAGAGATAGAGTCAGTAGAAGAGGTTATTGAAAGTGACATGGCCTCAGAGGTTTACGAAGACATTGATGATAACGCTGCGGAAGACTCAATGGAAGTTGATTTATGCGAAGCCGATGAAGGAGCTATTAGAGACAATGGTGAAGAAGTAGCGACTATAGAGGAAAATCTGGATGATGAATTGACCTTGAGTTCGGGTGCGGACATTGAGGGAAGTACAGTGTATGAAGATATGTTGGATGTGGAAGAAGATGCCATACGATTTCTTCAGGAAATTCAAGTGGAAAGTGAGACTGCGCAAAAAGATTGGATCACAGATGCAATTGACGAGAGTATAGAAGAGCTTAATAATGAAACGGCTATCAGGGAAGAAGATGCGGACAGAAGCTCGATAGAAGAGGGTATCTCAGGCACTGGAGCAGCAGCTGATTACGTGGTTGAGACAACAGATATCGAATATCATGAGGATATACCAACATTAGGGACGGGATCATGTGAAACATCCGCCGTTGTGAAAGAAGATGTTGAGGAAATTTTAGAGGAAGCAGGAGATGAAATTACCATAAGTGAAACTGTGGGCGGAGGAGACATTGAAGAATTAGAGGCGGAGAGTGAACTGGAAGATGTTGAAGGTGAAATACCTGCAGAACAAGAATTTTCAGAAGAAACTGTAGAGGAAGTCGGAGCAGAGTCTGTAACGGAAGTTTTATATGGAAACCAAGAAGATAGTTATAAAAAATCTGAAATCTTTGAACGGCTTTCAGAAGCGGCAAAGTTTTTGGCAACACTGGGGCCCGAATTAGAAAATAGAATTTATTATGATAAAGATAAAATTAAAGAAAAGGCAATGTTCCTATCAGAGGAATTTGAGCGTGAGCTTAGTATCCGGGAGAAATACTTCAACCAACACATTTTAATAAAAAGTGGGGAATACATCATAGGAGGCGTAAATGGCAATAATAAGGAGTCACCCACTCAGAACGTGCATATTCTGGAGTTTTATATTGGTAAATTTCCTGTTACAAATGCCCTGTTCGATATATTTGTGGAAAAAACCGGCTATATGACCACGGCGGAGAGATGTGGGTACGGTTTTGTATATACTCCCCGTGTTCAGAAAACAAGGGACATCGCAACGGGCATGGAAACTTTTACCTGGAGTGGAAATCTTCAATATAGAAAGGTGCAGGGGGCTTGCTGGCACAGGCCAAACGGCCCGGGTAGCTCGCTGTATAATAAGCGCAGACATCCAGTAGTGCAAGTCAGCTTGGAGGACACACGAGCTTTTGCAGCATGGACGGGGAAAAGAATTCCAACAGAGAAGGAGTGGGAAGCAGCTGCAAGGACATCGAGAGGTTACCTCTATCCATGGGGAAATCAATGGAAGGAAAATGCCTGCAATATTGAAAAAAGCTATTTCGGGGACACAACCCCTGTGGACAAATATCTTGAAGCAGTGAATGGTTTGGGAGTGGCCGACACTCTAGGAAATGTGCTGGAATGGACGCTTGATCGTTGGAGATCACATCCATCCGGAGAGAAAAATACAGATATTTACATTGCAAAAGGTGGCAGTTGGATTTCCGACAGTTCGATAAGTTTATCCCGACAGTTTCCGATGGGCAAAAATACCACCTCAAATATCCTTGGATTCCGGTGCGTTGCCATATGAGATTGGATTGGCAAATACCTTTTCCATGTTAAGAGATATTTTGTTTTACACTATGTAAGCAGCCTAAAGAGGTGTGAGGAAACTTCTTTGACGCCGGGAAGAGTATCAACTTGAATAACTTTCACCCGCTCCTTGAAGTAACTAACGGCAGCCAGGGTGCCTGTATTAGTGTCAAAGTAGATGCCGTGTCTTTTATCGATGGCAGCTTCATCTTGATCATCTGCACGGGTCAATAAGCCTTCGCGACCACATACCCGGCACAATAGCTTGCCATCCTTCTCTATGGGTAGGTTCTCTTTCACGTACATGTTATTTGGATGGTTATTGTCATTGGGACATAGCCGCCTTCCCATGATACGCTTCTTGGCCACTTCCCTGTTGATTTCGAGCTCAATAACATACTCCAGAGTGATCTTTTCCTTCTGGAGTGCTGCCCAGAAGACCTCGGCCTGAGTGATATTCCGCGGGAAGCCGTCCAACAGCCATCCTTTTTTACAATCATCCTCTTGAAGACGCGTAAGGATCATGGGGATGGTAATATCATCGGGAACCAGTTCGCCCTTATCAATAAAGGACTTTGCCTGTTTTCCCAGTTCAGTTCCTTTCGTTATGTTTTCCCTGAAAATTACCCCGGTTTCTACCTGAGGTATGCCGAATTTTTCACTGATTATCGATCCAAAAGTTCCTTTACCGCTGCCGTTCGGCCCAAAGATAAGAATATTCATTTCCATTTGTTCACTCACAGAAAAATATTTTTGAAACGCTTTTCTATAATAGATTGAAGTGGTTTTTACAATGAAATATTTTGCCGGTAATTGCGTTGAAGTCCAGCCTACAGCACACAATCAATGGGAGCCGCACGAGCCGCAGGATGTCGCCGAACATGACGAACAGCTTGATGATGATGTAGTCCCGATCTTGCCACCGAATATGGACATCAACCTTTCCGTCTTTTTTGATTTGCATTCCGGGCAGGATACTGCAAGTTGTTCATTGCTTGATCTGAATAAGATCTCGAAAATATTGCTGCATTTTTTGCACTTAAATTCGTAAATAGGCATACGTCCCTCTTTTTGCTTACTTCACTATTTTGAAGTTTAAGGTTTAGATGTTCAATTGTCAAGAGCATTCAGACAATTAATAAAGTTACGATGTTGTCATATTGACGTAACATGCATGCTGTGTTAATGACCATAAACATCAGCTTGTGTTTAAAAGATGTTTTAGCAGCATTAAAGCGAATGAAATGTAACAATTTCGGTTATGTAATTATTATATGTATTGCTTCCCGAAATGATACAGCGACAAATTTGTGTGAGGAGTTCCAATGGCAATTTCAAAAAAAGTTCATGGTTTTATTTCCCAGTCTTCCTGGATCAGAAAGATGTTTGAGGAGGGCAATATTTTAAAGAAGCAGCATGGGGCTCAGAATGTTTTTGATTTCAGTCTTGGCAATCCTAGTCTAGATCCTCCAGCGGATTTTAAAAAAACGCTGCAGCAGGTTGCGCATGAGGATGTTTCAGGTATTCACGGATATATGTCAAATGCGGGATACCCTGGGACCAGAGAGGCCGTGGCTTCTTTTCTTGCGCATGTACACGGAGTACCGCTGTCTGCGGATCACGTGATCATGACCTGTGGGGCAGCGGGGGCGCTGAATGTCATATGCAAAGTACTCCTCGATCGGGATGATGAAGTGTTAATCCCTACACCCTGTTTTATGGAATACAGGTTTTACGTCGATAATGCCGATGGTAAAGCAATGTTCGTGAAGACAAACGCTGATTTTTCCCTGGATTTATCTCTGATACGGGAAGCAATTTCAGAAAGAACCAAGATAGTTCTTATTAATTCTCCCAATAATCCTACGGGAAAAGTGTATGATGAAGCGTCGATACGGCGCCTTTCTGAACTTTTAGAGGAGAAAAGCAGAAAATACGGAGGGGACATTTATCTTGTATCGGATGAACCATACCGAGACGTCGTCTATGATGGTGTTACGGTTCCAAGCATATTGAAAGCTTACAAAAACAGCATGATTGCATCTTCCTATTCAAAAAGTCTTTCCCTGGCCGGTGAGCGGATAGGTTATCTTGCCGTCAATCCTGCGCTTTCAAATATTGATGAAATGATGGGTGGGCTGATTCTCTTCAACAGGACTCTCGGGTTTGTCAATGCTCCTGCCTTGATGCAGCGGGTGATCGCAAAAATACAAGGTGTGACAGTAGATGTTGAGAAATACAGAAGGAAGAGAGAAATCCTCTGTGATGGCCTTGCCGCCATCGGGTATGAATTTTTCAGGCCGGATGGAACTTTCTACCTCTTTCCGAAAGCACCGGTAAATGATGATATCGAATTCGTGAGAGCGTTGCAGAAGAGGAGAATTCTCACTGTTCCGGGCAGTGGATTCGGTTGGCCGGGTCATTTCCGGATCGCTTTTTGTGTGGACGACGCAACCATCCTCAATTCCATGAAGGGTTTTGAAGAAACGTTTAGGGAGGCTCTTGGACGCTGTGGAGATGTGTCTTAATCTTAGTACGTTATGCGGAAATTGTGAAATTCTCCCATGTATGGCTCATCAAAAGCTTCAACATTATTTACGATGGCGTGCGGTGGCCCTTTCTTGCACCATTCCAGCATCGCCTCAACATCTTCGTTTTTCCCTTCAAAGACAGATTCAACTTTACCGTCCGGGAGATTTCTGACCCACCCCGTGAGCTTTAAAGTCATGGCGGTTTCTCTTGTATATGCCCTGAAAAAGACACCCTGAACCCTGCCGGAGATGAAAACGTGCGTTCTTCTCATCATTTTATTTCCTGCCGATAAGTTTCAAAAACTCTTCTTCATTGATGATCTTGATTCCAGCGGATTTAGCCTTTTCAAGTTTTGAGCCAGGTGAATCGCCGGCAACCACATAGTCGGTGGTCTTTATAACTGATTCCATTGCGGAAGCACCAAGAGATTCAACAATCCTTTTTGCCTCGTTTCGTGTAAGGTTATTTAGCGTTCCTGTAAAAACGAAGGATTTCCCTGATAAGGATGTGGCATTAGGGTGTATTGTTTTCATAGGATTAACGCCGGTTTTCTTAAATTTTTCAATTACTATAATATTGGACCGCTCGTGGAAAAATCTGGTAATGCTTCCGGCAACCTCAGGTCCGATGTCTCTGATTGCCGTCAGATCGTGCACCGTGGCCTCCATAAGCTTATCTATTGTCATGAATGATCTGGCAAGGATTCGGGCCGTCTGTTCACCTACATGTCTAATCCCGAGGGCATAGATGAATTTCTCGAGGGTCGGCGATTTCGAATTTTCTATAGCGGCAAGCAGGTTTTTCGCGGATTTTTCTGCCATTCTATCCAAGGTGAGAAGTTTATCTTTTGTCAGGAAGTAAAGATCAGCAGGGTCTTTTATTAGATCCGTATCAACCAATTGAGAAACCACTTTATCACCAAGCCCTTCGATGTCCATGCCGCCTCTCGAGGCAAAGTGAATAATATGCTCTTTAATCTGGGCAGGGCAGGATATGCCGATGCACCGGTGGGCCGCTTCACCTGCAAGTCTTACAACTTCAGAGCCGCATTCTGGACAAGTTGCGGGCATAATAAATTTTTTTTCGGAACCGCTCCTCTTAGAGTCAATAACTTTCAAGACCTCCGGAATCACATCTCCTGCCCTCTGAACAATAACAGTATCGCCTATACGAATGTCCTTTTTGTCAATTTCATCTTGATTATGGAGAGTTGCCCGTCTGATGGTAACACCACCAATGTGGACCGGCTTTAGAATGGCAACAGGTGTCAATACGCCGGTCCTTCCAACCTGGACGTCGATTTTTTCGATGACGGTCGTTTCCTGTGTAGCGGCAAATTTGCACGCAATGGCCCAGCGGGGGCTTCGGGAAACAGCGCCGAGTAGTTCCTGAACACTGAGATCGTTGACTTTGATTACTATACCATCGATTTCGTAAGGGAGATCCTTTCTCATGTTATTGATATGATGGTAATACTCTATACACGCATGTATGTTTTTGGCCTGCTGAACATAAGGGTTAACGTTGAATCCCCATTGAGAGAGGCTTATTAAAACATCCCAGTGGGTCTTAAAGGTGACACCTGAGACCATGCCAATACCATAACAGAAGATATCCAATGGTCTCTTGGCCGTAATTTTTGAATCCAACTGACGCAGTGATCCGGCAGCGGCGTTGCGAGGGTTGGCAAAGACTTGTTCACCTTCCTCAAGTCTGTGTTTGTTCAGTTTTCTGAAGAGATCAATTTCTATGAATACCTCGCCTCTGATTTCAATTTTTTCAGGAATAGAGAGATCTTGTCTCTTCTTCATCTGTAATGGTAGAGCATGAATGGTTTTGAGATTCTGCGTAACATCCTCTCCCTTTTCCCCGTCACCCCTTGTTGCACCAACAACGAAGGCTCCATTTTCGTAAATGAGATTCACTGCGGTGCCGTCCAGTTTTGGTTCAACTACAAAAGTTATATTTTCGTGTGTACCGAGGAAGCGTTTAATACGTTCTCCAAAGTCTGATATGTCCCGTTCTGAAAAGGCATTGGCGAGACTGAGCATCGGGGTAAGATGCGCAATAGCGCTGAATTTTTCTAGGGGAGCAGCTCCGACACGCTGGGTGGGAGAAGAGGATACATCGATATACGGGAATTTCTGTTCTAGGTTGATAAGCTCCTTCATGAGGCGGTCATACTCGACATCGGATATTTCGGGATTATCGAGCTGATAATAGCGCTGGTTATGGTAGTCGATTAATGCTCTGAGTTCTTCAATCCTCTTAATAGCAGTATCGGTATCCATTTCTCTCATTACTTAACTAGTTTCAGATCTGGCTTTGTTTTTGGTGGTTTTGCCGGTGTGTTCCCCTTGTTCTGAAGCTTAAGGATATTTTCATTAAAGATGTGATTCTTAACCCTGATGGCATTGATAATAAAGAAAATAATTACCGACTTTTCCCATTCTTTTGTTGTATCGAAACGTTCCATCTTTTTCTTGTACTTATTCCATAAATTGCTGAGGGATGCCTCATCGAGGTTAAGAATTTTGTCTGCCATCTTATCTAATGCTGATTCAAGCATTATTTTTTAGTCCCTTTCCATCAAATTATTTTATAAAGAATAGTATAAAGGGACAGATTGAAAGTCAAACAAAAACAATGTGTTCTTTTTGCATCTTTCTCCGGAGAGGTATTTAATTGAAAAATATAGATTTAGAACCCCAAAAGCCTCTGCCTCTATATATCCCGTAAAATCAAATCTTAAAAACATAACGTCCTCATTCATGAAATTTAGCTTCACTATATGTAACTATCGCGTCCAAGACAATTCAGGCAGCTAATCTGGTCAAAAATGGAAATATTGGTAAGGATAAGGACTATTGATTCGCAGAGAAAATTTATGGTGTTATCTCGGGTTCGATGAAAATAAGGCGGCATCCTGTATCACCCCCGTTAAATCCATCATACTACTAGTTTTAACCTGGTATATTACTACATATTAACCAATATTGCGTTTCACTAAAAAATATCACATATTGCAACGTAGAGAATTTCTTTATGGTGAAGCGTTATAAATTTTAAGTCCTCGAATATAATACAAGAATTCATAATTCGTTCTCAAAAGATAGCTATCCTTTGGAAAAGTATTTAGACAAAAATGAATTCGGGAGCTATGAAGAATGAAATACGAGAATAAAACAAGAGCAGAGCTTATTAAAGAATTAGAAGCAATGCATCAACAAATCACAGAATTACAAGCAGAACATATACTACACAAAGCTTCTGCCGGGGAAGATCTCTATCGCAAAAAACTACGTGGCATCATAGAAATTACGGAGGATGTTTTTCATGAAATGAATCAACCCATGCAAGCAATTTTGGGGTATACCGAGCTGCTGTTAATAAATACTTCAACTGATAACCCCACATATGCAAAACTTAGTACTATTAGAAAACAGACTATGAGAATCAGCAATGTAACAAAAAAATTAATTAAGATAAAAAATTTCGAATTTCAGGATTCAGGATTTTCGAATGAAGGTAGCTGAGGAGGGATCTTTAAAAATTAGAGGATGAAATTATTGTATTAAGAATTATTTTGTCAAGAGAAAGTGACTTCGCTCCATTAATTTATACTACCCATAAAAGCAACCTAACAATAACTCAATTATTTGATTTAAAAGTCAATTAGCATTCTACGCTATCATTATGAAATATTTAAAAGACTTGCTCTAAGGTTTATTTTTTTATTAAGTCCGAGCTTGTTTCTAATGTTTTTCCTGTGAAAATCAATTGTTCTTTCTGAGACATTCATTAGTTCTGATATTTCTTTGCTGGTCATACCCTCCTTAACGAGATTAGCGACTTGAATTTCTTTTGTTGTAAGATTTATATATCGTGAAGATAACCTTTGAGAAAATGAAGAGGTAAGCTCTTTGAGGTTTATTTCAAGGATATTTATGTAAGATGAGGATTTGGTTTTTGCGCTGAGTCTTTTTAATTTTTCAACATTCGGTATAATGAGATTCTTGACGTTTGAGAGAACCCACTTTTCTAGTTCGTCTTTGTCCCGTTCTCTCTGTTCGAGTAAAACCTTTAACGCAGTATTAAATTCCTCTAGTTTTTGAGACTTGCTTTCAAGGGATGCCTCAACACGCTTGCGTTCCTCAATTTCATCCATAAGCTGTTTGTTTTTTATCAAGAGCTCAGCGGTGCGCTCCTTTACTAAACGCTCTAAATTATCGTGTGCCTGCTGAAGTGCTTCTTCTGCCCGCTCGCGTTCCTCCAGTGATGCTTTTAGCAGAGAAATAAGCTCCTGTTCAGTATCTCTTTTTTTCTTTAATTCCAAGTGGGTACATACCCTCGCAAGTAATTCTTCAGAATTGAAGGGCTTTGTAACATAATCAACGGCTCCGGATCTGTATCCCATTAAAATATCATCAGTTTCATCTTTCACAGTTAAAAAGATGACAGGAATATCCTTTGTTTCTGCAGAGGCCTTTAATATTTTACATAATTCAAAACCATCCATTTCCGGCATTACGATGTCCATGAGAATAATATCCGGGGAAACCTTTCCGACCATATCAAGTGCGTGTAAGCCGTTCATGGCAACGGAAATACGAAAGTTCTTCCTGCTTAGTGCAAAAGACAAAATATCAATATCTATCTGGGTGTCGTCTACAATAAGTACTACGGGTTCTACTTGCTGTTCCATAAAAACATAATTATCGTTCATCTCAATAATCTCCTCCACATTAGTATGTATCCATCTTCACTAGTTGTATGAAACGATGTCTTCAGTGATTGTATTATTTAACAGTTCCCCAATTATTATTGGGTAGATTTTTCATAGCATCATAACGGAGAAAATGTTTATACGGATTTGAGGGATTTTGTGGAATACTGCATGTCCTGTGGACACTATCATGTGTATTATATTCTTTTATATAACTCAATAATCTGCCGGTTTCGTTTAATATTCGGCGTCGTTTTGCTTTTTCCCATAACTGTATACTTTAAGTTTTCAGTTGCACGGTTGATTTTTTAAGATCAGTCGGATTTTCATGTGTCCTCTCTATATTCGTGTCAATTGCTGCCTTTTTTGTAATTTATCATGGTAAATTTGTTTCTATAAAGTGGACCGATTCTATCAGTTGTCGTAAGTGTTTGTCAAAAATTTCCAAGAGGCTATCTATTGAATCTCGAGGTTGTTGCATGATGCTCTTTTCTAACTCAGATGCAGCCAAGCGAAGCTCTTCTGCTGAAAGATTTCCGGCTACACCCTTCACCGTATGAGCAATTCGAACTGCTTTTTCCATGTTTTTGCTATTCAGAGCAGCTTTAATCTCTTCTGTGGTACCAGCGTAATCGCGTGTAAACATTTTTAAGAGTCTGGACAGCAGTTTGGTGTTGCCTCCCAGTCTCTTGAGTGCAGATGAGATATCTATACCAGGTAATGTATCAGGAAGAGTCAGCTCGACAGACTCATCTTTTAATCCTCGATATGACGTTTCAGATTTATTTTCCACGTGCATATATTTTGGTTTCACCCACCGGTTGAGAACAGAGAGCAAGACATTTCTGTCGATTGGCTTTGAAATATAGTCATTCATTCCTGCAGCAAGACATTCCTCGTTTGCTCCCTGCATAACATGAGCAGTGATGGCAATAATGGGTACATTCATTGTCAGGGGATCACTTCGGATTAGACGGGTAGCTTCATATCCGCTCATTAGAGGCATCTGAACGTCCATGAGCACTGCGTCATATTTGCGGAGTCGAACCGCTTCCAGGGCTTCTATGCCGTTGTTAGCGACAATAACCGTTAATCCGGCGCCTTCGAGGATCTGTTTTGCTACTTGCTGGTTGATAATATTATCCTCAACGAGGAGAACTGCAGCGCCGCATATATTCTTAATTATTTCTGCTTGGGTAATACCGCTTTTTGTTTTATGCTCATCATTAGGGCGATGATTAAAATCGGCCGTAAAATAAAAAGTACTTCCTTTACCAAGGGTGCTCTCTACCCATATTTCGCCACCCATCATCGCTATAAGTCCTTTACAAATGCTGAGTCCTAAACCTGTGCCGCCAAATCTACGGGTCACGGATCCATCGGCCTGAGTAAAGGTGTCAAATATTTTTATCAATGACTCCTTTGGTATGCCAATACCCGTATCCGCAATAGAGAAAAGAAGCCGGGCTTTTTGCGCATCGATACTATCAAGATCGGCAGAAATTGTAATCTCTCCCGTTTCAGTAAATTTGATTGAATTATTTACCAGATTGATGAGTACCTGCCACAGCCGCAAAGGATCCCCTACCAATATGGAAGGAACATCCCGAGATATGGAGATGTTCAATACGATCCCCTTTTCAGTAGCACTGTCAACAAACATATTATGGATATTATCCATAATATGTTGAGGTTCAAAATCAGTATTATCTAAATCAAGTTTGCCTGCTTCAATTTTGGAAAAATCGAGGATATCATTAATAATACCAAGTAGGTTCTGGGATGAAAATAGTATCTTCTGCAGGTAATCACGCTGTTTGGCTGATATTTCTGTGTCCGATAACAAATTGGTAAATCCAATAATAGAATTCAAAGGTGTCCTGATTTCATGGCTCATATTGGCCAGGAAGGAGCTTTTGGAGCGGTTGGCAGTTTCAGCCGCATGATACGCTTCCTCAGCGGCCTCCTTTGCCTGAAGAAGTTCGGCCTCTACCCGCTCGTGCTCTGTGATATCACGAATGGATTCAATTGCGCCTACAATATTACCTCTGCTGTCATATAGCGGCCTCGCTTTTGCCCAAAGTACATGCATCTCACCTCTTAAGGGTACATTCGATTCGGTTAGAAGAATGTCCCCCTCTTTCTTAATAAAAGGATATCTATCCGCGTCCCCTGTGTCATATCCGAATATTTTGTCAATAAGCATCGGCCTGCGGATTCCATAAAACGGTAAGGAATATTCATAATTCCCTTTCCCGATAATATCTCCTGCTTTGATTCCCGTCATCTCTTCAATCGCCTGGTTCCATGCAATAACTTGATTTTTATTATCAATAACAAAGGTTGCATCAGGCAAAAAGTTTATAATATCTGCAAATTGTTGTTGGGATACTTTAAGCGCTTCTTCTGCCCGCTCACGCTCAATAATCTCTTGGTTCAAGAGCGCATTGGTGTCTGATAACTCGGATGTTCGTTCCTGGACGCGCAATTCCAATTCGTCATACAGTTTAGCGTTAATAATTGAAATTGCCATCTGGCCTGAAAGGAGGCGTAATACTTCCAGTCTGTCAGGTGTAAATGCGTTCTTGGTCAGGTTGTTTTCGAGATAAAGAATACCGCACAAACTGCCATGATGGAGAAGGGGCATACACAAGATTGATTTAGGCTGCCTGGTTACAATGTAAGGATCAAGAAAAAATGCCCCCTCGTTGGCTGCATCGTTCAACACCAAAAATTCCTGTGTGCGGGCCACATAATTAATGACGGAGATTGCACATTCTTCTTCGGTAACCCACGTACCATCCTTCTCCAAAGCAAGAAGTCCTTTTTGGGCTCCGGCATTTTCGATAAGGATTGACATCAACTTCGTCAATAGCCGCTTGAAAACAATTTCACCAGAAATGGCCTGTGAAGCCTTGATTACCGCCGTGAGATCCAGGGTTCGGCCATCCTGCTCCTGAATAGTACCTGTGGTAAAATCTGATCTGTTCGCAGAGAAACTGTCCTTTGCATGAACAAGGATTTTGGAGTATCGCGTTTCTAAATCCTTCACTTTAGCCACAGCGCCCCAGCGTAGATAAGCGTAAAGGGACTCCTGCAGATATGACTGTGCTATTCTTGATTGCCCTTTTGAAAGGTAGAACTTGCCTGCAAGCTCATACGCAAGGGCTTCTTCGTTGTGATATGCGTTCTCGCGCGCCAGATCAATAGCTTTGTCGTAATACTTAGCTGCCTCCATGCACTGGCCCAATATGCGGCTACGTTCGGCTTCCACAAGGTAGCATTTGTGCTGATAATTCATCGGTGCATGATGAGCCCATTTCTTTAGTCCTTTCAGGTTAGCGGCGACTTTTCTGAGGATACGTCTTCGCTCAGCCTTTGGTGATAAATCATAGGCAGCAAGCCTCGCCAGTGAACTATATAAATGGAATAATGGTTGCGGCGCCGATGCAAGGGCACCATCCAAGTATATTTCAGCCATACGTGCATTTTCAACGGCATTAGGAATTTCTTCAAAAAGGTAGTGAAGAATGAGTTTACTGAGATATAAATAAAAAGCGAATACCCTGTTATCCTCATCATCCAGTGATGTCATTCGCTTTTCGTCAAAACTTTCTATAACTATCTGGTGAGGGGTATTACTTCGACCAAGTAGATTCAACACAATCTGGTGAAAGGGCTCAAAAAATCGTAAGGGGGACTCTTGTTTAAGCAGACATACAGCCATCCAGTGCGCGGTCATATTGCGTTCCACTTCCTCCAACTCCACTCCCACAAAGAAAGAACGGTTGCAGAACGCGTGGATGCAACGAGCCGCAAATTCCAGGTCTCCCGTATCTATACCACTTTGATATCCCTCTCGGAGAGGATTTAAGGTTTCACGCAGATGTTCCTTCCAGTGTCTGATGAAAGATTCAAATGAAAAGAGGGTCCTTGTTTTTAGCCCTCTTGCATCGAACCGTTCAATGAGACGTGTTGCAAGCATTCCAAATTTATAGCCAGACTCGATGTCTCCTATTTTCCCGCAGAGAATCAAACCGTATGCAACATATGCAAATGCTGACTCGGGAGCATTTCCGTATTGTATGGATAAAGTGACTCCCTTAAATATCAGCAATGGCATCAGGTTAGGAGCTGCTATATATGCAGCAGAGCCGATTTTCGTGAGGATACGCACTGCGGCCAGTTTATGGGGGTCAGTCATGACAGGCATGTCAATTAAGTCTTCAATGCGTTTTCCTGCCAGAGCCATTCTTGTAGTAAGGTATCCACGTAAGACATGCATTTTGTTTGGTTTTGCGGGGATCTTTACTCCCAAGAGTTCCAGCATAGGAAGGGCAAGCTTAACAGCATCCCGTTGCTTGTTTTGCGCGATACAGGACTGAATCATTATTTCATACACTTTAACCTTGTCTAACAAATCCTCAGCATTCTTTAAAACTTCCTCAACAATATGGTTCATGGACTCAAAGTCTCCACTCAGGTAGGCTGTTTCTGATGCTTCCATGAATAGCTCTAGTGCAAGGTTGTACTGTGTTTCCCATCTATCACTTCTCAAAAGTTCAATACCTGCCTTTAAGTAGGAGAATGCTGAGCTGTATGCTGCATTGGATTTTGCTTTTTTCCCAGCCAGCAGATTTAATTCAGCAAGTTCATTTAGCCCTGGTTGATCTTTTATCAGCTTTCGTCCCTGATTTAACTGATTCACAATGTCAAAGAGCCTTAGATCCCGCTCATGTGGTTGCATATTCTGCAACAAAAGCTGGCCGATCTTCCAATGAAGAGCCTCTTGTTCGTCAGGCGGAATCAATGAATAGATTGCCTGCTGAATCCGATCATGGGAAAATGTATATTCTG
Source organism: uncultured Syntrophaceae bacterium (assembly GCA_964564625.1). Lineage (GTDB taxonomy): Bacteria > Desulfobacterota > Syntrophia > Syntrophales > UBA2185 > UBA2185. Next base: position 50,508 of record CAZMBE010000011.1, on the reverse strand, counting down.
GTATGGTTTCAGCCGCTAAACCAGTAATACCCGGCGGGCTAATATTGTATGTAGAGCTCATTGGTATGACTAACCCAGCCTTTATCGCTGGCGATAGATCATTTGCAGTGGAGCCGGATGATTTTTTATGCGCATATGCCAATGACTTCAGATCAAATGTATTTCCAATTAAGGCCGCCAGCCTCAATATCTCCTGTGTTTCAGGCGGCAATTGCTGCATATTGCTTGTTATCAGTTCGACAACATTCTCTGTAATACCACGTGACTGGATTTCTGCCAGTTCCCATTGCCAAATACCATGGCAGAAGTCATACTTGATTAGGCCCTCTGTATATATGTTTTTTAGGAACTCATTCAGAAAGAAGGGATTGCCATCAGTTTTTGCCAGAATCAATTCAGCAAGAGGGTGAGCATGGTCAGGGATACAGTGAAGACTGTCCGTTATCAAGCAGACAATATTCGTAAGGTTCAGCGGTCCAAGGACGATGCTGTTTACGGTCACGCCTGATTTAATTATCTGATCATGAACCCGAATGAAAGGATGAGACGAGGACACTTCATTGTCACGGTATGATCCGATGAAGAAAAGGTACTGATTGTCAGGTGCCGTCAAAAGCTGTTCTACTAAATTCAGAGAGGCGACATCAGCCCATTGCAGATCATCAAGGAACATTACGAAAGGATGCTCGACCTTTGTGAACACCCTGACAAAGTTTTGAAACACAATGCGAAAACGGTTTTGTGCTTCTTCAGGTGATAGTTTAGACGGAGGCGGCTGCGTTCCGATAATCAATTCTATTTCAGGGATCACATCAACAATCACTTGGCCGTTCATTCCCAGCGCTGACTGAATAATATCACGCCATTTTGTAACTGATGATTCGTCTTCCGTTAATAGTTTCCGGATCAGCGATTGAAATGCCTTAATCAATGCGGAGTATGGGACGTTGTTTTGAAACTGATCAAACTTACCTGATACAAAGTATCCATGACGCTGTGTCACGGGCCTGCTGATTTCTTGAATCAAGGCTGTCTTGCCAATGCCGGCAGGTCCAGATACGAGCATAATATCTATGGCCCCCGCGCGTGCACGTTCAAAAGCGGCGAGAAGTGATTCTATTTCTTGCTCACGCCCATACAACTTTAATGGGGCCTGGAAGCGGTCTGAAATATCATGCTTTCCAAGAGGAAAAAATTCAATAACACCCTTTTCTTGCCATTGGCATAAGCATTCTTTAAGGTCTTTGCGGAGACCAATAGCCGAGGAGTAACGGTCATCAGCGTCTTTAGAAAGAAGTTTGAGAATAATTTCTGAAACCGCCTTTGGTATTTCTGGTCTCAAGTCGTGTGGCGACGCTGGTTGTTTTGCGATGTGACTATGTACAAGACCCAAGGGATCACTTGTTGAGAAGGGCACATGTCCCGTTATCAATTCATAAAATGTTGCTCCCAGTGAATAATAGTCTGCGCGATAGTCAACCACTCGGTTCATACGTCCTGTCTGTTCCGGAGAAATGTACTCCAGTGTACCTTCAATTACATTCGTATTGCAGAATGTTGGTTTATCTCTCGAAAGGAGTGCCGCTATACCAAAGTCAATGATTTTAACCTGACTGGAGGCAGCATCATAAATAATGTTCGATGGGTTGATGTTCAGATGAACAATGTGGTGTTGGTGGATTTTGGCCAATGCCTCCGTAACACTTATGGCGAGTTTCAGGAAAATGACCATGCCATTGTCTGTTAGTTTCATGCCCCCGGGTTTCACCCATCGATCAAGTGATTTTCCACCGCAGTCTTCCATGATCATCATAAAACCATGCTCATGCTTGTGCAGACCGTAGGTTGCCACAACTGGGGATGGTGAGTTCTCAACGACGGCTGATCCTGGATTTAAACTGTGAACAATAAAGTATTCCCGTTTGAATTGTGCAATTTCTTCAGGTGTAGGATGGTTTTCTGTCAATATTTTGAGAACGACTGTGCGGTTATCATCTTTCTGGTGGGCGCGGCAAATGAGAGATTTGCTGCTTTTATAAAGTGTTTCTCCGATAATATAATCTGAGAGTACAGCCATAGGAGCTACAATACAATACCTGTATTTTTGATCTATCTATCATAATTTATGTTAGAAATCTACTATGATTGGTGTCAGGTGACAGATGCATAGGGATGATAAAAGAATAAAATGTTGTTATTGATTTAGAAATGATCTTGCATACAACATACGTATTGTTCCATGCGCCCATATCTGTTGTTTTGGGTAGTAGATAATAAAAGAACAAAAATTTCCCGACATGCTACGTATAATGGTAAGTGCTGATAAGATAAGGTATATCATTGTCCATGGTCTATGGAGAAAAAAATGCACCCCAATGTGAGCCGAAGAATACTGCTGTAAATACAAAACAGTGGTAAACTTTGCCAAGGGGTTTTTCGTGAATCGAACATAAATAATGCTTGTCTTTTTGTGATGTATCTATATAATTCTTTCACATAATAATGGGGAGTATAAGACGTGAAAATCGGGGTAATATCGGATACCCATCTGAATGGTTATGATGACCGGCTCAGGCGTCTTATGGATGATCATTTTTATGATGTGAGTCTTATATTACACGCGGGAGATCTTGTCGATATAAGGGTTCTCGATGCATTTGCAGGCAAAGATGTAAAAGCTGTCTGCGGTAATATGGATCCGCAGTCCGTAAGGCAGTACTTGCCTGATCGGCTTATACTCAACATTGAAAACTATCGTGTCGGAATTATCCACGGCTGGGGGATGCCTTTCGGCCTTGAAAATAAGCTTTTAAAAGAGGTTGGACAAGTTGATTGTTTGATTTATGGACATACACATCGAGCAGTAAACAAAATAAGAGAGGGGATACTATTGTTCAATCCCGGATCAGCGACAGATAAAAGATTTGCCTCCCACAATACCATCGGCATCCTTGAAATTGGTGAAAAGATCAAAGGAGAAATTGTGGAGCTTCAAGATTTATAAGGTTTCGTTAAATGGAAAAGTTATACGCACCCTGGAGAATGGAATTTATAATGAGCGAAAAGCCGGCTGGCTGCATTTTTTGCAAAGACTCAATCAGATGTCATGATCTCGTGCTTTTTGAAGGGAAAAACGCGTTTGTCATGATGAATCGATATCCCTATATAAGCGGTCATCTTATGATTGTGCCCTTCAGGCACATAAGCCAACTGGAAGATCTCCTTCCGGAAGAAAGACTGGAGATATTTAATCTTCAGGATATTTCGGTGAGGGTTTTGAAATCGGCAATACACCCGGATGGTTTTAATATAGGCATAAATCTTGGAAAGGCAGCCGGTGCCGGTATAGACGATCATATTCATGTGCATATAGTACCGAGGTGGATTGGTGATACAAACTTCATGAGCGTTGTAGGTGATGTCCGCGTAATTCCGGAAGAGATTTACAAAACGTGTGAGCTTCTTCTGCCGCATTTTAAAAAGTATTGTGTGGAGGTATGAAATGAAGGTTATCTATACGATTATTCTTGTGCTGCTCATGCTTTTCATCATTACATTTTCTCTGGAGAATACATTGCCAATCAGCTTGAAATACTATGATCTTATAAATGTGGCTATACCCACCTATATGCTAGTTTTTATAGCATTTCTTGTGGGTGTCATTTTTACAGGGTTTATGGGCATCGTAGAGAGATTTAGACTCAATAGAACAATAAATAAATTAAATAAAACAGTAAGGGAGCTTAGAAGAGAGGTAAGAGATAGTAAGAAAGAACTTGTTGTCGATGAGGAACAAAAAAATCTCAGCGAGTAACAATAGCAGAATTTTGTAAGTAGATTTTATAAGTGAAATTTATAGCAGATGTGAATCTGGGAAAATTAGCCAAATGGCTGCGAATATTAGGGTATAATACTGTATTCTATCCAGAAAATGCAGATAGGGCATTTCTTAGAAAGGCCGAGAGAGAGGGTAGAGTTGCCCTGACAAGAAAAAAAGCTATACTCAGAGGACTGTCTCCGGGGGGGGGCGTTATGATTCAAAGTGATACTGTATTTGAGCAGCTTGTGGAGATTATGGACAAACTGCCCTTTGTTCCGGAATCTGAACGTATGTTCAGCATCTGTGTGAGATGTAATGAAAAATTAATGGAGGTAGAAAAAGAAGAGATTTCTGGAATGGTTCCAGACTATATATTTGCCAGTCATAATGAATTTCGTATGTGTTTACACTGCAAACGTGTTTTCTGGCGTGGCACACATATTGAGAAAGCTCAGTACCACCTCAAGATGCACATTCAGAGTTATCCCCTCTGATTTTTTCAATTGTATGTTTCAGTGCAGGCAAGAGAACCGTGAGGTTTTCCCGGACAGCTCTAGGAGAGCCAGGGAGATTCACGATCAGAGAGTTGCCTCTAATACCGACGACGGCGCGTGATATCATTGCGTGTGGTGTTAGTACAGCGCTTTCCCGTCGCATCGCTTCAGCCATACCCGGTATTTCTTTATCTATAACTTCGAGTGTTGCATCTGGTGTTACATCTCTGGGACTCACACCGGTGCCACCTGTGGTTATAATTAGAGCAAGTGTCTTTTTATCAGCATAATCAATCAAAGTATCGCAAATTATTTTTTTTTCATCTGGGATTATCTTGGAATGGGCGATCACAACATTTATATCCTTCAACAACGTGATAATTTCCTTACCACTTAAATCCTCGCGTTCCCCACGGGAGCCTTTATCGCTAATGGTTATAACACCCGCGTAAATGACCATTTATTATTGTTCCTTTTTCGACTCGGCAATGACCTTCTCTGCGATGAATGAAGGAACTTCTTCGTAATGAGAGTGTTCATATGTGAATGTCCCTCTGCCGCTGGTCATAGAGCGAAGATCAGGTGCGTACCTGAGAATTTCTGCAAGAGGCACCTGGCCTTTTATGATTCTGTTGACCCCTTTTGATTCCATTCCAAGGACTTTACCGCGCCGCCCGTTCAGATCGCCAATGACATCACCCATATACTCATCTGGTATCTCAATGTCTATATTGACGATGGGTTCGAGAAGAACCGGCTGACACGCAAGAACACCTTTTTTAAAGCCAAGAGAACCAGCTATTTTAAAAGCCATTTCAGATGAGTCAACCGTGTGGTAAGATCCGTCTACTAATGAAACTTTGACATCAACAACAGGGTATCCGGCGACAACACCTTCCCCCATTGCTTCGACAATTCCCTTTTCCACTGCAGGCCGATACTGTTGAGGAATAACACCACCGACAATTTTATCCACAAAGTCAAAACCCCCGCCTCTTGGCAATGGTTCAATATCGAGCCAGCAATCACCGAATTGTCCGCGACCGCCGGACTGTTTCTTATATTTGCCCTGAACATTTGTTTTCCCCTTGATTGTTTCCTTGTAAGGCACTTTAGGAGTTTTTAAGGTTACTTCCACACCGAATTTCCGCTTCATTTTTTCTACGGAAACTTCGATATGAACCTGTCCCATACCGGATAGGATCATTTCCTTAGTCTGTTCATCCCGGTGAAATGTCAGAGTAGGATCTTCCTCTATTATCCTATTGATTGATGAAACGATCTTTTCCTCATCTCCCCTGCTCTTGGGACTGACAGCAAAGGACATGATGGGCGGAGGAGGTATAACCTTTTCAAAAACAACAGGAGATTTTTCATTGCATATCGTATCGCCCGTCACGGTTTCTTTTAATTTAGCCACTGCAGCAATATCACCAGGCACGAGAGATTCAACTGATTTCTGATTTTTACCCTCTAGAAAAAATATATTTCCAAACCTTTCTGTGATTTTGCGCTTTGAATTATAAAATGTTGAATCAGCGCTGACCGTTCCAGAAAAAGTCCGAAATAATGTTAATCTGCCGGCGTACGGATCAGCAATGGTCTTAAAGACTATCGCGGAGAAAGGGTCAGATTCATCAGGATTTCTTATCTCCGTGTCATCTGTACCTGGTTTTTTTCCAGTGACCGGGCCACGATCTAAAGGAGAGGGCAGAACGTTTACAATTAAATCAATTAAGGGTGTAATACCAATGTTCTTCAATGCAGAACCGCATACTACAGGAATGAGAGTGCCGGCAATTACACTTTTCCTGAGACCTGCTGTCAGCTCGTCATGACTAAGCTCTCCTGTATCAAGGTATTTATCCATCAACGCATCATCGGATTCCGCGATGTCTTCAACCATATTCTCCCGGAATTTTGCAACGGTGTCTACCATATCTGACGGTATGTCTGTCGCTTTGTATGTCCCCTTCAGGTTATCAAAGATCAAGGCTTTTTTTTGAATAAGGTCAACTACGCCCTTAAAAGAATCCTCCGCACCGATGGGAAGGAATAGAGGAGTTGCTTTTTTTCCAAGACGGTTCATGATACTTTCGATGCTTTTTCCAAAATCAGCTCTTTCGCGGTCCATTCTGTTGATAAACATGATGCGGGGAAGCTTGAACTCATTGGCGTATTCCCAGACCTTTTCGGTTTGAAATTCAACACCACCTACGGCATCAATTACTATTATTATACCATCTGTAATACGTAGACAATTTCTGGTATCGTATGCAAAATTGGAATCCCCTGGTGTGTCAAGAATAGTAATTTTGTGTTTTTCCCATTCAAAGAAATTTGTGGCGGCACTAATTGAGATACGCCGTTTCTGTTCTTCTGGCTCAAAGTCCATGCTGGAAGTACCCTCGTCAACCCTTCCTGGACGATCTGTTTTGCCGGCGATGTAAAGTAGAGCCTCACATAGAGACGTCTTTCCGGTTGCCCCGTGCCCTACAATTGCCACATTTCTTAACACATTAGATTCAAATTTTGCCATTGGAACTCCTTTCTACGATTACCAGTAACAAATATTCATCATCAACGCGGTGTGTAGCTTATTACTCCCTGCAAAGTCAAGTCAATTTTCTGTAAAGTAAAGAAACTCTCCTTGACTTTTGGTATGAATACAGCTTAAAATTTCTTTTCACTCATGTTAGGATATTAAAAGGAATAGAGATGTCTCAAAATTTTTATACCTTCCTGATAATCCCCAAGAAAAAAAGTGCTGTAAGGAAATTTATACTTTCGAGTAGTCTTTTAAAGGGCCTTGCATGTTGTACGGTAATTATTCTCCTGTCTTCCATGTATATATATTTTGATTATATTACAATAAAAAGAGAAAGAATTGAGCTGGAAAGATTAAGAAAACAAGCGATAGAACAGAAAGTGGAAATCGGCGCATTGGTTGAAAAAGTTAACATTTTTTCTATGAAAATGGATGAACTCAATCAGCTCGATAAAAATATAAGGACAATGGCAAATGTTGAAGATAATCGCTATAAAGGACAACTTCTTGGTATCGGTGGTGCAAGTAATGAAGAAATGCGGTTTAAATCGGGTACCGGGACAGATCAAAAGATTATAATAGCAAAAATTCATCAAGATGTTGATCAACTCACAAAAGATGCAAATGAACAGGAAAAAAGTTTTTATGAATTAATGAAGTATTTGAAAAAACAGAGATCCATAATTGCTGCTACACCATCTATGTGGCCTGTTCAGGGATGGGTTACATCAGAGTTTGGCTACAGAGCATCACCTTTCGGCGGAGCGAGGGAATTTCATAAAGGAATTGATATCGCAGCGCAAGCGGGTGTACAGGTAACAGCACCTGCTGACGGCATAGTGAGCGAGGTATTTTTTGATCGAGAAACGGGGAATGCTGTTAAAATAGATCATGGATACGGTATGTCGACTTTGTATGGCCACCTTTTCAGAAGTGTCCTAACTCAAGGGGCTATTGTGAAGCGGGGAGATCTGATCGGTTATGTCGGAAATACAGGTCGCAGCACAGGTTATCATCTTCATTATTCTGTGTTCTTGAACGGTGTGCCGATAAATCCCAGACGGTATTTGAATTAATTTCAGTTCCCGGTCCTTAACACAAGATCGAGAGATTACACACAGAGAAATTACAATTCCCGGTATATACCGGTTTTTTTTTAGGGGTTGGAAAATGCTTTCTTCACTTTTAGAAAAGGTAATTGGCAATAAAAATGATCGAGAATTAAAGCGACTGTCTTTTATCCTTGAAGAAATAAATAATCTTGAATCAGCCATTGCAACCTTAAGCGATGGAGAGCTGAGAGCAAAAACATCATACTTCAAGGAGAAATTAAAAAATGGATCTGAAGTTGATGATTTACTGATCGAAGCATTTGCTGTTGTGAGAGAGGCTGCCAGACGAACATTACTCATGAGACCATTTGATGTTCAAATAATCGGGGGTTTGGTGCTTCACGAAGGGAAGATCGCCGAGATGAAAACGGGCGAGGGGAAAACACTTGCGGCAACCATGCCACTTTATTTAAACGCTCTTACAGGAGAAGGATGTCATTTGGTTACAGTAAATGATTATCTGGCAAAGAGAGATGCTGAGTGGATGGGTCCCATTTATAAATTCCTCGGCCTCACTGTCGGTGTCATTGTTCATGGCATGGATGATCACGAAAGAAGGGGTGCATATCGGGCAGACATAACGTATGGCACAAATAATGAGTTTGGTTTCGACTACCTCCGCGATAATATGAAGTTCAGCCTTGATGATTATGTGCAGCGCGACTTTAACTATGCCATTGTTGATGAGGTAGACAGTATCCTCATTGATGAGGCGAGAACTCCGCTTATAATTTCGGGCCCATCGGAAGAGTCTACGGATAAGTACTATAGAATCAACCAGGTAATACCAAGACTGAGAAAAGACAAGGATTACACTATCGATGAAAAAAGCCGTACCGTTGTTTTAACGGAAGAGGGTGTCGCACATGTAGAGAATTATCTGAAAGTTCAGAATCTCTTTGAACCAAGAAACATGGAGATCCTTCATCATGTTAACCAGGCGCTGAAAGCGCATGCGCTTTTTAAGCGTGATGTGGATTATCTGGTCAAAGAAGGCAAAGTCATAATCGTTGACGAATTTACGGGGAGGGTCATGCCGGGAAGACGTTACAGTGATGGTTTGCATCAAGCCCTGGAAGCTAAGGAGAAGGTAACAATAGAGAGAGAAAACCAGACACTTGCATCAATAACGTTCCAAAACTACTTTAGGATGTATAAGAAACTGGCCGGCATGACAGGAACAGCCGATACAGAAGCGGCTGAATTTAAGAAGATTTACAACCTAGACGTTGTGGTAATTCCGACAAATATGCCGATGATCAGAGTGGACAATCCCGATATAATTTACAAAACAGAAGCGGAAAAGTTTAATGCCGTTATTGATGAGATTAAAGCACTGCACAAGCAAAAAAGACCTGTCCTTGTTGGTACTATATCCATTGAAAAATCTGAACTCTTAAGCAGATATCTTTCACGAACCGGAATCAAGCATCATGTTCTGAACGCGAAGCATCATGAGAAAGAGGCTGAAATTATTGCCCAGGCAGGGCAGCCTGGCATGGTAACGATATCGACAAATATGGCTGGTCGAGGTACTGATATAAAGCTCGGTGATGGAGTAGCAGAGCTCGGGGGATTGCATATCCTCGGTACGGAAAGACATGAAAGCCGTCGCATCGACAACCAGCTCAGGGGGAGATCTGGACGCCAGGGAGACATGGGCTCTTCTCGATTTTATCTTGCTCTCGAGGACGATCTTCTCAGGATATTTGGTGCCGAAAGAATTTCATCCATTATGGACCGGATCGGTATGGAAGAGAATCAGCCTATTGAGCATAAGCTCATTTCCAAGGCCATAGAGAATGCGCAAAAAAGGGTAGAATCCCATAATTTCGATATTCGTAAGCACCTCCTCGAATTTGATGACGTAATGAATAGGCAGAGGCAGGTTATTTATGAACAAAGAAAGAGGGTGCTGAAAGGGGAGGATTTATCAGTTGATATCGATGATATGTTGGAAGAGATTGTGGAAGAACTGATCCTGGAATATATGGACGAGAAGTCTCATCCTGAGGAATGGAACCTCAAGGGTCTCGATGATCGCATATTTAGACAATTTTCCCTCCGAATGAATCTCACTGAGAGAGTTGACAATGTAGGAACAGAAGGCATAAAGGAAACTGTCATTTCGGGAGTAAAAACGCTGCTTCAAAGTAAAGAACATGAATATGGTAAACCACTCATGGACTATCTCATGAAAGTCATCATGCTGCAGTCTATTGATACACACTGGAAGGACCATCTTCTCAGTATGGATCACCTGAAGGAGGGTATCGGTCTTAGAGGATATGGTCAGAAGGATCCCGTCAGGGAATATCAGAAAGAGGGTTATGAAATGTTTATGGATATGATCCATCGAGTTAAAGAAGATACCCTCGAAAAGTTATGTATCGTAAGGATCCAGCGCGAGGAAGAAATTGATGAGATGCAGGAGAGGGCCAGCCGTGAGTATGTGCTGAGCCGTGGGGAAGAAATGGCTCAGTCATCAACTGTGAAGAAAGATGCTAAAAAAGTTGGAAGAAATGATCCCTGCCCATGCGGGAGCGGAAAAAAGTTCAAGAAGTGTTGCGGATAAATTATGTTATGGGAGATTATACATATATTATGACTCAGAATAAAGAAACATTTGCTGTACCCGGTTTTCTTGCCAACGGCATTCATACGGGCATTAAGCAGGATGGCATGAAGGATCTTGCCTTGATATTTTCCACTGTCCCGGCAAAGGCGTCAGCTTTATTTACGAAAAATTGCCTGAAAGCAGCACCTGTCCTCCTCGATATGGAAAGGATGAAAACAGGTATGGCTCAGGCAATTGTGGCAAACAGCGGGAACGCAAATGCAGCCACTGGCTCCTCTGGATATTATGACGCAGTAGCTATGTCTAGAAGTGCTTCCGAGGCTCTGAATGTTGATGATGACCTTGTGCTTGTGGCATCTACCGGTGTAATAGGACATAGGCTTCCCTTAGAGAATATCAGCATAGGCATGAGAGAACTTGTGAATGGTTTGCGCCAAGATGGACTTCCTCTCGCCGCCGAAGCAATAATGACAACGGATAAATTCCCTAAAATAGCGTGTCAGAAGGGAATCATCGGTTCGAAGGCAATAACCGTGTGCGGTGTTGCGAAAGGGGCAGGCATGATAGAACCTCATATGGCAACCATGCTTGCATTTGTAATAACCGATGCGGATATAGATTCTCGTATTCTTAAAACAGTATTTAAGGAGGCCGCAGACAGAAGTTTCAATGCCATAACAGTTGATGGATGCATGAGCACAAATGATACAGCCATAATATTAGCAAATGGCATTGCCGGAAACAAACAACTTAGATCATATTCTGCGAATACATCTTTGTTTAAGGAAATGCTTTTCCATGTCATGTCTGATCTTTCACGGCATATGGTCAGGGATGGTGAAGGGGCGACAAAGGTTATAGACATTTTCATTGATAAGGCAAAATCAATTGAAGACGCGAAAAGGATTGCCTATGCCATTGCCAACTCTAATCTTGTGAAAACGGCATTCTATGGTTGTGATCCCAACTGGGGGAGAATTATCGCCGCTGCCGGTTCCGCCGGGGTACAATTCCCTATTGATACCCTTACGCTGTACATTGAAAATATTCCGGTATTTACTAACGGATGCCGAACCGAGGGGTGTGAGAAAGAACTGGAAGAAATCATGACAAGAAAAGAAATAATGGTGCATTTACTGCTTGGTATGGGGAATAAATCGTATAGAGTATGTGCCTCTGATCTTTCTTTGGAATATATCAAGATTAATGCGCACTATCATACATAAATGCCACCTTTTTCACTTGCTAATTAATAATCTTTATGCTATCTGCCATCGAATTTCACACATCCTTTGATTGACGGAATGTTGCTTTTCATGAGAAAAGTTTCCTGTGCAAAATGATAAGGATGGAGGTAAAAACATAAAAGGAGTTAAAAAATGGCGAGTATTTCCATGAAACTGTTATTAGAAGCGGGTGTCCACTTTGGTCATCAGACGAACAAGTGGAATCCGAAGATGAAGCCTTACATATTCGGGGCTAGAAACGGGATTTACATTATTGACCTTCAGCAGACGGTAGGAATGTTCCAGGCTGCGTATGATTTCGTTGTTAACCTGGTAGCAGAAGGGAAGGAAGTTCTCTTTATAGGAACGAAAAAGCAATCTCAGGAAGCTGTCAAAGAAGAAGCCGAGAGGTGTGCAATGCCTTACGTGAATCAGAGATGGTTAGGCGGCATGCTTACAAACTTTAATACGATCAGCAAAAGGATAGAAAGGCTGAACGGACTGCAGAAAATGTTTGAGGATGACAGCATCAAAGCTTTTCCTAAAAAAGAAATTATGAAACTCCAGAAAGAAATGAACAAACTTGAGAAGGTACTGGGTGGTATAAAAGCAGTTAAACGTTTGCCCGGAGGGTTATTTGTTGTTGACCCTAAGAGGGAAAGTATTGCTATCAAGGAAGCGCAGAAACTGAGGATCCCCATCGTAGCGATAGTTGATACGAATTGTGATCCTGATGACATCGATTATATTATCCCCGGTAATGATGATGCCATCAGGGCAATTAAATTGTTCGCTTCCAAAATTGCAGACGCGGTCGTTGATGGGAAAAAAAGATTTGAGGAAAATATACAAGCTCACACTGATAAAGAAGTACCGGTCGAGATTTTGACGGGGATTGATACTATGGAATCAGATGTTCCCGAATCTGTGGAAACTAAGAACGGAGTAACTGATATTGATGAAACTGTTGAAAGTAATATGGAGCGGAATTACAAATAGCTAATATGACCGGGAGGTAGGAATAAGTGAGTATTTCATCAACAATGGTTAAAGAACTGAGAGATAAGACTGGTGCCGGTATAATGGACTGCAAAGAGGCACTTGCCGCTTCTGATGGTAACTTTGACAAGGCTATTGATTTCCTTCGGAAAAAAGGAATGTCTGCGGCAACTAAAAGATCATCAAAGGCGGCGAAAGATGGTGTGATAGCATCATATATACACATGGGAGGGAGAATAGGGGTCTTAGTGGAGCTTAATTGCGAAACTGATTTCGTCGCCAAGACGGATAATTTTCTCCTATTGGCGAAGGATCTGACAATGCACATTGCCGCATCAAATCCCACGTATATAAAGCCGGAGGATATACCGCCTGATGTCATGAAACGGGAGAAGGAGATTTATAGAAGCCAGGCCCTGGCAGAGAAAAAACCAGAGAAAATATGGGATAAGATAGTAGAAGGAAAACTAAAGAAGTATTATGAGGATGTATGCCTTCTACATCAGAAGTTCATTAAGAACACTGATATTACTATTGAGACACTGATCAATAATATGATTGCAAAAACGGGAGAGAATATTATTATCAGAAGGTTTATGCGGTTCCAATTAGGAGAAGATTTGAAACAATAAAAATGGATCAAACTATTTATAAGAGAGTTCTTTTAAAACTAAGTGGCGAAGTTCTTATGGGGAAGAGTTCCTATGGGATCGATATTGACGCCATATCAAGCATCAGCCAGGAAATCAAGGAAGTTGTTAACCTCGGTGTGCAGTTGGGTATCGTAGTTGGTGGAGGCAATATTTTTCGTGGCCTGGAAGCCAACCTAAGAGGTATGGATCGGATTTCCGCGGATTATATGGGAATGCTCGCCACGGTAATAAACAGCATCGCGCTTCAGAGCTCAATGGAGCAATTGGGTGTTATTACCAGAGTTTTATCGGCCATAGAAATGAAAGAAGTTGCTGAACCTTTTATTCAAAGGAGGGCAATTCGCCATTTGGAAAAAGGAAGAGTTGTGATATTTGCCGGCGGCACTGGTAACCCATACTTTACCACAGATACCGCCGCTTCATTAAGGGCGATAGAGATAAAGTCTGATGTCATTTTGAAGGCTACTAAAGTAGACGGTGTCTACGACAAAGATCCCATTAAACACAGTGATGCTGTAATGTTTCCTGAGATTTGTTATAATGATGTATTAACCAGACATCTCAAAGTGATGGATGCAACCGCTATTTCTCTTTGCAGAGAAAATAATCTCCCTATTATAATATTTAACTTGCAAAAAAATGGTAACATCAAACGTGTAATATGTGGAAGATCCGTGGGAACAATTGTCAGGGCATAGAAGATGAAGGAACTAGTTTTTGATGAATTGAAAGATGGAATGGATAAAGCCATCCGCGCTTTTGAAAAATCTTTGAATAAGGTGAGAACAGGGAGGGCATCATTATCGCTTCTTGATGGAATAAAAGTAGAATACTACGGTGTTCCCACACCACTAAATCAGGTTGCAACACTGTCTATACCTGAGAGTCGGCTGATCGTCATATCCCCTTGGGATAGCAGTGTCATAGGGAGTGTTGAAAAGGCTATACAAAAATCTGACCTTGGTTTAAATCCGACAAACGATGGAAAGCTGATACGAATTTCGATTCCTTCTCTGACAGAAGAACGAAGGAAGGAGCTCGTAAAAGTTGTAAAAAGACTGGCAGAGGAATGTAAAATCAACCTTCGAAACGCAAGAAGAGATGCGAATGATAATCTTAAAACCATGAAGAAAGATAATGATATTTCCGAAGACGAATTCTATGCGTATCAAGAAGAAGTCCAGGAGATAACTGATAAATATATAGAAAGAACTGACGGTATCCTTGCTTCCAAGGAAAAAGAAATCATGGAAATATAAATTTAATTTTATGAAGAATAATGAATATATAGTGAGGAGCCTCTGGGCTCCTTATTTGTTTATGGCATGGACAAATACCTTTGCGTGACTTGATAATTACCTTATGTTGTGATAATTTAGATTATTAATAATTATTGGTATATAGAAAAAAGAATTGTGTCTTTCATGAAAAAAATCGATCAAAAGAATCTCCCCCGGCACATTGCTATAATTATGGATGGTAATGGCAGATGGGCGGAAAAACACACTCTTGGAAGGATATCCGGACATAGAAAAGGTGCGAAATCGGTAAAGATTACCGTGAGGGTGTGTCGGGAATTAGGCATACAATACCTTACGCTGTATGCTTTTTCTGTAGAGAATTGGCTTCGTCCTCGAGAAGAAGTGGATGCATTGATGGAATTACTGCAAGAATACCTTCGATCAGAAATTCCAGTTATGATGAAACATGATATTCGTTTGACCGCTATTGGTCATATTGGAGCGTTACAAGATTCTGTAAGAAAAATACTGAATGAAGCAATGGAAAAGACTTCTCAGAACAGAGGAATGGTTCTCAATCTCGCGTTAAGCTATGGTGGGAGGGATGAAATTATTGAGGCCGTTAAGGAGATCATGAAAGAGAGTAAAAATGGTAATATTACTCCGCAAAATATCACCAAAGAACTCTTCTCTCGGTATTTATATACCGGAGAAATTCCCGATCCTGACCTGCTGATAAGAACAAGTGGAGAATACAGGTTGAGTAACTTTCTGTTATGGCAAACCGCGTATACAGAGCTTTATTTTACTGATGTCCTCTGGCCTGATTTCAGGCGGAAGCATCTTATGGAGGCAATTGCTGATTTTCAACGGAGAGAGAGGAGATTCGGATTAACAAGTGACCAGCTACAAAGAGGTGGATCAGATATAGGATGAGTCCTCATATAAAGAGATGGATCACCGGAATTATCGCTGTACCTATATTGATCTCCGTTATATTGTACGGTTCTGAGGGGTTATTTGCTGGTTTTATTACCTTTATAATTCTCGGGGCCGTATTTGAATACAACAGGATGATGTTTAATGAGGAATCCTCATGGGAAAAATGGGAAGGATTGGCTGTCGCGCTCTTGCTTCCTGTTGCTGCATTTTCAGGTGATTTTCGTATCATTCTCGCCGTCATTGCATTTTCCGTTCTAGGCGTGTTCGTTTTGTTTCTGCTCAGGATTAACATTCACACTCTTGATACATCTCCTTTATGCAGGATTGTGTTGGGTGTTATGTATATACCTTTTATGTTGTCGCATTTCATCTTAATGAGGAAAACCGATGACGGGATTGTATGGATTTTTCTTATTCTTGTCGTTGCATTCTCCGGAGACATTGCGGCATTTTATATAGGGAGAATGATGGGAAAGAAAAAGCTCCTTCCTGTGGTAAGTCCTGGGAAAACAGTAGAAGGAACAATTGCCTTGTTTATGGGGTGTGTTGCGGGATGCGTAGTATTCCGCTATGTATTCTATCCGACGCTTCCTGTTGTTCATGCAGTGATAATCGGACTTTTGGGAGGTATTTTAGGACAACTGGGTGATCTCAGTGAATCAATGATAAAAAGAGCCTCCGGAGTTAAGGATTCCGGTTCATTTCTTATTGGACACGGGGGATTGCTTGACAGGCTTGATTGCTTAATATTTATTGCACCATTTGTGTACTACTACAAACTTTTTATACTAGTATGAAGAATATATCTATCCTTGGATCAACGGGGTCTATCGGAGTAAGTGCATTAGATGTTATAGGAAACAACCCTGACCGTTTTAATGTTGTTGCACTTTCGGCATGTACAAATATTGGTCTACTCACGCAACAAATTGATAAGTTCAGGCCGCAGGTCGCATCGGTCATTGACGAGGACCATGCACGAGAATTAAAGAAAAATTTAAATCCTTCTGCAGGGGTCAAGATACTGTTCGGAGAAGACGGGTATCGTGAAGTGGCATCCATAAAGGACGCTCATATGGTAATATCCTCCATGGTAGGTTCGGCAGGTCTTATGCCGACTATCGAAGCTATTGAAGCAGGAAAAGACATTGCCCTCGCGAATAAGGAAGTATTGGTTATGGCAGGACCACTCGTTGTTGATAAAGCCCGAGAAAAGAATGTAAAAATATTACCTGTTGACAGCGAGCATAATGCGATATTTCAATGTATTACAGGCCAGAAGGCGGGTTATATTAAAAAAATTATTCTCACTGCATCGGGAGGGCCATTTCTCCATCTATCTAAGGATGAACTTGCAGGTGTAAAACCTGCTGATGCATTGAAACACCCATGCTGGAGGATGGGACGAAAAATTACCATCGATTCTGCCACCATGATGAACAAAGGCCTTGAAATCATTGAGGCAAGATGGTTATTTAATGTTGATATGGAGAATATCGATGTCCTTATTCATCCGCAAAGCGTTGTCCATTCCATGGTGGAATTTATCGACGGAACGATAATGGCGCAACTCAGCGTCCCGGATATGAGGATTCCCATTGCGTATGCCCTTTCTTTTCCAGAAAGAATTATCAATCGTGGTCCTTCCCTTGATTTATTGAAGGTTGATGCATTCGAATTCCTCCCACCCGACGTGGAAAAATTCCCTAACCTGAGGCTTGCCATTAACGCAGGGAAAACAGGAGGAACTATGCCAGCGGTTATGAACGCGGCAAACGAGGTTGCCGTTGATGCATTTTTAAAGGGGAAAATACGATTCACGGATATATCAAAATTAATCGGAGATGCATTATCCTGTCATCAAGTTGAGGAATCTCCTACCCTCGGGAAAATAATTGAAGCAGATAAATGGGCAAGAAATTGCACAGAGAAATTTATTGAAAGGATAAATATAGTATCGTGTTAGGTATAAGCATAATATCTCTCATAGTGTTGCTGGGTGTTCTCATCTTCGCACATGAGGTGGGTCATTTCCTTGTTGCGAAGTATTCGGGTGTCGGTGTGCTGAAATTTTCCCTTGGATTTGGACCCAGATTGATAGGGAAAAAGATAGGAGAAACGGAGTATCTTATTTCACTGATACCTTTAGGAGGCTATGTCAAACTGCTGGGAGAGTCGCAAGATGACGAGCTTTCGGAAGAGGACAAAAAAAGATCTTTCCTGAAACAGCCGGTCTCAAAAAGAATAGCCATTGTTGCCGCCGGCCCGATCTTTAATTTTCTCCTCGCCATTGTGATTTTTACTATTGTTTATATGATAGGTGTTCCGACACTAACTACCCATATTGGTGGTGTTCAGGAGGGGTCTTCCGCATTTGACGCCGGTATAAGGGAAGGAGACATGATTGTTGCGATCGATGGAAAAAAGATAACCCGATGGGAGATACTTGCCGAGCGTATTAGTAAAAGTGAAGGTAAGGAGTTACGTGTCACTATAAAGAGGGATGAGTTAACAAGAGATGTCTCCTTGAAACCAAGAATGTTAAAGACACAGAATATTTTCGGTGAAGATATCGAATCTTATAAGATAGGTGTAAGTCCTTCGTCACAACATACGGTAACAGAGAGTATGAATCCATTGATGGCATTTTGGACAGGTTTGAAGCAAACATGGAACATCAGTAAATTGACGGTGCTAAGCGTAATTAAAATATTTGAAGGTGCTATTTCTCCTAAAACTTTAGGTGGGCCAATTCTCATCGCGCAGATTGCAGGAGCGCAAGTCAAGGAAGGTATAATACCATTTGTTTTCTTCATGGCATTATTGAGCATCAATCTTGCCATTCTCAATCTTTTTCCTATTCCCATCCTTGATGGAGGACATCTTTTATTCTTTTTCATAGAAATTATTACAGGTAAAGAAATTAATATTAAATGGAGAGAGATGGCTCAACAGATTGGCTTTGTTCTCTTGGTTATCCTCATGTTATTTGTCTTCATTATTGATATTGAAAGATTGAATCTGAGTTTTGACAATATCAATAAAATTTTTTCACGATAACAATGTTAATTTTATCAATTGATACTTCTACAAAATCAGCTAGTATTGCGCTTCTCAAAAATACTGAAATACTCTATGAAAGTACCGTTTGTCTGGGCGTAAACCATTCCCTTGTAATATTACCTGTATTATCTAATTTATGCAGCATTTCAAATGTAGGCATAGGTAAGATAGATCTGTTTGTATGTACCATAGGGCCAGGATCATTTACGGGACTTCGAGTGGGGGCAAGTACCATAAAGGGGCTTGCCCTTGCGGCAGGCAGACCCATTGTTGGTGTATCGACACTTGATGCACTGGCATATAATCTGGCCGGCTCAGAAATGTACGTGTGCCCTATGCTGGATGCGCAAAAAGACCAGGTGTATACAGCACTCTACAGAACTGAACCAGAAAATATATTGGAAAAAAAAGAAAGTGAAAGAATTACTCATGTGAAGGATTTTTTACAGTATATAGATGACAAGACAATATTTGTAGGCGATGGAGCATTAAGATATGCTAAACTTATTGCCGATGCGTTGCCAGGGAAATCATACTTCGCGTATCATGCGCATCAGCATGTGAGAGCAGCGATAGTTGGCCTTTTAGGGCGGGAAAAGTATCATAAAGGAGATATATTAAATCCCATTACCTTTGCACCTCGGTATCTGCGTTCCTCAGAAGCGGAGATAAAACTGTCACTATAGCAATCAGTAAGAATATTCACAGTGGCCATGCATATGAACTGTTGACAAGTGTCTTTATTTAATATAGAAACACGAAGGGGAGGTACCGTACATGGAAGAAGCCGACGAGCTCTTGATCAAGAAATATATTGATGAGGATGAAGAGCTAAGAAAGTACGTGGAAGATCATGAAAAACTCGAAGCTCATCTTGAGAATTTTAACAAACGTATTTATTTGACGGCAGAAGAGGAAATAGAAAAGAAGAATTTACAGAAAAGGAAACTTCGGGGGAAGGAGCAGATTTTCAGAATCCTTGCCAGATACCGTAATGCTGCGTTTAATGGCTCAAGGTAGTCTTACAATAAAGGATATGAATCATAATACCATAATAGTACGTGAAGGCCTTCCATTCATCATTCCGCTATGTATTCTCACCGTCATTTTTTTCTTTTTCGGTTTCAAGGGAATTGCATTCACATTTTTTATTGCTACGATTTTTGTAACCTGGTTTTTTAGAAATCCAGAGCGAAGGACACCTGATAATACAAAATCAGTGATATCTCCAGCAGATGGGGAAATCATAAAGATAGAAGATATTTCAGAAAACGATTTTCTTAAAGCTCCAGCGAAGAAAATCAGTATATTTATGAATGTGTTTAACGTCCATGTCAACCGGATACCTTGTGACGGAAAGATAGGGAGAATTCACTATAACACGGGGAGTTTTTTTTCCGCCAACCTGGATAAAGCATCGAACCTTAATGAAAGAAATTCTATTCTTATTCATACAAATGACGGGAAGGAAATTCTCACGGTACAGGTCGCGGGATTAATAGCAAGAAGGATTGAATGCTGGGTAAAAGAGGGGATGCATGTATTGAAAGGCGAGAGATTTGGTCTTATCAGATTCGGTTCACGATTAGAAGTCTATCTTCCTTCCGATTCTACAATATCAGTCAAGATTGGTGATAAGGTAAGGGCGGGAGAGACTCAAATAGGGTGGCTAAAATGAAAAAGCATGCAACATCTAAAAGAGAACGTATGAAAAAAGGAATTTATTTGTTACCCAATCTCTTTACAACGGGAAGCCTTTTTTGCGGTTTTTATTCTATAATCGCCTCCATGAAAGGGGAGTATTGGTATGCCGCTGTGCCTATTCTGATTGCTTTTGTTCTGGACGGCTTGGATGGCAGAATAGCGAGGATGACGAACACGACGAGCAAATTCGGATCAGAGTACGATTCCCTGTCTGACCTTGTGGCGTTCGGTGTTGCACCTGCAATCCTCACCTATACATGGGCGCTGTCAACATTCGGCAAATGGGGCTGGCTTGCAGCATTTCTTTTCGTGTTTTGTGGAGCCTTACGGCTGGCGAGATTCAATGTTCAGATAGGCTTAATTGACAGCAAGGTTTTTAATGGGCTTCCAATACCGGGTGCAGCCGCTGTTGTTGCCACCGGGGTATTACTTTTTTACTATCTTGGGGGAAAAGGTACATTTAACAACCTGTCCATATTGATTATCGTTGTCGCTCTCTCATTACTGATGATTAGCAGTATCAAATATTACAGCTTTAAAGACCTCAACTTTTTTTCCCGAAAACCTTTCATGTCTTTTGTACTTATTGTATTCATCATGGTTATCGTTATTGCAGAGCCACAGATCATGATGTTTACTTTTGCGTTTGGTTATAGTCTATCCGGACCGACATGGATGATCATGAAAGTGGGGAAAAGGTTATATACAGAGTTGAAATCTAAGGGTATTCGGTTTCAGATGGATCGGTTGCTGAAAAAATAACAACAGTAACCTTTGCTTTTGTAAAATTTCCACTGAGAGTGTTTTAAAAGTTTCTAGATAGTAAAATAAGCAGAGAAGGATAATTTCATGGGTGCTTATCATGTTGCAGTAGTGGGTGCTACAGGCGCCGTTGGAAATGAAATGGTGAAGATTCTGGAAGAGAGAAATTTTCCATTGAACCGTTTAACACTTCTTGCTTCGGAACGATCCATCGGAAAAAATCTGAAATTTAATGGTGAGTTTCTCCCCGTACAGG
This sequence comes from uncultured Syntrophaceae bacterium, assembly GCA_964564625.1. Lineage (GTDB taxonomy): Bacteria > Desulfobacterota > Syntrophia > Syntrophales > UBA2185 > UBA2185. The sequence goes on along the minus strand of CAZMBE010000011.1, from coordinate 29,110 downwards.
TGCTAAACGAGAGATCGTTTTCCGGGATACATATAGGGCTTTTTTCGGCGGGTGGTAATATCAGTAAGAGATTTGCCCCCATTGCTGCAGAAGCCGGATGTGTTGTAATTGATAACACAAGTGCATTCAGAATGGAGACTGATATCCCGTTGGTAGTGCCGGAGGTTAATCCCGAAACAATCGGGATGTACAAGAATAGAGGGATAATCGCGAATCCGAACTGTTCAACAATTCAGATGGTAGTAGCTCTTAAGCCTCTGCATGACGCAGTGAAGATTAAACGCATTGTGGTATCAACGTATCAGGCTGTATCGGGGACAGGAAAAAAAGCCATTGAGGAGTTGATTGAGCAGACAAAGGCTCTTTTAAGCAGCCGGGAACCAGAAGTGAAAGTGTATCCACACAGAATCGCATTCAACTGCATGCCGCATATCGATGTCTTTATGGAAAATGGCTACACAAAAGAAGAAATGAAAATGGTGAACGAAACAAAAAAAATTTTTAATGATACGTCTGTTGCTGTGACTGCTACTACTGTGAGAGTTCCTGTTTTATACGGGCATTCTGAATCCGTAAATATCGAAACGGAAAAAAAGATTACCGCGGAGCAGGTGAGAAGCATACTTTCGAAGGCACCTGGAATAAGGGTTGTGGATGACGTACATATAAATAAATATCCTCTTGCCATTGATGCAGCTGGTAAAGATGAGACATTTGTAGGAAGGATAAGAGAAGATGAATCGATAAAAAACGGCATCAACATGTGGATCGTCTCAGACAATGTGAGGAAAGGCGCCGCACTGAATGCCGTTCAAATAGCAGAGATTCTCATAAGAGATTATTTATGAGAATTATTGGAGGTGATGCGAAAGGAAGACGAATCCATTCACCCAAAAGAAGCAAAATAAGACCTACCTCTGACGGGATCAAGGAATCGCTTTTCAATATACTTCCGGAAGTTTCTGAAAAGTCATTCCTTGATCTTTTTGCAGGTACGGGGAATGTAGGAATAGAAGCACTCAGCCGGGGTGCTTCAAAGGTTGTTTTTATTGAAAAAAATGCTTCTATGGTAAATTCAATAAAGAGGAACCTTGAGGAATTTGGCTTCAGCGGCAAATATGAAATCCTTGCAACAGAGGCATCAAAAGGTATTCGACAACTCCAAAAAAGAGGAGAAAGATTTGATTACCTGTTTGCCGATCCACCATACGAAAAAGGATGCATCAGAGAAATATTCCAATGCATACGTGAAGGAGAAATGATTTCTTCAGATGGATTTGTTGTTATCCAACATTCAATAAGGGAAAATATGGAGGGAACACAAACAGGTATTTTTGTGTTAACAGATCAGAGAAAATATGGTGATACACTTCTCTCTTTTTTTACTAGAACTGTAAAGGAAAAAGGAACACATATATGAAAAAAAAAGCCGTATATCCGGGTTCATTTGATCCTATTACCAACGGCCATATTGATCTTATCAAAAGAGGATCTAGGATGTTTGATGAGATCATCGTTCTCATTGCATATAACCCAAATAAACCAGCTCACCTCTTTTCTGTGGAAGAGAGAATGGAAATGATATCAGAAGTGATTAAAGATTATGAGACGGTGAGAGTTGATAGCTATGCGGGGCTTCTTGTTGATTATGTCAAGAAATCAGATTCGAACATTATCTTGAGAGGTTTGAGAGCGCTTTCGGACTTTGAATATGAATTTCAGCTTGCACTCATAAACAGAAGACTAAACAGAGATGTTGAAACTGTATTCCTTATGACCAGTTACGAATGGTTTTTTACAAGTTCTCAGATAATTAAGGAAGCAGCCAGTTTAGGTGGTTCTGTACAGGGATTGGTCCCGGATATAGTCTGTAGGAAGTTAAAGGATAAATATAAACTAAGAGATAGAAAATTATGAAATTGTCATCAAGAATATCGTTGATAAAGCCATCGCCGACACTGGCCATTACTAGTAAGGCCAATGCTTTAAAGGCTGAGGGCAGGAACATAATCGGTTTTGGCGCTGGAGAGCCTGATTTTGACACCCCTTTACACATCAAAATGGCAGCCATAAAGGCGATTGAAGAGGGATTTACAAAATATACGCCTGTTGATGGGATTGCCGAATTGAAAGACGCAATCATTCTTAAGCTGTCCAGGGACAATCAATTAACCTACAACAGGTCACAAATTGTTGTATCGTGCGGGGCGAAACACACCCTCTACAATATTATACAGGTGCTTTGTGAAGAAGGCGACGAGGTTATAATTCCCTCTCCCTACTGGGTATCTTATCTCGACATGGTCATTCTCTCAGGCGCGAAGCCGGTTGTTGTCAAGACCAGTGAAACGCAGGGTTTTAAAATGCTGCCGAAGCAGTTGGAATCCGCAATAACCGGAAGGACAAAAGCAGTTATCATAAACAGTCCGTCGAACCCGGCAGGCGTTGTATATTCCTCTTCCGAACTGAAAGCCCTGGCCGAAGTCGTTATTGAAAAAGGAGTGCTAATAATATCGGATGACATTTATGAGAAAATTATTTACGACGAAGCGATATTTAAAAACATGGCATCCCTAAGTGAGGATTTGAAAAATATGACTGTGGTAGTCAACGGGGTATCCAAAACATATTCAATGACCGGATGGAGAATCGGATATGCAGCTGGTCCGGAAGAGATTATGGATGCGATCGCAAAACTCCAGAGCCAGAATACCTCAAATCCCACATCAATCGCGCAAAAGGCTGCGGTGGAAGCGTTAAATGGACCACAGGAGAGTGTGGGAGAAATGGTTGAGGAATTCGGAAAAAGAAGAGGAACAATTGTAGAAATGCTGAATGACATCCAGGGTATCACCTGCATGCTACCCCAAGGAGCTTTTTATGTTTTTCCTGATGTTTCTGCCATATTTGGAAAGAAATACAGGGGGGCTGCTGTATCCAATTCATCTGATTTTTCGGCATACCTGCTGGATGTAGCCAACGTCGCCGTCATACCAGGGATTGACTTTGGTCATGACAATCATATACGTCTTTCTTATGCCACGTCGATGAGTCAAATTGAAGAGGGTATGGAGCGGATAAAAAATGCCGTTATAAAATTATTGTAAAAGTAGCATAACTGTTTATTTCCAGTTGTCACCCCGCGCGCTTCCCTCGCCAAAATGCAAGGCCTGCAGGAAGCACGTCTTATGCGGCATATATAACTGTGTATGCTTCAAATCGATCACAATAGCCTCGTGAATCCTGTTAGGTTCCAAGGTATCACTAAAGAGTGAAAAACCTGAGGTATTACTCATTGATTGCGATCATCGCTCCATGTTATGTAGCAACAACATTTCCGAGAATGTTGCGTTTTTGGAATTCAAGATGATCAGGGCAACAAAGATCACGTTGAATAGTTCTTACGCTTGCGCCCTCCAGTTTTTGATTCTTCAATTCCTTTTTTTTAATACATGGAAATGATACGAAATTATAAAATATATAGGTGATACGTTTCATTGAAAACTTGTATACATAGAAAAAAAACAAGACCTGTTTTTATCGACAACGTTCAAATTGGTGGAAATGCGCCCGTTGTCATTCAATCAATGACATGCACGGACACCCGGGATGTTAAAGCTACCACATTGCAAATAAAACAACTTGAAAATGAAGGTTGTGAGATCGTAAGGGTTGCTGTTCCCGATGAGGAGGCGGCTGCTTCACTCTCACATATCAAGCATAAAATAAAGATTCCTCTAATAGCTGATATTCATTTCGATTATCGTCTTGCAATCAGTTCGATAAAAAATGGCGCGGATGGAATCAGGATAAATCCAGGAAACATCAAAAGATCAGGGCTGTTAAAAATTATTGAATACGCGAAAGAACGTCAGACAGTAATACGCATAGGCATAAATTCTGGCTCTCTTGAGAAGAATTTATTGAAAAAATATGGAGGACCCACTGCTTCTGCGTTAGTGGAAAGTGCAGTGAATAATATCGCCTTTTTTCAGGAAGCGGGATATGATGCAATAAAGTTATCTGTTAAATCATCTGATGTAATAACAATGATAGAAGCGTACCGTGAATTATCAAAAAAAACCGATTTCCCGCTGCATCTTGGTGTTACAGAGGCGGGAAGTCTGATGAACGCAGCGATAAAATCATCTGTTGCAATGGGAATTCTTTTACATGAGGGAATAGGCGACACGATCAGAGTTTCAGTAACGGGAAATCCGGTTTCTGAAATAGGCGTGGCCTATGGAATTCTCCGAGCAATGGGTATCAGAAAAATTGGCCCGGATATAATTTCCTGTCCCACCTGCGGCCGATGCGAAATAGATCTGTGTAAATTGACACAGGAGGTTGAGAATAAGGTAGCGGGCATGAAGGAATATTTGAAAATAGCGTTAATGGGTTGTGTCGTGAACGGCCCAGGGGAGGCAGCTGAGGCAGATATAGGGATTGCCGGAGGACGAGGGTATGGTCTCTTATTTAAAAAGGGTCAGGTGATCAAAAAAGTTAAAGAAAAAGAATTTACTGAAACGCTGATAAATGAAATTCATTCAATGGTTGCGGAAAGGAAGGAGACCTAATGCGATACTCGGAATTGTTCCTGCCAACAGTAAGGGAAATACCTGCAGATGCGGAAATTGTAAGCCATCAGCTTATGATAAGGGCAGGAATGATAAGAAAATTAACAAGTGGTATTTATACGTACCTTCCCTTAGGATATCGGGTTATCCGGAAGTTTGAGAGGATAGTACGCGAGGAGATGAACAGAGCGGGGGCACAGGAGGTGTATATGCCGATGGTGCAACCCCGTGAATTATGGGAAGAGTCCGGACGATGGAACCATTACGGAAAAGAACTGCTGCGGTTTAAGGATCGTAATGACAGGGATTGCTGCCTCGGGCCAACACATGAGGAGGTCATTACCGATCTCGTCAGGAATGAAATTAAGACATACAGGCAACTTCCGAGGAATATCTATCAGATTCAGACGAAATATCGCGATGAGATACGGCCAAGATTTGGTGTCATGAGGTGCAGGGAGTTCAGCATGAAAGATGCGTATAGCTTCGATGCCGATGAGGAAGGCGTGGACATAAGCTATAAAAAAATGTTTGATGCCTACATGAGGATATTTGAGCGCTGTGGCCTCAGGTTCAGGGCGGTTGAGGCCGATACGGGAAGCATCGGAGGGAGCTTTTCACATGAATTCATGGTGATCGCAGATACCGGCGAGGATTCCCTCGTTTTCTGCAGTACCTGTGATTATGCAGCGAACCTGGAAAAGGCGGAGATTGCCATCCCTGAGGGGCGAAAGGTCAGCGGGGAAGAATTTGTACCTCTGGAAACAGTGCATACACCGGATATGAAGAGCATCGAAGAAGTTTCTTCATTTTTAAGCGTTCAACCCAGGGATGTGGTAAAAACTATGATTTACAGCGCAGATGGTATTCCCGTTGCAGTTCTCGTTAGGGGGGATGCGGATGTGAACGAAATCAAAGTAAAAAACTATCTTAATTGCGACGTTCTCGAAATGGCGGACGACACGATGATCTACAAGGCGACAGGCGCACCTCGCGGCTTTTCTGGTGCCATAGGAATTAAAGCGCGAATCATTGCCGATTATTCTCTGATGAATATGACTAATTTTGTCATGGGGGCGAATAAAGAGGATTACCATGTGAAAAATGTAAATATCGGCAGGGATATATCGGTGGATTCATTTGCCGACTTGAGAATTGCCAGAGATACTGATTTATGCCCCCGCTGCGGAGGGAACCTCTTGTTCGCCCGCGGTATCGAGGTCGGCCATGTTTTTAAACTCGGAACAAAGTACAGTAAGGCGATGAAAGCCATATACCTGGATAAAAATGGCAAGGAGCAGTATATGGTGATGGGGTGTTACGGCATTGGCATCGGAAGAACTGTCGCGGCATCCATTGAACAAAACCACGATGAACATGGTATTATATGGCCTCTGACGATAGCTCCCTATCATGTGATTATTACTCCTGTGAATGTGAATGACGAAAATATTAAAAATATTTCGGAAAAATTATACGCTTCTCTTTTGGAAAAAGGCGTGGATGTTATTGTTGATGACAGAGATGAAAGGGCGGGAGTGAAATTTAACGATGCCGACCTTATTGGCATTCCTCTCAGGGTGACCATCGGGAAAAAAGCACTCAGCGAACAAAAGATGGAAGTCAAAATCAGAAAGTCAGGAGAGGTTAAAATTCTGGCAACGGATAAGGTAGTAGATTTCATTTTGAGCTATGTCAATGAAGGCATGTAATGTCCATGCTGCGTATTACAGACATACTCGATAAGACACAGTCCTATCTCTCTTCAGAAGAACAGGAGATAATAGAAAAAGCATATATCTTCTCTGCTTCTGTTCATTTAGGCCAGGTGCGCCTGTCAGGAGAACCATATCTTACTCATCCCATGGAAGTAGCCGGCATACTGGCTGATATGAAACTTGATGCAGCAACCATTGCCACAGGCATACTGCATGATACGGTGGAGGACACGCTTGCTACCCTTAAGCAAATTAACGATGCTTTTGGCAAAGAAATAGAATTTCTTGTAGAAGGGTTAACAAAGATAAGCAGGATAACGTACGGGAGCAAGGTTGAACATCAGGCGGAAAATTTCCGGAAGATGATACTGGCAATGTCTTCAGATATCCGGATACTTCTGATAAGGCTCGCTGACAGAGTGCATAATATGAGAACTCTAGAGTTCCAAACGCATGAAAAGCAGAAGTTTATCGCTGGGGAAACCCTTGAATTATATGCACCTCTGGCAAACCGTCTGGGAATTAACTGGATGAAGATAGAATTGGAAGATCTTGCCTTCCGCTATATCAATCCGGAAGCGTATTATGATCTCGTCAGCCGTCTGGCGAAACGAAAAGATGAGAGAGAACAATATACCGAAGAAGTAAAAAACATCATTCAGCGGGAAATCGATAGATTCGGGCTGAAAGGTCAAATTGAAGGAAGAGCAAAGCACCTGTTTAGCATTTGCAGAAAGATGGAGGAACAGCGTATAGACCTTGATGAAGTTTTTGATCTGATTGCCTTCAGAATTATACTCGATTCAGACAGAGAAAGTGAGTGTTATGAAGCGCTCAGTGTGGTTCACGCTCTTTGGAAACCCGTGCCGGGACGTTTCAAAGATTATATCGCTATGCCCAAGGCAAATAACTATCGTGCGTTACATACGACAGTAATAGGTCCACATGGTGAAAGGGTGGAGATTCAGATAAGGAACAGAATCATGCATGAGTGGGCGGAAGAAGGCATCGCCGCACACTGGCGGTACAAGGAAGGACGATCATACAGAAGTGATGAAGACGATCAAATTAAGAGGTTGAGAGACTTGCTTGAAGTTCAACAGGAACTCAAAAACCCCCGGGAATTCATGTCTAACCTGAAGATGGCCCTTTTCCCTGACGAAGTGTATGTGTTTACACCAAAGGGTGATGTCATGGCCTTTCCCAAAGGGGCTACTCCTATTGATTTTGCCTATAGTATTCACACCGACATAGGAAACCAGTGCATTGGAGCTAAGGTAAACAGAAACATAGTTCCCCTTAAGTATATGTTCCAGAATGGTGATACAGTGGAAATACTCACGCAATCAGGTCACCATCCCAGTAAAGATTGGCTGAAATATGCGGTAACATCAAGAGCCATATCAAAGATCAAGAACTGGGTAAAGACGGAGGAAAGAAAGAAAAGCATCGCCCTTGGGAAAGATCTTTTGGAAAAAGAGTTCAGAAAGAATCATCTTAAGTTTGCTCAAATAATAAAATCTGAGGACATTAAAAAGTTTTTTCATGAATATTCAATTGGATCCCTTGATGATTTAATGGCATCTGTCGGTTATGGGAAGATATCGGCCAAGCGTGTAGTAAAACAATTTTTACCGCAACAAGAAGAGATAAGGACCGACGAAGAAGCTATCATAAGGGAAAAAAAGAAACGTGCACCCTCATCCGTGGGCATTTCGTTGACAGGGATAGAAGATATTATGGTCCGGTTTGCGAGATGCTGTAATCCAATCCCCGGTGATGAGATTTTAGGATATATCTCTCGGGGGAGGGGAGTCACGGTTCATACTGCTAATTGTTCAAGTGCCGGGAAAATGGACCCGGAAAGAATTGTTGATGTCGATTGGAACATCAAAGAAAAACAAACATATCCTGTTAATATGAAAGTTTTTTGCCGTGATAAAAAAGGACTCCTCGCAGAAGTCAGTACAGTAATATCATCCTTAGATATTAATATCAGTCATGCCGAAGTAGAGACAAGGCCGGCGGACATGCAGGCAGTATTGAGTTTTAAATTAGACGTTAATGATCTGCAACAATTTATCCAGGTTTCATTAGCGATAAAAAAACTTAAGAGCGTCATTTCCGTTGAGCGAGTCAGAAAAACGTAACACAAGCAAAATGTATGAATACATTATTCAATGTTTATACATTGACAGATAGTGCATATTTGAAGTATGAAACGCGGACTCAAAAAATATTTATCAAGACCTTTTAAAATATATATTTAGTGTCAATCTGGTGCATCATGCGGCTTTATAATCATTTCTGAATGATTTATTGTATTTTCCTGTCGTTTATAAGAAACTTCAAACTATACAAAGTTTTCAGAACGGAAGAAGAAAATAGTTAAAAGATGAATATCCGGTACTTGAGAGTTTGTCTCACATTATTTATATTGTTTGCTTTTCTGCTTCCTGAAGCGATGGCCCAGCAGAAGCAGGGAAGGCACGTGGTCATAATAGATCCTGCACACGGCGGGAGCGACATTGGAATCAGATTGTCAGATAAAGAATATGAGAAAAATATAACCCTCGCGATCTCTTTAGCATTAAAAAAGGAGCTGGAAAAACTCGGAAATATTCGTGTTCAGATGACAAGGGTATCAGATAAATTGGTATCGTTTTCAGAAAGGAAAAAGATTGCAACGTCAACACAAGGGGAGTTGTTCGTAAGTATTCACATCAACGCAGGTTTTGGTAAAAACTCTACTGGATATGAGATATATTATGCTGGATTGAGAGATATGCAAACAGCGCAGAGTAATTCGAAAGAGATCCTTAAGGACATGGCGAGAAATAAATATTTAAACGATTCTATAAGATTAGCTCAATTGATACAGAAGAATATGGATAATATATTCCCGAGAAAGAGTAGAGGAATCAGGGACGCTGCTATCCCAGTTCTTGAAGGGTTATCAATTCCGGCTGTTATTGTAGAAATTGGATTTGCTACACATCCGGAAGACAGAAAAAAATTGATGGATGTGAAAACGCAAAATACTATTGCGCATGCGCTGTATCGAAGCATTAAAGATTTTTATTAGCAAGGAAATTAAAGTGGAACGTAAAGGTTAAGGATCAACGCCGATAATGAGGGTTCACGGACGCAAGTGGAATGAAATTCGAGAGATTAAAATCACCAGGGATTTTCTAAAATATCCTGAAGGGGCTGTCCTTATTGAAGTAGGAAACACAAAGGTCATCTGCACAGCTACAATTGAAGACAATGTACCTGCATTCTTAAAAAACTCTGGGAAAGGATGGTTGACAGCGGAGTATTCTATGCTTCCCATGTCAACTCAGAGCCGTACCGCGCGTGAATCAACAAGGGGCAGAGTAGGGGGCAGAACCCACGAAATTCAGCGATTGATCGGCAGATCGCTGAGAGCCGTTACCGCGTTGAACTCTTTCGGTGAAAAAACAATTTATATAGATTGTGATGTGATTCAGGCAGATGGTGGAACAAGGACTGCTTCAATAACAGGTGGATTTGTTGCCTTGGTTGATCTTTTCCGTTCTCTCAAACATAGGGGAATCGTGAACGAACTATCTGTGGAAGATTATGTAGCAGCGGTAAGTGTTGGTGTTGTTGATGGTCAGATTTATCTCGATCTGGAATATGAAGAAGACGCAAGGGCGGAAGTGGATATGAATTTTATAATGACAGGGAATGGACGTTTCATAGAGATTCAAGGTACCGCAGAAGGGATACCTTTCAGCCGTGATATGCTCAATAAAATGACTGATACTGCTATCCAAGGTATCGCGGATATTACAAAAAAGCAAGTTGAGGTAGTAGGTAAATTATTATAGGGCGAATCATCTTAGCATCTAAAAATGAAGGAAAAATAAGAGAAATTAAAGCTATGCTTGATGATATGAGTATAGAGATTCTTTCTCTTAATGACTATAAAAATATTCCTGATATTAATGAAGATGGCAAATCATTCTTTGAAAACGCTCTTAAAAAGGCACAGTTTATATCTGAACTTACGGGCGAAATCGTGCTTGCTGATGATTCAGGCTTGGAAGTAGATTATTTAGGTGGAGAACCGGGTATTTACTCATCAAGATACTCGGGACATGACGCAACAGACAGTAATAATATACAAAAACTCCTTAAGAGGTTGGAAGGAGTGATCATCGAAAAAAGAGGCGCTTCATTCATATGTGTACTTGTTCTGTACAGGCCGGATGGTAAATATTGGTCCTTCGAAGGGCGTTTGCAAGGGATTATCAATGAGGAACCCGTTGGAAACGGAGGCTTTGGTTATGATCCGGTTTTTTTTCTGCCAGAGCTGAAATTAACAGTGGCACAGATTCCGGAAGGGTTAAAAAATAGAATTAGCCATAGAGCAGCGGCTATTAATAAATTCAAAGAAGCATGTAAAGGAAATATTTTTTAAGATATAAGAATTCTTCCGATTAAACGGGGCGTAGCGCAGCCCGGTAGCGCGCCTGCTTTGGGAGCAGGATGTCGGAGGTTCAAATCCTCCCGCCCCGACCATTACTATCAACAAGTGAGGACATCTCCGACTACCTTTGAAATTTTTATGATAGGAAAGAAAAGACAAGATTATAGATCAGATAAGTCTGGAGTGCTTTATAGTGCTTAAAATCAGCATCAACAAAAAAGGCTCCGACGTGAATGCCGTCTTCATCTTGAAACACCCTGCAGGGTTCACACGTTAAATATATGAGCTTGTTCTGATTGGGCAACGTGAAAATAATGTCAAATGTACGCGAATATGCATCGTGAGAAATAATACAATTTGCGTCTCTGGGAATTGCAATGCATACTCCACCGAGGGAAATGTCCGTTATTAATCCTGCATCTATCTTTGTTGTTCCTGAATCACAGTGTTTTATAAGAACCGCTGCCCAAAAACCTTGCCGTGGGTATTGACGTTTTTCTTTTTCAACACTCTCGGATGCTTTTTTGTTTTTCAGGTAATTGGTCAACATAGTTTCTATCGTTGATGATAGAGACCGCCGTTCTTTTTTCGCTACTCGAGACAGGCTTTCATAAAAATCCTCGCCCGTACGAAAACATATGAGGCGATCTTTTTTCATGAGGATGCTTTAATATTCAATAAGTTGGGTATAGAAAATGAACAAACTGTGTCTGAAGAATCGTTGCCGAAATCAAAGAAATGAGAAAAAAGGCAGGGCCTCCACACCCTGCCTTTCTCCTGAAGGTTAGAAGTTAAATTAGCCTATTAACTTTCTCCTGATCCCTGCCAACCCAGCAATACCGAAGCCAAGGAGCAGCATGGTGGCCGGTTCGGGAGTGGGAGTCGGTTCGGGAGTGGATGCATTCACGTACGTTAGTTTGGCTTTGATAATATCACAGCCAGGAACGCCGAAATTCCCGTCTTTGAGTGCAAGTGTGAACTGGCCACCGGTGCCGAAATTGAAGACAGCGGGGCTATCAGACCACTCAACTTTGCCTCCATCTATTATGATGAGTGACCACCCCCATGTCTCTCCATTCACAGTATCCGGCACAGTGCCGGATGGAGCGGTCCAATTGAAACTCACACTGATGGGATAATGAACTGTATCTTCTGGAGGGATCCAGTTTACGGTCGTTTCGGTTGTTCCTATTTTAAAAAAATCGAACCACCCCGTATTTTCACCTACATTCAAATTCGTCGTCGATCCAAAGGGAAGGATCGGATTCCAGTAAAGAACGAGACCCGGATCAGACGTGCGCAGAGAGACATTGTAGTCATTCAGCGTGAATGTTTCCGCACATGCCGTACCTCCAATACCAATGAGTAAAATCACTGAAAAAATTACCGAGAGCCAACGTTTTTTCATAAATAACCTCCTCATTCAAATTTTTTTAAATTTTGTGAAACAATTGTATTCACGAATGTAATACAACTATATACAATGTGTATGCCATATATCAGAATAGAACAACATATGTATTACAATATGATATAACTTATTGTTATATTGGTTAGTTATATAACTCTATGATTTTTTACTACTCAGATTGAAAGAGGCAGGAAATCAAAAAGCACTTTTAAATATGTAAAATAATCCGTCAATTTAGAAAATGAAAGGATCTAAATAAAGTAATATGATAATAAATACACCTACATATGCCAAATATAGAGATTGTAAAAGATTCCGACACCTTCAAGGATGAATGGTTGTAAAAATAAATAAATAAATGAATACAAATATATAAAGTATAATTATATATTGTAAAGAAGTCTGACAGTTTGATATGTATCTGGCTGATGTGATATCGGTCATGTATCCCGCTAAAAAAACACCCACATTTCAATTGCACCCTTTTGTGCGTGAGGATAACGTGTGCTCAAATTTTTAATTTGCATGGTAAACTTCGCAATAGTGGCCGAACTCACGATAAAATCGTCAAGGTGTTGTTTGAGAAGCAGCGCCGATTCTTCATCCTCGTCATGAAAATAACGGATATCCCTCTTCCCGTGTCGAATCTTTTCAGTCTCCACGGAAGCATATCCCTTGCGCTTTAAAAAAACAGCAAAATCCTCCGCGATTTTTTTATCTTTTTCTCTAGCGTAATGGATATATACTTTAGCCTTGCCGAGGGCAGGTCCTTTAAGGTCTGAGGCCTTTGCAACATCATTATATGCATGCCGCCGTTTATTCAATCTCTTATAAGCTTCACTCTTATGAGAATATGCTTCTGCGTATTGGGGATTAAGTTCTATGGCTTTAGTAAATGCATCTATTGCTTCCTGGTAATCACCGGCTTTTTCAAACTTGATGCCCTTATTAAGCCAATACACTGATCTCAACTTTCTGCTCTCCGCATAGAGCCGACTTTCTGGTTCATATGACGAAGCAACGTCGGTTATTGTTTTTTTTAACTTAGAAGCATCTTTGCAGGCTTCCGTATTACCCAGCTCACAACTCTTTGCAAAATCCTCAAGGGCACTCGGTGTGTCGTTGACAATGACCCGCCTGAATCCACGGAAGTGATAAGCATCAGCATTATCAGGAGCTAAGCGAATAGCGTGACTGTAATCACGTATCGCCATTTCGTCATTGCCGAGATTTACATAATTATTCGCACGCAGCATATAGGAAAGTACGTTGTTGGGATTCAGTTCAATGGCTCGGTTTAGATCATTAAGCGCACTTTTGAAGTTTGCCAGTTTTTCATGAGCTATGCCACGGCCCTGATATAAAATCATATTATTCTGACTTAAAGAAATTGCCAGAGTATACATTTTGATTGCTTCTTCATAATTACCTTTTCGAGAGAAAGCCTCAGCTTCCCGTATCAATTCTTGAAGATTGAAAGATTCATGTCCTTTCGCTCGATCTTGCTCATTCAATTTCCTATGGGCAAGGTCGCGGCTATAATACGCCTCTGCATATTTCGGGTTGAGTTCTATGGCCTTGTTATAATCTTCAATTGCCTGTCTGTGGTTGCCGAGGTTGCCATAGGCATTACCGCGGATATAATATACATGTGCGTAGTTTGCGTTGAGCTCGATGACCTTATTAAAATCTTCAATTGCCTGTCTGTGGTTGCCGAGGTTGTAATTGGCGACACCGCGGTTACCAAAGGCCTCTGCATATTCTGGGTTGATTTCTAGAGCTTTGTTATAATCTTCAATTGCCCGTCCGTGGTTGCCGAGGTTGATGTAGGTATTACCCCGGTTATAATAGGCAATTGCAAGCTTCGGGTTTAACTCTATAACCTTGTTATAATCTTCAATTGCCTGTCTGTGGTTGCCGAGGTTGCCATAGGCAAGACCACGGTTATAATATACATGTGCGTAGTTTGGGTTGAGCTTGATGACCTTATTAAAATCATCAATTGCCTGTCTGTGGTTGCCGAGGTTGTAATGGGCGACACCACGGTTACCAAAGGCCTCTGCATATTCTGGGTTGATTTCTATGGCCTTGTTATAATTTTCAATTGCCCGTACGTGGTTGCCGAGATTGATGTAAGTATTGCCCCGGTTATTAAAGGCAATTGCAAACTTCGGGTCGAGATTTATGGCCAGAGTGAAGTTATCGATGGCTTTGTTGTGGTTTCCTGACATACCGGATGCCAATCCGTTTTCAAACCACTCAATCGCTTTAATCCTGCTAATAATATCATCATAGGCGACTTTCTTCTTGGCACGTACCTCATCAATAGCCGCTGCCGACTCCTGCCTTATTCTATCAATTTCCCGTAACTGTTCATCAGCCCTTGCCCATACCGTATCCAGTTCCTTTGTCTTTTCGCGGTCACTTCTGAGAGCATCGATACTTTTTATAACACTGCCGGAATCTGCTGCAATTCTTGCCCTCAGACGGTAAATCCTGCCATCCCACTTCTCATCAATTATCTCCGTTTGCACAATTCCCGCTGTGAGAGTGACAATCTGATCTTTCGTGAGTTGAAAGTTTTGAACCTCTTTCACGCTTTCAAGGTAGGTACCCAGCTCATCCAGGAGAAGCTTTTTTACCTCCCTCAGGGCGATTGTCCTGCTTGAGTTCCTGCTGTCATACTCACTTTCCTGATAGGTATATTCTTTCACGAAGGTTCTTATTTCAGCAGATGTGAAATTGGGAATGATTACGATGCATAGAAGGGAGATTAACGTAATTCGCATCAGAGTGGATTTCATCAAGGTGTCCCTCTTTAAGGAATTGTTGATATCTTTATACATCACACATATGGAAATCACAAGACGGTTATCGACTCTCGATTGAAATATCATACAGATGAGCAGAATCAGAAAACATGACAACATGAATGAAGATGAGGCAGTATCGAATCATAAAGCTTATGATAAATTTGCCTTTTTAAAATATAATACATTATACTACAATGTATTTATTAAGACATTGCCCTAAAATCGTCGGAATACTTTACAGTTTTAGGAAATAGTACAACTATCTCATTTTCTTATCGAATCGGTAAAAAGCCTCGATGCCGCCCATTAAAAGTGTCGGAATTACTTACATTTATATGCTATTGTAAACATAGAAATTTCAACATTATTGTATCATATCATAATGTTAAGTGTATGGTATGAAATTTGAATTATATTCTGGTGTCTATGTTTCTCATAATTTTGTATTGCTCTGATTAGGAATTCCATGAAGTCAGAGTTCAGCTAAGCGTTGGTCAACTATTTAACCTGTCTTACATCAATAGAAACGGAAATAATTGTTTCGTTAAACTCATTTCAAACAAAAAGAATGAGCAAATGAAACAAATATCTCCTCAGGGGAAATACGCTGTTTCATCAAATCATCAAAGCGCTACAACTTGATGGGAGAAGAAGGGAGGTGATGAAAAAACATAGAGAGCAATAAATATTTAAGACCCAGGATTTTGTTTATTAAAGAAAATTGTTGAAAAAAAATGAGAGGAGATACTGTATGAAGAAAATAATGATTTGCTGCTTTGCCGTCATGTTTTTGGCGCTTCCGATGGTGGCCTCGGCGTGTG